>NZ_JAFIQV010000003.1 GCF_017356015.1 Azospirillum sp. SYSU D00513
TCCGCAGTTGCGCTTCACTTCGCTCGCCGTGATCAGCTTACGATGGGACTTGCACCCACAAGAGAACGCCCATGCTGGGCGCACCAAGAGAACGCCCATGCTGGGCGCACAAACCTGAGAAGGCGGGGCCATTGAGGCCCCGCCCCTGACGAAAACAGCCTCAGATCACCCGGCGCAACGACCGCAGGAAGCCGTCCATCTCGCTGCCCAGCCGTTCGGACTGGTGGGACAGTTCGGTGGCGGCGGCGAGGACCTCGCGGGAGGCGGAGCCGGTCTCCGTGGCGCCGCCCGTCACGTGGTGGATGCGCTTGGCGACCGACGCCGTCCCTTCGGACGCCTGCTCCACGTTGCGGGCGATCTCGTCCGTGGCGGCGCGCTGCTGTTCCAGCGCGGTGGAGATGGTCACCATCGTCTCGTCCACCTCGGTGATGGCGTGGCCGATATTCCGGATGGCGTCCACGGCGTGGCGTGTCGCGTCCTGCATGGCGGCGACCTGGAGGGAGATTTCCTCCGTCGCATGGGCGGTCTGGTTAGCGAGGTTCTTCACCTCGTTGGCGACGACGGCGAAGCCCTTGCCGGCCTCCCCCGCGCGGGCCGCCTCGATGGTGGCGTTCAGCGCCAGCAGGTTCGTCTGGGCGGCGATGGTCCGGATCAGCGTCACCACCTCGCCGATGCGGGCGGCACTCTCGTCCAGGCCGCTCACGTCGCCGTCGGCGGCGCGGGCGCGCTCCACCGCGTGGCGGGCGACCTCGGCCGAACGGACGACCTGACCGGCGATCTCGCCGATGGAGGCCGCCAGCTCGTCCGCCGCCGTCGCCACCATCTGCACGTTGCCCGACGCCTGTTCGGCGGCCGAGGCCACGGCCAGCGCCTCCCGGCTGGTCGAGCCTGCCACGTCCGACATGCCGCCGGCGGTCGCGCACAGCTCGGTCGAGGCCGACGCCACGCTGGACACCACCCCCTTCGCGGTCTCCTCGAACCGGTCGGTGACGCCCTTGAAGGTCACGATCTTCCGGTCCATGGCCGCGATGGCGCGGTTGATCACGGTGGCGCCCTGCCGGAATCCGCCGACCATGCCGCGCTCGATGACCGTCCGGTGGTAGCGCTGCTCGGTCACCGCCTCCAGCGCCGCCTTGGCTTCGCGCACGAAGGCGTCCGTGCGGTCGGCGAAGGCGTTGATGGCGTGCAGCAGCGCGCCGGTCTCGCCCCCCTCGCGGATGTCGATGACGCGGGCCTCCATGTCGCCCTTCTCCAGCCGCCTTAGCACGGCGAGGCCGCGCGCGACCTCGCGCCGGACCGCCCGCGCGCACAGGAAGGCGGCGAGGATCGCCAGGAGCGTGAGGGCATACGGAATCAGGGCGATGCCGCCGGAGCCGCCGGCCAACGCCAGCGCGCCGCCGGTGAGCGCCGCGAGAAGGGCCGCCGCGACCGCCGCCTCAAGCCTGAAGAGAGAAGATGAAGCGTTCATAATCCAGCCCCTTGGCGTTCAGCACGTCGGTAAGGCGGCCGATGGCCGCGTTCATGCCCTTGGCGCGGCTGTCGTGCCGGCCTTCCTCCTCGAGAAGGGTTTTGTAGAGGGGCGCTATGACCTCGGAGACGACCTTCGGGTCGGGCACCCGGCGGTTCGAATGGTAACCGGTGATGGCGCCGGAGTTGTCGTAGGTCGGCGTCACATGGGCGAAGACCCAGTAATGGTCCCCGCTCGCCGCGCGGTTCAGCACATAGGCGAAGATCTCCCGCCCCTGCTGGATCGTGTCCCACAGCAGCTTGAAGACGCAGCGCGGCATGTCCGGGTGACGGATCAGGTTGTGCGGCTTGCCCAGGACCTGTTGCTCGGTCATCTGGCACATGCGCAGGAACACCTGGTTGGCGTAGGTGATGCGCCCGCCCGTGTCCGTCTTGGTGACGATGACCTCATCCTCGCCGAAGAAGCGCTCCTTCCCCGTCAGGGTGGGCCTCGCCAGCTCCGTTTCCGCCATGCCTGTTTCCCCCTCGTTCGTTGGGGATACAGCTAAGGCCGCGCCGCAAGGCCGGGCCATGACCTGAATCAATTGGGGTGTGATCACGCCCCTTCGGACGGCGTGCCCTCGGGCCGCTTCTCCTCGGCCAGGGCGTGGGCGAAGTCCGCGACACCCTTGGCCCCGGCCTCCGTCAGGCTGTAGACGCCCCGCCCCGCCCGCTCGAACCAGCCATAGACGTTGCGCTGGAGGATCGCGGCCACGTCCGCAGGCGCACCCGCCGCGCGCATGGCCGCCAGCGCCATAGGTCCCTCCCGCAGCAACCGGGCGCAGCGCAGCGCGTCCTGGCGGTAGGCGGTGACGATGGGCACGCGGGTGGAGCCTCCCCGGTTCGGGTCGCCCGCCCGCCGCTTGTGCTCGCCCAGCAGCCGGGTGGCGCGCTTGCGGTCCTTGCGCGGTGTGTAGGGCGTGGGGTCGAGCAGCACCTCCACATGCGCGCCGTCGGCCCGCGCCGGATCGACGATCAGCAGCCCGAGCCCGAGCCGCCGGCACAGCTTCTTCACGCCCGTGTCGTAGGGGGAGGGGCCGGTCGCCTTCCGGCCGGGCTGCGGCACGGCCAGATAGACGGCGTCCGTCACCGCCAGCCGGTCCACCCCCTGCAGTAGAAGCTCCAGCGTGAAGCGCTTCTTGAGCTCCACGATCACCGGCGGCTCCGCCTCCCGCACGGCCACGAGGTCGCAGCCGTGCACCTCCGCCTTCACCTCGTAGCCCCGGGATTCGAGGAACGCCTTCACCGGGGCGTAGAGGTCTGTCTCCGCGGCGATGGGCACGTCAGGCGGTCTGCCTCTGCCCGCGCAGGATGCCGAGGATCTCGGCGGCGGCCCGGGGAATGTGGGTGCCCGGCCCGTAGATCGCCGCGACGCCCGCCTCCTTCAGGAACGGGTAGTCCTGCGGCGGGATGACGCCACCGCACACCACGAGGATGTCGCCCGCACCCTGGCGGCGCAGCTCCTCGATGAGCTGCGGCACCAGCGTCTTGTGCCCGGCGGCCTGGGAGGAGACGCCGACGACGTGCACGTCCGCCTCGATAGCCTGGCGGGCGGCCTCCTCCGGCGTCTGGAAGAGCGGGCCGATGTCCACGTCGAAGCCGATGTCGGCGAAGCTCGTGGCGATCACCTTGGCGCCGCGGTCGTGGCCGTCCTGCCCCATCTTGACGACGAGGATGCGCGGCCGGCGCCCTTCCTCCTCGGCGAAGGCGGCGATGTCCCGGCGGATCGCCTCGAAGCCCTCGTCGCCCTCGTAGGCCGCGCCATAGACGCCGGAGACGGAGCGGATGACCGCCGTGTGCCGGGTGAAGACCTTCTCCAGCGCCTCGGAGATCTCGCCGACGGTGGCGCGGGCGCGGGTGGCCTCGACCGACAGGGCCAGCAGGTTGCCGGTGCCGTCGGCGGCGGCCTTGGTCAGGGCATCGAGCGCCGCGCGGCACGCCGCTTCATCACGGGTGGAACGGACGCGGTTCAGCCGGGCGATCTGGGATTCGCGGACCGCGGCATTGTCGATGTCCAGCACCTCGACATGGTCCGGGTGTTCGGGGCGGTACTTGTTGACGCCGACGATCACCTCCTCCCCCCGATCGATGCGGGCCTGACGGCGGGCGGCGGCCTCCTCGATCAGCAGCTTCGGAAAACCGTTGTCCACGGCCTTGGTCATGCCGCCCATCGCCTCGACCTTGTCGATCAGCTCCATGGCGGCCTTGGCGAGGCTGTGTGTCAGATGCTCGATGTAGTAGGAGCCGCCGAGCGGATCGATCACCTTGGTGACACCGGTCTCCTCCGCGATGATGAGCTGGGTGTTGCGGGCGATGCGGGCGGAGGTCTTGGTCGGCAGCCCCAGCGCCTCGTCGAAGGCGTTGGTGTGCAGCGACTGGGTGCCGCCCAGCACGGCGGCCATCGCCTCCACCGTCGTGCGGATGACGTTGTTGTAGGGGTCCTGCTCGGTCAGCGACACGCCCGACGTCTGGCAGTGGGTGCGCAGGGCGAGCGAACGCGGGTCCTGCGGGTCGAACTCCCGCTTCATCAGCGTCGCCCAGAGCAGCCGCGCCGCGCGCAGCTTGGCGATCTCCATGAAGAAGTTCATGCCGATGGCGAAGAAGAAGGACAGGCGCGGCGCGAACTTGTCCACGGCCAGCCCCTTGGAGCGGGCGGCGCGCACATAGTCCAGCCCGTCGGCGATGGTGAAGGCCAGCTCCTGCACCGCCGTCGCCCCTGCCTCCTGCATATGGTAGCCGGAGATGGAGATGGAGTTGAACTTCGGCATGTGCGCCGCCGTGTAGCCGATGATGTCGGCGATGATCCGCATCGAGGGCTCGGGCGGGTAGATGTAGGTGTTGCGGACCATGAACTCCTTCAGGATGTCGTTCTGGATGGTGCCGCTGAGCTTGTCCTGGCTGACCCCCTGCTCTTCCGCCGCGACGATGTAGCCGGCCAGAACCGGCAAAACCGCCCCGTTCATCGTCATGGACACCGACATCTTGTCGAGCGGGATGCCGTCGAAGAGGATCTTCATGTCCTCCACGCTGTCGATGGCGACACCCGCCTTGCCCACGTCGCCGACGACGCGCGGGTGGTCGCTGTCGTAGCCCCGGTGGGTGGCGAGGTCGAAGGCAACCGACAGCCCCATCTGGCCGGCCCGCAGGTTGGCCTTGTAGAAGGCGTTCGACTCCTCCGCCGTGGAGAAGCCCGCATATTGCCGGATGGTCCAGGGCCGCACCGCGTACATCGTCGCGCGCGGGCCGCGGGTGAAGGGGGCGAAGCCGGGCAGGCTGTCCGTCTCCATCCCCTCCAGGTCCTGCGCCGTGTAGAGCGCCTTGACGTCCAGCCCCTCCGGCGTGCGCCAGGTCAGGCGGTCCAGGGACCCTTCCGCCCCGATGTCCTTGGCCGCCAGGGCTTCCCAGTCGGACAGGGACTTCTTCGGAAAATCGCTCATGGTCGGCTCCTGAAAGAAGGACAAAGGCGCTGGAGGTAAAACCAGTTGCAGGACGCGACGTCGGTCACGGACCACCACTTTCCGTCATCCCCGCTTTAGCGCTACGGAATGCACATATCTCCAGAGCAGAATTTTCTGAAAACCAACCACTTGACCGTCACCCCCGCGAAAGCGGGGGTCCAGGACTCTTCCACAGCGTTCGCTCTGAGGCGTTCTGGATCCCCGCTTTCGCGGGGATGACGGAAAGGTAGCTGCTTATCGGTATGTTGCTGCCTTTGGAGATCTGTACACTCCATAGCCTTTTGGCTGGAACGACGGGTTCATCATGGCGGGGAGCAATCTCCGCTTCTTAACGCCTCACGCGAACTCGACGATCTTCTGGTCCACGGCGAGGCTGTTGCCGGCCTCCGCGTGGATCTTGGCGATGACGCCGTCCTGGGGAGCGCGCAGGATGTTCTCCATCTTCATCGCCTCCACCACGGCCAGCACTTCGCCGGCCTTGACCTCCTGCCCTTCCGACACAGCGAGCGAGACGAGCAGGCCCGGCATCGGCGACAGCAGGTACTTGGACAGGTCGGGCGGCGCCTTGACCGGCATCAGCGCGTCGTACTTCGCGACCAGCGGGCTCAGCACCTTCACCAGCGCCTGGGCTCCGCCGTGGAACAGCCGGTAATGCAGGCCGACCCGGTCGATCTGGAGGCTGACCGGCTCGCCGTCCACCGTGCCCCGGAACAGCGGCTGGCCGGGGCGCCATTCGCCGCGCACGGTGTGCGCCTTGCCGTCGAGCGTGACGGTGCAGCCGTCCCCCTCGCCCTGCACGGTCACCACGTGGCGGTCGTCGTTCACGACCACCACCCAGTCCTGACGCAGCCGCGCCCGGTGGCCCGGCATCTGGCCGGAGATGCGCAGCTCGCGCTCCACCACGGTACGGTGAACCGCCGCGGCGACGGCGACCAGCACCGCCGGGTCCTTGGGTGGCAGGTCGGCGGCGCGGAAGCCGTTCGGGTATTCCTCGGCGATGAAGTTGGTGGTCAGCCGCCCTTCCACGAAGCGCGGGTTCGCCATCAGCGAGGCCAGGAAGGGAATGTTGTGGCTGACGCCCCGGATGTAATACTGGTCGAGTGCGGCCCGCATGCGCGCCGTCGCCTCGTTCCGCGTCGGCCCCCAGGTGCAGAGCTTGGCGATCATCGGGTCGTAGAACATCGAGATCTCGCCGCCCTCGTAGACGCCCGTGTCCACGCGCACGTTCGGGTCGTCCGACGGCGGGCTGTAACGGGTCAGCCGGCCGGTGGAGGGCAGGAAGTTGCGGAAGGGGTCCTCGGCGTAGACGCGCGCCTCGATGGCCCAGCCGTTCAGCCGGACCTCCTCCTGCCGCAGGGTCAGCCTTTCGCCGGCCGCGACGCGGATCATCAGCTCGACCAGGTCCAGCCCGGTGACCAGCTCCGTCACCGGATGCTCGACCTGGAGGCGGGTGTTCATCTCCAGGAAGTAGAAGTTCCGCTCGGCGTCCACGATGAACTCCACCGTGCCGGCGGACTTGTAGTCCACGGCGCGGGCGAGCGCCACGGCCTGCTCGCCCATGGCCTTGCGGGTCGCCTCGTCCAGGAAGGGGCTCGGCGCCTCCTCGATGACCTTCTGGTGACGGCGCTGGATCGAGCATTCGCGCTCGCCCAGATAGAGCGTCGTGCCCTGCCCGTCGGCCAGCACCTGGATCTCGATGTGGCGCGGCTGCTGGATGTATTTCTCGATGAAAACGCGGTCGTCGGCGAAGCTGGAGCGCGCCTCGTTCTGGGCGGAGCGGAAGCCCTCGCGCGCCTCCTCGTCGTTCCAGGCCACGCGCATGCCCTTGCCGCCGCCGCCGGCCGACGCCTTGATCATCACCGGATAGCCGATGTCGCGGGCGATCGTGACCGCCTCGCCGTCGTCGGCGATGACGCCGAGATAGCCGGGGACCGTGGAGACGCCGGCCTGCTTCGCCAGCTTCTTGGATTCGATCTTGTCGCCCATGGCGGCGATGGCGTGGGCGTCCGGCCCGATGAAGGCGATGCCGGCCGCGGCCAGCGCCTCCTGGAACTCGCGCTTTTCCGACAGGAAGCCGTAGCCCGGATGGACCGCCTGCGCGCCCGTCTTCCGGCAGGCCTCGACGATGCGCTCCACCTGGAGGTAGCTCTGCGCCGAGGGGGCGGGGCCGATGTGGACGGCCTCGTCGGCCATCTCGACATGCAGGGCGTTGCGGTCGGCGTCGGAATAGACGGCCACCGTCTTGATGCCCATGCGGCGCGCCGTGCGGATGACCCGGCAGGCGATCTCGCCGCGGTTGGCGATGAGGATCTTCTCGAACATGGCGGCCGGCCTCAGAGCGGGATGTTGTCGTGCTTGCGCCAGGGATTCTGGAGCTGCTTGTTCCGGAGCATGTTCAGCGCCTTGCAGACGCGCCGCCGCGTGCCGTGCGGCATGATCACGTCGTCCACATAACCGCGCGCGGCGGCGATGAAGGGGTTGGCGAATTTCTGCCGGTATTCCTCGGTGCGCGCCTCGATGGCGGCGCTGTCGCCGAGGTCCGCGCGGAAGATGATCTCCACCGCGCCCTTCGGCCCCATCACCGCGATCTCGGAGGTCGGCCAGGCGTAGTTGATGTCGCCGCGCAGGTGCTTGGAGGCCATCACGTCGTAAGCGCCGCCATAGGCCTTGCGCGTGATGACGGTGACCTTCGGCACGGTCGCCTCGGCGTAGGCGAAGAGCAGCTTGGCGCCATGCTTGATGATGCCGCCATACTCCTGAGCGGTGCCCGGCAGGAAGCCCGGCACGTCCACGAAGGTGAGGATCGGGATGTTGAAGCAGTCGCAGAAGCGCACGAAGCGCGCCGCCTTGCGCGAGCTGTCGATGTCCAGGCAGCCGGCCAGCACCATGGGCTGGTTGGCGACGATGCCGACGGTCGAGCCGTTCATGCGCGCGAAGCCCGTCAGGATGTTCGGCGCGAAGTCCGGCTGAAGCTCGAAGAAGTCGCCCTCGTCCACGACCTTCAGGATCAGCTCCTTCATGTCGTAGGGCATGTTGGGGTTGTCCGGGATGAGCGTGTCGAGCGACGGGTCGTCGCGGTCGATCGGGTCCGCGCAGGGCCGCTCGGGCGGCTTCTCCCGGTTCGACGCCGGCAGGAAATCGACGAAGCGGCGCGCCTGGAGCAACGCCTCCACGTCGTTCTCGAAGGCGAGGTCGGACACGCCGGACTTGGCGGAATGGGTCACGGCGCCGCCCAGCTCCTCGGCGGTGACGACCTCGTGCGTGACGGTCTTCACCACGTCGGGGCCGGTCACGAACATGTAGGAGCTGTCCTTCACCATGAAGATGAAGTCGGTCATGGCCGGCGAATAGACGGCACCGCCGGCGCAGGGCCCCATGATCAGCGAGAGCTGCGGGATGACGCCGGACGCGATGGCGTTGCGCTGGAACACCTCGGCATAGCCGCCGAGCGAGGCGACGCCTTCCTGGATGCGGGCGCCGCCGCTGTCGTTCAGCCCGATCACCGGCGCCCCGACCCGCATGGCCTGGTCCATGATCTTGCAGATCTTTTCGGCGTGCGCCTCCGACAGCGAGCCGCCGAACACCGTGAAGTCCTGGCTGAAGACGAAGACCAGCCGGCCGTTGATCGTGCCGTGCCCGGTGACGACGCCGTCGCCCGGCACCTTCTGGCCTTCCATGCCGAAATCGGTGCAGCGGTGCTCGACGAACATGTCGAACTCCTCGAAGGAGCCCTCGTCGAGCAGAAGGTCGATGCGCTCGCGCGCCGTCAGCTTCCCCTTGCCGTGCTGGGCCGCGATGCGCTTTTCACCGCCCCCCAGCCGCGCCGCCGCGCGCATGGACTCCAACTTGGCCAGAACATCGTGCATCAGGCGTTTCCCACAGTGACGTGCGGCCCCTAGTCCGCCGGTTCGGTTGGATTATTCACAGGATTTGCAACGGGGCAACCAGACGACCGGATGATTCGTGCGAACTTGCGAACATCTTTGCGACTGCGTTACAAGAATTGCGAATCTTGCGAAGTCACCTTTCACGACACTCCGGCCGCCGAGGTAAACCCATGCAGAAGAAGCTTTATCTCGGTCACAAGCTGCGCCGCCTGCGCGAGCAGCGCGGCCTGACCCAGGCGGCCCTTGCGAAGGCGCTGGAACTCAGCCCCAGCTACCTGAACCAGCTGGAGAACAACCAGCGCCCGCTGACCCTCGCGGTGCTGGTGAAGATTTCCGGCGTGCTGGAAGCCGACATCACCCACCTGCTGGAGGACGAGGACTCGCGCCTCGTCTCCGACCTGCGGGAGGCGCTGGCCGACCCGCTCTTCGCGGGGGCGGCACTCGGCACGGCCGAGCTGCGCAACGTGGTGGGGGCGAGCCCGGAGACGGCGCGCCGCATCCTCAGCCTCCACCAGGCCTACCAGAAGCTCCATGAGCGGGTGCAGTCGCTGGCCGACAGCCTGCACAGCCAGGATCTCGGCGACCCGACCGGCGCGCAGTTCCCCTACGAGGAGGTGCGCGACTATTTCCACTACTGCAACAACTACATCGGCCCGCTGGACGAGGCGGCGGAGCGGCTGTGGGACGCGGAGGGGTTCCGGTCCGGCGACCTGCAGAACGACCTGATCGCCTATCTGAAGCGCCGGCACGACGTGCGGACCACCGTGCTGACCGACGTGGCGGCGGAGACGGCCATGCGGCGCTACGACGAGGCCACCGGCACCCTGACCCTCTCGGCCCTGCTGAACGGCCCGTCGCGCGCCTTCCACCTGGCGCACCAGATCGCATTGCTCGGCTGCGGCGCGATGATCGAGGATCTCGTGGCCGCGGCGAAATTCTCCAGCGAGGACGCGCGGAGCATCTGCCGCGTCGGGCTCGCCAACTATTTTGCGGGCGCGCTGGTCATGCCCTACCGCGCCTTCCTGGCGGAGGCGCGGGCGCTGCGTCACGACGTCGAACAGCTGCAAAGCCGCTTCGGCGCCAGCTTCGAACAGGTCTGCCACCGGCTCTCCACGCTCCAGCGGCCGGGCGCGCGCGGGCTGCCCTTCTATTTCGTGCGGGTGGACATGGCCGGCAACATCACCAAGCGCCATTCCGCCACGCGCTTCCACTTCGCCCGCTTCGGCGGCGCTTGCCCCCTGTGGAACGTGCATGAGGCTTTCGCCCAGCCCGGCAAGATCCTGGTGCAGTTCGCCCGGATGCCGGACCGGACCGCCTACATCTGCATCGCCCGCACGGTCACCAAACGCGGCGGCGCCTACCTGAAGCCGTCGCGCCAGTTCGCGGTCGGGCTCGGCTGCGAGGCGAGCTTCGCCAGCGAGCTGGTCTACGCCGCGGGCATCGACACGGCCGACGAGGCCGCCGCCGTCCCCATCGGGGTGAACTGCCGCATCTGCGAGCGCACCGACTGCCAGCAGCGCGCCTTCCCGCCGATCGGCAGCCAGCTGACGGTGGACGAACACCACCGCAGCTTCGTGCCCTATCTCTTCACCCAGCCGGGCCGGGTCGAGGAGGAGGTCTGACGGGCCAAGTCCGAGAGGCCGGCTCAGCGGAAGGCGCGCAGGCGGGCGAGAGGGATGAACTCGTCGTCATAGTCCGAGTCCTCGTAGCGCACCACGCAGCCGCGCACACCCTGCCCGGCTTTCTCCTTGGTCCGCGCGAGGACGCCCGGAAACCAGACTCCGTCCTCCTCGGCGAGCACGGCGGCGCCGGGGCGGCAGCCGCGCAAAGGGTCGCCCGGCCCCTCCGGCGTCCAGGGCATCATCCGGTCGGGACCGGCCACCTCGTCCTCCTCCGCCGAATAGCCGTCGAACCGCACCCGGCATGCGCCGGCCTGCCGCGCCGGGCCGCGCGCCCGCGCCGGATACCAGGCGCCGTCCGAAAAGACGAAGAGCCGCTCGCGCTCGGCGCAGCCGGCGGCGGAAGCGGGCTGCGGCTCGGGCACGGCGGCCGGCTTGTCCGGCCTCACCCAGGCCTGCGGGGCCTCGGCCCCGGCATTCTCGGCGAAGCGCGTGCCGGGGAAGATGGAGGCGACCCAGCTCCGCACGCCCGACACGCGGGTGAACCAGGAATGGTCGCCGTACTGGGCCGTGCCGTCACCGGCGGCGTTGATGCCGACGATGGCCCAGCCGCCGCCGACCCTCATCCAGGCGGAACCACCGCTGTCCCCGGCCCCGAGCAGTCCGGCATAGCGCGACACGGGCCGGCGGGAGCCGCCCAGGCTGTTCTCGACGCGCCCGTCCTCGCGCGGCAGAACGATGGTCAGGTAATTGCCGGGATCGCCGTCCTTGCCGAAGGAGCGGCGGAGCGCCACGACCTCGTCCACCACGCCTTGCGCGGCGGCCTTGTCCGTGCCCTCGTGGTAGCGGTCGTCCTCGCCGCTCGTGCCCGTGCCGCGCATGCCGAACCCGAGAAAGGTGATGGTCTGCCCCTTCTCCGCCGTGCCGCCATAGAGGGCCGGCGGCTCCCCGGCGTCGGTCACCGGGCGGTCGAGCCGCACCACGGCGACGTCCACGCCGGTGCGGTCCTCATCGGCGCTGTAGCCCGGATGGACCCAGCCCCGCACGCCGCGCAGGACGGTGCCGCCCTCCGTCCGGAAAAGGGTTTCGCCGGGCTCGGCGCCGTCGAAATTGTGCGCGGAGGTCAGCACGTAGCCGTGCGAGGCGTCGTTGCCGATCCAGGTGCCGGAGCCGTCGCCCCACGTCTTCCCGCCGTCGAAGGACAGCGTGACCAGCGCCCGGAACTGCGGCTCACGGGCGAGCCGGATGTGGGCGCCGAATCCCTCGGCCTCGCGACCGCGCCCGCCACCCTCCTCCCGCCAGGTGCTTTCGAGGATGACGACGGCGGGCAGGGGCCGGGGCGCCAGCAGCCCGGCGATCACGCACAGGGAAAGAACCCAGCCCGAACCGCTCCGCCGCATCGCCGCCCCTTGCCCCCTTAGGCCCGCTCTACCGGCCTTACTTCTTCTTCCAGACCTCGGTGCCCTTGCTGCCTGGATCGGTCCGGCGCCACCAGGGGCCCTGGAGGCTTCCGTCGGCGTTCACGTTCATCAGCATGACGGTGTTCTTGCCGTCGGCGATGGCCGCGACGGCGAGCACGTTGCCGGTGAGCTGGCCGACGCCCACGAAATCGCCGCTGTCCCACTTGAGGCCGAGCGCGCCCGACTTCTCGGCCGAGATCACCAGCGTGCCGGCATCGGTGTAGGGGGTGCCGTCCGTTTCGGTGCCGGTGTAGCTATAGGTTCCGACGAGGTTGGAGGCGGACTGCGCGAAGGCGGGCGCCGCGAGACCGGCGACGAGAAGCGTGGATAGGGCAACGGCGCGAAGCATCGAAGTCTCCGAAGTCTTTCAGGAAGGTCCAGCTGGCGACCGCCGCCAAGCATCGGAGGAAAGACTACGCCGAAGTGGTTATTCCGCAAGAACATTCGGGTTACGTCTTCATGTCGAAATCGACATGTTCTTTTCTTTCCAGCGGCCCGCCATGTCCTTGCGCGCGGGGGCTTCGCAAAGATCAGCCCGGCGGACCGGTCAGGCGCCGGCCGCGGCTTCGCACTCGGCCACGGCGCGGTCCTTCACCGCGCCGATCAGAAACTCCTTGTTCCCTTCCGGCCCGGTGATCGGGCTTTCCGTGACGTCCAACACGCGCCAGCCGGGAAGCCCGTCGAGCCAGGCACGGATGCGGTCGCAGACCTCCTGGTGCAGTTCGGGCTCCCGCACGACGCCGCCCTTGCCGACCCGGCCCTTGCCGACCTCGAACTGCGGCTTGATCAGGGCGACCAGCCGTCCGCCGGGCACCGTCAGGTTCAGCGCCGCCGGCAGAACGGTCTCCAGCCCGATGAAGCTGGCGTCGCAGACGACGAGATCGACCGGATCCGGGATTTCCGCGTTGGTGAGATTGCGGGCGTTGGTCTTTTCCAGCACGACCACCCGCTCGTCGGTGCGCAGCTTCCAGGCGAGCTGTCCGTGCCCGACGTCCACGGCATAGACCTTGGCGGCGCCGCGCGTCAGCAGCACGTCGGTGAAGCCGCCGGTCGAGGCGCCGACATCCACCGCCGTCAGGCCGGCGGGGTCGATGCCGAAGGTGTCGAGCCCCTTTACCAGCTTCAGCCCGCCGCGCGACACCCAGGGATGGTCCTGCCCCTTGACGGACAGGGGTGCCTCGGCGGGGATCAGGTCGCCGGCCTTGGCGATGCGCTTGGTGTCCGAATAGACCAGCCCCGCCAGGATCAGCGCCTGCGCCTTGGCGCGGCTTTCGGCGAGTCCCCGCTCCACCAGGGCGACATCCACCCGCACGCGCGCCATCGCTCAACTCCATTCACTCGACCGGGAGTGATGCATGGCGCAGGACGGCCACGGAGGCAAGCGCGCACTATCCCTGAGCGGCTCCGGTCAGCCCGGCAGGTCCACCGAGAAGCGGGCGCCCGGCCCGCCATCCTCGGCGCGCAGCTTGCCCTTGAGCTGGCCGGCGAAGGCGCGGATGACCTTCATGCCCAGCGTGTCGGAGCGCACGGGATCGAATCCCGGCGGCAGCCCGCGCCCGTGGTCGGAGACGCTCAGGCGGTAGCCGCCCTCCGGCAGGGCGTGCAGCCCGACCTCCACGTCGCCGGGCACGCCCGGCGGGTAGGCGTATTTCAGGGCGTTGTTGACCAGCTCGTTGACGATCAGCGCCAGTGGGATGACCGATTCCGGCGGCAGCGACACCCGGTCGGCCGTGGCGACGATGCGGCGCTCCGGCCCGCTCATGGAGGCGCCGGCCTCCATTTCGGCGCAGAGGTCGCGCAGATACTGCCCGAAATCGACTTTGACCTCCTTCTCCCGCTCGGCCATGTGGACGCGCTGGTGGGCCTGCGTCACGGTGCTGATGCGCCCTCCGGCCTCCTGGAAGGCGCCGCGCATGACCGGGTCCTTGGTGGTCAGCGCCTGGAGCGTCATGAGGCTGGAGACGAGCTGGAGCGTGTTCTTGACCCGGTGGCTGACCTCGCGCATCTGCTTGTCGCGCTCGGCCAGCGTGGCCGCCAGCTCCTCCGCCGTGAGGCGGCTGTCGTTGGCGGCACGGGCGGACACCAGGATGCCCCGGACCTCCCCGTCGGTGCCGCACAGCGGCGTCGCTTCCAGCTCCCAGGAGCCATTCCGGCGCTTCTGCGGCTGGCGGCTGGCGGTGGCCTCGTCCAGCAGGGTTCGGTCGATGGCCGGAAAGGCCTGCGTCAGCACGGCGCCCGGCACCACCCCGCAGTTGCGGAAGGCCGCGTTCGCGTAGGTGCAGCGCTGGTCGCGTCCGTCGAGGATCGCGTAGCAGGTCGAGGCATGATCCAGCACCGCGCGCAGAACGGCCGGGTCCTCCATGTCCACGCCCGTGCCCCGCGAGGCCGGAAGGACGATCGGTTCGGCCTGAGCCGTCCGGCCATGATCGGACGCGAGGACGTGAGGCATGCGGGAAAACCCTTTGACCTGGGAAACAGGGGCCGTCGCGGGAAACCGCCGTCTTTCAGAACGGTAACCCGTGACCACGAGTCGTACCAGTGAAGGCGCGGCTCGTTTACCCCGCTAATGGAGCTAGGACCTTTGTGAGAATCCAGATGAATTCATCCGGATTTTCACACACATTCGATCAGCGGAGCCGCCGTCAGGCGCGGACCGCCGCGGCCTCCAGCCCCAGGGCCTGGAGCGCCGTCGCGACGATGCCGCGCGCGTTGAGCCCCGTCCGCTCGTACTGCTTGGCCGGCGAGTCATGGTCCAGGAACACGTCCGGCAGCACCATCGGCCGGATCTTCAGCCCGTTGTCCAGCAGGCCGGCGGTGGCGAGATACTGCAGCACGAAGCTGCCGAACCCGCCGACGGAGCCCTCCTCGATGGTGATCAGCACCTCATGCTCCAGCGCGAGGCGGCGCACGAGATCCTGGTCCAGCGGCTTGGCAAAGCGGGCGTCGGCCACGGTGGTGGACAGGCCCCGCGCACCCAGCTCCGCCGCCGCCCGGCGGCATTCGGCCAGCCGCGTGCCGTAGCTGAGGATGGCGACCTTCGTGCCTTCCTGGACGATGCGCCCCTTGCCGATCTCCAGCACGCTGCCGCGTTCCGGCAGCTCGATCCCGATGCCTTCGCCGCGCGGGTAGCGCAGGGCCGAAGGCCGGTCCTCGATGGCCGCGGAGGTCGCGACCATGTGCATCAGCTCCAGCTCGTCCGCCGCCGCCATCAGCACGATGTCGGGCAGGCAGCCGAGATAGGCGATGTCGAAGGAGCCGGCGTGGCTCGCCCCGTCCGCGCCGACGAGGCCGGCGCGGTCGATGGCGAAGCGCACCGGCAGGTGCTGCAGCACCACGTCATGGATAACCTGGTCGTAGCCGCGCTGGAGGAAGGTGGAATAGAGCGCGCAGAAGGGCTTGTAGCCCTCCGTTGCCAGGCCGGCGGCGAAGGTCACGGCGTGCTGCTCCGCGATGCCGACGTCGAAGCAGCGGTCGGGGAAGCGCTCGCCGAACAGGTCGAGCCCGGTGCCCGAGGGCATGGCCGCCGTGATGCCGACGATGGTCGGATCGGCCGCGGCCTCCGCGATCAGGGCGTTGGCGAAGACGCGGGTGTAGGTCGGGGCGTTCGACTGCGGCTTGGACTGGGCGCCGGTGATGACGTCGAACTTGGCGACCGCGTGCAGCTTGTCGGCCGAGGCCTCCGCCGGGGCGTAGCCCTTGCCCTTCTTGGTGACGACGTGGATAAGGACCGGCTTGTCGCCTTCGGCGTCGCGCACGTTCTGGAGGACCGGCAGGAGATGGTCCAGATTGTGTCCGTCGATGGGGCCGACATAGTAGAAGCCCATCTCCTCGAACAGCGTGCCCCCGGTGACGAGGCCGCGCGCGTATTCCTCCGCCCGGCGGGCGGCGGTGCGCAGGGGGCGCGGAAGCTGGTCGGCGATGTCCTTCGCCAGATGGCGCAGGGACAGGTAGGGCTTGGAGGAGATCAGCCGCGACAGGTAGGCGCTCATCGAGCCGACGGGCGGCGCGATGGACATGTCGTTGTCGTTCAGGATGACGATGAGGCGCGAATTGGTGGAGCCCGCGTTGTTCATGGCCTCGTAGGCCATGCCGGCGCTCATCGAACCGTCGCCGATCACGGCGACGACATGGTTCTTCTTGCCCTTCAGCTCGCTCGCCACCGCCATGCCGAGCCCGGCGGAGATGGAGGTGGAGCTATGGCCGGCGCCGAAAGGATCGTAAACGCTCTCCGACCGCTTGGTGAAGCCCGACAGCCCACCGCCCATGCGCAGCGTGCGGATGCGGTCGCGCCGGCCGGTCAGGATCTTGTGCGGGTAGCACTGGTGGCCGACATCCCAGATGAGCCGGTCATCCGGCGTGTCGAAGACGTAATGCAGGGCCACCGTCAGCTCGACCACGCCCAGCCCGGCACCGAGATGCCCGCCGGTGACGGACACGGCGTCGATGGTCTCGGTGCGCAGCTCGTCGGCGAGCTGGCGCAGGTTCTCCTGCGGCAGCGCGCGCAGGTCGGCGGGCTCCTGCACGAGGTCGAGAAGCGGCGTCTTGCTGGTGGCGGTCACGAGTGTTCGTCCTCCCTTCAGGCGCGCCGCGCGACGACGAAGTCGGCAACGGCCTTCAACATATCGGCACGGCCCTCGAAGATCTCCAGGTGCTCGGCGGCCTGGCGCGCCAGCATTTCCGCCTGCGCGCGGGCGCGGTCGCGGCCCAGGATGGACACGAAGGTGGCCTTTCCGGCCTGCGCGTCGCGCCCGACCGCCTTGCCGGTCTCCGCTTCCGTCCCCTCGACGTCCAGCAGGTCGTCGGCGATCTGGAAGGCGAGGCCGAGGTCATGGGCGTAGGCGCGCAGGGCATGGTGCTGCGGCGGCGAGGCCTTGCCGAGGATGGCGCCGGCCTCGCTGGAAAAGGCGATCAGTTCGCCGGTCTTCATGCGCTGCAGGCGGGTCGTCGTGCCGAGATCGAAGGTCTCGTGCTCGGCGATGAGGTCGAGCATCTGTCCGCCCACCATGCCCTGCGGCCCGGCCGCCCTGGCGAGTGCGGCGACGAGCTGGCAGCGGACGTTCGGGTCCTCGTGCGTCGCGGGATCGGCCAGCAGCTCGAAGGCGTAGGTCAGCAGGCCGTCGCCCGCCAGGATCGCGGTGGCCTCGTCGAACTGCCGGTGCACCGTCGGGCGGCCGCGCCGCGTCGTGCCGTCGTCCATCGCCGGCAGGTCGTCATGGATCAGCGAATAGCAGTGGACCAGCTCGACCGCCACGGCGACGCGCAGCGCGCAGTCCGGGTTGACGCCGAACAGGCTCGACGACTGCATCACCAGGAAGGGGCGCAGCCGCTTGCCGCCGCCGAGGCTGCCGTAGCGCATCGCCTCGAACAGCGGCGCCTCGGGCAGGTCGGTGACGGGCACCAGCCGGGCGATGGCCTGCTCCAGCAGGTCGGCCATTTCGGCCATGGCGTTCTTGAGGGTCATCGGGTTCCCGGAATCCGTCGGCACGTCAGTCGATCCGGGCGGGTTCGGTGCCGAGCGTTCCGTCGGCGGCCACGGTGATGCGGTCGATCTTGGCCTGGGCCTCGCGCAGCTTTGCCTCGCAATGGCGCTTCAGCGCCGTGCCCCGCTCGTATGAGGCGATGGACTCGTCCAGCTTGCCGCGCCCTTCCTCGAGCTGGCGCACGATGCGCTCCAGCTCGGCCAGGGCGTCCTCGAAACTGAGGGCGGCGACGTCGGGGGGGATCTGTGCGAACTCGGCCATCATCGAACCATGGGTGAAAAGAGTTCCCGAAAGTATGACCACGCGCGGGCATGCGCAAGGCTCGCGGCGGACGTATGACCGGGCAAGCGGGGGCGCACGCCTCTGCCGGGCGGGGTAAGCCGGGCGGCGCAGCCATCGGCCTAAGGTACGGCGCGCACCGGCGACAGCACGGTCAGGCGCACATCAGCTCGCGCACATGCGCCACGCTGGCCGAGGCCAGTGCGCGCAGGTTGTAGCCGCCCTCCAGCACCGACACGATGCGGCCGCCGCAATGGAGGCGGGCGAGATCGGCCAGCTTGCGCGTGGCCCAGGCGAAATCCTCGTCGGTCAGGTGCAGGTCGGCCAGCGGGTCGCGCGAATGGGCGTCGAAACCGGCGGAGATCATCAGCAGGTCCGGCCGGAAGGCATCGATGGCCGGGAGGATGCGTTCGGTCATGGCGTGCCGGAACTCCGGCGACCCGGCGAGCGCCGGCAGCGGCGCGTTCACGCAGTTGCCGAAGGCGCCCCGCTCCCGCGCGTCGTCCCCGGTCCAGGGAAAGAGGGCGGCCTGGTGGGTCGAGCAATAGAGCAGGTCCGGATCCCGCCGCACCAGGTCCTGCGTGCCGTTGCCGTGGTGGACGTCGAAGTCCAGGATGGCGACCCGCTTCAGCCCGTGCGCGGCGCGCGCGTGGTGCGCCCCGATCACGACGTTGTTGAACAGGCAGAAGCCCATGATCCGGTCGTGCTCGGCGTGGTGCCCCGGCGGGCGGACGGCGCAGAAGGCGTTGCGGACATGGCCGGCGGCCACGGCGTCCACGGCCGCCACCACGGCCCCGGCCGCGCGCAGGGCCGCCTCTCCCGAGCCGCGCGACAGGATGGTGTCGTCATCCACCCCGACATGCCCATCCTCCGGGATCAGGGACAGAACATGCTCGATGTGGTCGCGGGAATGGGCGCGCGCGATCTGCTCCAGCGTGGCGCGCGGCGCCTCCTGCCGTTCGAGGAGGTGGAACTCCTCCGCCTCCAGGGCGGCGAGCACGGCGCGCAGCCGGTCGGCGCATTCCGGATGGCCTTCCCCGGTGTCGTGCTCCAGGCAGGCCGGGTGCGTGAACAGCATGGTGAACATTGTTTGATCGTTCCGCGGAGCGTTTCCCCGCCGGCATTCTTCCCGGAACGGCACTGAAAGTACAGGAGGATTCCCGCCACGCGGGCATCCCCGGCGGGCCGTGTCAGGCCCGCCGCTCGATGACGAAGCGGTAGACGCCCGCCTCTTCCCCGCTTGACAGGAGCGCGTTGCCCGAGGCTTCGCAGAAGGCCGCGAAATCCTTGGGCGCGCTCGGGTCGGTCGCCTCGACCGTCAGCCGGTCGCCGACGGCCGCCGCCTTCAGCGCCTTGCGCGCGCGCAGGACCGGCAGCGGGCATTGCAGTCCCTTGGCGTCGAGATGATGCTCGTTCATGTCCGGTCTCCCTCGAAGCGGTGGCCGCCACGGGCGGCGGGCAGGACGGCCGCGACCGCCAGCAGCAGCCAGCCGGCCATCAGCGCGGTCCCGCCGAGCGGCGCGGTCGAGCCGACGGGTGGCGTGGCACCGCTGCCCAGCATGTAAAGCGTCCCGCTGAACAGGACGACTCCCGCCACGAACAGCCAGCCGGCCAGCCGCAGGGCGAGGCGCTGCGCACCCGCCGCCCGCCCGGCCAGCAGGACCGCCCCGACCAGCGCCAGTGCGTGCCACATCTGGTACTGCCCGGCGGTGCGGAACAGCTCCTGCGCGCGCGGATCGCCGGCCAGCCCGTGACTGGCGTAGGCGCCGGCGCCGACGGCGACCCCGCCGTTCAGCGCCGCGAAAACAATCCAGAACCGGTCCACCAGACCCATGCCCGTTCCCTTCCTCCACTCACCGGCGCGACCATAGCCAATCGCCGCCGGCTGGAACAGGGGCGCGGGGTCGCACCCATCGGAGGGATCAGAAGGACGAGTTCGGCTCCGACAGGAAGGCGATCTCGTCGGGCGTGCTCGCGCGGCCCAGAATGGCGTTGCGGTGCGGGAATCGGCCGAAGCGCTGGATGATCTCCAGGTGGCGCTCGGCGTAGAGCACGGAGTCCGGCTCGGCGACCCGGTCGCGGAACAGCGCCACGGAGCGGCGCTGACTCTCCATGTCCTCGTGATGCTCGAAGGGCAGATAGAGGAAGACCCGTTCGGCCGGGTCGAAGTCCATGTCCATGCCGGCGGCGACGGCGTGCGCCGCGACGGCGCGGGCCTTTTCGTCGGTGGCGAAGGCGCGCGGGGTTCCCCGGAACATGTTGCGCGGCGCCTGGTCGAGCAGGATGCAGAGCGCCAGGCAGCCGTCCGCCTCCTCCATCCAGTGATCGAGGGCGCCGGACGCCGCGGCCTCGTGCGGGGCCAGCAGCCGGTCCGTGACGGCGCGGTCGAAGCTGTCCGACCGCTGGAACCAGTAGGGCTTGCTGGTCTCGTCGAACCAGAAGCGGATCACCTCGTCGATCAGGCTGTCGTCCATGGGCGCTCCTTCACCGTCGCACCCCAATAACGGAACAGGGCGCCCGAAGGCGCCCTGTCCGTCACGATTTTCCGCGAAGCGGCGATCTCCCGGCGATGCCGGTCAGTGGATCGTGCTCCAGAGACGGCGCTTGACGGCGTACATCAGGCCGGCCAGCACGATCAGGAACAGGATCACCTTCACGCCCATCTGCTTGCGGGCATCCAGGTGCGGCTCCGCGGCGAAGGTCAGGAAGACCGAGACGTCGTGCGCCTGCTGCTCCACCGTCGCTGCCGTGCCGTCGGAGTAGGTCACCCCGTCCGGAACCAGCACATTGGGCATGCCGACCTGATGGCCGGGGAAGTACTTGTTGTAGTTCATGCCCGGCATCAGGTTCACGCCCTCGGGCGGGTCCTCGAAGCCGGTCAGGAACGCATAGATGTAGTTCTCGCCGCCGACGCGGGCCTTCGCCATCAGCGACAGGTCCGGCGGAAGCGCGCCGCCGTTCGACGCGCGGGCCGCGTTGTCGTTCGGGAACGGGCTCGGGAAGCGGTCGGCCGGGATGCCCGGCCGCATGAACATCTCGCCCTCGTCGTTCGGGCCGGCCTGCACCTCATAGCCGGCGGCGAGCGCCTTCAGCTCGTCCTCGGTGAAGCCGATGCCCGCCAGCGTGCGGATGGGGACCAGATGCATGGAGTGGCAGGCGGCGCAGACCTCCTTGTAGACCTGGAAGCCGCGCTGGGCCGACGGCTTGTCGATGGTGCCGAAGACACCGTCATGCGACCAGTCCTGCGAGGGAATGTGGACGCCCTCCGCCGCCTGGGCGGCGCCGGCCAGACCCAGGGCGAAGGCCGCGGAAAGGATTGCAGACTTCAACGCGCGCATCACGCCTTCTCCTTGGGCTTCAGAACGGCTTCGCTGATGCTGGCCGGCAGCGGCAGCGGACGCTCCAGCTTGCCCAGAACAGGCAGCAGAATCAGGAAGTGGAAGAAGTAATAGGCGGTGCCGAGACGGGCCAGCCACAGCCACAGCCCCTCGGCCGGCATTGCGCCGGCATAGCCGAGCAGCAGGGCGTCGAGCGCGAGCAGCCAGAAGAAGATCCGGTAGATCGGGCGGAACTTCGTGCTGCGCACCTTGGAGGTGTCGAGCCACGGCAGGACGGCCAGAACGGCGATGGCGCCGAACATGGCGAGAACGCCGCCCAGCTTGTCCGGGATCGCGCGCAGGATCGCGTAGAAGGGCAGGAAGTACCATTCCGGAACGATGTGCGCCGGGGTCACCAGCGGGTTGGCCGGGATGTAGTTGTCCGGATGGCCGAGGTAGTTCGGGGCGAAGAAGACGAAGGCCGCGAAGAAGATGAAGAACACGACGACCGCGAAGCCGTCCTTGATCGTGACGTACGGGTTGAACGGCACGGTGTCCTGCGGGCCCTTCGGGTCGATGCCCAGCGGGTTGTTCGAACCGGACACGTGCAGCGCCGCGGTGTGCAGGATGACGAGCGCGAACAGCACGAACGGCAGCAGGAAGTGCAGCGCGAAGAAGCGGTTCAGCGTCGGGTTGTCGACCGAGAAGCCGCCCCACAGCCAGGTCACGATCGGGTCGCCGATGATTGGGAAGGCCGAGAAGAGGTTCGTGATGACGGTGGCGCCCCAGAAGCTCATCTGACCCCAGGGCAGAACGTAGCCCATGAAGCCGGTCGCCATCATGACGAGCAGGATGATCACGCCGAGGATCCACAGGATCTCGCGCGGCGCCTTGTAGGAGCCGTAATAGAGGCCGCGGAACATGTGGATGTAGACGGCGATGAAGAACATCGACGCGCCGTTGGCGTGCACGTAGCGCAGCAGCCAGCCGTAGTTGACGTCGCGCATGATGCGCTCGACCGACTCGAAGGCGACCTGCGTGTTGGCCGCGTACTGCATCGCCAGGAACAGGCCGGTCAGGATCATCACGATCAGCATGACCATGGCGATGGCACCGAACGCCCACAGATAGTTGACGTTCCGGGGCATCGGATACTGGTTGTACTCGTGATCCAGCATCGTGAAGATCGGCAGGCGGCTGTCGATCCAGTTCACGACCGGATTCTTGAACTTGGGCGTGTGAGCCTGAGCCATTCTTGGGGTCTCCAGAACCTAGGGCCGCTTAGCCGAGCCGGATCGCGGTGTCGCCCGTGAAGGCATACTGCGGAATGACCAGGTTGGCGGGAGCCGGGCCCTTGCGGATACGCCCAGCGCTGTCGTAGTGCGAACCGTGGCAAGGGCAGAACCAGCCGTCGAAGTCGCCCTTCGGATCGGCGGGCTTCTGCCCCAGCGGCACGCAGCCGAGGTGCGTGCAGATGCCGATCATGACCAGCCATTCCGGCTTCACGACACGCTCGGAATCGGGAGCCGGGTCGGGCAGGTCGCCGAGATTGACGGACTGCGCCTCCTGGATTTCCTTCTCCGTGCGGTGCCGGATGAAGACCGGCTTGCCACGCCAGGTGACGGTGATCGCCTGGCCGACCTCGACCGGTGCCAGATCGACGTCGATGGAGGCCAGCGCCAGCGTGTCGGCGGCGGGGTTCATGCTGTCGATGAAGGGCCACGCCACGGAACCGAGGCCCACGACCCCGGCGCCGGCGGTGACCAGGTACAGGAAGTCGCGGCGGTTCGTACCGTCACCGCCATGGGCCCCATGGGCACCCGTCCCGGGCGGATGCGTGGTATCAGCCATAAGCTCTTCTCTCCTCAAGCATACGCAGCGCGACAAGGCGCCGGATGACACGTTTGATCGTCCACGAACACGATTTGACGAGCCTGTCCGCCGTTAGGGTAAATCCGGGCACGCCGCGTCGGCCGGGGTGTGGGCCCCGATGATTCCGGGTGGGGTATACCGCCGCGCCACAGCCTTGAAAAGGTTTGTCTGCGGGCAGAGTGTCGCACCGTGAAATAGGGCACCCGCTGTTGCCCGGAATCATCGTCTGACAGGAGGACCGTTGCATGCGTCTCGTGCTCTTCGAACCGGACATCCCGCAGAACGCGGGCGCCATGATGCGGATGGCCGCGGGACTCGGGGTGCCCATGGACCTGATCGAACCCTGCGGCTTCGTCCTCGACGACCGTCGGCTGCGGCGGGCGGGCATGGACTATCTCGACCAGCTCGACCTCACCCGGCACAGCAGCTGGGCCGCCTACGCGCAGGCCACGCACCAGGGGCGGCTGGTGCTGTTGACAACGCGCGGGGCCATTCCCTACACCGACTTCGCCTTCGCGCCCCAGGACCGCATCCTGGTCGGCCGCGAGAGCGCCGGCGTTCCCGAGGCCGTGCACGAGGCGGCCGATGTCCGTCTCGTCATCCCGCTGAAGCCGCCGGCGCGTTCCCTTAATGTTGCACTCAGCGCGGCGATGGTGCTGGGTGAAGCGCTGCGACAGAGTGCCGCAGCCACCCCATAGAGAGACGCCCGCCCATGCCGACCGTCCCCACCGAGGAGCAGAAGGCCCGCGCGACCGCCTGGTTCGCCGAGCTGCGCGACCGGATCTGCGCCGCCTTCGAAGCGATCGAGGACGAGCTGACCGGCACCCACTCCGACATGGCTCCCGGCCGCTTCGAACGCAAGGCCTGGACCCGCCCGGACCATGGCGGCGGCGAGGGCGGCGGCGGCACCATGGCGATCATGAAGGGCCGGGTGTTCGAGAAGGTCGGAGTGAACATCTCCACCGTGCACGGCACCTTCAGCCCGGAATTCCGGGGCAACATCACCGGCGCGGGCGAGGACGGCCGGTTCTGGGCGGCGGGGATCAGCCTCGTGGCGCACATGCGCTCGCCGCTGGTGCCGGCCACCCACATGAACACGCGCCACATCGTCACCAGCGTCGGCTGGTTCGGCGGCGGCGCGGACCTCACCCCGATGGTGCCGGACGAGGGGGACACCGCCGACTTCCACGGCGCGCTCCGGGGTGCCTGCGACGCGCACGACCCGGCCTACTACCCGAAATACAAGGAGTGGTGCGACCGCTACTTCTTCCTGCCGCACCGCAACGAGACGCGCGGCGTGGGCGGCATCTTCTACGACAACCTCGACAGCGGGAGCTGGGACGACGACTTCGCCTTCACCCGCGACGTCGGGCTGGCCTTCCTGGACGTCTACCCGAAGCTGGTCCGCCGCCACATGAACCGCCCCTGGACGCCGGAGCAGCGCGAGCACCAGCTCGTCCGCCGCGGCCGCTATGTGGAGTTCAACCTGCTCTACGACCGCGGCACGACCTTCGGGCTGAAAACCGGCGGCAACGTGGAGGCCATCCTCATGAGCATGCCTCCCGAGGTGAAGTGGCCGTAACCCCGAATTCAGGCCTGAGCGGCGAGTTGCCGTGCCCGTTCCAGACAGGCCTCCCGGCCGGGCCGGAAATCCTCGGCGATCCACCACTCCTCCGCGCGCTTCAGCAGGGCGCCGAGCCCCGGGCCGGGCTTGAGGCCGAGCGCCAGCAGGTCCCGTCCGGCGACGGGGAAGCGCAGGGACGGCAGTTCGTCCGCCGTGGCGAGCGCCGCCCGCACCCCGTCGAGCGCCAGCGGCCCCGGCGCCCCGGCGGCCGACAGCAGCACGAGGTCCCGGTACAGCCCGGCATCGCCCAGCCGGTAGAGCGCGTGGCGGCGCCTGGGTTCGTCGTCCATCGAATTTATGGCCTGCGGTGGCTCGGCCAGGGCGGCGAGGCGGTCGCGGTCCGCGTTGGACAGGCGCAGCCTTTCGGCGGCGGCGAGCGCCCCGGCCCGATCCACCGCGAGCGCGGCGGCAAGCCGGCGCAGAGGGTCGGCGGGTTCGCCCAGCGCCCTCTCCAGCCGGACGAGGCCGTCGAGCCGCCCGGTGTTCGTGGCGTTCGGCAGCAGATGCTCCATCACCCCGGCCCCGATCATCAGCCGCCAGACCGGTGCCGGGTCGGCCGCCGTCAGCAGCCGCAGGGTCTCGGCCTGGAGCCGTTCGCCCGAGAGGGCCGGCAGGAGCGGCGCCAGCTCGGCGCAGGCCTCCAGCGCTTCCGCCTCCGGCTCGCCCCGGCCGTAATGGGCGTGGAAGCGGAAGAAGCGCAGGAGGCGCAGCACGTCCTCCCGGATGCGGGTGCGCGGGTCGCCGACGAAGCGGACGCGGCCCGCCGCCATGTCCTCGATCCCCCCGAAAGGGTCGTGGACCGTGCCGTCCGGCGCGCAGCTCAGCGCGTTCATGGTCAAGTCGCGCCGCGCCGCGTCCTCCGTCCAGTCGTCGGTGAAGGCGACCAACGCGTGACGCCCGTAGCTTTCCACGTCGCGGCGCAGGGTGGTGATCTCGAAGGGCACGCGGTTGACGAGCGCCGTGACGGTGCCGTGCGCCAGCCCCGTGGGGATCGCCCTAACGCCGGCAGTATTCAGCAGCTCCATCACCCGCTCCGGCGGGGCGGGCGATGCGATGTCGATGTCCTTGACCGCACGGCCGAGCCAGCCGTCGCGCACGCAGCCGCCGACGAAGCGTGCTTCCACGCCCCCGGCGGCGAGGGCGGCGAGCACGGCGCGCGTCTCGGGCGCGGTCATCCAGGGCTGCGGGTCGAGGCGGGCGGTGCGGATCATGGCGCGAAGGCTAGCCCGGCGGCCGGGCCGATGCCAATGGGTTCAAGTGGCCTGGGGCTTTAGGGCATGCAGCTTCAGGGCGTGTCGCCCACCGGCTCCCCGCCCAGTGACTCATCGCCGAGCGGCCCAGCGGACAGCACGTCGCGCAGGTTCACCAGCATGCCGGCGGTCGCTCCCCAGATGTAGCGCTGCTGGTAAGGGAAGGCATAGAAGAAGCGTTCCCGCCCCTTGAACTCGCGGCTGTGGCGCTGCGGGTTGGCCGGATCGAGGATGACGGCCAGCGGCACCTCGAACACCTCGGCCACCTCGGTCGGGTCGGGCCTCAGCTCGAAAGGCGGGTGGACGAGCCCGACCACCGGCGTCACCTGGAAGCCCGTGCTGGTCACGTAGGTGTCCAGCCGCCCGAGGATCTCCACGGAGCCGCGGGCCAGCCCGATCTCCTCCAGCGTCTCGCGGAGCGCCGTCTCCTCGGGGGAGGCGTCCTCCGGCTCCCGCCGGCCGCCGGGGAAGCTGATCTGCCCGGCATGGGCGGACAGGGTCGCGGTGCGCTGGGTGAAGATGACCGTCACCCCCTCCGGCCGGTCCACCAGCGGCACCAGCACGGCGGCCTCGCGCAGGCTGTCCGGGGGCGCCGAACTCGGGTTCAGGTCATGGTCGCCGCGGATCTTAGCGGCGGCGGTCAGCTCCGCCTCGTCGGCGACGTGCAGGCTGGCGGCGGCGCTGCCGGGAAAGCGGCGGCGCACCTCGTCCAGCGTCAATCGCCAGGCAGCCTGCCCAGCGCGAAGAAGGTCTTGTTGCTCCATACTCCCACCTCAGCCTCGGCATCTTCACCCTTCGGCACGGCGCGGTCCACCAATTCATAGAAGACGGACCGCAGGATGCGCGCTTCCAGCCCTTTCCTGATCTCGACATAAGGGGCAGGCTCGCCCGTTTCGGGATTGTGGACGACCCGGATGGGGTGGTCCGGCCCGGCCTCGGCCCAGTCGTCCAGGTTGGTGCGGAAGGCCAGGACCTGCTCCTCCCCTTCCCCGCGCGCCGTCATCTCCACGGCGACGAAGGGCGCGTCCTCCACCAGGATCCGCCCGCGCTCGGCGGGGGTGATCAACCAGTAATCGCCGGCGTCGTCGCGCCGCAGCACCGTGGCGAACAGCTTCGCCAGCTCGATCCGGCGGATCGGCTCGCCCTCATGGTGCCAGGTGCCGTCGCGGGCGATGCGTATGTCGTAGGCCTCCTCCGTCGGCCCGAACGGCAGGGCCGCGGGTCCTTCCGACGGCATCGTACCACTTGCCCGCTTGCCAACGCCCTCTCCGTCACCGACCTTCATCATGCCGCCCTCCGGTACCAGCCGGGGGATCCGCTGGCAGGGCGGATCGTTCCCGCGGCGCAACGTAATTTCGCCACAGTCGTCACATAGGTCCGTAAAGCCGGATTTTGAATGGGAGTAGAGACGTGAGCGCCACCGACCTCACCCGCCCCGCGCCTGAGAACCCCCATCAGCTGATGGCCGAGATCGAGGCGCTCGGCGGCCGTCTGGCCACGGTGCGCGAGCGCATCGGGCGCGTCA
Organism: Azospirillum sp. SYSU D00513; assembly: GCF_017356015.1. GTDB lineage: Bacteria > Pseudomonadota > Alphaproteobacteria > Azospirillales > Azospirillaceae > Azospirillum. The sequence continues at coordinate 27,278 of NZ_JAFIQV010000003.1, forward strand.
TCTTCGGCCAGCAGGAGGTGATCAACCTGACTCTGATCACGCTTCTGGCCGGCGGTCACGTTTTGTTGATCGGCGTTCCGGGCCTTGCCAAGACCCGCCTGGTGGAGACGCTGGGCAAGGTGCTGGGCATGGAGGAGAAGCGCATCCAGTGCACGCCCGACCTGATGCCCGCCGACATCCTGGGCTCCGAGGTGCTGGAGGAGGATGAGAGCGGCCGCCGCTCCTTCCGCTTCATCCCGGGCCCGGTGTTCAGCCAGCTGCTGATGGCCGACGAGATCAACCGCGCCAGCCCGCGCACCCAATCCGCCCTGCTCCAGGCGATGCAGGAGCGCCGCGTGTCGGTCGGCGGCCAGTACCATGACCTGCCCGCCCCCTTCCACGTGCTGGCGACCCAGAACCCGCTGGAGCAGGAAGGCACCTACCCGCTGCCCGAGGCGCAGCTCGACCGCTTCCTGATGCAGGTCGAGGTGGTCTATCCGGACCGCGACGCCGAACGGCGCATGATGATCGCGACGACGGGGTCCACCGACGAGCAGGCGGTGACGGTGCTCACCCCCGCCGACCTCCAGGCCGCCCAGCGGCTGGTGCGCCGCGTGCCGGTCGGCGAGAGCGTGGTGGAGGGCATCCTCGACCTCGTCCGCCGCGGCCGTCCGGAGACCAGCGACCTGCCCGAAGTGCAGCGCCACGTCGCCTGGGGCCCCGGCCCGCGCGCCAGCCAGGCCCTGATGCTGGCGGCCCGCGCCCGCGCGGTGCTGGACGGCCGCATCGCCCCGTCGCTCGACGACGTGGTGGCGCTCGCCAAGCCCATCCTGCGCCACCGCATGGCGCTGAACTTCGCGGCCCGCGCCGACGGCATCACGCTGGACGACGTCATCGACCGCCTCTGCGCGCCGCTCGCGTGAGGGCGCGGGGCATGGCGTCCTCCAACACCGGCCAGCCCGGAACGGGCCAAGCGCGGGCCGGGACGGCCCAGGCAACCGAATCCCTGCGCACGCGCCAGCGGGCGGAGGGGCTGGCCTCCACCCTGCCGCCGCTGCTGGTCGCGGCGGAGCGCGTCGCCTCCACCGTCGCGCAGGGCGTGCACGGGCGGCGGCGCGTCGGGCTGGGCGAGACCTTCTGGCAGTTCCGCCGCTACCAGCCGGGCGATTCGCCGACCATGATCGACTGGAAGCAGTCGGCCAAGACCCAGCCCGTCTATGTGCGGGAGAAGGAGTGGGAGGCCGCGCAGAGCGTCTGGCTGTGGCGCGACCGCTCGCCCTCCATGGACTACCGTTCCGCCCCCGGGCTGCCGACCAAGCGCGAGCGCGCCGACCTGCTGGTTCTCGCCACCTCGGTGCTGCTGGTGCGCGGCGGGGAACGGGTGGCGCTGCTGAATTCCGGCGCCCGGCCGGACCATGGCCGCCACGCGCTGGACCGCATGACCAACCTGCTGACCGATCCGCGCGCGGCCAGTGCCCCCGATCCCCTGCCCCGGCCGGAGCCGCTGCCCCGCCACGCCCAGGTGGTGCTGTACGGCGACCTGCTGTCACCCCTGCCGGAGATCCACGCCACCGTATCGGCCCTGGCCGGACGGGGGCTGCGCGGCCATCTGGTCCAGGTGCTCGACCCGGCGGAGGAAACCTTGCCCTTCGACGGGCGCGTCGAGTTCGAGGGGCTGGAGGGCGAGGACGAGCTGCTGGTGCCGCGCGTGGAGGCGGTGCGGCAGGCCTATCTGGAGCGGCTGCACGCACACCGGGACGGGCTGGCGGCGCTGGCGCGCACGGCGGGCTGGAGCTTCGCCACCCACCGCACCGACCGGCCGCCGCAGGCTGCACTGCTCGCCCTCTGGGGCGCCCTCGCCCAGGCGCCGGTCTAGCCGGTGCGGGGGACCGGTTCGAGCGCTTGCGCCGGGGCCATCGAGGGCACAGGTGAAGATTTCGCGCGCTGGACGCAACCTATGACGCTGGAACGCTGATGCTGGGCTTGGGACCGTTCGCCTTCGCCGCACCCTGGGTGCTCGCCGCCCTGGTGGTGCTGCCCGCCCTGTGGTGGCTGCTGCGGGTCACCCCGCCGGCACCCCGCGTGGTCCGCTTCCCCGCGATCCGGCTGCTGCGCGACCTCACGGCACCCGAGGAAACGCCGGCCCGCACCCCCTGGTGGCTGCTCCTGCTGCGGCTGCTGGCCGCGGCGCTGCTGATCCTGGCGCTCGCCGGCCCGCTGCTGAACCCCCGCGCGGCGCTGCCGGGCGGCGGGCCGCTCCTGCTGGTGGTGGACAACGGCTGGGCCGCCGGGCGCGACTGGCCCGCCCGCCGTCAGGCCATGGAGGAGCTGGTCGGTCAGGCCGAGCGGCAGAACCGCAACGTCATCCTCCTGCCGACGGCACCGTCGGCGAGCGGCGAAAAGCTCCAGGCGACGGCATCCCTGCCGCCGGTCGAGGCCCGCCGCATCATCCAGGCCATGGAGCCCCTGCCCTGGCCGGCCAACCGCGCCGCGGCGCTGGAAGCCGTGCGCGCCTTGAGGCCCGAAGGGGCCCTGCACGCTGTGTGGCTGTCCGACGGCCTTGGCGACGCCTCGGCCGCCGCCCTGGCCGAGGCGCTGCAGCGGCTGGGCTCGGCCGAGCTGCTGGACGACCTGAACCGCGTGCCGGCCCATCTGCTGCTGCCCCCGGCCATGGAGGATTCGGCGCTGATCGCCCGCGTCGCGCGGGCCGACGCCACGCGTCCGGAACCGGTGACCGTGCGGCTTTCGGCCGACGACGGGCGGCTGCTGACGCGGCAGACCGCCGCCTTCGAGCCGGGCCAGAAGATCCGCGACATCCGGCTGGAGATCCCGAGCGAGCTGCGCAACGAGGCGGCGAGCCTGCGGGTGGAGAACGACACCACCGCCGGAGCCACCGTGCTGCTCGACGAGCGCTGGCGGCGGCGCCCGGTCGGGCTCGTCTCCGGCCGTGCCGAGGGAGAGACCCAGCCGCTGCTGTCCGACCTGCACTACCTGGAACGGGCGCTGGCGCCCTACAACGAGGTGCGGCGCGGCGGCACGCTCGAACTTCTGGAACGCGACCTGTCCGTGCTGATCCTGTCCGATGTCGGCTCCCTGACCGGAGAGGAGGCGGAGCAGGCCGAGGAATGGGTGAGGGAGGGTGGCGTGCTGCTGCGCTTCGCCGGGCCGCGGCTGGCCCAGAACGCCGACACGCTGGTCCCGGTGCGGCTGCGCATCGGCGACCGCGCGCTGGGCGGGGCGCTGTCCTGGTCCGAGGCGGCGCGGCTCCAGCCCTTCGACGCCAAGAGCCCCTTCCACGGGTTGCGCATCCCGGACGACGTGACGGTCAGCCGGCAGGTGCTGGCCGAGCCCTCGCTCGACCTCGCGGACCGGAGCTGGGCACGGCTGGCCGACGGGTCGCCGCTGGTGACCGCCGAGAAGCGCGGCGACGGCTGGATCGTGCTGGTCCACACCAGCGCCAGCCCGGACTGGTCGAACCTGCCCATCTCGGGCCTGTTCGTGGACATGCTGCGGCGTGTCGCGGCCTTGAGCAGCGGCGTCGCCGGCAGCGGGCGCGCCGTGGCGCTGGAACCGTTGGAGCTGCTGGACGGCTATGGCCGGCTGGTGCCGCCGCCAGCCACGGCCTTCCCCATCCAGGGCGACGCCGCCCCGGCGGAGCTGATCGGGCCGCGCCATCCGCCGGGCTTCTACGGCACCGACGATTCGCGCCAGGCCCTGAACCTCAGCGCCGCCGTGACCGCCATCGAGCCCTTGGGCGGCCTGCCGCCGGGCATCGCCCGGTCGAGCTTCGGCGGGCGCGGGGAGATCGCGCTGAAGCCTTCGCTGCTTGGCTTCGCGCTGGCGCTTCTCACCATCGACCTGCTGATCGCGCTGGCGTTGCGCGGGCTGCTCGGCCGCTGGGGCGGGCGCCGGCGGGCCGGTGCCGCAGCCGCGGCAATCTTGCTGGCCGCCAGCTCCCTCGCCGCCTTCGCCGTTCCGTCGCGGCCGGCCCTGGCCGACGATGCCCGCGCGGTCGAGGTGACGGCGGAAACCTACCTCGCCTATGTGCAGACCGGCGACGCCACGGTGGACAACCTGTCCCGCGCGGGGCTGGAGGGGCTGGTGGACGTGCTGACCCGGCGTACGGCGGTGGAGGCAGCCGGCGCCCGGGCGGTGAACCTGGAAACCGACGAGCTGGCCTTCTTCCCGCTGCTCTACTGGCCGGTGTCGCAGGGCCAGGCGGCGCTGAGCGACCAAGCGCGCGGACGCGTGAACGATTACCTGCGCAACGGCGGCACCATCCTGTTCGACACGCGCGACCGCGGCACCGGCATGGGCCTGAGCGGCGGAGGCGGCAGCCAGTCGCTCCAGCGGCTGGTTCAGGGCATCGACGTGCCGGCGCTGGCGCCCGTGCCGCCCGATCATGTGCTGACCAAGTCCTTCTACCTGCTGAACGACTTCCCCGGCCGCTACGCCGGCGGCGAGCTGTGGATCGAGGCGCGCGAGGGGCAGGCGAACGACGGCGTCTCGCCGGTCATCATCGGCAGCAACGACTGGGCCGCCGCCTGGGCGGTCGATCAGGCCGGCCGGCCTATGTACGCGGCCGTGCCCGGCGGCGAGCGCCAGCGCGAGATGGCCTACCGCTTCGGCGTCAACGTCGTGGTCTATGCGCTGACCGGCAACTACAAGGCCGATCAGGTTCATGTCCCCTCGATTCTGGAAAGGCTCGGCCAGTGATGTTCGAAGGGACCTCGATCGCCTTCGCCCCGCTTCTGCCCTGGGCGATTCTGCTGCCCTTGCTGGCGCTGGCGCTGGCGGTGGTGGCGCTGGCGCTGTTCCGGCGCGCGCGGGGCACGCTGCTGCGCCTCGCCGCCGTCGCGGTGCTCGCCGTGGCGCTGCTCAACCCCTCGCTGGTGAACGAGAAGCGCGACCCGATCAAGGACGTGGCGGTGGTGGTGGTGGACGCCTCCCCCAGCCAGAACATCGGGGAGCGGCGGGCCCGCGCCGAACGGGCACTGGCCGATCTGACCGAGCGGCTGAAGGCCTTCGACGACCTGGAAGTGCGCGTCGTGCGGGCCGGGGCCGAGGCCGGCGGCGCCATCAACGAGACGCACCTGTTCGAGGCGCTGGCCGCCGCCACTTCCGACGTGCCGCGCCGCCGGCTGGCCGGCGCGGTGCTGATCACGGACGGCCAGGTGCACGACGTGCCGGAGAACGTCGCCAAGCTGGCCGAGGGCGGGCCGGTCCACACGCTGCTGACCGGCAACCGCGAGGAAGGCGACCGCCGCCTCGCCATCGTGCAGGCGCCCGCCTACGGCATCGTCGGCAAGCCGGTGGAGCTGACCCTGCGGGTGGACGACATGCCCGGCCGGCAGGCGGACACCGCCAGCGTCACGATGCGCCAGGACGGCGGCGCCCCGACGACGGCGCGGGTGCCCGTGGGCCGTGACTTCACGCTGGATCTGCCCGTCTCGCACGGCGGGCAGAACGTGCTGGAGATCGAGGTGGAGGCGGCGGGTCAGGAGCTGACGCTCGCCAACAACCGCGCGGCCGTGGTGGTCAACGGCGTGCGCGACCGGCTGCGCGTGCTGCTGGTGTCGGGCGAGCCGCACGCCGGCGAGCGCACCTGGCGCAACCTGTTGAAGGCCGACCCCTCGGTCGATCTCGTCCATTTCACCATCCTGCGCCCGCCCGAGAAGCAGGACGGAACCCCGATCCGCGAGCTGTCGCTGATCGCCTTCCCTATCCGCGAGCTGTTCGAGGTGAAGCTCGACGAGTTCGACCTGATCATCTTCGACCGCTACCGCCGGCGCGGCGTGCTGCCGCAGATGTATCTGGAGAACATCGCCCAGTATGTGCGCAACGGCGGCGCCCTGCTGGAGACGTCGGGCCAGGGATACGCAACGCCGCTGTCCCTGTTCCGCACCCCGCTCGGCGACGTGCTGCCGGCCGAGCCGACCGGCGAGACCCTCGACCAGCCCTTCCGCCCGAAGGTGACCGAACTGGGTCGCCGCCACCCGGTGACCAGCGGCCTGCCCGGCGACCGCCCCGACGGCGAGCCGAGCTGGGGACGCTGGTTCCACCAGGTGGAGGTCCTGCCGGGCGAGGGTTCCGTCGTCATGGAGGGTGCGCAGGGCAGCCCGCTGCTGGTGCTCCAGCGCGTCGGCGAGGGGCGCGTGGCGCAGCTCGCGTCCGACCAGATCTGGCTGTGGAGCCGCGGCTTCGAGGGCGGCGGCCCGCAGGCGGAGCTGCTGCGCCGGCTCGCCCACTGGCTGATGAAGGAGCCGGAACTGGAGGAGAACGACCTCCGCGCCCGCGTGGACGGCAGCCGCATCACGGTGGAGCGCCGCTCCCTGGAGCCCGATCCGCGTTCCGTCACCCTGACCACCCCGTCCGACGAGACGCGGACGCTGGAGATGACGGCAAGCCAGGGCGGCCTCACCAGCGCCACCGTGCTGGCGGGCGAGCCCGGCATCTACCGCGTCACGGACGGCGAGCGCACCGCTCTGGCCGTGGTGGGTGCGGTGAACCCGCCGGAGCTGGCCGACGTGCGCTCCACCGGCGACAAGCTCGCCCCCGTGGCCGAGGCGACCCGCGGCGGCATCCAGTGGATTGCCGACACCGAAAGCGGCCCCCGCCCCGGCGTGGAGGTCCGCCGCACCCGCCCCGACCGCGACCAGTCCGGCAACGGCTGGATCGGCCTGCGCGCCAACGGCGACTATGTCGTCACCGGCGTGACCGAAGTCCCCCTGCTGCCTGTCGCCGCCGTCCTGGCGCTGGCGCTGGGCGCCCTTCTGCTTGCCTGGCGCCGGGAGGGCAAATAGGCGAAAAAGGGGTGTTGCAGCCGGCCGGCTTTCCGGTTAGTTTGCCGACCCTTCCGGCCTTCAAGGCCGGTCTGCTGGGGCGTCGCCAAGCGGTAAGGCAGCGGTTTTTGGTACCGCCATTCCCAGGTTCGAATCCTGGCGCCCCAGCCATCTATATAAATCAATGACTTAGCAGCTGTTACAAACAGTGTGCGTAACACCCCGACGGGGTGGTCATGCGGGGCACTTCTCCCTCTCTGTTCATACACGTTAAGCGCATCGTTTGTATTCTTGTCATCGGCTCAGGCGACCGAAGTTGGTGATCGCTGTCACAGCCGTCCTTGGCCGCGTCGCATTTTCACAAAAAATCTTGTAGTTTCTTTCGATATGCGCAACAATATTACATTCTTCCTTGCGACTTTAGGCGCCCCATGCTTCCCGTCGAGCCCTTCGAGTTCTGGCCCGAGCCGGCTACGGCCTTCGCCGTCGAGCTGTCCAGCCCGCCTCCTCCGATTGACACCGCGCAGGCCAGCGAACAGGAGTCGGCGCCGTGGGCATGAAGCTGACCGGCACCGGCAATCTCGCCACGATCCTGCGCCGGGTCCAAGCCAACGTGACGCGGGCCGCCGCCGCCGAGATCCATCGGCAAGGCGAGACGATGAGGACTGTCTCCCAGCTCAACGCGCCGGTCGATGAAGGCGATCTCGAAGCCGCGCACTTCGTCGAGACCACGACCCGCCCCGGCGGCAGCACGACGACGGTCGGCGTCGGCGGTGATGACGTCGATCCCTACGCCCTCCAGATGCACGAAGGCCTCGGCCCCTACGGCTCCGGCGCCTTCCAGCCCGGCCCCGGCACTATCGCCAAAGGGCAGCAAGCCGGCGGCAAGTTCCTGGAGCGCGCCTTCGACGACCAGAGGGGCGAGATCGCGCCCGCCGTCGCCGACGCCGTTCGCAAGGCGCTGACATGACCACCGCCACGGCCAAGCGCAGCAAGATCGCCGATTGGCGCGACGGCAGCGCCGGCTTCTTCCTGTGGCTCGACGACGTCAAGCCGCTGGTGCCCAGCGCCAAGGGCGGCTTTGAGCCCTACGTGCCCGGCCAGCGCGAGCGCGAGGAAATCGCCAAGGCGCTCGACGGCGGCTTCTCGACCGTCGTCTTCTGCTGGCCGCGCCGGCACGGCAAAACGCTCGTCTCGGCGCTGATCATCGTTTGGCGGTTCCTGACGCGCCAAACGCAAAACGTCGCCGTCGTCGCCAACAGCGAGCGGCAGACGACCGACACCGCCTTCCGCACGATCCGCACCGTCATCGAGCAAACGCCCTACACGAAGGCGCTGGTCAAGGCCGGCTCTATCTCGATCACGGCCGACAAGATCGAGTATGCCGCCCTCGGCAACGTGATCCAGGGCTTCGCGTCGTCGCCGGCTGCGCTCTACGGCAAAAAGATCACCATCGCGCAGATCTCCGAACTGCACGCCGCGCGCACCGATGACGCCTATCAGGTGCTCGCCAGCTCGACTATCGACACCGACGACGGCCTGGTTCTGGTGGACAGCACGACCGGCTCACGCAGTTCGCCCTTGTTCGCGCTCTACGGCAGCGCCCAGCGAGGCGACGATCCGACGCTCTTCTTCAGCCATATCAGCTATCGGGATCTCGAAGACGCCTGCGCCAACGCGCCACGCTGGATCTCCCCGGCAAAGCTCCGCTCGCGCGCGTCCCAGATGCTGCCGGCGGAGTTCGCGCAACAGCACCTCAACCTCTGGACCGCGTCATCCTCGGCGCTGTTCCCGGCCGACGTGATCGAGCGGTGCCGCGACAGTTACCGGATCGACCTTCCGTCAATCACCGGCGGCGCGGCCCATATCGTCGGCGCCGGCCTCGACCGCGCCTTCGGCTTCTCGATCCACGGCGACGCCACCGTGACGACCGCCGTCGTCAAGCTGCTGGTCGGCGAAGATGACCACTTCTACGTCCTGGCCTCCGACAAGGTCCGCTTCAGTGGCGCCAGCGGGATCAAGAGCAACTTCTCGCGCTACGCCCGCGACTACGGCCTGAAGCGGGCGGCAATCGAATCCTACAACGCGCAGGACATTTCCGCGTGGTGCGGCGATCAGGCCTTCGACCATGAAGTGATCCACCCCACCGCCGAGAGGCAGGCCAACGCCTTCACGACCCTGCACACCATCGCGGCGGAAGGCCGGCTCCACATTCACCCCAGCTTTGAGAGCCTGCTCGCCGAGCTGGGAACCTTCGAGTACCAGCACGACGGCGGCGGCTTGCCGAAGTTTGAGGCGATCAAGGGCGCCCACGACGATTTCGTTTATTCGCTCGCATGGGCGGTCTACAGCCTGCGCGACGTCGAGCTGAATCCGTACGAGCTGAAGGGAATCGACTGCAACGGCCCCGGTCCGGCTCCGACCTTGTGCCTTCTCAACGGCGGCGGCGAGATCCCACCGTGCGCCGACGGCTGCCGCTCGATGCGGGCGGCCCGCGACCTGTACCGCGCTTATCGGGCGCGCGGCAGCCTGATCCCGTTGGCCTTTGATGACTTCGCCATCACCAAGCTGAAGAACGTCGGCGCGCACGTTACGCCCCGGTGACGCGCAATAATATTGCTTGACTGTTTCGGCTAATATTCCTAGCATTTAGGAATGCAGTCCAAGAGCTGCTGTGATCGAAGCTGCACGGCAGTACTTCCATGTTTGGTCGCGTCTTCAACTCCGTTGATCCCGTCGTCAGCCTTGTCATGGCTTCAAGGGCTCGCAAGCAGCGCGCCGAAAAATGGCTGCGCTACTACCACGATCAACAATCCGACGAGACGCTTCGCCTGATCGGGCAGAAGTGGAGCAAGCCTGAAGCCTTCCGGCTGTTCCAAGTCAACATCGTGAAGAAGACGATCAACAAGCGCGCCAACCTCTACCGATTGGCGCCGCGCCGTATCTTTACTGGTCTCGATCAGGAAGCCGGCGACGCGCTCTATCGGGCGATGAATGCCGACGTCGTGCTGAAGCGCGCCTCCCGGCTGGTCAAGCTGCTGAAGACCGGCGCCCTTCAAGTTGGTTGGAGCGCCACCGGCCCGACGCTGCACGTCGTCACCCCGAACGTTCTCGACGCCATCGCGCCGGATCCTGAATTCCCCAATCGCCTGATCATCACGCACAACGCCGAGCGCGAGATCGACCGGACCTTCTCCGACTGGACCGCGACAACCTACCAGCGGCGCGACTACCGTGGCGCGCCCCTGGCGATCTCCGGCAACCCTGGCAACGTGAACCCCTACGGCGTCTTGCCGTTCGTGGCGCTCTTCGACCGTCACCCCGACGACTGCTTCTTCCTGCCGGGCGGCGACGACCTGATCGAGGCGCAAGAGGCGATCAACGTCGCCCTGACAAACCTTTGGCGCGCCGTCGAGCTGCAAGCGCACGGGCAGGCATGGGCAACCGGACTGCCGGCGGGCGAAGCCGTCCGCATCGGTCCCGAGCGGGCGATCACCCTGCCCGATGGCGGGAAGTTCGGCTTTGCCGCGCCCAACGCGCCGATCAGCGACATTCTTGAAGCGATCCAGTTCGTCATGCGTCAGACGGCGGCTGCGAACGATCTCTCCGCCGACGTCTTCGATCTCGACCGGGCGTCGGAAAGCGGCGCCGCGAAGCACGTCGAGCAGATCGACCTCAAGGAAGCCCGGCTCGATGACATTGCGCTATGGCGCACCTTCGAGGCGCGGCTGTGGAACGTGATTAAGGCCGTGGTCAACACCCACCGGCCCGGCACCATTCCGGCCGACGCGACCATGACCGTCGATTTTGCTGAGCTTCAGGAGAACGTCAGTGAGACCGAGCGCCTGACGAACGCCCGCACGCGGATCGAGCTGGGCGCGTGGTCGCCGGTGGATCTCCTGCGCGCCGAGAACCCCGACGGCTTCCCCACCCGCGAGGACGCCCTCGCCGAGCTGATGAAGCGCAAGGCCGAGACCGAAACCCTGCGGCCGACGCCCGCCGTCGCCGTACCCGCCCCCGTCGAGCCCGTCGCGGCCGACACCGACACCCAGGAAAACGACGATGACCACGCCGCCGAATGATGCGGCGCCGGCACCCGCCGACGCGCCCGTTCCCGCCCCGGCCGACACGCCCGCCGATCCGATGGCCGCGATCCTCGCCGCCGTCACGGCGCTGACCGCCGAAGTCGCATCGCTGAAGGCCGCCGCTGCCCAGCCCGCCGCGCCCGCTCCGGCAGCCCCGGCGCCCGTCGTGCCGACCACCGACACCGCCCGGCCGGCGATCACTCCGACCACCCCCGATCTCTCGACCTTGCCGCCGGTGGCCCGGATGGCGGCGGGCTACCGCTCCAAGTAAAAGGAACCTGGAAAAATGCTGACCGTCAATGAATGGGCAAAACTCAACCCGTCGCCGCTGGCGTCGGGCGTTGTCGAGATCTTCGCCCGCGAGAACCCGGTTCTCGCCCTGCTGCCGTTTGCCAACATCGCCGGCAACTCCTTCCGCTACAACATCGAGCAGACCTTGCCCGGCATTGCCTTTCGCGACTTCAACGAAGGCTATGCGGAGTCCACCGGCGTCATCAACCCGATGACGGAGAAGCTGACCATCGTCGGCGGCGACTCCGACTATGACGTCGCGCAGATCGCGATGCAGACCGGCGACAACAACAGCCGCGCCGTCCATGACGCCATGAAGGCCAAGGCCCTCACCCTGGAATGGCTCAAGACCTTCTTCCACGGCGACACCGCCGTGAACGCGAAAGCCTTCGACGGTCTTAACAAGCGCCTGACCGGCAATCAGGTGCTCATCAGCGGCGCCAACGGCGCGCCGATCTCCCTGTCCGCCCTGGACGAGCTGATCGACGCCGTGACCGGCGCCCCGTCGGCGATCTTCATGCCGAAGGCCGTAATCCGCCAGCTGCGCGCCCTGCTGCGCGCGTCGGGCGGCACCGCGCCCGATCAGCTCATGGTCCCCGACTTCGGTCGCCCGGTCATGTCCTACAACGGCGTGCCGGTTCTGCCGATTGAGGAAGGCGCCGACGGTGCCGCGATCCTCGATTTTAACGAGACCGTCGGCACAAACGAAGAAACCGCCAGCGTCTACGCCGTCCGCTTCGCGCCCGATGCGCTGCACGGCATCCAGACGGCGCCGATCAGCGTGCGCGATCTCGGCGAGATCGACAGCAAGCCGGCGCTGCGGACCCGCACCGAGTGGTATTCGGGCGTGGTGCTGAAGCACCCGAAGTGCGCCGCCCGCCTGACGGGCGTCGCGAAGGCGTAACCCCTGCTGATCACCCGGCGGTGGCGCCTTGCGCGCAGCGCCACCACCGGGTGCCGGGGTCTCCGTCGGGCCATCGTCCCGCCTCCCAAAAGCAACCCCGACCGCCCGCGGCACGCCTCTAGGTCTCCCAGTGTGCGCGGCGGGCTTCTCCCCTTCAGGACCGCCGTCATGCTCGAAGCTCTCGCTGCCCGTCTGCAATCCGCGCTCAGCCTACCAGTCTTCGTCGGCTTCAAGCCGCCGAGCCATGGCCGTTGCGTCGTGCTGCGCGCTCTGCCGACGGCGATTGACGCCGAGCTGCCCGGCCTGCACCGGCTCGACTTCGTCGTGACGGCCTTTTCCGACGATCTCGCCGACGCGCTGCAGACAGCCGGCGCCACGTCGGCCGCGATCAACCTTCTCGGCGCGCCGCTCGCCGAGTGGTGGGTTCTCCACTGCCGGCCGCTGACCTTGCCTGTCCCGAACAACCCGGCGCCGGGCGTGACCACCGCCGAGTTCCGCGCCACCGCCCGTTGGAGGCTCGCTTGATCGACGATCTCGCCGACCTGATGCCCGATGTTGTCGAGCATGCGCCGGCAAACGGCCATGACGTCTACGGTGCGCCGAGCTACGGCCCGGCCAGCACCTACCGCGCCCGCGTCGCCTACCGCTCGCGCCTGGTGCGCGACCGTAACGGCGACACCGTCGCTGCGCGCGGTTCGGCCTGGTTGGCTGGCGCGCCCGTCGTCGGGCTCGACGACCGGGTGACGCTGCCCGACGGCACAAGCCCGCCCCTTCTCGCCGTGGACCGCCTCACCGATGAGCGCGGCGCCACCGTCGTCAAAATTCACTTCGGATGACTGCGCCATGCTGACCGTTGGAACGAACGCCTACCTCGACGCCGCCACGGCCGACGCCTACTTCGCCGACCAGCTGCGCGCCGACGGCTGGACCAAGGCGAGCGCCGAAGACCGCGACCGGGCGCTGATCATGGCGACAGCCGCTCTCGATCGCCTCAGCTTTGCCGGCATGATCGTCAAAACCGAACAGCGCCTTGCATGGCCGCGCGCCAACGTCCGCGACGGCGAACGCCGTTCACTTCCGGCCAACATCGTGCCCGACGCGATCCGCCGCGCCGTTTGTGAATGGGCACTCACGCTTTTGACCGCTGCGCCCAGCTCCGGCCCGGCAATCAGCTCGCGCAGCGTCGGCGATCTCCGCGTTGATTACCGGCCGACCACGGCCGACGGCGTGCCGCCAACCGTGCGCGCGATCCTGTCGCCCTTTCTGCGCTCCGGTGGGCATGACGCCGACCTGATCGCCTGACGTCGCCAAGATCGGACAAGCCGCCATGCTTGAAGACCGCGATCAGATCAACGGCGAGCGCCACCTCTGGCGCGCCGTCATCCTCCAAGCCCTTCGGGATGCGACAAGCCGGATGCCGGCGGGCATCCATCAACCCAAGCGCGCCAATCTCGTGCGCCTCGCCGCCCGCGAATGGTTTGAAGCGGCCGATCAAGACTTCATTGAAGCGTGCCTGCGCGCCGATCTCGATCCCGACGCCGTGCGTGAAGCTGCGCTCTTCGCCATCAATGCGCCACCACCACTGCACCGCCGGAACCGTTCATGCACAAGCCAGAAGCCGAAGCGCAAAGCCCAGCACTGACAGAGGACACCGCCGGGGCGTAGCCGCTACGGCCGGAAGGGACATAGGAGATCCCTCCCAACTCCGCCGGTGAATGGATACGCCCAAGTTCCATCAACGCTCCCGCCCGCGAGCAATTCCCCGATCAGCCGAAAGCCCAGCGTTCCCAAGGGCCGGAGCTGCCAAAAACGTTATTATGTAACATTCATGCCCGACCGATAGGAGCCCGTCATGCCCCGCACCGCCACCGTCCCGGCCGACCTTGCGCCGAGCCTTGCCGAGCCCTTCGATCTCGTCTTGAACGGGGAGAAGATCGACGGGCGAACCCAACTCGCCCGCCGCTACAAGACCATTGCCGGCGATCTCATGGCGCAGCTGGGCAACGCCGTCACGCCCGCCGAGAAGATCCAGTTGCGCGCGGCTGCCGTCCTGGCCTTGCTGATCGAGCGCGACACCGCCGCGCTGTTGGAGGGGCAGGAGATCGACGCCGAAGGCCTGCGCCGGAACGTAACGGTGCTGGGCGCGCAGCTGATCCGATTGGGCATGGCCGCGAAGTCGAGAGACATCACGAAAGGCAACCGGAAGGCCTTCGACGCCCATGCAAGCGCGATCCTCGACGCCGACGAATGAGCCCCTTCCGGCGGCAAGAGTGAAACCGCCCGTAAAGATGTTCTACCTATACGGGACGTAATAAGATGAATTATGGAAAATAAAATCTAGGCGCGCCGAAAACGGAAAGCGAGGGCTTCCAACGGGTCCAGCGTTTGGGCTTCTGGTGGGCGTGGCGCGGCGGACTCTGGTCTCAGCATCCAGGGCATTTCGTCACCCCGGAGCGCCCCTTTTGGCCCGTCCTTGTGACCGCTGTCCTAGATTTCTTGTCGGCCGGGCGCCGGCCTCACGCTGCGCGGCGCGGCTTAGATCACGCGCGGTTGTACCGTTCGGGCGCTGCGGATCAGTCAACGATCTCAGCGGAAGGCTGGATCGCGGGCAGCTGTCCTGACGTCCGAATGTAGCGCGGCTTCCCCGCTTCCAGGCGCAACAGGATCTCGCCCACGACGTTGTTCGAGCTTCGGCCCCAGCCCCAGGAGACGCCGAAGACATGATCGCCGGGCGGGAGGTAGAGGGTTGCGCGCTCGCCCGCCTCTAGCGTGGCGGCTTCAACCCCATCAACCTTGATCGTGTGAGAGGCGCCGCCTCCCGTGAAGCCGCTGTCACGCACGATGATGACAGTTGCCGCGCCGGGTGCTTCCTGCCCGTACGCGTAGACGCGATCCGCCGGCACCAGAGCGGCTTTTGATGCCTTCACCGGCTCCGTCGCGCATCCCGACACAAACAAAGCCGCAGCAAGCGCCGCTGCCGGCAAGCCGTACCGCATCATCCTACCCCGAAGCTGAACCATGGCGGCCGGATTGTAGGGCGGCCATCAACGGGCAGCAACGCCCGCCTAGTTCCGGTCGAGCGTGCCGGCGCGGCGCCCGCCCCGGTCGCGGATCACCAGCTGATCGGAGCCACGGTAGAGCGGCGCCACGCTGCCAACGCTCCGGCCCGCCCGGTCGCGCAGCGTGTAGCTGTCGCTGCCCTGGTAGAGCGGCCGGGCCGTGCCCGTACTGCGGCCGGCGCTGTCGCGCAGCTGGTAGGTCTCGGATCCCTTGAAGAGCGGCCGAGCGCTGCGGGTCTCGCCCAGGCTATCCAGGCTGCCGGCATCGGCGGGCGTCATGACAAAGGTTGCCGCCGCGATCAGTAAGGCAAGGGTGACGATGGCGCGCAGCATGGCAAGGACTCCGCTGGTTTCACCCTGACGTGAACACGTCGCCGGCCCGTGGCAATCCCTCGACCGTGGCAGGACGGGGCGGGCGCGGCACCGTGCCGCAGGCGGGCCGGGCCGGGCGCTGCCGGCCGCCCGGCACCCCATCCCCTCCCCAGGGGACTCGTCCGGCAGGTGGTGCACCCACGAAATAACTCGGACCGCGCTCTTCTAAAAGGCATAATCATCGTATTGATGTCTGGAGCGCCTTACGATGGAAGCACCTGAAGCTTTGAAAATAAAAAGAGCGCACTGCAACGGCTGCTTAGGATTGCGAAAACAATTCATACTTGGCGAGACGAAATGGCGCTCAGGTTCGGTTGTGGCAGCTGGCTATGAATTCGAGTACCATAGATGCCTATTTGCGCTTAAGTGTTGCGGATGCGATCACTTCAACATCAAAGAAGAAGGATACTTCACAGATATAGGCGAAGAACCATCAGGAGATCCTGAATACGAAAATTATTACCCGAGCAAAATGTTTAGAAAACTGCCTGGGCGCTCAAGCTTCCACAGCTTGAGGAAGCATGCGCATATATATGATCTTCTTGAGGAAGTAATCCATGCTTATCATGGAGAACATTATAGACTTGCAGGAATGGGGCTTAGATCCGTATTGGATTATGTGCTTACAGATATACTCGAAGGCGACAAGGGATTTCAAGAGAAGATTGATTGGATGGTTGAAAAGGGGCATATATCACAGCGGGATAAAAGTACATTGGCAAAATTCATTGAGATAGGGAACGCAGCAGTTCATAGGGGGTTTGCGCCATCGCAAGAAGACGTCGATATTCTTCTTGACTATGCGATGACCTTCCTAAGAAATTTCTACGATTTTGACGCTTCTTTGGCAGAAATACATGGGCGCGTGCCACCCAGTGCACCGAAACTTCCTAAGTTGCCAAAGAGTCGCACGCCGTCTGATGGTTCGGCAGCATAAGTTTGCATCATCGTCCTACAAGCAACGAGGGCTTATGGTATCTAAATAACTGAAGCAATCAGAGCCGACATACGCGCCAGCCGTCGGCTCACATGCGCCCTATGCTGCCCGCTTCAGCGCGTCGGCCGGCATGTCTGCCCACGGCCCACCTTCGCCGTACAGCTGCTCTAGCATGTCGAGCCATGCCGGCGGCTTCAGCACCCTCAGAACAGCCAAGGCGGTCTGATCCTGCTTGAGGCGCTTCTCAAATTCCTTCAGCAATGCCTCACGGCTGGCGCCCTGGTCACATTTCCCCAAGGCTGTCCAAGCCGCCATGATCGCAGAGGCATGGGCGCGCGCCCACGCTTGACCCTCCTCGTTGGGCTCGGCGGCCGTCCACGTTTCCAACTTCCTACGAGCGTTCTCCTGTTGTCCGTGCACGTGCGTAACTCTCTTGGCGAACCTAATGGGGTCATAGCTGACCGGCTTTGCCCTGGCCGGCTTCGGCTTGGCCGCCTTCTCGGCTTCGAGTTGCTTGGCGAAATGATCGTGCCGGCTTGCCACGTCACGCGCCGCACGCTCCCACGGCCCGCCTTCGCCGTGCAGCTGCTTCATCCGGTGCACATAGCGGTCAATGGCGTCGTCGGACCCTGCCACCAACTCTGCGGCGCCCTCGATCTTCGCGAGTTCATCCTTGAAGTGGCGCGGTCGCACCTTGGGACCATGCGCCTGCATGCAGCTGAGATACGCGACCGCCGCCATCAGCAGATCGTCAACGCGGCCCTTGAGCTGGCGTGCTACCGGCGCCGGCTGTTGATCGAGCCAAATCCTCAGCTCATCTCTGCGGGCGTCAGAAACGATCTCCAGCATCGGCGGCGGCTTGGGCGTCATTGCCTTGGCCTTGGCGCGCTGGGAGCGCTTGTATCTGGCATCGCGGATCAGAAGGGCGATGGCAGCGGACGGCAAGGCACCCTCCTCGACGTGCCGATTCCAGATCTCCGCGTCCTGCGCGGCGTCGGCGCACTCTGCGCCCTTGGCCTTCGCGTAGGGCTCAAGCGCCGCGTAGGCGGCGGCCGGGTCACTGAACCCCTTCCAGTCGAAGGCGCCCGGCTCCGGCTGCCAGCTAGGATCGCGTAGCGCGTCCTGCATCCGGCGAATATCCTCAGCGCGGCACTCAGCTTGCGCCTTTTCCTTCACGGCCTTGCGTTCCGCCTTGAACGCTGCAAACGACCGGCCCAGCTCGGTTCGCTCGGGCGTCCCTTTCTCCGCCAGTTCATAAGCTGAACGTTGCAGTTCCTCCCGGCGGTCATCTAAGAGCCTCAGACGCTGGACCATCTCGGGCGTCAGCTGGTCCACCATGCGCTTTTCGAGCTTGATGATTCCAGCAAAGACCCTGCGCAGATATGCAAACTTGGCTATAAAGTCATCGTCAGATGCGCCACCCGTTGTCTTGGTATTAGGAGGTAGATCGACCACGACAGAAGAGGATTCGGCGACTGCATCCGGGTGATCGTCACCAAGCTTGTCAATGATACTGAAAAGATCGTCGTTATCTCCATTGCCTTCGGCGCCACAGGAGATAGATAGATGGGGCGATAAAGGCGGCTTTCCCTCTAGAAAGTCGTTGAAATCGGCGATGTTCATAGATAAATTCCTTCTCGTGCTGTAGCAGCGGCATCAAGCAGGGGCGCCTGTCGCCACGGGCACCCATCGAAAAACCCGACCTCTCCCTGGGGTCGGGTTTTTTGTTACGCGGCCGGTGAGTCGAGCTTCCCGGCCTCACGGCGCAACTGGCGCGCCAGATCCCGCGCGAGCGCCCGCGACATGACGCGTTTGCCGGCCTCGGCATACCCTTCAGCCTTGATCAGCATCCTCATGCCGCGCCCGTGCCGAACGACGGCAATGATGCACCCATCGGCCGTCTTCAGCGCGGCCGATGGTGGGTTCGTGGTGTAGCTGGTGCCCTCCAGAGCCTCGGCGAACGCGCGGGCTTCGGTCGGGTTCAGGCCGACAATGGGACAGGCGATGGCCGAAAAATGGACGAAGCATTCTCCCTCGTCCGCACAAGCGAGAACCTCATAGCCGGGCAGCGCGTCGGATACCCCGGTCTCGGCGATGGCGCTTGAGATCCATTCGTCCAGCAGCTCGGCGGCGCTGACGCCGTAGAACGCGACAAGCCGGCGGAGCTGTTCGCCGCGCTCGGCAGGAATCATGATCGTGGAAACGTTGCGCGACATCGGGCCGCCCCTTCAATGCTATAGCTTGGATCCTCTATAGCGGCCGGAGCATCAAGCTACGCCGAAACAGGCATTATCTTTAGCAATGTAACAAAGGTCATATGTTGCGGCGGCTGGCGGTGACGCCCGGAGCGGCCAAGCTCCTCGACCGGGCGGCGGCTCGTGCGAGGCTTATCTCCCGGAGAAGGCCGCGAGGAATCCGTCAGATCTCTTCCCCGCTCCCGGAGAGGGTCGCGGAAAATCTGTCCGGTGCGCTCCATATTAAGAAAGAAAGAGGAAGAGGAATGGAGAAGAATTTAATAGAGCCCATCGGACAGATTTCCCGCGACCCTCTCCGGGAGCCACGGCGGATCCGCTTCGCTGAGTTGAGGGTGAACCCGTCCCGGTCGCGTCTCCGGGCTCCGGGCGAAGGATCCGGCCCCCGCCCTGCCCCCTGGATCACTCAGTTTTGACTGACCTTCGGCCCCTGACCCCTCTAACCCCCTCCGGCCGCCCCATACGATGCCCCTGGCAGTCCGCCAGAGCGCCGCTGAGTGCGTTCTGGTCATGCGCCGGCTAAAACGGGTAGCCAAACACCATCAGACCGCATCCAGCGGCCGTTTTTTCAGGATTGGCCCTGCCGCGCTCGCCCCGCTCGTCAATCCCGCGATCCCGGCCGGTCGAACCGACGGCGGCGCCCTCTCCCAGCGCCGGCACGCGACGGGCTCGCCACCGGCGGCGCTGACCGGCGCTCAAGCGTCGCTCGACAGCGAGACGGCCTCGCCGGGCGCGGCTCAATCCACAACGCGGCGGGTTAAGCGCGAGTAAACCGCCGACGGCGTCTTTTGGCCGCTGGTAAAGCGCGGCAAGGGCCGCGCAGAGGCGACAAGATCCGCAAGGCGGCCTGTCACGCCCGACCAGCGCGGCGGAACGCCGATTTCAATCTTGTAATCTGCGCGGCAAGCCTCGAGAGGGGCGGCAAGATCCGAAACGTGGGCCGTTGCCGGCAATCAGCGCGCTGCTGAGGAATACTGAGCGACTGCTTCTGAAAGCCAGAAGCAAAAGATAGCATGCACCGAGCGCTGCCTACGGCGCACTTACAATAACAACCGTTCTGACTAATATTTTTTCCTGTAAGTCGTTATCATTTGGTTTAGATTCGATAGCATTTCATCGGCAGACTGCCGAGCCTTTCCTTCCTCAACGCTAGAACACTCTGCAGCTATCCATTGTCGTGTAAGTGGATTCTGGCAGCATCGGCTTTGTTCGTCTTCAAGCTTCAAACGAACAAAATCAACCGTACTAACAACCATATATGCAACAGAGACTAGTCTTGCCTCGTATTCTGCCGCAACATGGGGTTTATCACATCGCATAGCATGCCATTGCGCCTTAGCAACTGGGTAATAAATCCCTACATCAAGGTAGCTTGATATTCTTTGCTCCATTTGCTTTTTGCTAAGCTTATCAAGCTCTTGCGCAGAGATGTCGCTTGAACAGAAACAGAACAATAAGACTATGACAGCGCAGTGCTTTAGCATGGCGGGTCCTCTATGATTCGGCTGCGTAAATTAGAAATTTATCAATTCTCCGTCAATCGGAAGCTTAGAGAAGCCTACCGCAAACGCAGTGGCGTGCGAAAGATCGTAAACACACTAACCCGGCGCATGTAGGTGGCTAAGATCCAACTCACCGTAGCGGACCTTTTCCACCATCATGGCGCGTTCTTTCGGCCCGAACTCGGTGAGCGAGCCGTAGCTGGCGGTGACGGTCACGTTCGCTTGGCCGATAATCGATGCTATGGTGCTATCGGGATAGCCTGCCAGCCGCATCGCGTCGGCAAAGCTGTGGCGGAATGAGTGAAATGTCAGGCGCTCGTCCGTTTTGACGCCGACGCGCCGGGCATACTTGGCGAAGGTCTTGCTGTAGTCGCTGGAGATGCGCCCCAAAGCATCCGGCTCAATCTCTGGAAAGAGCCGGTCGGCGCCGTCGGCACGCTTGCGCTCGATGAACTCAAGAAAGCCAAGGCGCTTCAGTTGCGGATGAATGGGCACGATGCGCTTTGACGCCTTGCGCTTCACTCGCTTGCCGCCGATGGTGTTGATGTTGATGCAATCGACGCCTTGAAGGCGCTGAACGTCGCTAATTTGAAGCTGAGCTAGCTCACCAAGGCGCGCGCCTGTCCACAAAGCCAGCAGCGGAAGCCAAAACCGGTGATCCCGCACTTCAACGCGGCCGGCAATGTGCAGCTCGCGATTGTCGTCGGACTTGCTGCCGGTGAACAGCGGCGACGTGAACAGTTTTTGCAGCTGCTCGACGGTGAAGGGATCGCGCTTGTCCTGATCGTCGCCTTCCGACAGCGACATATCGTCCGAGACCGGGTTCGCGTCTATGTATTCGTGCGTCTCGAGCCATTGCGCGAACTGGCGTAACGCGCTCAGGTATTTGTTGATTGTCCGGGCGCTTAGGGTCGGGCGCCCCTCTTGCTTGTTGCGGGCGATGATCTCCTGGAAGCTTCCCTTTTCGCCGCGCATGGTGCCGCGCGAGGGGAATTGAAGAAGCGCCTCCTTCCAGGCGCGCACGTCGCGCTTCGTGATCGAGCTAACTGCCCGGCCAGCGCCGATATGCTCGACGAAAAGGCGGATGATGGCCCGGTTCGTCAACCGCCATTCGGCTGTGATGTCCTGGCGCTCGGCAAGGTACTTCTCGTGCAACTCAGCGAGTGTTTCGCCGGGCTGAGCCACAGGCGTCGCCACTAACGGCGCTGGGGGCGGGCCGCTCGACGAAGCCGCCGGCGCGGCAGGCGCCAGCACTGAATCCGCGGGCCGACCGCCAAAATTGCCCCGGTCGCGTTCGCTCATCCGATGGAATGCTTCGGCCTTCGCGCGCATGAGCCACTGGCAAACCTCCCGATAGCTTGGATCGTCGCGGCGCAGGATCGGCGTCCCTTCCTTGCCCTGCCCGGTATCCTCCTCTGTCGGCGGCCGTACCTGCCAACCGTAGCGCTCGAAGATTGCATCCGCCGCGTGGTGAACGTGGACGGAGTTACCCGTCATGCCGAGATCCTGGCCTTGGATCTGAGCTGTCCGCTGGCGCAGCTGCACCATTTCGACGGACAGCCCATTCACCCGCTCGCGCGCGTCCGTCGCAAGCTCATGCTCGTAAAACTCCTGCGCAAAGCGCCGCAACTCGTCAGCGCTGAAGCGTGGCGGGCTCGTGCTGGGTGGCATCGCCGCTCCATCGTGATCGCGCTGCAAACGGCAGTCGTCAAACAGCCGGTGCAGGTCAGCCATGGCGGCAGGAAGAAGCCGGCGCGCCTCCTGCGGATCCTTGGTTCCCAGTGACCGCCAGATCTCGGCGCGCCCCATGTGCGCCAGCAAATCCTTGGGCACGCGGGCGCGGACATAGTAGGTTGCGCCGCGCCGGACAAGGTTGGTTGCAAGACACATGGCATTCTCGCGCGTAGCTGCATTGAGGTGCATCTATGCGTAACAGCATGCCTGAAAAAGTCCAATTATATCAGCTACAAAGGCGTTGATGCATGCTGGATTAGAATCCTGGCGCCCCAGCCATTTCTCAAAATATCAAAACCCGTTCCATTCCACTGGCCAAGCTTTGGGACAATGCTTGCCTCGGGACAACATGTGTCCTGGCCATTGATGCGGAGCGGTAGACGGCTATCGATCTCAAAAACGGTAAGCACCGCGTTCGAGCACGATTCAAGGGTATTGGCTACACGGCACTGTTCACAAGCCGCTCACAAGACGTGGAGTGAGAAGCAAGAGCCAAGGCCAGGCAACTGCCCGAACAGAGCGAAGCTCGTCTTGAAGCGGCACCTAAGAATGTCCGTACGGTGTTGTTTGGAGAGGAAGCCGAAAGCTCTCTCGTGCGCATCACCCCAAGCGAAGAACGGCGCTCGCTCCGAGTCATACCGGCTGAAACGGCTTATGGATGGCACACTCGGTCGGATGCCATTGGCCGATTTTCGATTCCATCATACTCAAGCGTACGCGGATGCTCTCGCGGCGGCTGGCGCTGCTTTCAGCATCATTTACGACAATCTCTCCCCCATTTCTGAAGTTTTCAAAGAGGCCATGCGGCAAGAGCAGTATGCATGTCTACGGACTGGCAGCGGCTGAGTGCCGGCGACATTGCCAAAGGGCCGCGGTTGTACGACTGGGCGCACAGGACCTATCCATCACTCCATGATGGCTGTTGCCGCGGCCTGCTGGTACGGCGTTCCTTGAGCGAACCGGACACGCTGACCTACTGCCTGACCTATGCCCCGGAGGGCACGCCGCCGGCCACGCTGCTTGTTGTCGCCGGCTCACGCTGGACCATTGAGTCCTGTTTTGAAGCCGCCAAGGGCGAAGTCGGGCTCGACCAGTACGAGGTGCGCTCCTGGACCGGATGGCACCGGCATGTGACGCTCGCCATGCTGGCCCTGGCCTTCCTGACCGTCGTGCGAGCAGCGGCCATCGGGGGGAGGAGACCCTCGACCTGAACGCCGACCTTCTACCGCTGACTGTCCCCGAGATCCGTACCCTCCTGGCTGCCTGGCCCGGCCGGTCACCCGCGCCACCAGACGCCGTTATCGCCTGGTCCCTCTGGCGAAGACGACACCAGCAGGGTGCGCGCCGTTCACATTGGAAACGACGAACTCGAAACGGTAGAGACCGGCTCTAGTACTAAGCGTTTTAGCAAAAACTAAGCGCATGTTAAAACTTGTCCTCTACACTGGCGGCGCGCCTCTTTCAGGTCTGAAACGCTATCTCCGTTCACGAAGGAACCATCCCATGCAGGCCCAGCTCGATGTGAGCCGCTATGTCCTCGAGCCCTACAAGTTCGGGTCCGGTGCATTGATCACCTACAGCCTCGATTCCCTCCGCAACTACACCAATGTCGAGGAGAACGGGGCGCGCGGCGACCGCCACCCCTTCGACTACCGCCTCAACCTTCCGGGGTTCGACTGGCGCGGCGCGATCCGGGAGGCCTTCGCCACCTGGTCGAGCGTCGCAAACGTGAATTTTCAGGAAGTGTCCGACGCGAGCACGGTCGACATTCGGTTCGGGCAGGACGACATCGACGGCCCGTCGCAGACGCTCGGCATCTGCTACACCATCTACGCGCAGGATAACGTCCTGTGGGCCGACATCGCGTTCGACGCCGCCGAGACCTGGACCCACGAGTTTTTCCGCACCGTCGCGATCCATGAGATCGGGCACGCGCTGGGGCTCGATCACGAGGACCGCGCGCAGACGATCATGTCGAGCTTGGTCAACCCCTCCATCACCACCCTGACGCAGGACGACATCAGCGGCATCCAGTTCCTCTACGGGGCCAGGAGCGCGCCCGGAACGCTGCTGAACGGAACCACCGGGCCGGATAACCTGCTGGGTGGTGTCAACGCCGATACCCTATCCGGCAGCGATGGCGACGATATCCTGACCGGGCTCGACGGCGGCGACTCTCTGTCGGGAGGGGCGGGCAACGATGCTATCTACGGCAATGCAGGCGACGATATTATTAATGGCAACATTGGCGCAGACCTTCTCCTAGGGGGAAAGGGAAATGACCTATTACAAGGAGGACAAGGGTTCGATACTATTCAGGGCGCACTTGGTTCTGATACTTTAACCGGGGGTCTGGGCGACGACAATCTTCGCGGCGGCGGCGACAACGACCTGCTTGTGGGTTCAGCCGGGAATGACATATTAACTGGTGGACTAGGGGCCGATACGTTCTCTATTTCCGCTCGGCACGGCTCTGACATCATAACTGACTTCGATTTCAATTCCGGCGACCGCATAAAACTGGAGGCTAACGCTCACTTTACCGCTTTCGGTACAGAAAGCGATACTTTTCTAACGATTACATTTGCGGATGGCAGCACATCAGATCTTACCTTTACTGGCGTGAACGCCTCTACTTTCGTCAACACTTGGGTGATTGTTTAACCCCGACCCCAATGGACAGCGTATGGAGCATGATTTAGAGCGCAAATCAAAAAACTCTGCTTAGGGGAGCCAAGCCGTTGATCTGACTGAGAGCCTGATTGGTTTTGAAAGGCACTTTAGGCGAGACCCTCAAGCCGCCCTATCAAGTTTTAATAAGATCGCTTCTACAAGGGGCATGGCACTACCGGGATACGACAAAGCCTGCGGTGCCATGCTCCGCTGGCATTCACATTGAATGGGCTCTTGGTTTTTTTACTGCTTTAAGCAAAAGTCCGCACGCATCTTTGTTCCAAATGAACCCTACGCCTTACGACAGCCTTATTTTCTTGTGAATTTTTTCTTTCGATGCCGCTCTGCGGTGCCCATCTTATAGATCCGAAACTGCCACACCTGCGATTCAGTTCTGTGCTTGAGATCCCGTTCACGGCGGAACAGGTCATCCAGCTGGGTCAAAGCAAGAGGTGTGATGGATACGGGGCGACTCGCGCGGGCCTGGATGCTGTGTGAGAAGACATGGAAAGCAACCGTTCCACAGGAATCATAGCCGATAAACACGCGGATCATGTCCAACCTCGATGAATAAAGCCGGGTGACGCCACCCCCATGAACGCCCCCGGACAATGCCCCCTGACTCCATCCAATATCCGTCACGGGCGGATGCCGGACCGGTTCCGTGGACGGCTGTCGGAGCCAAAGGACGATTGCGGTGATGGCGGCGACGGCGAGATAATTCCTGGCGGTTTTCTCGTATCGTCTGGCCGGGCGCCGGAACCGCTTGAGCTTTGCAAAGCAACACGTCCAGAGGGAGCGGCACAGCATGACCGGCAGCAGCGAGTTCTCCTGGAGCGAGCACGCGCTCACCGACGTTTCGCAGGCCATGCCGGGTGCGAGAGTCATTGCCGCCGACACATCCCAGGACAGCAACTGGGCCGAGCTTCGGACGGTTGCCCGCCGCACGCCGTCGGGCCGGATCGTGCTGGACAATGGAGCCGCTTACCAGCAGCAGGACGGGATGACGTTCGAGGGCATTGAGCCCGCCAGGGGCACGCTGTTCGCCGCCACGCCCCAGACGCTGGCGGAGGCGGAGCGCCGCATTGCCGACATGCGCGCGAACGGGCCGAAGGAGCGCTTCCGGGATGCCGCCCGTGCGCTCCGCGAGATCGCCGACCGCGCCCATGACCTGGAGCGCAACGCCCTCTCCCTTGCGGAGCGGTTCAGCCGCGCCGAGGCAGCCGACGCTCGGGCGCTGGAACTGTTGCGGGACGCTCACCAGCGCATAGGCTCTCTGCTCGGATCGGTGCCGCAGCCCGCGGCCGCGGAGACGCAGACGGACAGGGAGGAGGGCTGAGAGGCCACCGGGCGGTTGCGCCTCGCGAAGGAGAGGCTTCCGTTCCCGCGAACAGCGTGGAGCAGCCGGGTGTGGAGCACCCGGGTATGTTGCAATTTGTGTAAATTTTATCCTGGATGCCAGCAATCAGGCGATACACCCTCCGGCATAGGTCCCATACTTATGTCTGAAAAGAAGGGGAGTCCGGACGATGCCCGAGGATGGTTTATCCGAAGACGATTTAGCCCCCGGCTATGATCCAAAATTCGACATGCTGGTCGCCATCAGCGGCGAGCCCGCGAGCCACCTCCGCCGGCAGATCGCGCGCATCCTGGAGAAGCCGGACACGGGCGGGACAGCCGCCCCGGCGCGCCGCACGTCCGTACCCCGCCTGCCCGCGACGCTGCGTTCTCGGGGCGCAGGCAGCCCGCCATGACACCCAAGCAATGCCGAAAAGCCTGCCAGTCGGTGGGCTGGCCGATGCGCGAGCTTGCCGAACGTTCGGGCGTCTTCCTCAGCGCGATAAGCTGCTACGAACGGGAACTCAGGCCTCTGGCGCCCGACAGGATCGAGAAGGTCCGCAAGGCCTTCGCCGACGCGCGCATCGACGTGGATGCGCTCTGAGCGCCCGCAGGTTGTCCGGAAACATCAGACGCCCTCCGCGGCGACCGCATTGATGATGGTTCTAAAAAACCGTTACAGAATGGAAACATTCCTTAGGAGTTTATCTGTAAAGCGATACTATCTTTTATGCCCAGGTCTCTTGTAGCCTGCGACCCGCCCGGTGGCAGTGCCTATAATCAACGAAGAGGGAGGGGTGTATGGTCGCGTTTCTGAACGGTTCCGAGTTGAGTGCTAAGCTCAACGCTCTGGACAAGTCTCAGGCGATCATCGAATTCGATCTCGACGGCACGGTCATCACCGCCAACGAAAAATTCCTGAAAGCGGTGGGCTACTCGCTCGACGACATCAAAGGGAAGCATCACAGCCTCTTCGTCGCCGAGAGCGACCGCGACACGGATAGCTACAAACAATTCTGGGAGAGTCTTCGGAGCGGCCAATACCTGACTGGAACATTCAAGCGGATCACCAAGGCCGGAAGCGAAATCTGGATCCAGGCCAGCTACAACCCGGTCCTCGGCCGTAACGGCAGGCCCTACAAGGTGGTCAAGTTCGCGACCGACGTCACCGAACAGACCTTGAGATTCGCGGACTACCAGGGACAGATCAACGCCATCAACAAATCGCAGGCGGTCATTCATTTCCAGCCGGATGGAACCATCCTCGATGCGAATGACAACTTCCTGCGCGTGGTCGGCTACACGATCGGGGAAATCAAGGGCCGGCATCACCGGATGTTCGTCGATCCGGCGTTCCGCGAAAGCGAGGAGTACGGCCGCTTCTGGGACTCCCTGAACCGGGGCGAGTACCAGGTCGCGGAATACAAGCGGCTCGCCAAGGGCGGCCGGGAGGTCTGGATCCAGGCGAGCTACAACCCGATCTTCGACCCCGCGGGCAAGCTGCTGAAGATCACCAAGTTCGCGACGGACGTCACCACCGAGGTCGAGGAACGGCTGCGGCGCGCGGCGGTGCAGAGAGACATCGACACCGACATCGGCGCGATCACGCAGTCCCTAGCCTCGGCCAACGAGCAGGCCAGCACCGCGGCCGGTGCTTCCGTGCAGATATCGTCCAATGTTCAGGCCGCGGCGGCCGGGGCGGAGCAGCTTGCGGCCTCCATCACCGAGATCGGCCGCCGCATGGCGGATGCCGCATCGGTGACGGCCCAGGCAGTGGATCAGGCGAACAGCACGGCCGCCATCGTGGCGAGCCTTACCCACGCGGCGTCCCGCATCGGCGACGTCGTCAAGCTCATCCAGGACATCGCGAGCCAGACGAACCTGCTCGCCCTGAACGCCACCATCGAAGCGGCCCGCGCGGGAGAGGCAGGCAAGGGCTTTGCCGTGGTCGCGAACGAGGTGAAGAACCTGGCCGGACAGACCGCCAGGGCCACCGCCGATATTTCCGAGCAGATTTCCAGCGTGCAGAGCGCCACGGGCAAGGCCGCGGCCGCCATCAGCGACATCTCGGACGTGATCAACCAGATCAACGACATCTCCACGACCATAGCCGCGGCCGTGGAGGAGCAGGACGCGGTGACCCGCGAGATGTCGTCCAACATGCAGTCGGTCGCGCAGGGCGTCAGCGGCATCAGCGACAGCATGAGCGGCATCGCCTCGGCCACGCGGGCAGCGAACTCCTCGACCCGCAAGGTGAAGGAAATCTCGCAGTCGCTCGTGCGGTGACAGCCGGCCGCCCCAGCCTGACGGAAGGACTCGGCCCCGGCCCGTTCACCCGCGGCCGGGGTCCGGCAGGGGTATGTCCGCGTCGGATTTCAGCGTGTCGAGCACGATGCTGGACTTCACGTGGGCGACGCTGCGGTGGGGCAGCAGCACGTCGCTGATCAGGGTGGACAGGCCGCGCAGGTCGGCAACGATCACCTGCAGCACGTAATCGGTATCGCCGGTCACCGACCAGGCCTTCTGAATCGCCGCGATGCGGCCGACCAGCGCACGGAACTCCGTCGAGGTGTCGGGGCTGTGGGTCGCCAAGGTGACCTGCACCAGCGCCGTGACCGTCATGCCCAGCCTTTCCGGGTCGAGCTCCGCCCGGTAGCGCCGGATCACCCCCGCCTCCTCCAGCGCCGTCCGGCGGCGCGAGCATTGCGAAGGCGACAGGTGGACCTCCTCGGCGAGCTGCTGGTTGCCGAGCCTGCCATCGCGCTGCAAGGCGTGCAGGATACGGACGTCGAATTCGTCCAAAGTGCGGGCAGTCACGTCATTTCTCCTGTTCCATGCACGATCCGTGCATGACTAGCCCATTTTCTCCACCGCTTTGCAAACCTGTTTCATGCCCTCCGACGCACAATGGCGGGATGAGTGGTCCGGCGCCCCCCATGTGTCCGGATCGGCCGGCCAAGCAAGAGCGAGCCCGGCGGTGCCGAACCGGCCCCCGCGCTCCGAAGGAGGAAACGCCATGGGTCCCTTTCCGCAGGACGCCCCGACCGCCCGGATCACCGACGACAACCCGGCGGGAACCGACGGTTTCGCTTTCGTCGAATACACCCACCCCGACCCGGAAAAGCTCCATTCGCTCTTCCGCCTGATGGGCTTCACGGCGGTCGCCCGGCACCGGACGAACGGCAGCACCCTCTACCGCCAGGGGGACATCGATTATCTGGTCAGCGCCGGCGCGGGCACCCAGGCCGCGGGCTTCGCCGCGCTGCACGGCCCCAGCGTGCCCTCCATGGGATTCCGGGTGGTCGATGCCCGGCACGCCTACGAGCGCGCGCTTTCGCTCGGCGCCGAGCCGGCTGATCCGGCCGACGGCG
Source organism: Azospirillum sp. SYSU D00513 (assembly GCF_017356015.1). Taxonomy (GTDB): domain Bacteria; phylum Pseudomonadota; class Alphaproteobacteria; order Azospirillales; family Azospirillaceae; genus Azospirillum. The sequence continues at coordinate 56,557 of NZ_JAFIQV010000003.1, forward strand.
CCAAGACCCTGGACGTGCCGGCGATCAAGGGCATCGGCGGGAGCCTGCTGTATTTCGTGGACGTCTATGGAAAGAAGGGCTCCGTTTATGACGCGGAGTTCGAATGGCTGGGCGAGCGCGACCCGGCGCCGGCCGGGCGCGGGCTGTTCTACATCGACCACCTGACGCACAACGTCTACCGTGGCCGCATGGATGTCTGGTACGACTTCTACAAGCGCATCTTCAACTTCCGGCAGATCCGTTATTTCGACATCGAAGGCAAGATGACCGGGCTTTTTTCCCGGGCCTTGACCAGCCCCGACGGCCGCATCCGCATCCCGCTGAACGAGTCGGCGGACGAGAAAAGCCAGATCGAGGAGTATCTGAACGAGTATAAGGGCGAGGGCATCCAGCACATCGCCACGGGCTGCCGCGACATCTACACCACCATCGAAAGGCTCCGCGAGGACGGGCTGCCCTTCATGCCCTCGCCTCCCGGCGCCTATTACGACCGCATCGACACGCGTCTGCCGGGCCACGGGCAGGACGTCGCCCGGCTGCGCCGGTCCGGCATCCTGATCGACGGCGAGGGGGTGGTGGAACGGCGCGAGGCCCGCATCCTCCTGCAGATCTTCTCGGCCAACATGATCGGCCCGGTCTTCTTCGAGTTCATCGAGCGCCGGGGCGACGACGGCTTCGGCGAGGGCAATTTCCGCGCCCTGTTCGAATCCATCGAGGAAGACCAGATCCGCCGCGGCGTCCTGAAACCGCGGGACGCGGCATGAGCGAACCGGCTGCGGACGTTCCAGGCCAGGAAAACCACAGCCGGGAGAGCCACGAGCTGCGGCCGGGGGGCGTCTCCCTCGGCCGGGTCGGGGATTACCCGGAGGGCGTGACTCCGGTCCGCCGCACGGTCGGGGAGGAGGAATTGCCGCTGCTCGTCCTGCGGCAGGGCGGTGCGGTGCGGGTGTTCCGGGACCTCTGCCCGCATGTCTTTCTGCCGCTCACCTACCGCGGCCCCCGCGTGCTCAGCGCCGACGGGCTGCGGCTGCGCTGCACGAACCACGGGGCCGAGTTCGACGCGGAGACCGGCGCCCCGGTCGCGGGCCCGGCCTGTGAGCCGCTGATGGCGGTAACGGTCCGGCTCTCGCCCGACGGCGGCATCATCGCGGATCTCGCATAGGCGACGATGGCCGCCGGGGGTGTTCCGGCGGCCATCCGCACAGCTCCGGAAAGGCCGCAGCCCAACCACGGGATCAAGCCAGCAGGCCGGCGATCAGCTCCGCCGCCGCGGCCACGCCGGAGGGCTCCACTGGTGCCGGCGCCGGGCCGTCCAGCAGGGCGAGCAGCCGGTCCCCGTAGCCGCCCTCCGCAAGGTCCGAACGGCCGATCATCATCGCCCTTCCCTTCGCGCGCGCCCAGCCGTCCATGCCCGCGGTCTCCGGCCAGTCCGGGCGCTCGCAATAGACCACGCGCGTCCCGTTGCACACGGCCTCGACGATGGTCCCGTAGCCTGGCTTGGTGACCACCAGGTCGCAGCTCCGCAGCACGTCGAGAAAACGCAAGGGAACCGCCGACACCGGGGTGACGTCGTCGCGGCCGGGGAGGCTGGCGGCGAGGTCGGGATCGGCCAGCCACCGCAGCCCCGGCACCCGCGGCAGGCGGCACATCGAGGCGGGACCCTGGATCCCGCCCAGGGAGGCGAGCGCGAACCGGTCGGACGGCCGTCCCCCGAGGGCGTCGGCCAGTTCCGCGCGCCGGTCGGTCCCGAGCCGCGCGACCGGGCCGACGGAGCGTCGGTTGGGCAGATCCGTCATCGGCAGATGCGGCTCTATCTGCAGGAACATCCGCGCGCTGCGATAGGCGTCGAGCATCTGCCCGTGAACCGCCGCGGCACCCGGAAAGCCGAGGCAGTAGGTCCGGTAGATGTCGGCCCAGTTGAGGGAGGACAGGGCCACCGCCGGCAACCCGGCGCGTGCCGCACCCGCAAGCCCGGCATAGCCGACGCCCGACAGCAGCAGGGTGGGCGCCAGCGCCGCCAGCTTTTCCGCCTCCTCCGCCACGACGGCCGGCCAGGCGGCGTGGAGCGCCGCGTAGGCCTCGGCACTGCGCTCCCCATCGACGTCGATGGGGCTGTGCATGGCCATGCCGAAGTCCGGCGGAGGTGGTGCGAACCCGCAATCCTCGCCCAGGAAATCGCGCACGATCTCCGCCCTCAACAAGCTGCGCACCGTGAGCCGAAGACCCGGCACGCGGTTTCGCAGGGCGAGAACGACGGGTGTGACCTGGCTCAGATGGCCGTAGCCATGGCCGGTGACGTCGACGACGAGATGCGGTGTCACGCAAGCGCCCCAAGAAGTTGGCCCGGATCGCGGCGGGCCGCCGTTCCCGGCACTCCTCGCGCGGGCCACACCCTTACCGCCGGGCGTCGGGACGTCAACCAGCCCAATCGGGCAGCACGCTCAATTCTGAGGGGCGAACAGGCCATTCCCGTCGGGCAGCCCACCGGAATCGGCGTCCCCGTCGCGCAACTCTCCCTGCCCATGGGTCTGAGAGGCGTTCATGTTGAGACCGCCTTCCCGGTCGACTCCGTACAGGCTGCGCCCACCCTCCCCCGCCATGCCGCAGGCGGCGCACAGGTTGAGCAGCGCCAGCAGGGCGGCGGCCGTCATCGTGGGTTTCGTCATGGGGTGGTCTCCAGCGGGTTCCCGGGCGGGTCTCCCGGCAACACGCGCTGCTCCACCAGGGTTCCGGCCGGACCGAACCAGTCCCCGGTCTGTTTACCGGTCAACACCACGGAAATCCCCAGGAGACCCGCCATGCAGGAAAACGACCGCGATGACCCCACCTTCGCCAACGACATGGACGGCCTGCCGACGCCCTCCACCGAGACATCGCCGGGCATCATTCCCCAGACGCCGCTGCCCGGCCGGGCTCCCTCCCGCCCGCAGGCGGACGAGAACAGCGAAGTGACGGGCGCGAGGAACCGGCCCTGACCGTGTTGTAGGGGTGCGCCGCCGGCTTTCCAGCCGCGAACGGCGCCGCAACAACGGGAAGAACTCCATCATGTCAGCACAGGCACTCAAGGAACTTTTCATCAAGGAATTGCAGGACACCTACAGTTCCGAAACCCAGATCATGGAAGCGCTGCCGAAGATGGCCGAGGCGGCCTCCTCGCAGCAGCTGAAGCAGGCGTTCCAGACCCACATCCAGGAAACGCAGGGCCAGATCCAGCGGCTGGATCAGGTCTTCCAGATGCTGAAGGCCGATCCGGGCGGGAACACCTGCGAGGCCACCCAGGGCCTCGTCGAGGAGGCCGAGGAAATCATGGGCGAAGGGCTCGCCCCGGAAGTGCTCGACGTCGCCCTGATCATGGCGGCGCAGAAGGTCGAGCATTACGAGATCGCCGCCTACGGATCGCTCCGCACGCTCGCCGAGACCTGCGGGATGACGGACGTCGCACGCCTGCTCGAGGAGACGCTGGAGGAGGAGAAGGCGACCGACCAGAAGCTGAACCAGCTCGCCGAGGGCGACGTGAACATGCGCGCCTTCAAGGCCGCGTGACCGGGCGATCGGGACTCCATCATTCCGGAAGCGTCTAAGTCGAAAAGCGCCTGAGTCGAAAGGGCCGTGGCCGCGAAAGCGGCCACGGCCCAATCATTCATCCTGATCATTCAGGGGGCTTGATTCAGGGCGGCATGAAGAACGCCTTACTGGTAGCCGCCGTTCTCGGCCCGCTCCTTGGCGGCGTCTTCCTGCGCCTCGCTCATCTTGTCATCGATCTTTCCGGCATTCGGGGTTTGTGCCGGCTTGTCGCCGGATTCGTCCGTCATACCGCTGTTCTCGCCACGCTTCTCGTCCATGCCTGTCTCCGGGTTGGAATGTTCCTCCCTCGTGAACACGCCCGGACGGCTGGCGTCACGGCGCCGGCATCACGGATTCGGGCGGGGCTGTTCCGGTTGCCCGTCGCCGCGGGCGGCGTCGCGAGCGCCCTCTTCGATGGAGCGGCCGGCGTCCTGAAGCATCTCGCCCGCCCCCTCGGTCACCTTGCCGACCGCATCGCCGATCCGCTCCGCCGTCTGGTCGACGGCGCGACCGATCTCTTCCCCCGTCCTCTCCGCGGCCTGCTGGTCGTCGCAGGCGGCCAGGACGGGGAGGCCAAGCAGCAGCAGGGCCGCCGCACCCGCACGGATTTTGGGTTTCATGGCTGTCATCGCTGTCTCTCCTCGATGGGATGTCACGAACGGAACGCACCGGTGCCGGGAAAGTGCCCGGCACCTCCCGTCAGGACAGGCGGCCCGTCAGGACATGCGGCGCCAGTCGCCGTCGATGACGGTGGACGCGCCCGTCCGGCCCGACCCCGCCTTGGAAGCGCCCGCCCCCGGTCCGGTGCGGTCGATGTGCTCCGCAAGCAGAGCCATGTTCTTGCGGTTCGCCTTCCAGAAGACGTCGGCCACGGTGCCCAGCACGGGAACCGAGCTGACCACGCTGTCCAGCGCCACGTTCGCCGCCATGCGCGCGATGGTGCCGCGCGGAACGCCCAGCCGCCAGGCTTCGGCGATCAGGTAGGCGGACACCGCCGTGGTCGCGAGATTGCCGGCCACCGGCACCATGCCGAGCAGGGCGTCGGCGCCCAGGCGGATGTTCGTGCCGGGAACGCGCAGGGCGCTATCCATCGCCCAGGTGAGCCGCTCCAGCCGTTCGCGCAGATTGCGCCGCGCGGGGCCGTCGTAAACACCATACTGATTTGAAAAGAAAGACGCGGCGGTCACTGAACCCTCCAGATGGGGACGGCGCTTCCGTCCTCGCAGGTGAAGGGCTCCGACATCGCGGTCCGCGCAAGAGCGGACCGCCAGAGGGGCCCGGAGCCGATGCCACCCCAGATGGCCCCGTCCCGACCCCGCTGCAAGAGGCCAGCACACCCGAAAAGAGCGGATCCGTCTTTGAGCCCCCGCAAGGCGGACCTTTCCAAATATCGGGCGAGCCTGGGCGGCGGAGGTACCGACACGGATCAGGGCAAGGAAAGCGTCGACGGTGGAATAAGACTTGGACCCCTCACGTTCATCCTTGCACAACCTCCCCGACACGCCTCCTTCTCGGAGAAGAGCCATGCGCTTACGCTTGTGGGCCGCCGGCCTGTGCCTGATCGCGTCCGCCATTCTGCCAGCGCCGCTGCAGGCGCACGATCATTGGCGGGGCCATCGTGGCGACGGGCCGTCCTTCGGCGAGGTCCGGCGCGCCTGCGACTGGGGCAACCGCCGCGCCTGCGTCCGTATGGGCCAGATGATCGAGCAGCGCCGCGACGCCCACCGGGAATGGCGGCGGGAGCGCTGGCGCGAGGAGCGCCGCTGGAACCGGGAGCGCGAAAGATATTATCGCGGCTGGTAATCGTTTCCGTCGTCGTAACGAATTGCTAACCATGCGGAGCCTACAAAGGGCGTGTCCGCCTTTGGACGTGCCCTCTGGACCGAGCCGCATGCACAGCCAAGCCGTCGCCGCCGCAAACGACCCGACCGATGCGGCCCTGGAAGTGATGGACGAACTGTCGAGTGCCATGATGCGCGACCGGACGGAGCCCGGCTCCCTGCGGGACCTCGTCAAGGGCAGCTTCGGCCGGTTCGAAGAGGTGCTGACGGCCGCCATGACCGACGCGCCCTGGCGCAGGCGGCAGTTCTACCTCAGCGTCCGGCTCTGCCTGCGCGCCATCCACGCGGGCCAGGACCTCGACATGGCGCTCGCCATGTCCTGGCACGCGGACGAAGGCGCGCTCCGGGTCCAGTGAGAATGATCGGACCGTCCCGGCGCAAGGGGCGGTCATGAACCCGGTGTCCGGCGGTTGAGTCTCTCGACGACCACCGGAGAGCGCGATGCGCATGATCCCCGCCCTCACCCTGTTTCTTGCCATGACGGCGCTGGCCGCGACGCCCGCGCGGGCCGGCGACGCGTTCGGCCGAAGCATGGGAAATGCTACGACCGGGACCGCCAGACCCTTTCATCCGGGCTCTGAAAGCTACCAGCTGCGCGACGGCGCCGGGCGCCCGGCCGGGACGGTCCGGCCCCTGCATCCGGGGTCCGACCAGATGGTGGTCCGCGACCCGGCTGGACGCGTTCTGTCCCCGGTGAAACCGCTCCATCCTGGTTCCGACCGGTTCGTGATCCGTGACGGCGCCGGCCGCCTGACCGGCACGTTGGACCGGCGCTAGCCGACGGCGCGGAAGGATTACCGAAAGAGGACCGCCCGTTCGGGCAGGGCACCGGGCCGGGCCGTGCTGGCGATTGCGCGGCCTTCGTCCTTTTCATGGTCCCGCTCCCCACCCTGCCCTCGGATTTCCGCCCTACCCTTGCTGCGGCGCATCGACGCAAACGTTTGCGCAAACGTTTCGGCGGTGATAGGAGGTCATCGTCCGGTCGCGGAACGCTGCCGCCGGACACAGCTTCCCCGCCGGATTGCGGAGCCTTCGAACGATGAAACGGTCCACTCTCCTGAACGCGCCGCTCAGCCATGCGGTCGCATGCCTGGGCCACACCCAGACGCTGGTGATCGCCGATGCCGGGCTGCCCATTCCGGCCGGTCCGCAACGGATCGACCTGGCACTGGTGCCCGGCCTTCCCTCCTTCCTGGACGTGCTGGCGGCGGTGGCCGGTGAGATGATGATTGAGGGGGCGGTGATCGCCACGGAGATGGCGTCGGGCAACCCCGTGCTGCGCCATCAGCTGGACGAGGTGCTGGCGGCCATCGGCGCCGCCCAGGGCCGCCCCATCGAGATCGAGGCGGTTCCGCACGAGGAGTTCAAGCGGCAGACCGCCTCCGCCCTGGCGGTGGCGCGGACGGGGGAATGCAGCCCCTACGCCAACATCATCCTGAAATCCGGCGTCACCTTCTGAGGGCGGACGGCATGCCGAGCGAGCGCGACACGGCGGTTCCGCCGGGACCGGCGGACCAGGATGGACGTCCCGTCCTTCTCGACCTGTCGGGGGTCAGCAAAGCTTTCAACGGCGTCGGCGTGCTGTCCGGGGTCGCCCTGCGGGTCCATGCGGGCGAGGTGATGGCCCTGATGGGCGAGAACGGCGCCGGCAAATCGACGCTGATGCGCATCGTCACCGGCATCATTCCGGCCGATCCCGGCGCCACCATCCGCCTGCGCGGCCGGCCCGTGCAGTTCACCACGCCGCGCCAGGCAATCGACGCGGGCGTGGCGATGATCCACCAGGAACTGAACCTGCTGCCGCATCTGACGGTGGCTGAGAACATCTTCCTGGGCCGCGAGCCGCTCAACCGGCTGGGGCTGACCGACGGCGCCCGGATGCGGCAGGAGGCCGCACGGCTGCTGGACCGGCTGCGGCAACGGATCGACCCGGACCGCCGGGTCGGGACCTTGAGCGTCGGCCAGCAGCAGATGGTGGAGATCGCCCGCGCCCTGGCGCTTGACGCCGAACTGATCATCATGGACGAGCCGACCGACGCCCTGACGGACGTCGAGACGGACGTCCTGTTCGAGGTGATCCGCGGCCTGCGGGCGGAGGGCAAGGGCATCATCTACATCTCGCACCGGCTGGCGGAGATCTTCGCGCTCTGCGACAGCGTGACGGTGCTGCGCGACGGTCAGATGGTGCACCGGGCGCGCGTCGCCGATCTGGACGAGGCGGAGCTGATCCGCCACATGGTCGGCCGCACCATCGCCGACCAGTTCCCCTACCTGCCCTGCGCGCCCGGCCCGGAACGGCTCGCGGTGGAGAATCTCCGTGCGGCGGGCGTGAACGACGTCAGCTTCACGGCAGCCGGCGGCGAGATCGTCGGCTTCGCCGGGCTGATGGGCGCCGGCCGGACCGAACTCGCCAAGGCCATCTACGGCGCCAACCCGCTCAGCGGCGGCCGCGTGCGCGTGGACGGCGCCGAGGTCAGGCTCGGCCACCCGCGCGACGGCGTGCGGGCCGGCATCGCCTATGTGCCGGAGGACCGCAAGTTCGAGGGGCTGATCCAGGCCCATTCGATCCAGACCAACATGTCGCTCGCCGCACTGGAGGGTCTGAGCCGGCCCGGCGGGCTGATCCGCCGGGGCGAGGAGCGCTCCGCCGTGCGCCGCTTCATGGACGCCTTCTCGGTCAAGGCGCGGGACATCGACGCGGAGATCCGCACCTTGTCCGGCGGCAACCAGCAGAAGGTGTCGCTGGCGAAGGCGCTACTGCTCGCGCCCAAGGTGGTGATCCTGGACGAGCCGACGCGCGGCGTCGACGTGGGCGCGCGGCGCGAGATCTACACGCTGATCAACGAACTGAAGGCGAAGGGGCTGTGCATCCTGCTGATGTCCTCGGACATGCCGGAGCTTCTGGGGCTGGCCGACCGCATCCTGGTGATGTCCGGCGGCCGCCTGACCGGCCGCTTCGACCGCGGCGAGGCGACCCAGGAGAAGATCCTGGCCCGCGCCGTCGCCTGACCTGACAGCCGCCGCCCGACGCTGGGAATAGAGACGATCATGGACCCGCTGAAGACCTTCCTGTCCCGCAACAAGCCCCTCGTCGGCCTCGTCCTGCTGATGGCGGCCGTCTCGCTGCTGAGCCCCAGCTTCCTGACGGTGGACAACCTGCTGAACATCCTGCGGCAGACCTCAATCAACGCGGTCATCGCCGTCGGCATGACCTTCGTGATCCTGTCGGGCGGCATAGACCTGTCGGTCGGATCGGTCCTGGCGATCTGCGGGGCGGTCTGCGCCTCGCTCGTCGGCGCGGACGTGAACCTGTGGCTGGCGGTCGCCCTGGCCCTGACGCTGGGCGCCGGGCTGGGGGCCGCCAACGGCATTGCCGTGGGCGTGGGCGCGGTGCAGCCCTTCATCGCCACGCTGGTGTCCATGACCATCCTGCGCGGCGCCACGCTGGTCTACACCGACGGGCGGCCGATCACCACGGGCGAAGGCGCGGCGGCGGACGCCTTCTGGTCGGTCGGCGGCGGCTATGTGCTGGGCCTGCCCGTGCCGGTGCTGATCGCGGCCCTGGTCTTCGCCCTGGGCGCCGTGGTGCTGACGCTGACCCGCTTCGGCCGCTACACCTACGCGGTGGGCGGGAACGAGGTGGTGGCGCGGCTGTCGGGCATCGGCGTCAACCGGGTGAAGACCGCCGTCTACGCGCTTTCCGGCCTTCTGGCGGCACTCGCCGGCGTCATCCTGACCGCCCGGCTGGAGAGCGCGCAGCCGACCGCCGGCGCCAGCTACGAGCTGGACGCCATCGCCGCGGTGGTCGTCGGCGGCACCAGCCTGTCGGGCGGCCGCGGCTCCCTCTTCGGCACCCTGGTGGGGGCGCTCATCATCGGCGTCCTCAACAACGCGCTCAACCTGATGGACGTGTCCTCTTATTACCAGATGATCGCCAAGGGCGCCGTCATCCTGCTCGCGGTCCTGCTGGACCGCCGCAAATCCCACTGAACCGGCGCTGAAAGACCGGTTCGGCAAACCTCGAAGGAAGGAATCACCATGCGCAAGTTCCTCACGGCGGCCCTCGCGGCCACGGCCATCATGGCGTCGGCCTCGGCCCAGGCGGCGGACAGCATCGCCCTGGTCGTCTCGACCCTGAACAACCCCTTCTTCGTGAACCTGAAGAACGGGGCGGAAGCCAAGGCCAAGGCGCTCGGCTATGACCTTCTGGTCCTCGACTCCCAGAACGACCCGGCCAAGGAGCTGGCGAACGTCGAGGACGTGGTGAACAAGAAGGTCAAGCTGCTGATGGTGAACCCGACGGATTCGGACGCCGTGCGCTCGGCCGTCCGCGCCGCCAACCGGGCCGAGATCCCGGTCATCACGTTGGACCGCTCGGCCAGCGGCGGCAAGGTCGCCGCGCACATCGCGTCCGACAACGTCGCCGGCGGGCGCATGGCCGGAAAGCTGCTGGTCGACACGCTGGGCGGCCAGGGTTCGGTGGTCGAGCTGCAGGGCGTGCCCGGCGCCTCGGCGGCGCGCGAGCGCGGCCAGGGCTTCCACGAGGTCGTGGACAAGGCGTCCGGCATCAAGGTCGTCGCCAGCCAGCCGGCGGACTTCGACCGCACCAAGGGCCTGACCGTGATGGAGAACATCCTCCAGGCGCAGCCGAAGATCGACGCCGTCTTCGCCCACAACGACGAGATGGCGCTGGGCGCCGCCAAGGCAATCCAGGCCTCGGGCCGCGAGATCCCGGTGATCGGCTTCGACGGCACCGAGGACGGCGTGGCCGCCGTCCGCGACGGCAGCCTGCACGCCACCGTCGCCCAGCAGGCGGCGCTGATCGGCGAGCTGGGCGTCGAGACCGCCGCCAAGCTGCTGAAGGGCGAGACGGTCCCGGCCTCCCTGCCGGTCGAACTGAAGCTCGTGACGAAGTAAGGCCGCCGGCGCCTCCCTTGCCGCCCGCCGGCCGGGGAGGTGCTTGCGCCGGAACGGCTTCCTTCTGCGAGCAACCGAACATGGCGACCATCAGGGATGTGGCCCGCGCCGCCGGCGTGTCGGTCAGCACCGTCTCCCACGTGATCAACGGCACGCGCTTCGTGGCGCCGGAGACCGCACGGCTGGTCCGGGACGCCATCGGAACGCTCGGCTACGCGCCGAACGGCATCGCCCGCGCGCTGAAGGGCAGCCGCACCCGCACGCTGGGCATGATCGTCACCGCCAGCTCCAACCCCTTCTTCGCCCAGGTCATCCACGGGCTGGAGACCGCCGCCTTCGAGCGCGGCTACAGCCTGATCCTCTGCAACTCCGACGACGATCTGGACAAGCAGCTGCGCTGCTTCGATTCCCTGCACAGCCGCCGCATCGACGGTCTGGTGGTGATGACGTCGAACGCCGACCTCGCCTTCCTGGAGGTGGTGGAGGCGCGCGCCCCCGGCCTGCCGCGCCTGCTGCTCGACAGCCCGCCGCGGGACGGCTGCTGCGCCGTCGCCGACGATTCGGTGCGGGGCGGCCGGCTGGGGGCCGGGCTGCTGCTCGGCTGCGGCTTCCGCCGCATCGCCTGCATCACCGGCCCCGGCCCACACCAGCGCTCCCGCAGCCGGTTCGAGGGCTTCGCCCTGGGGCTGGAAGAGGCCGGGCTGGCCGTGGACCGGTCGCTGGTCCGCGAGGCCGACCTGACGATGGCCGGCGGCTATGCCGCGGCCCTGGAGCTGCTCGCCCTGCCCGAACCGCCCGACGCGGTCTTCGCCTTCAACGACATGATGGCCGTCGGCGTCCTGCGGGCGGCGCAGGAACGCGGGCTGAGGGTGCCGGACGCCCTTTCGGTGCTGGGCTACGACGACATCGAGCTTGCCGCCTATCTCACCCCGCCGCTCAGCACCGTGCGCCAGTCGGCGGGGGCGCTGGGCGCGCGCGCGGCCGAACTGCTGATCGACCATCTCGAAGAGGAACGGCCCCTGCCGGACCTGATCTCCCTGCCGCCCGAACTCGTCCTGCGCGGGTCCGTGGGCCGGCCTTCCACGAGGCAAGCATGACCGACACCGGTACGTCCCCGATCGCCGTCTTCGGCAGCGTCAACATCGACGTCTGCGCCTACAGCGGGCGTCTGCCCCGCCCCGGCGAGACCATCCACGGCAACCGCTACAGCATGGGGTTGGGCGGCAAGGGCGGCAACCAGGCCGCCGCCGCCGCCCGGCTGGGCGCGCGGGTGGAGATGGCCGGGCGCACCGGCACCGACGCCTTCGGCGAGATGGCGCGCGCGCGCCTCGCCGGGTTCGGGGTCGGCACCGGCCACCTGCGGGCCGACGGCGGCAACCCCACGGGCATCGCCGTGATCGGCGTGGAGGATTCGGGGGAGAACTGCATCACCGTGATCGGCGGCGCCAACATGGCGGTGGACCGCTCCGACGTGGAGGCTGCGGCACCCCTGTTCAGAAACGCGTCGGTCCTGCTGCTTCAGCTGGAAATCCCGCTGGCCACGGCGCTGGCGGCGGCGGCCCTGACCCGCGCGGGCGGCGGGCGGGTCATACTGGACCCGGCACCGGCGCCGGCGGCCGGCCTGCCGGAGGAGGCGCTGCGCGCCGCCGACATCATGACGCCCAACGAGACCGAAACCGAGGCCCTGGTCGGCATCCGGCCGAGAACGCCGGAGGAAGCCGCCGCGGCCGCGGCCCGGCTGGCGGAGCGCGGCCTGGGCATCGCCGTCGTGAAGATGGGCGCGCAGGGCGTCTATTTCCGCGGGCAGGGCGCGGAGGGCTTCGTGCCGGCCTTCCCGGTCCGCGCCATCGACACGGTGGCGGCCGGGGACTGCTTCAACGGCGGGCTGGCCTTCGCGCTGGCGCGCGGCGATGAACTGCCGGCAGCGGTGCGCTTCGCCGCCGCCTGCGGCGCGCTCGCCACCACCCGGATCGGAGCGGCCGATGCGGCTCCGACCCTGGCGGAGGTGAAAGCGCTGCTGGGCTGATGCTTGCGCCGTGGAGACAGCGGGGCGCCGGCGGTCAGCCGCCGGCCCCTTCCTCCACCTCCGTCCGTGCCGCCGCGCGCGCCGCGGCGTAGCCGGCCAGCACGACACCGACCGCCCCGACCAGCGGCGCCACGAGATGGAGCGAGGGCATGGAATGCTCGACCCACCCGTGCAGGCTCGGATCGCTGACGATGACCTCGCCCGCGATGTAGCCCAGCAGGGCGGCACCCGCCGTGACGAGCAGCGGGAAGCGGTTGATGGCGGCGAGGACCAGCGTGCTGCCGAAGATGATCATTGGGATGCTGACGCCCAGACCCAGGATCAGCAGCAGCATGTCGCCCTTGGCCGCCGCCGCGATCGCGATGACGTTGTCGAGGCTCATCACCGCGTCGGCGATGACGATGGTCTTCACCGCGCTCATCAGCGAGCCGCCGGCCTTGACGTCATGGCCGCCCTCGTCGCCCGGCGCCATGAGCTGATAGGCGATCCAGAGCAGGAGAAGGCCGCCCACCAGCTTCAGGTAGGGCACCTCCAGCAGATAGACGATGAAGATCGTGAAGAGGACGCGCAGCACCACGGCCGGCGCGGTGCCCAGCACGATGCCCAGCTTCTGCTGGTGCGGCGGCAGCGAACGGCAGGCGAGCGCGATGACGACGGCGTTGTCGCCGCTCAGCAGGATGTTGATCCAGATGATCTGGGCGAGTGCGAGGAAGAAGGTGCTGTAGTCCCCCATGTCCCGGTGAACTCCTGTCCTTGTCTGTTTTCCCATGCCCGGTCCTCGCCTTGGCGGGCGCGTCCGGACCTGCCGGGGATCCTTGGAACCCGTCGGCAATCCGGCCCAGCGAGGCGGGCGGCTGCGATGTCGGAGGCACGTCCAGACGCCACCTTAGCATCGCCCAGTTTGGTATCCAACATATTAGACTCTACATGGCGCTTGCGTACGGGCATGCGGAGAGTGGAACCCTTACGGTTACGGTCCTGTTTCAGAGGGGAGATTTCACAAAAAACGCGGGCTGGATCATGGGCAAGGCGAAGAAACAGGCGTTCAAACTTCCGAAGAAGATCGCGGGCATCAAGATTCCGAAGGCCATCCGCAAGTCCAGTGGATCGATCGTGCAATTCCTGGAAACGCCGCAGGGCCGCGAGATCGCGGCGAGCGCGTTGGCGGCCATGGCCGCTGCCATCACCAGCAACAAGAAGGCCCGCCACGCCGTCGCGGACGCTGGCCGCGGCACCGCGAACACCGGTTCGAGCCTGACACGTGGCATCGCGGAGGCGGCGACCGGCGTGGCGACGGGGGTGCTGGTGGAGGCCGCGCGCCACATACTGCCGTCGCGCGACGATGGCCAAGGCGCTGATACCGCCGGGAGGGATGGCGGCGAAGCGCGCCAGACCATGGCTCCGGCCCAGGTCGCGGCCCCGCGCAACGTCAGGCCGGCCCCGGACGGGGATAAGGCGCGCAAGCACTAATACCCGCCCGCCGGGCCGGAGCGCGTCAGCGCGGCCTGGCGGCGCCCTTGCGGTCCACGTCGATGCCCAGCGCCTTGATGCGCGACGCCAGGGTGGTCGGGCGCAGGCCCAGAAGCTCGGCGGCCCCGCCGGGGCCGGACACCTTGCCGCCCGTCCTGCGCAACGCCGCCATGATGTTGGCCCGTTCCCGCTCCCGCCGCTCCGCCTCCGTCTCGACCGGCGCCACCGCATCCGCCGCCCTGTCCACGGGGCCGGACGCCGGGAGGCGAACCGGAGCGGCTGCGTCGGGCTCCTCCGCCGGGCTTTCCGGAATGTCCAGATGGATGCGCCCGTTGCGGGCGAGGATGGCCGCACGCTCGATGACGTTCTGGAGTTCCCGGACGTTGCCCGGCCAGCGGTAGGCCGTCAGGCGCCGGACGTCCCCTTCGCTGAGGCTCGCCTCCCCCGTGTTCAGCTTGCGGGTCACGTCCCGCAGGAAATGCGACGCCAGCAGAGGGATGTCCTCCGGCCGGTCGCGGAGTGGCGGGGACTCGATGGGGAAGACGTTCAGCCGGAAATAGAGGTCCTGGCGGAAACGTCCCGCCGCCACCTCGGCGCGCAGGTCGCGGTTGGTCGCGGCGACGATGCGGACGTCCACCTTGCGGGTGCGCTCCTCCCCCACCCGCTCGAACTGGCCCTCCTGGAGGACGCGCAGCAGCTTGCCCTGAAGCTCCAGCGGGATCTCGCCGACCTCGTCCAGGAACAGGGTGCCGCCGTCGGCCAGCTCGAACCGGCCGACCCGGTCGCGGAGCGCGCCGGTGAAGGCACCCCGCGCATGGCCGAAGAACTCGCTCTCGAACAGCTCGCGCGGGACGGCGGCGCAGTTCACGCGGATCAGCGGCCGGCCGCTGCGGCGGCTGGAGTCGTGGATGGCGCGTGCGATCAGCTCCTTCCCTGTGCCGGACTCTCCGGTCACGAGCACGCCGGCGTCAGTCGGGGCCACCAGCTCCACCTGGCTCAGGATCTTCTGGATCGCGGCGCTGCGGCCGATGATGCCCCGATGGTTGCCGGTGATGCGGATCTCCTCCTGAAGGTAGGCGTTCTCCAGTTCCAGCCGCCGGCGCAGCCGGTCCACCTCGGCTAGCGCGGCGCGCAGCCGCTCGTCCGCCTCGCGCCGTTCGGTCACGTCGCGGAAGACGATCACCGCGCCCACCACCATGCCGCCGGCGCGGATCGGCGTGCTGGTGTATTCCACCCAGACCGGCCGCCCGTCGCGGCGCCAGAACACCTCGTCGGAGACGCGCTGCACCTTGCCCTTCCGGAAGGCCGCGTAGATCGGGCATTCGTGCGAGGGATAGTCGGTGCCGTCGGCGCGGTGGTGATGGACCTTCCCATGCATGTCGCGCCCCAGCATCTCCTCCGCCGTCCAGCCGAGGATGCGTTCGGCGGCGGCGTTCACGAAGGTCGTCCGGCCCTCGGCGTCCACGCCATAGATCCCCTCCCCCGCCGCCTGGAGGATCAGCCGGTTCTCCCGCTCGATGTCCTGGAAGACGCGTTCCACCCGGCGCCATTCGCCGATGCCGTCGCGCATGTACAGTTCCGCCTCCGCGTCGATGTCGCGGCGGCGCTGGGCGTCCAGGTCGCGGAGCGTCAGCAGCAGCAGGGGCGTCCCGCCCGGCGCCGGGTCCGGCAGGACGGCCCCCGCATATTCCAGCGCCAGCGTCTGTCCCGCCGCGTGCCGGGCGGACAGGCGGCGCGTCCAGTAGCCGCCCTTGCTCAGCACCGCCTCGGTGAAGACGACGAGATCCGCCTCCTGCCCGCGGTGCAGTTCCGTGACGGGCATGCTCCGCAGCAGGTCGCGGTCGTAGCCGAGCAGCCGGCAGGCCGCCGGGTTGGCGTCGAGGATTCGCGCCGATTGCGGATCGACGACCAGCGCGGCCTCCAGCCCATGAGCGAAGGCGGGGCCGAAGCGGGACGATGACGAATTCTCGTGAAGCATCTCACGATAATTCGTGATTTACGAAATCCCGTCAAGCCGGGATTTCGCGAAGCCCTTGGAAAGCTTGGATTTCCACCAGCGCCGCTTCTGGTACGCGGCTTGCTGAGGAAGGGGCCATGGACGCGGGACCGCGTCGCCTTCCACGGGGAGAGACAGCCATGGCCACCTTCGACGATCCCTTCGATCCCGCGCACCGCCTCGCCCGCGCCGGCTGCTCCTGCGGCCGCCACGCGTCGGAGTCCGAGCACGCGTCGGCCATCGAGGGCGAGCAGGCGCGGCTGGGCCGCGTCGTCGAGGGCGCCGTCGTCCGCGCCCTGTTCCCGCATGACGCCACCCGCCGCGCCTTCCTGCGCGCGGTCGGCGGCTCGACCGCCATGGCGGCCATCGCAGCCGCCCTGCCGCTGGGATTCGCGACGGAGGCGCTGGCCGAGGGCGGCCCGCTGGAGAAGAAGGACCTGAAGGTCGGCTTCATCCCCATCACCTGCGCCACCCCCATCATCATGGCGCAGCCCATGGGCTTCTACGCCAAGCACGGGCTGAACGTGGACGTGGTGCGCACCGCCGGATGGGCGGTGATCCGCGACAAGACGCTGAACAAGGAATACGACGCGGCGCACATGCTGTCGCCGATGCCCATCGCCATCTCGCTCGGCGCCGGGTCGAACCCGATCCCCTACACCATGCCTGCGGTGGAGAACATCAACGGCCAGGCGATCACCCTGTCGGTCAAGCACAAGGACAAGCGCGACCCGAAGCAGTGGAAGGGCTTCAAGTTCGCCGTGCCCTTCGACTATTCGATGCACAACTACCTGCTGCGCTACTTCCTGGCCGAGCATGGCCTCGATCCCGACACCGACGTGCAGATCCGCGCGGTGCCGCCGCCGGAGATGGTCGCCAACCTGCGGGCCGACAATCTCGACGGCTTCCTGGCGCCAGACCCGGTCAACCAGCGCGCCGTCTATGACGGGGTGGGCTTCATCCACACCCTGTCGCGCAGCATCTGGGACGGCCATCCCTGCTGCGCCTTCGCCGCCAGCCGGGAGTTCGTCACCACCATGCCGAACACCTACGGCGCGCTGCTGAAGGCGATCATCGACGCCACCGCCTACGCCTCCCGGCCCGACAACCGCAAGGGGATCGCCGAGGCGATCGCCGGGCAGAACTACCTGAACCAGCCGGTCACGGTGGTGGAGCAGGTGCTGACGGGCACCTTCGCCGACGGGCTCGGCAACGTGGTCCGGCAGCCCAACCGCATCGATTTCGACCCCTTCCCCTGGCACAGCTTCGCGGTCTGGATCATGACCCAGATGAAGCGCTGGGGGCAGGTGAAGGGCGACCTCGACTACCGCAAGGTGGCGGAGGAGGTGTTCCTGGCGACCGACGCCGCCCGGCTGATGCGCGAGAACGGGCTGACCCCGCCGGCCGAGACCTACAAGGGCTTCTCGGTCATGGGCAAGCCCTTCGACCCGGCCCGGCCCGAGGAGTACATCGCCAGCTTCCCGATCCGGAGGGCGTGAGGATGGCCGCCGGACTCATCGGTGAGCGGGGCTCGGCCCGCCTGAGAGGCTGGCTCCTCTCGGCCGGGCTCCTGCTGGCCTTCATCCTCGCCTGGCACGTGGCGACCCTGCCGGAGGCCGGGACCGGGGCGGTCGATCCGGAATACGCCAAGCTGCTGGGTGCCGCCGCCGCGCAGGGCCAGAAGTCGGCCTTTCCGACGCCGGCCGAGGTGGGCGCCGCGCTGTGGAAGCATGTCGCCGACCCCTTCTACGTGCGCGGCACGAACGACATGGGAATCGGCATCCAGCTCGCCTTCTCCATCGGGCGGGTGCTGACGGGCTATCTGCTGGCGGCGCTGGTGGCGATCCCGCTGGGTTTCCTGATCGGCATGTCGCCGCTGCTGCACCGGGCGCTCGACCCCTTCATCCAGGTGCTGAAGCCCATCTCGCCGCTCGCCTGGATGCCGCTGGCGCTCTACACGATCAAGGACAGCGCGGTGTCCGCGATCTTCGTCATCTTCATCTGCTCGATCTGGCCGATGCTGATGAACACCGCCTTCGGTGTCGCCGCCGTGCGCAAGGAGTGGCTGAACGTCGCCCGCACGCTGGAGGTCGGCCCCCTGCGCCGGGCCTTCACCGTGATCCTTCCGGCGGCCGCCCCGACCATCATGACGGGGATGCGCATTTCCATCGGCATCGCCTGGCTCGTCATCGTGGCGGCGGAGATGCTCGTGGGCGGGACGGGCATCGGCTACTTCGTCTGGAACGAGTGGAACAACCTGTCCATCCCCAGCATCGTGACCGCGATCCTGCTGATCGGGCTCGTCGGCATGGCGCTCGACCTGGCGCTCGCCCGCCTCGCCCGCCTCGTCACCTACCCCGAATAAGGCCCCTTGCCATGACCGAACGACCCCTCATCAGCGTGGAGGGCCTCGCCAAGCGCTATCCGGCGGCGTCCGGCAAGGGCGAGACCACGATCTTCGAGGACCTCTGGTTCTCCGTGAAGCGCGGCGAGTTCGTCTGCCTCATCGGGCATTCGGGCTGCGGCAAGACCACCATCCTGAACGTGCTGGCGGGGCTGGAGCGCGCCTCGGGCGGAACCGCCATCGCCGACGGGCGGGAGATCGCGGGGCCGAGCCTCGACCGTGCCGTCATCTTCCAGGGGCACGCGCTCATGCCCTGGATGTCGGTGGCGGGAAACGTCGCCTTCGCCGTCCGCTCCCGCCACCCGGACTGGAGCCGGGCGCGGGTGCAGGAGCACGCCCGCCATTACGTGCGGCTGGTCGGGCTGGCCGGGTCGGAGGACAAGCGCCCGGCCCAGCTCTCCGGCGGCATGAAGCAGCGGGTGGGCATCGCCCGCGCCCTGTCGGTCGAGCCGAAGATGCTGCTGATGGACGAGCCCTTCTCGGCGCTGGACGCGCTGACGCGCGGCATGCTCCAGGACGAGGTGCTGCGGCTCTGCCGCGAGGCGCAGCAGACGACCTTCATGATCACGCACGACATCGACGAGGCGATGCTGCTCGCCGACCGCATCGTGCTGATGACCAACGGGCCGGGCGCCCGCGTCGCCGAGATCGTGGTCAACACGCTGCCGCGCGACCGCAGCCGGCACGAGATGCACCGGCACCCGCACTACTACCGGATCCGCAACCACCTGCTCGACTTCCTGGTGGACCGCTCGCGCGACTTCGCGCGGGAGGCCGCCGAGGGCGGGTGGGACCCGAGACACCCGCCCGAGGTCCGGCCCGGCGAGGCCGAACCCGCCCTGGCGGTGAACAACGCCGCGCCCGAACGGGCCCGGTCCTCCCACCACACCGACGTCGCATAAGGAGACCCCGACCATGAAGCGCGAAGACCTCACCGAGAAGATCCTGAGCAGGAAGCGCATGAAGCGGATGAGCTGGGCCGAGATCGGCGAGCGCATCGGCGGCTGCTCCCCCATCCTCATCACCGCGGCGCTGCTCGGCCAGATGAAGCTGACCGAGGCGCAGGCCACCGTCGCCGCCGACCTGTTCGAGCTGGACGAGGAGGAGACGCTGATGCTCCAGGAGATTCCCTACCGGGGCTCCCTGCCCACCGCCGTCCCCACCGACCCGCTGATCTACCGGCTCTACGAGCTGGTGTCGGTCTACGGCACCACCTGGAAGGAGCTGATCCAGGAGGAGTTCGGCGACGGCATCATGAGCGCCATCGATTTCGACATGGTGATGGAGCGGCTGCCCGACCCCAAGGGCGACCGGGTGAAGATCACCATGTCCGGCAAGTTCCTGCCCTACCGGAGCTACTGACCGGACGGAGCGCCCTTTCCGCCCGCCGGGGAGGGCGTCCCAACCAGCGGAGGAACCGCCCATGAAGGAATCGCCCATGGCTACGGCACCCCTGGAGGAAAGGCCGCCCTTTCCCCCCTTCACCTTCGAGACGGCCGTGCGGAAGGTCCGCATGGCCGAGGATGCCTGGAACCGGCGCGACCCGGAGCGGGTGGCGCTCGCCTACACGCCGGACAGCCGTTGGCGCAACCGGTCGGAGTTCCTGACCGGCCGCCCGGCCATCGTCGCGTTTCTCACCCGCAAGTGGGAGCGGGAGCGCGACTACCGGCTGATCAAGGAGCTGTGGGCCTTCCACGGGAACCGCATCGCCGTCCGCTTCCAGTATGAATGGCGGGACGGCGCCGGGAGCTGGTTCCGCTCCCACGGCAACGAGCAGTGGGAGTTCGACGAAAAAGGCCTGATGCGCCGGCGCGAAGCCAGCATCAACGACGTCCCCATCCGGGAGGAGGAGCGCAAGTTCCTGTGGGAGGCCGGACCGCGCCCCGACGGCCATCCCGGCCTCACCGAGCTGGGCCTGTAGGGCCGGGGCGTTACTGCGGCGCGCCGGCCGGCTTGCCGCCCCGCTCCTTGGCGATGCCCTCCCACAGGCCATTCAGGTAGACGGCCCCGAGCGCCCGGTCGTGCAGGCCGTAGCCGGGTTTGCCGGTCTCGCCCCAGATCATGCGGCCATGGTCGGGACGGGCGTAGCCGTCGAAGCCCGTCTCGTAATAAGCCTTCACGATCTCGGCCATGTCGAGCGAGCCGTCCGCCGAGCGGTGGCTGGTCTCGTGGAAATCGCCAGCCTCGTTGACCTTCACGTTGCGCAGATGCGCGAAATGGATGCGGCCGCGCGCGCCGAACTCGCGCACCATCGCCGGCACGTCGTTGCGGATGTCGGCGCCGAGCGAGCCCGAGCACAGGGTGAGGCCGTTGGCGGGATCGTCCACCACGGCGAGCAGCCGAGCTAGGTCGTCGCGGTTCTTCACGATGCGGGGCAGCCCGAAGATCGGCCGGGGCGGGTCGTCGGGATGGATCGCCATGCGGATGCCCGCCTCGGCCGCCGCCGGGATGACGCGCTTCAGGAAATGTTCGAGGTTCCGCCACAGGGCCTCCTCGTCCACCGACGCGTATTCGGCGAGAAGGCGCTTCAGCTCCTCCGGGCGGTAGCTGCTGTCCCAGCCCGGCAGCGAGATGCCCTGGCTGATGTCGATGCCCTCCACCGCCGCCACGTCGAAGGCCAGCGTGGTCGAGCCGTCCGGCAGCCGCATTTCCAGGTCGGTGCGCGTCCAGTCGAAGACCGGCATGAAGTTGTAGCAGACGACCTTGACGCCGCATTCGGCGAGGTTGCGCAGGGTCGTGCAGTAATTGTCGATCAGACGGTCGCGCGTCGGCTTGCCGAGCTTGATGTCCTCATGCACGGGCACGCTCTCGATGACGTGGAGCGCCAGGCCGTGCGCCTCGACCTTCTCCTTCAGCGCGCGGATGTTGGCGACCGGCCAGGCCTCCCCCACGGGCACGTCGTAGACGGCGGACACGATGCCGTGCATGCCCGGAATCTGCCGGATGTGGGCGAGCGGGATCGGGTCGGAATCGCCGTACCACCTGAAACTCATCTTCATGCGCTGTCCTCCTCGAAAGGCTCGTTCTCCCGGCCTGATGGACCAGTGGCCTGACCAGTGATGCCGGCAGTCTTGGCGAAGCGCGGTTGTGCTTCAAGGGAAAACTTGATACTCGCAGGGGTGCGACCTCCGCCGGAGCCCCGACTCATGCTGTTGCCGACCGTGAAGGTCCAGCGCCTGTACCGCCAGATCTCGAACCTCCTGATCCAGGCGATCCGCGACGGGCGATTCGCCGCCGGCCAGCTTCTCCCGGCGGAGCGCGATCTGGCGAAGCAGCTCGGCGTCAGCCGCTCGTCTGTGCGCGAGGCGCTGATCGCGCTGGAGATCAACGGCTGGGTCGAGATCCGCACCGGAAACGGCGTCTATGTCCGCTCCGACCTGCCCGACGCCAGCGAGGTTCCCGCCGCCGAGGATGTCGGTGTGGAGCAGCTGCTGGAAGCGCGCGAGGCCATCGAGGGCGAGGTCGCGGCCCTGGCCGCCCGCAACGCGACCGAGCCCCAGTTCGGGCGGATGGACGCCCTGATCGGGATGATGGAGGGCGAGACGGCGGACATGGACGCCTTCCACACCCATGACCGGCGCTTCCACCTGCTGATCGGCGAGATGACCGGCAATCCCGTCTTCACCGAGGTGGTCGAGCTGATGTGGAAGAAGCGGGAAACCTCCTTCTACGCCAGCTTCGAGCGGGCCTATTCGAACCGGGAGATCATGGCCTCGATGTGCAGCGACCATCGGCTGATCCGGGAGGCGCTGCGCAGCCGCGACCCCGAGCGGGCGCGGGCGGCCATGCGCGGGCACCTGAAAAGCGCTCACGACAAGCTGTTCGGCGGCAAGGACCGGACCGGCTGAGCCGCGCACGACGCTTTTTCACGGCCGGCCGGCAACAGGGCGGGTCCGGGAACTGTTACACGGCGCGAGTGCTGATCCAGCGCTCACCCCAACTCACCTTGGCCCGCCTTCCCCCTGGGGAGGCGGGCTTTGTTTTGCCCTCCGTCCCGGCAGTCCAGAACAACGGGGTGGACTGAAGGTTAGGGTTAACCCCAATTGCGCAACCTCCGGCTTTAGCGACAACATGCCGCATCGTGGCCGGGAAGCCCGGCGCGCCGGTCCGCTGCATTTCACATCCGGGGGGATGATCATGAGGCGCCTGCTTTCGAACCTGCCGCTGCTGGGCAAGCTTGCCCTGCCGCTCGCCGTCATGCTGGCGGTGGTCACCGCCATCGCGTGGCAGGGGATTTCCGGCATCACGCAGCTCAACGACGCCGCCAACGACGGTCTCGGCCGGGTCGCCCGGCGCCAGGTCGTGGCCCTGACCATCATGGCGCGCGCCAACGACGCCACGGTCGCCGAGAAGAACATCATCATCGAGACCGACCTGGCGATCATGCAGGCCTCGGCGAAGGACTACGACGCCGCGATCCGGGAAGCACGCTCCCTGGCCGACGAGTTGGTGTCCCTTTCCCACGACCCGGCGCGCCGCGCCATCAACGAGGGGCTCCGCGACGCGCTGGCCGCCTTCGACGAGGCGGCCCGGCGCTCCATCGATCTCGGGCTACGGAACAAGAATGAGGACGCCAGCGCCGTCTCGCGTTCGGTTGTGCGGCCCGCGCGCCAGAGGGTGATCGAGTTGGCGGCGGACGTCGGCGCCTTCGCGGCCGCGCGCATGGAGCGGACCGTGACCGAGACCGACGAACTCGCCGATGCGGTCCACCGCAACCTGCTGGCCGTTTCGGTCGTCGGCGTGGCCGGCGGCCTTCTCCTGCTCGGCTGGATCGTGCTCGGCTTCGTGGTGGGACCGCTGAGGCGCATGGCGGCGGCGATGGCGACGATCGCGCAGGGTGACCTGACCCTGACGGTGGAAGGCGTCGAGCGGAGGGACGAGGTCGGGTCGCTCGCCCGCTCGCTCCAGGTCTTCAAGGACAACGGTCTTGAGATGCGCCGCATGCAGGCCGAGCAGGAGGAGCTGAAGGCCCGCAGCGAGCGTGAGCGCCGGCAGGCGATGCTGAAGCTCGCCGACGCGTTCGAGATGAGCGTGAAGGGCGTGGTGGAGACGGTGGCCTCGGCGGCCTCGCAGATGCAGGGTGCCGCCACCGCCATGTCCGGCACGGCGGAGGAAGCGAGCCGCCAGGCCATGGCCGTGGCGTCGGCGTCCGACCAGGCCAGCAGCAACGTGCAGACGGTGGCGACCGCCACCGAGGAGCTGTCCGCCTCCATCCAGGAGATCGGCCGCCAGGTCGCCAACTCGACCGAGATCGCCGGCCGGGCGGTGAGCGAGACCCAGCGCACGGGCGAGACGATCAAGGGGCTGGTCGAGGCGGTCCGCCAGATCGGCGACGTCGTCGGCCTGATCAACTCCATCGCCAGCCAGACCAACCTGCTGGCCCTGAACGCGACGATCGAGGCGGCGCGGGCCGGCGACGCCGGCAAGGGCTTCGCGGTGGTCGCGACGGAGGTGAAGAGCCTCGCCGGCCAGACCGCCAAGGCGACCGAGGAGATCCAGGCCAAGGTGCAGGAGATCCAGCAGGCCACCGGCGGCGCGCAGGCCGCGGTGGAGGGCATCGAGGAGACCATCGCCCGCATGAACGAGATCGCCGGCGCCATCGCCGCGGCGGTCGAGCAGCAGGGTGCGGCCACCCGCGACATCTCCAGCAACGTCCAGCAGGCCGCTCGCGGCACCCAGGAGGTGTCCAACAACATCGCCGGCGTGAACCAGGCCGCCGCCGAAACCGGCTCGGCCGCCAGCCAGGTGCTGGGTGCGGCCGGCGGTCTGTCCAGGGAGGCCGGCGTGCTCCGCCAGGAGGTTGAACATTTCATCGCCACGGTCCGAGCGGCCTGAGTGCAGGAGGCCTGAGTGCGGGCGGCCTGACGCTGGAAGGGGCGGCCGAGGGGCTGCCCCTACCCTTTCCGGCGGGATGCTTCCCTTTTTTCGCCTTTTCCACCGGGTTATTCCTACCGACTCTCCTCCCGTGCAACGGGAGCGCCGGAAGCGCATGGTGTTGCCGGTGCCGTTCACGCGGCGCCAGACGATACAGGAAACTCACGCCCGCCCCGGCCATCCACGGGGCGGGCTTTTCTGTGCCCGCTTCACCGAAGGCAGCGTCAAAAGCCTGCGGGCCGGTGCCAGCTGAGCTGGCCGAGTTCCCGCCGCACCTTCCGGCAGGCCTGCCGAGCCTGGGCCGCCGCCTGCCGCAGCATCGCCTCCGCCTGGCGGGTCATGCGGTCCGGCCCGACCGCGATCCAGTTCATGGGGGCCTGTGCGTTGGACAGCAGGGGCTTGTGGCCCGATGGGGTGGACATGAAGTCGTAGCAGCTCTCGCCGCGCGCCAGCGCGTCCTCGATGGCCAGCACATGGCTCAGCACGCCGGGTTTCAGGCGGTTGTCCTGCTCGTAGGCGAAGCCACCCTGGTAGTTCAGCACCCGGCCGCGGTGAACGAAGTTGTAGAGCACCCCGATGGTCGCCCCGCCGACCGAGGTGCGGCACATCCGCACCGCGCCGGTGGGAACCCCCTGCTCGATAAGATTGTGGTGAAAGGGCCGGAAGGCCGGGTTGTCGAAGGCCCCCGCCTGGCCGCGCGCGCTCCAGCGCGCCTGGTGCATCTTTTCCAGCAGGGCGAAATCGGCCAGGGCCTCCTCGACGCTTTCCGCCACACGGAACTCCACCGCGCCACGTTCGGCGTAGAGCTTCGCGGCGCGGTTGACGGCGGAGCGTGTGTTGCGGCCGAGCGAGGCGCGGTAGCCGCCCTTGCCCCGGCGGACGAGGTCGAGGTCCACCCACTGCGCGCAGTCCGCGGCGCGCAACTGGACGCTGTCGCCGGACTCTGCGGCGACCCGGCGGACGGCGCGCTCGGCCTCCTCCTCAAGCCCGCCCAGGATCAGCTCCTCCCCATCGGCCAGCGTCCGGTCGAGCCAGCGGAAGCAGGCGAGCTTCACGGCCTCGGCGCAGCTCTGGTCGGCCAGGATGCCGTTGTATTCGACGAACAGGCGGTCGAACAGCGCGTCGCCGGTTTCATGCAGGAACCAGCAGCGCGTGCGCAGGAACCCGAACCGCCAGATCGTGCGCGGGCACAGGATGGCCAACCCGACGATCCAGCCCTCCCGGCGGGCGATCAGCAGATGCGGGCGGGCGCGGCGGGGAAGCTTCTCCAGCCAGTTTCCGACCCACAGCCAGGACAGGAAGAAGGAGCCGTCGGCGCGGCTTTCCAGGTCGGTCCAGCGCCCTTTCAGGTCGGGAACGCGATCCAGGGGTAAGAAATCGATATCGATAAGGGCTTGCCCCTCGTCGATGGACGGCCCGGTGTTCATGTGCGAGGGTCTCCGCAAGCGATTTCGATCGGTCCTGCTCAGTACGGCGTGTTCGGAGCGACGGATCAGCCGAGACCGCTCCGCCTTATGTCGCGTCGATGCGTCCGCCGCTTCTCGGGCGCGTCAGCCTCTTCGCCAAGTCGTAGATTCCGAGCGCGCGCATGCCCTGAATGAGCTTCCAGCGGATGGGTGCGGGCACCTGCGAGAAGCGGGGCGCGAGCCCCGCCCGCCGCGTCTTCGCCAGCGCCGCCGCCCTGTCGTAAGGAACGCGGCGGAGAGCCACGCTGTGCCGCTCCGAGTCGAAAATAAGATAAGCCGCGCGCCAGTCCCGTCCACGCGGCTCGCCCACCGTTCCCGGATTGATCAGGTACAGGGCGTCCCGCCGCAGATCGATGTCGTCGCCGGACAGCGCGCGCTCCTTGCCGTCCCGCCATTCGTACACGCCCTGGCGGTGGGTGTGGCCGAAGACGCAGACCCGGGCACCGGAGGGATGGGCGGCGAGCGCCTCGAAGCTGAGCCGCCGGCGCTCCTCATTGTCGAGCCGGACGATCTCGCAGCCCACGTCCGGGTGCAGCGCGCCATGGACGGCCACGATCTGCCCGCCGGCCTCCGCCTTCAACGGCAACCCGGCCAGCCAGCCGATGTCCTCCGCATCCAGCCGCCGCCCGGTCCAGCCCACGGCGCGGGCGGCGATGCTGCTGAACCCCTCCGTCGTGATCTGGCCGGTGACGGCGCGGTCGTGGTTGCCGGCGACGCAGAGCGCGTTCCGTTCGCGCAGCAGGCGGATGCAGTCGGAAGGATCGGCGTTGTAGCCGACGACATCGCCGAGGCAGACGATGCGGTCGGCCCCCTCCTGGTCGATGCGGTCCAGGACGGCGCGCAACGCCTCCAGGTTGGCGTGGATGTCGGACAGGATGGCGAACTTCATGTGCCGGCCCAGCCCTTGCCCTTGCCTTTGCCCTCGGTGCCGGCGGCCTTCCGGCCGGACAGGCCGAGGCGCGCGAGCTGGTTCCGGAGGAAGGGCATCGGGTCGTCCCAGACCAGCGACTTCGCCTCGCAGCGCAACATCCAGCTCGCCCAGGCCAGGGTGGGCATCCCCGCCTCGCGGGCGGCCAGCCGGTCCTTGGTGATGTGGCACCAGCTGGCGCCGACGCGCGGGCGCTGCACCAACGGGCGCGGCTGGCCGGTCAGGTCGGCCTGCACCAGGGCCGGCAGGTTCACGCCGGAGACGGCGCCCAGATGGTGCCAGAGGTTGAAGCGCGGGTTGATCTCCAGCAGATGGAGGCGGCCGTCCGGCGCACGCTTGAAGTCGAGCTTCGCCGTGGCGCCCCGCAGCCCGATCCGGGCGACCACGTCGCGGCCGAGCGCCGCGACATCGGACTCGTCGGTGATGGTCAGGGCGGTGCTGTGCCCGTAGGTTCCCGGGTAGGTCCGGATCTTCCGGCCGGTGAACTCGCCGGCGACCTCGCCACGGGCATCGACATAGACGTGATAGCTCTCGATCCGGGTTTCCGGTCCGGGAACCAGTTCCTGGGCGAGGAAGGCGAGCCCCGTGGCGGCCAGCCGAGGCCATTCGGTCCGCAAGTCGTCCGGCGCGTCGATCCGCAGGGCCTTGCCCGCCTCCATCTCGTCCCACGCCTTGCAGCGGGTCAGCGGCTTCACGATGATCGGGTAACGCAGCCCGAGATCGACGGGTGCCGCGTCGCGCGACGGGTGCAGGCGCCGTGTGGCCGGCACCGGCAGGTCGAGACGTTCCGCCAGGGCCTGGAAGCGGGACTTGTCGACGAGGTTTTCCACAAGCTCCGCATCGGCCATGATGAAGCGGAAGACGCGCGAGAGCCGCTCCCGCTCGCGGGACAGAAGGAGAAGCTGCGCGTCCTCCTCGTAATAGAGGACGGGTGGCTCCGGCTGGGCCGATCCGAAGCGGACCAGCGCGTCCAGCAGCCCCTCGGGATCGGTCGCCGCCTCGCCCGCGGGTATCACGGCTCGCGTATAACGCGAATGCGTGATCGGGCTACCCGGCTGTGCGACCACCGCGCACGGGATTCCGGCGAGGCCGAGCGGCCGGACCAGGTCCATGTCTCCCAGAACACAGGCCAGCGCGCGGCTTTTGGTCGGTTCGGTCATGGTGTTCATCCTGTGCGGGACTTTCCAGGGCACAGATCTGGAAATAATAACGAGACCGGGACCCGACCACGAAGGAAGTGAAGTACCCCCTACCCAACAAGATCTTCCTGCCCCTCGCACGGTTCGCGAGGTTTCGGATGGTTCCCATTTCTTTTGGCGGTAGTTGAATTTTGTCGGCGGGAAAAGCGGTGGAAGCCAACCCCGCGCGCGCCGGTTGCATGACCTTTCGACGACAGCCCTCCACCAAAGGCCGAAGAACCTGCGGATCGGGTGGGTCCGCCACCCCGACCGGGTTCTCGGCCCATCTTTCGGCGGCACACCCCCGATCAGGCGTGTAACGCTACCGCACAATTGCGGGGCGGCGCCCGATCGGCCAGATTATGGTCAGTCGCTGCGGACAACAGTCGGATGGCCAAGACCCTCGACAACGGGAGGTGAGGCGGAGCCGGCCCGCGGAGGATCCGAACCGCAAAAGCCCGTTCCCGCAGACGCCGGGGACGGGCTTTTTCGCTGGTCTACTCCAGAAGGGGCCGGGCAGCGAAAACCGCTTTTGGTGCGCATTCCTTCGCCGCCAAAGGACCGGTTCCGCCCGTCGCCTGCATTTTCCGAAAATTTCAGCTTAGTTCAACCTGCGGTGCGTTGCGCATCGCCGATTGCTTGGACGTGATGGATGGAGTTCCTGGCATGGAACCTGAACTCACCCGCCGTTCCCCGGAACGGCGGTTTTTTTTGGCGCCAGTGCCGGTGAGGCTTCGATCAGGTGGACGTCGCCGGCCCCTTGCGCTGGGCCATGTCCGGCTTGTCCTCGGACGAAGCGCCCTCCTCCGGGGCCGGCACTTTCCGGTTCGGATCCTGGTTCGGGCTGTCGATGTTCTGCCGGGTCTGATCCTGGTCCTTGTCGGTCGTCATGTCGGAACGCTCCATGGGGGGTGTTGTCCGTCCAACCCCGCGAAGAAGCGCTTTGTTCCGACCGCGCGACCCAGGCGATCAGCCCAACCCGTTCAGGATCACGGCACGCTGCCGGGCCTCGGCGCGCGAAAGCCCGAACTCGACGATTTCCAGCACGCCGGTGCGTTGCGTCTCCATGGCGTCGTAAACGGCCCAACCGCCGCCGCCCGGGTTCTTACAGATGTCATATCTCTCAGTCATACGAACATTCTAGCTGAGTGATATTACAGCAGTGTTAACGCGACGGATTTTTTGTGTGAGGTGTCATGGTTTGAAGGAGAGGGCAGCGGGCGACGAGCGTCATGGCCGCGTCCTCCAACGACATAACCATGAGCACCGGTCCCGTTGCATGCAACGCGAGCACCCAGCAACCGGCCACCCTCCTGACGGACATTCATCCGTCAACCCGCGCACGCGCTTCCATCGGGCAAAGAAAAAGCCCCGGAACCCATGAGTTCCGAGGCTTTTCCATCCGGTCCAGTGTTGGTCGGAGCGACAGGATTCGAACCTGCGACCCCCAGACCCCCAGTCTGATGCGCTACCAGGCTGCGCTACGCTCCGTCAGTGGACCGCCCTTCGTTCTGAAGGGAGCGGGACTATAACCTTGCCCCATTGGCTGCGCAACAGGTTGTTTTGCCCTAAACGGAAAAATTTTCGCTTTCTTCTGCGGGTTCCCGGATGAGGGCGCGCAGCGCCTTCAACTCGTTGATAACGTGGGCGATTTCCTGGCGGACATGGTCGGGGATGGCAGTCTCGGACGGTGCCGCCAGCTCATCAGACGCGGACGGCGCGCAAGATGGGGCGGCATCGGTCGCCGTTTCGGACGGCATGGCCGGATCGTCGCACGGGGGCACGTTCCCGGTCCCCACCGGCCCGGCGGGCGCGTCCTGAGAGGGTGCCGTACCGACCGTGAGGCTCGCCTGCGGAGCGGCGGGCAGGACGGAGGAACCGCGCCCGCCGGCCGCGCGGGCGTCCTTCAGCAAGCGCTGGACGCCCTTGATGGTGTAGCCGTCATTGTGCAGCAGGCTCTGGATGCGGCGCAGCAGCTCAACGTCATCAGGACGGTAATAGCGCCGCCCGCCACCGCGCTTCAGCGGGCGGATCTGCGGGAAGCGGCTTTCCCAGAAGCGCAGGACATGCTGCGGCACGCCGAGATCGGCGGACACCTCGCTGATCGTGCGGAACGCCGTCGCCGACTTGACGGCCGCTTGCGGTCTCATGGGCGGGAACCTTATCGGTCGGGCCGGGCGGCCGGACGGTGCCGCGCGGCTCAGGATGGCACGTGGGCGCGCTGCTGTTCGGCGGCGGCGAGACCCTCGTTGATCCGCTGCTTGAGGACATGGCTGGCGCGGAACACCAGAACCCGGCGCGGCAGGATCGGCACCTCCTCGCCCGTCTTCGGGTTGCGGCCGACCCGCTCACCCTTCTGGCGGAGCTGGAAGCTGCCGAAGGACGAGATCTTCACGATCTCGCCGCGCGCGAGCGCCTCGGAAATTTCGTTGAGAACGCTTTCGACCAGGTCGGCGGATTCGTTCCGCGACAGGCCGACTTCCTGGTAGACGGCCTCGCTCAGCTGGGCGCGCGTGACGGTGTTCTGGGTCATGATCGGTTTTCCCCCGCAACCACCCGGAAAACGGTAATGCGGAGGAAGAACCCCGTCAATTCAAAAGCTTGGCGGATTTTACAGGCCGGGATGCGGCCGCCGCCGCTTACCAGCGGACCAGCGCGGAGCCCCAGGCGAGGCCGCCGCCGATGGCCTCCATAAGGATCAGGTCGCCGCGCTTGATCCGGCCGTCATGGACGGCCTCGCTGAGCGCCAGCGGGATGGAAGCGGCGGACGTGTTGCCATGCCGGTCCACGGTCAGGACGACCTTGTCGGTGGACAGCTTCAGCTTGCGCGCGATGCCGTCGATGATGCGCTGGTTGGCCTGGTGCGGCACGAGCCAGTCGATGGCCGCGGGCTCCAGCCCATTGGCGACCAGCGCCTCCTCCACGACCGAGGACAGCTTCGACACGGCGTGGCGGAAGACCTCCTGCCCCTGCATGCGCACATGGCCGGCGGTGCCGGTGGCGGACACGCCGCCGTCCACGTAGAGCAGGTCGTACTGGCTGCCGTCGCTGTGCAGGTGGGCCGACAGCACGCCACGGTCGCCGGCGTTGCCGTTGCCGTCATAGCCTTCCAGCACCACGGCACCGGCGCCGTCGCCGAACAGCACGCAGGTGGTGCGGTCGCTCCAGTCGAGCAGGCGGGAGAAGGTCTCGGCGCCGATCACCAGCGCGCGCTTGGCCTGGCCCGTGCGGATGAAGTTGTCGGCGATGGAGAGGGCATAGATGAAGCCGGAGCAGACCGCCTGGATGTCCAGCGCGAAGCCCTTGGCGCCGAGTGCCGCCTGCACCTTGGTCGCGGTGGCCGGAAAGGTGTTGTCCGGCGTGGTGGTCGCCAGCACGATGCAGTCGATGCTGCCCGGCTCGACGCCCGCATGCTCCAGCGCGCGGACGGCCGCGGCGAGCGCCAGGTCGGAGGTCAGTTCCCCCTCGGCGGCGAGGTGGCGGCTCCGGATGCCGGTGCGCTGGACGATCCACTCGTCCGAGGTGTCGACGCGCTTGGCAAGATCGTCGTTGGTGACGATGTTGGCCGGCAGGTAGGACCCGCAGCCGAGAATCCGGGACCGTTTGACCATGTTCAGACCGCCGCCGCCTTTGTGTCGGGAAGAGGTGGGTTGGCGTTGGCGAGACGCTGCATTTCTTCCCTGATCCGGTCGTTGAAACCGTGAGCCGCCAAATTGACCGCCACGCCGATGGCGTTGGCGAAGCCCAGCGCGTCGGTGCCGCCGTGACTCTTCACGCAGACGCCGCGCAGGCCGAGGAACATCGCTCCGTTGTAGCGGCGCGGGTCGGTGCGGAGCTTCAGCTTCGCGAAGGCCGAACGGGCCAGCAGATAGCCGATCTTCGCCAGGACCGAGGAGGCGAAGGTCCGGCGCAGGAACTCCGTGAAAAGTTTCGCCGTGCCCTCGGCCGTCTTCAGCGCGACGTTGCCTGTGAAGCCGTCGGTGACGATCACGTCCACCGTGCCG
Organism: Azospirillum sp. SYSU D00513; assembly: GCF_017356015.1. Taxonomy (GTDB): domain Bacteria; phylum Pseudomonadota; class Alphaproteobacteria; order Azospirillales; family Azospirillaceae; genus Azospirillum. The sequence continues at coordinate 88,225 of NZ_JAFIQV010000003.1, forward strand.
GCGGCGATGTCGTCGCCTTCCACGAATCCGTGAAAACGTCCGGGCAACGGCGTTTCACGCAGGCGGGCCGCCGCCGCGCGCACCACCTCGGTGCCCTTCACGTCCTCGGACCCGATGTTCAGAACACCGACGGTCGGTTCCGGAACGCCGAGCACGGCGCGCGCGAAGACCGATCCCATGATGGCGAACTGGACGAGGTTTTCAGGCTGGCACTCGGCGTTGGCGCCGAGGTCGAGCATGACGCTTTCGCCCCGCTGCGTCGGGAAGAAGGACGCGATCGCCGGCCGGTCCACGCCGGGCAGCGTCTTCAGGGCGAATTTCGCCATCGCCATGAGCGCGCCGGTGTTGCCGGCGGACACCACGCAGGCGGCTTCCCCCTGGGACACCGCGTCGATGGCGAGCCGCATGCTGGACTGGCGCCCGGAGCGAAGCACCACCGACGGCTTGGCGTCGGCGGCGACCGCTTCGGAGGTGTGGCGCACTTCGGCCAAGGCCTTCAGAGCGGGCCGCTGCGCGAGGAGCGGCTCGATCCGTGCGGCGTCACCGTAGAAGAGATACCGCACGTCCGGATGGCGTTCGCGGGCGATATCCGCTCCGGCAACCACCATCTCGGGCGCGTGGTCGCCACCCATGGCGTCGAGTGCGACGGTCAGGCGCTGGCTCACCGCGAAGAAGCTCCCTGGCTAAGACGAGGGGCGGGCGGCCGGACCGGGGTCAGGCCGCTTCCGCGGTCTCCAGGACTTCGCGCTTGTCGTACTGGCCGCACGAGCCGCAGACATGGTGCGGGCGCTTCAGCTCGCCGCAGCTCGGGCACTCGTTGTAGGCGGCCGTCGACAGGGCGTGGTGCGACCGACGCATGTTGCGACGCGACTTGGACGTTTTCTTCTTCGGAACAGCCATGACCGTGTACTCTCTTGATTGTAAAAGGCGGCCCGCGAGGGGGCCGCCTGATGCGAGCGGCATTCAATAAGGCAATTGCCCCCGAAGGGCAAGCCCGTTCCGCTGGAAATTCGCGGCTAGTTTTTCTGCTTCAGGCTCTGCAGCACGGCGAAGGGGTTCGGCTTCTCCGGCTCGGCCGCCTCGGCCTCGGCCTCCCCTTCCTCGTGCTCGGCGTAGCCGGCGAACTCGACGCCTTCCGCGTGCGGGTAGGGGTCGAGCCCCAGCGACAGGTGCTGGGCCGTCAGCTCGCCGATGTCGATGCGGCCGTTCTCCATCGGCTCCGGCTGGTCCTCGTCGGACAGCAGGGCCTCAAGGTCGATCTCCTCCTCGTCGAAGTCCTCGACGAGATGCTCGGGCGCGAAAAGGGCGGAGAAACGCTCCGACACATGGGCCGGCACCGGCTCCAGCGTCACGACGCAGGTCTGCACGACGTCGGCCTCCAGCGTCCCGTTGACCTGGACCATCTGCCCGCCGCGCGCCGACTTCAGGGTCACGGTGGCGGTCAGCCGGTCGATGGATTCCAGCTCCAGCCGCGCGGCCAGCGCATGCCGCTCGGCCTCCGTGGCCTCGATGGTCTCGGTCACCGGGCTGCGGTGCACGGCGTCCGCACGGATGACGCGCGAGAATTCGGGCGCCGCGCCGCCGTTGAGCTGCCCACCGTTGTGCTGCATCGTTCCATTCCCCTTCCAGCCGCCGGCCAACCCCGGGCCGGCCCGCCTATATAGGCACCCGTGCCGGGCGCGTCAGGTTCCATCGAAACAGACCTGACATGAAAGCGCCGGAGGGCGATGGCAAGCCCCCGGCGCGCCGATTCGCCGTCTTTCCGCGTCCGTCCGGCACTCAGCCCGGCGCGGGACCGGCGGCGGGCGGGTCGGCGAAGCGGATCTCGCCGGCGAGCAGCCCTTCCAGCGGCTGGCCGGCCAGGGCGGACACCGTGGCGCGGACGTAGCCGGCCATGGCGGCGAGCCAGGCCGGTTTCGTGTCCGGCACCGTGCCGTAGAGGTTGTTGTCGAGCGCCACCTCCAGCACCCGGCTGTCTGTGCTGCCGCCCTCCAGCGCCTTGTGGTAGGCGTCGATCCGCCCGGCCATGCCGCGCGCGATCTGCTTCATGCGGCGCGGGATGCCGCTGTCGCCGGCGCCCAGCTCCATCAGCGATTTCTCGAAATCGTCGAGCATCACCTCATAGAGCCGCCGCGACCAGGACTCGGCGGCCTCCCCCTGCCCCTTGAGCCGGTGCATCACGAGGAAGACGTGAAGCGCCACCATGTCGAAGCGGCCGTCGAGACTGTCGGGAACGCCAAGGTCACGGTAGAATTCGGGCCGGCGGGCCTGCGCGACGATCCTTCCAAAGAATTCGGCCGCCGCGCGTGCTTCGCGCTGGCGCCGGAACAGACGGTCGAGCACGGTCTCTCCCTCACTCGGAGTTTCGTTGACAGAACAAAGCGCCCGGTGCGATTGTCCCGGCATTGCTGGAAGCGGCGCGGCCATCGGCGCGGCGCTCCCCTCATGCCGAGCCATGATAGCCTGAGCACCATGAAGAGATCGATTCCTTCGACGATGACCGCCCTCTGCCTGCTGGGCCTCGCCGTCTCCGCCTGCGCCCCGACCGTGGTGACCCGCGGAAACATGGTCGATCCGGAAACCGTTTCGGTGATCAAGCCCGGCGTGAGCCGCGACCAGGACGTGGTCGCCTTCCTCGGCACGCCGACCTCCGTCGGCACCTTCGACCAGAAGGTCTGGTACTACATCGGGCAGAGAACGGAGAAGGTCGCCTTCTTCGAGCCCGAAGTGACCGACCGCCAGGTGGTCGTCGTCCATTTCGACGATGCCGGCGTGGTCACGGACCTGAAGACCATCGACGAGAGCCAGGGCCAGCAGATCGAGGTGGTGGACCGCACCACCCCGACCGCGGGCCGTGAACTCGGCTTCCTGGAGCAGGTGCTCGGAAACGTCGGCCGCTTCTCCAGCAAGGAGAACAGTGGGCCGGTCGGTCCCAGCAGCGGCCGCATCGGCCGCTGATCCGCACGGCCTTCGGCACCGAAAATCAAAGGCCCCGTCCTCGCGGCGGGGCCTTTTCCATGCCTGGGGTTTCCCTGGCCACGGTTTTCAATGTCCGCAGTTTTCAGTATCCGGGCGTGGCGCTTACAGATTGCGCTGCATCACCACCTGGAGCAGCACGTCAGTCACCAGCCCCTCGCCGACCGTCTTGCCGGCGGTTTCCTTCAGCTTGCCCTTCACCGCGGCGATGTCGACGATGCCGTTGTTCAGGACGCTCTTGTCGTCCAGCGCGCCGTAGAGCGCGGTGAGGAAGGCGTCGGACAGGCGCGGCTGGTTGGCCTGGACGACCGGCGCTTTCTCGGCGATCACCTCCAGCGTCACGACCACGGTCACGAACTGTTCCACTTTCGCGGCCCCGATCACCGGGACGACCACGGAACTCATGCGGACGAAGGAGGTGGGCGGTGGCGGCGGGGGGGGAGGAGGTGCCGCCTCACCTTCGACCAGATACATGGTGTAGAGCTTCCAGCCGCCGAAACCGGCTCCGCCCAGCAGGGCGATGCCGAGCACCAGAACGATGATGGCCTTGAACACGCGACGCCGCCTTCCTTTTGAGCGGCGTCAGCCTGCGCGCCTCATGCTTTCGATTGCGTTAAGGTGAGCGTTCCGGCGGATGCCGGACGGAGCGGCGGCACCGGTCGGCCCTTCGCCGCCGTGAACAGATCCAGGACCGCGGCCAACCGCCCGTCCGGGTGATCCATGACGGAATCGGGTCGACTTCGCGAGAAACGGGGAACCCCTCAGAAATGCACCCAGCCGCGCGCGGACAGCGGCAGGACATTGCCCTCCCCGTCCAGAACGGTCACCTGGCCGGCGGGCCCCTCGGCCATGCGGCCGATTTCGGTGATCGGAACATCCGTCTCCTCCGACAGGGCGCGCAGCGCGTCCCTCGCCTCCTCCGGTGCGGTGAAGAGCAGCTCGTAATCGTCGCCGCCGGTCAGCGCCGTGGCGAGCAGCGCGGGGTCCCTATCCACCAGGGCGCGGGCGGCGGGCGATAGCGGCACCGAACCCGCCCGGATCACGGCGGCACGGCCGGACTCCTCGCAGAGATGGGCAAGGTCGGCGACCAGCCCGTCCGACACGTCCAGGCAGGAGACGGCGAGGCCCGGCAGGCGCGGACCAACGCTGCTGCGCGGATCGGGCCGGCGCAGGCGGCGGACCAGATGAGCCCGGGCAGCCTCGTCGGCGACTTCCAGGCCTTCGAGCACGACCTTCAGCCCGAGCGCCGCGTCGCCGATGGTGCCGGTGACGAAGACGGGATCGTCCGGCCGTTCCGACCGGCGCGGCAAGGCGCGGCCCGCCGGCACGAGGCCGAAGGCGGTCACGGACAGGGTCATCGGGCCGCTGGTGGACACCGAGTCGCCGCCGCTCAGGTGGATGCCGAACTCCCGCTGGTCGGCGGCCAGCGAACCCGCGAAGGCGGCCAGCCAATCGTCGCCGATGTCCCGCGGGAGCGAGGTCACGAGGCTGTAGGCGTAGGGCCGCGCACCCATGGCGGCGAGGTCGGACAGGTTGACCCGCAGCAGCTTGGCGGCGATGTCCGCCGGCGGGTCGCCGGGCAGGAAATGGACGCCGGCCACCATGGCGTCGGTGGTGACGACCAGCTCATGGCCTGGCGGCACGCCGAAGACGGCCGCGTCGTCGGCCAGGCCGCGGGCGCCGGGGAAACCGGCGGCCAGTGGCTTGAAGAAACGGGCGATCCGGCCGAACTCGCCGAGCGGCGCGGCCGGGGTCGCGGAGTCGAAAGGTGTCTTATCCCTCGGGCTGGGCACGGCTCGGGTCCGGCTGGGCCAGATCGTCCGGCCGCAGCACCCGCGCGACATGGTCGAGCACGCCGTTGACCATCGCCGGTTCGCGGCCCGCGAAGAAGGCGTGCGCCACGTCCACATACTCGCTGATCAGGATCCGCGGGTGAGTGTCGGCGTGCACGAACATCTCGTAGGCGCCGGCGCGCAGGATGGCGCGCAGGATCAGCTCCAGACGCTCGACCGGGAATTTCGGATCGAGCGCGCCGGCCAGGATGCGGTCCACCTCGTCGCGGCGCACGGCGGCGCCGCGCACGATGTCGGCGAAGAGCTGCGGGTCGCCCGCGACGAACTTGGCGCCGTCGATCTCCTCGCCCAGCCGGTGCTTGACGAACTCGCCCACGACGTCCTCGACGCCCTGGCCGGACTGTTCGATCTGGTACAGGGCCTGGACGGCGGCCAGACGGGCCGCCTTGCGCCGGGCCTTGGCCGAACCGCCGCCGGTCTTCCGGGGGCCGCGCCTGCTTTTCGCGCGGCCGGCCGCGTCGTCGTTGCTCATGGTTCTCTTGCTGTCAAATATCGGGAGCGGATGAATCGGACACCCTCTTACCGCAGGGCGGTCAGCGGGGATAGAGGCGGAATTGGCGCTTCAGCTCGATCATGTCAAGGCAGGCGCGGGCCGCGAAGCCGCCCTTGTTCTTGGCGCCGGTCGAGGCGCGCGCCCAGGCCTGCTCGCGGTTCTCCACGGTCAGGATGCCGTTGCCGATCGCCAGCGCGTAGCGCAGCGCCAGATCCTGGAGGCCGCGGGCGCTCTCGTTGCAGACGATGTCGTAATGGGTGGTCTCGCCGCGGATGACCACGCCCAGCCCGACATAGCCGTCGAAGCGCTTCTGCGCGGTGTAATAGTCCATCGACCGCAGCGCGTAGAGCATCGCCGCCGGGATCTCCAGGCAGCCGGGAACCGAGACGCGCTGGTAGGTGGCGCCGTCCTTCTCGATCTCGGCGATGGCGCCCCGGACCAGCTCGTCGGCCAGATCCTCGTAGAAGCGCGCTTCCACGATCATGATGTGCGGCTTGTCCGTCATCTCAGTTCTTCCCGGTCTCGGTTGCGGTGTCGGCCCGGCCCGGAAGGGGGATCGGGCGGCGGCCCATGACCGTCAGGCCATAGCCCTCCAGCCCGACGATCGCCTTGTTGCGGTTGGTCAGCAGGATCATCTTGCGCACGCCGAGATCCAGCAGGATCTGCGCGCCGATGCCGTAGTCGCGCAGTTCGCCCGGCCCGGCATGGCCGTCGATGCGCGCCTTCAGCGTCGCGGACAGGCCGTTCGCCATCGGTTCGCGCAGAAGCACGATGACGCCCCGCCCTTCCCTGGCGATCAGGTCCATGGAAGCCTGAAGCTCCCCGTCGCGCGCTCCGCTGCGGTCGCCCAGCACATCCTCCAGCACGGAGAGCGCGTGCATGCGGACCAGCACCGGTTCATCGCCGGAGATGTCGCCCCGCACCAGCGCGATGTGCTCCGCGTAGGCGATCTTGTTGACGTAGACGTACATCTGGAAGCGCCCGCCGTAGCGGCTGTCCAGCCCGGCGGCCAGGCGCTGCTCGACGATCGTCTCGGTGCGGCGGCGGTGGGCGATCAGGTCGGCGATGGTGCCGACCTTCAGACCGTGGAACTGGGCGAACTTCACGAGGTCCGGCAGGCGGGCCATGCTGCCGTCGTCGTTCATGATCTCGCAGATCACGCCGGCGCCGGTCTTGCCCGCCAGGCGGGCGATGTCCACGGACGCCTCGGTGTGGCCGGCGCGCACGAGCACGCCGCCCTCGCGGGCGAGCAGCGGGAAGACGTGGCCCGGGGTGGTGATCGCGTCCGGTCCCGCCTCGGGGTCGATGGCGACCTGGATGGTGCGGGCGCGGTCGGCGGCCGAGATCCCGGTGGAGACCCCCTCGCGCGCCTCGATGGAGACGGTGAAGGCGGTCTGGTGGCGGGTGCCGTTCTGCTGCGCCATCAGCGGCAGGCGCAGCCGCTCGATGTGCTCGCGGTCCATGGCGAGGCAGATCAGGCCGCGCCCGAACTTCGCCATGAAGTTGATCGCCTCCGGCGTCGCGCATTCGGCCGGAATGACGAGGTCGCCCTCATTCTCCCGGTCCTCGTCGTCGACCAGGATGAACATGCGGCCCTGCCGCGCCTCTTCGAGGATTTCCTCGGCCGAGGACAGGAATTCGTGAAACTCGGAGCTCATTCCCTACCCACCAGACGCGCGACGTAGCGCGCGAGCATGTCGACTTCCATGTTCACCCGGTCGCCCGCCTTCAGCGCGCCGAAGGTGGTCGCCGTCTGGGTGTGCGGGATGAGGTTCACGCCAAAGCGGTCGCCTTCCACCTCGTTCACCGTCAGGGACACGCCGTCCAGCGCCACCGACCCCTTCGAGGCGACGTAGCGGGCGAGTTCCGCCGGCGCCTGGAAGGTGATGCGCAGCGAGTCGCCTTCCGGCCGGACCTCCGCCACCGCCGCCACCCCGTCCACATGGCCGTAGACGAGATGGCCGCCCAGCTCGTCGCCGAGCTTCAGCGAGCGCTCCAGGTTGATGCGCGTGCCCTCGGCCCAGCCGCCGAGCGTGGTCTTCGACAGCGTCTCGGCGGAGACCTGCACGTCGAACCAGCCCGTCCCCTTCTCGACCACCGTCAGGCAGCAGCCGTTGTGGGCGATGGACGCGCCGATGGCCACCTCCTCCATGTCGAAGGCGGTCTCGATGGTGAAGCGGGTGTCGCCCTGCCGCTCGACGGCACGCACGCGCCCGATGTCGGTGATGATTCCGGTGAACATGGCGCGGGAATTTAGCAGGTTTTGCGCCGGTGGGAAGGAGCATGCGCCCCCGGGCCGCGCAACGGACTGTTGCGCGGCGGCGCTCAAGCCGGAGGGACGGCCTGCCGCACGTAGCTCTCCGCGAGATCAGCGCCCGCGTGCCGCACGGAAACCCGTTCGAAACCGGGCATTCCATCGAGCCGGTCGAGCCCGAAGCCGGCCACCGCCGCCGTGCCGTCGCCGCCGATGACCGAAGCGGCGCGGAACCATTCCAGCCGGTCCACCAGCCCCGCCCGCAGCAGCGAGGCGGCGAGCGTCGCGCCGCCCTCCACCAGCACCCGCGTCAGCCCGCGCCCGGCCAGTGCGGCCCCTGCGGCGGCGAGGTCCGGCAGGCCGGCGGCGTCGGCCGGAACCGGAATGACCTCCGCCCCGCAGTCGGCGAAGGCCTGGAGCCGGGCGGCGTCGGCGTCCTCGCGCGCGACGATCCAGGTCGGCACGTCGCGCGCGCCCTTGGCGAGCCGGCTGTTCAGCGGCAGCCGCAGGCGGCTGTCCACGACGATGCGGACGGGGGAGCGGTGTTCCAGGCCGGGCAGCCGGCAGGTCAGCTCCGGATCGTCGGCCAGCGCCGTGCCGATGCCCACCATGATGGCGTCGTGCCGCGCGCGCAGCCCGTGGCCCCAGGCGCGCGCCGTCGGGCCGGTGATCCATTGCGAGGCGCCGGTCCGCGTCGCGATACGCCCGTCGAGCGTGGTCGCGAGCTTCAGCGTGTAGAGCGGGCGGTCCTCGCTTATCCGGCTGAAGAAGCCTCGGTTGAGGGCGAGCGCCTCGGCCGCGCAGACGCCCACCACAACCTCCAGACCGGCCTCCTTCAGGCGGCGCAGTCCGCCGCCGGCCACGCGCGGATCGGGATCCTGGCAGGCGACGACCACCCGGCGGACACCCGCCGCGATCAGCGCCTCGCTGCAGGGCGGGGTCTTGCCATGGTGATTGCAGGGTTCCAGCGTCACGTAAGCCGTGGCGCCACGCGCCGAATCGCCCGCGCGGGCCAGCGCCTCCGTCTCCGCGTGCGGCCGCCCGCCGGGCTGCGTCCAGCCGCGCCCGACGACGGCGCCGTCACGAACGATCACGCAGCCGACCGCCGGATTCGGCCAGGTCGTGCCGAGCCCCCGCGCCGCCAGCGACAGCGCCGCGCGCATGTGGTGCAGGTCGTCGGGCTGGACCGGATGGATGGACATCGGCGGGCTCCCGGCGTGTGGATGCCATTCTGACGGCCGCATTCCCTCTCCCCTCCGGGGAGAGGAAGGGGCCCAAGCCGCCAGGCTTGGGAAGGTGAGGGCTGGCGTCCTTCGGACGCCGCAAAGGAGCAATCGGCTCCTTTGCCTAAGCTTGCACCCTCACCCTAGCCCTCTCCCCGGAGAGGGGAGGGGATATTCCTGCTGACTTTCGCGGCCCGCCTCACCCCGGCTGTGACTCCGGGGCGAGCTGGCCGACAAACTCGTTGAAGTCGGAGGCTTCGCGGAAGTCCTTGTAGACCGAGGCGTAGCGGATGTAGGCGACCGGGTCGAGTTCCTTCAGCGCGTCCATGATCATCTCGCCGATCTGCTTGGACGGGATGTCGTTCTCGCCCGAGGATTCGAGCTGGCGCACGAGGCTGTTGACCACCCGGTCGATGCGGTCGGCATCGACCGGGCGCTTGCGCAGCGCGATGCGCATGGAGCGCAGGAGCTTTTCGCGGTCGAAGGGCTCGCGCTGCCCGCTGCTCTTCACCACCGTCAGCTCGCGCAGCTGGACGCGTTCGAAGGTGGTGAAGCGCGCGGCGCAGCCGGGGCAGAAGCGCCGGCGGCGGATCGCCGAGTTGTCCTCGGTCGGGCGCGAATCCTTGACCTGGGTGTCCTCGTTTCCGCAGAACGGGCAGCGCATGTCGGGCCTCTCTCAGGCTGGGCCGCGAGGGCTCAGAGCGTCGGGTAGATGGGGAAGCGGCGGCACAGTTCCCGCACGCGGCCGCGCACGGCCTGCTCCACCGCCGCGTTGTCGCCCGAGTTGCTGGCGGCGAGACCGTCCAGCGTCTCCACGATCATGCGGCCGACCTCCTCGAACTCGGCCACGCCGAAGCCGCGGGTGGTCGCCGCCGGGCTGCCCAGACGGACGCCGGAGGTGATCATCGGCTTTTGCGGGTCGAAGGGCACGCCGTTCTTGTTGCAGGTCATGCCGGCATGCTCCAGGCTCGCCTCGGCGGCCTTGCCGGTGAGGTTCTTCGGGCGCAGGTCCACCAGCACGATGTGGCTGTCGGTGCCGCCCGAAACGATGTCGAGGCCGCCCGCCACCAGCACGCGGGCGAGCGCCTGGGCGTTGTCGACCACCGCCTGGGCGTAGACCTTGAACTCGGGGCGCAGCGCCTCGGCGAAGGCAACCGCCTTGCCGGCGATGACGTGCATCAGCGGGCCGCCCTGAAGGCCCGGGAAGACCGCCGAGTTGATCTTCTTGGCGATCTCCTCGCTGTTGGTCAGCACCATGCCGCCGCGCGGGCCACGCAGGGTCTTGTGGGTGGTGGTGGTCGCCACGTCCGCGTAGGGGAAGGGGTTCGGGTACACGCCCGCGGCGATCAGGCCGGCGTAGTGGGCCATGTCCACCATGAAGATCGCCCCGACCTCGTCGGCGATGGCGCGGAAGCGCTGGTAGTCGAGCACGCGCGGGTAGGCCGAGCCGCCGGCGATGATGAGCTTCGGCTTGTGCTCGCGCGCCAGCCGCTCGACCTCGTCGAAGTCGATCAGGTGGTCGTCGCGGCGCACGCCGTACTGGACCGCCTTGAACCACTTGCCGGACATGTTGGGGGCAGCACCGTGCGTCAGGTGGCCGCCGGCGGCCAGCGACATGCCGAGCACCGTGTCGCCGGGCTGGAGCAGGGCCAGCAGGACCGCCTGGTTGGCCTGGCTTCCGGAGTTCGGCTGGACGTTGGCGAAGCTGCAGCCGAACAGCTTGCAGGCGCGTTCGATCGCCAGCGTCTCGGCGACGTCCACATACTCGCAGCCGCCGTAGTAGCGGCGGCCCGGATAGCCTTCGGCGTACTTGTTCGTCAGGACCGAGCCCTGGGCTTCCAGCACCGCCTGGGAGACGATGTTCTCGGAGGCGATCAGCTCGATCTGGTCCTGCTGGCGGACCAGTTCGTCGCGCACCGCGCGGGCGAGTTCGGGATCCGTCTCGGCGAGCGAAGCGGCGAAGAAGCGGCCGATCTCGGCTTGGTGGGCGGCGGTGCTGGCGGTCATGGGAAGCAGTCCTCGTTCACTCGGTCAGTCGTGTGTCTTGTTGCCGGTCCCGGTGCGCCGGACCGGCCGCTGTCGTCTCAGCCCATCTTGGCGATGCGGCGGCTGTGCCGCTCGCCGCCTTCGAACTCCGTCGCCAGGAAGGCGGCGACGCAATCCTTGGCGACCTCGATTCCGATCACCCGGGCGCCGAGCGCCAGCACGTTGGCGTCGTTGTGCCCGCGCGCCAGGCGCGCCGTGGTCATGTCGTGGGCCAGCGCCGCGCGCACGCCTGGATGGCGGTTCGCGGCGATGCTGATGCCGATGCCCGTGCCGCAGATCAGGACGCCGCGCTCGGCCCGGCCCTCGGTGACCGCCGCGGCCATGGCGGCGGCGAAGTCCGGGTAATCCACCGATTCCGTGCCGTTGGTGCCGAGATCGATCACCTCATGGCCGAGTCCGCCCAGCCAGGTCTTCAGCTGGGCTTTCATTTCGATTCCCGCATGGTCGGAGGCGATCGCAAGGGTGCGGACGGTCATGGGGCGGAACTCCTGGCGGGCAATGTCGGGCCGGATCGCCCCAGGTCGAAGGCAAGGGGGACCGGCGGGTCGCGTGGAAACTACCAGATATCGGCAGAAATCGCCAGACAAGCACAACGCACGGGGCATTTGTGCCCTGCGCGGGGATCGGTCCGGCCATGCGATGGAAAAACAACCGGCGCGGCTCGCCTTTTCGTTGCTTTCTCCGACAGAGTAAGCAGGGCTTATGCAAGATTATAGAGGGTAGCGGCGCGCAATGACGATGCGGCGCGGCATTGCGCCCTCCTGTTTCCCGCCACTACATATGCGCTAATGACAGGTTCGGGTCCTCAACAGGGCGCCGGCTTTGAACCGTGTCTAGTTCGTGACACTGTCGTCAGTTCTGCCGCCAGAATAAACAGTATTTTCCAGGACCCCTGAAACGTATTGACAGACAAATCACGGTGTGCAACTTGAATGCTATCGAATTAAAGAATTAACCAGGAATTTAGGCAATGAGTGACCAGCTTCGCTCCGATCTGCCCGAGGATGCGCTGCTGCGGATGACGGCTGACATCGTTTCGGCGTATGTCAGCAAGAACGCGCTGCCAGCCCAGCAGATCCCCGAGGTCATCAACACCGTCTATTCGTCCCTGACCGGCCTGACCGGCGAGCCCGCCGACCTGCCGGCGGAGCCGCTGAAGCCCGCCGTTCCCATCCGCAAGTCGGTCACGCCCGAGTACATCGTCTGCCTCGAAGACGGCAAGAAGCTGAAGATGCTGAAGCGGCATCTTCGGTCGACCTACAACATGTCGCCGGACGAGTACCGGGCCCGCTGGGGCCTGCCGGCCGACTATCCCATGGTCGCTCCCAACTACGCCGCCCAGCGGTCGGAGTTCGCGAAGCGAATCGGGCTGGGCCGCAGCCGCGGCGAGTGAGCGCGGGACGTCGGTGCCGAAGGCGCCGACGCCTTAAGGAAAGGGCCGGCCCAGCAATGGACCGGCCCTTTCCTTATGCGGCGCGTCTCCCGGGATCCGGATCATGATCCGGATCGGGTCCCGTCAGCCGCACTGCTTGCCGCCGGACAGATGGCAATTGAAGCGTTCGACGTTGCGCGTCATTTCCTGCCCGGTGGAGATGTTCTCCGCGTTGAGGCAGTTCAGATAGGCCATGGTCTTGTCGATGTAGTCCTTCACCTCGGACTGGCAGCTCGACATGCGGTCCGCGCTGACGAAGGTCGTGCTGTCCGACATGCACATTGGAACGCCGGGCTTCACGCAGAGCGTGGAAACCGTCGCCGGCCCCGCCGCAGCCGCGGTGCCGGCCATCATCCCGAGCCCGAGAAGCCCAATTCCCAGCCCCAGGATGGCCGGCCGCAGAACCGCGCAACGCATATCGTCATCTCCCCTCGGCTGTGGCCGCCACGGCGGCCTCCAAGCGTTCAGAGCGCGTCTTTTACAGAGCTTGCGCCGCTCGCGCCAGCCTCCTGCGGCCAACTGTCCCAGCCAGGGTTGCAGGAGAATGTCCGGAGCGTCTCAGCGGCCCGCCTTCTTCTGCTCCGCCTCGCGCTTCAGGACGAAGCGCAGCTTGTTCACGGCCGTCCGCGTCAGCAGCTCGCGGCTGCCGGTCGCCGGGCCGGCGACCGACACCTCTCGGCCCGTCTTGGGGTCGATGGCGATCGCCTTCATGTAGTTGCCGATCCGCTGGTACTCGATCAGGACCTCGCCGTCGCCATCCGCCATGTCCGCCTCCAATCCTCACGCCGTACCCGAACGCCGGTCCGGCCCATCTTGTCGGCGGTGCGGTAAAGGCACCGTGAAGCTTTCGTGTCCGCCCGCCGCACCGTCGTTTTCCCCGGAACCCGATCCGGCCTGCCGTGTTCTGGATGGCACCAGTCCAAACCCGCACGAAGGCACGGAGCAGAACATGGCGACCAAGACGATGCAGGACCTTCTCATCGAGGATCTGCGCGACATCTACCATGCCGAGAAGCAGATCGCGAGGGCGCTGCCGAAGCTTGCCAAGGCGGTCCAGTCCGAGACGCTGCGCCAAGCTTTCGAACAGCATGTCGAAGAGACCAAGGGCCAGATCGAGCGCCTCGAGCAGGTCTTCGAGGAACTGGACACCCGCACCCGCGGCAAGCATTGCGACGCGATGGAAGGCCTGATCAGCGAGGCCCGCGAGATCCTGGAGATGGGCCTGGAGCCCGAGGTCCAGGACGCCGCCCTCGTCGCCGCCGCGCAGAAGATCGAACATTACGAGATCGCCAGCTACGGCACGCTGCACGCCTACGCTACGGCCTGCGGCCTGGAGAAGGTCGCCCAGCTCCTCGAGGAGACCTTGAACGAGGAGAAGAGCACGGACCAGAAGCTGAACAAACTGGCCATCGGCGACATCAACAAGAAGGCCCTGGCGGTGAGCGGCAAGAAGGCCGCCTGATCGCCCGAGCCACCGGCTCGCCGAAACGAAGCACGGACGCCTTCCCGGCCGGGGAGGCGTCCGTTTTCCGTTGGGCCTGCCCGCCATTGAACGGAGGAGGCCGAGCCGGTAGAGTCGCGGACGTTCACGCCATTCCTTTTCGCCGGTACCGGTCCATGCGCATCATCTCCTCCGCCGGTCTGTTCGGCCTTGCGCTGACCGCCGCTCTCAGCGCGCCGTCCGCAGCATGGGCGGCGGAAGGTCCGGCCCCCCTGCCGCCGTCGGTGAAGATCAAGCCGCTCCTGGTTCCGGTGATCGCCGCCGGACGCATCGAGCGGTACACCCAGTTCGAGGTCATGCTGGAGGTGGGAGACGCGACCCGGCTGGGCGAGGTGCAGGTCAAGCTGCCCAAGCTGCACGACGCGATCCTGTCGGCCGTCTACCATGGCGTCGGGGAAGGCTGGATCGTCCGCGGCAACATCGCCAATCTGCCCGCCCTGCGCCGCATGATCGACGAGTCCAACACGAAGCTGATGGGCAAGGACGTGATCACGCGGATCATGATCACGCCGGTGGCGCGCCAGTCCTCGCTTCCCTGACCAACCCCGGCGCGGAAGACCGCCTTCCCCAAGAACCTCAGGACGTAGAGAGGATAGCGATGAGCGTGATCTACGTGGCGCGCAGCGCCGCGTTGTCGAAATGGGCGTCCGATGTCGGACAGGGCAAGCACGTCTTCAAGCTCGGCCTCGCCGAGGGCGACGCGGAGGCGAAGGCCGCGGTCGCGGCCGGTTGGGCCGGGGAGCAGGACTGGAAGATCGTGGCCACCCGCGAGGCCGAGGGCATCGCGGAGGAGGATCTCTTCGCCCGCCTTGGGCGAAAGGAAAAGGCCATCGACCCGACCTACTACCCGAAGCTCAAGGGCACGCCGGGTGTGTTCCGGATCAATCTCGTCAACGTGCAGAACAGCCTGCTGGTGGCAAAGGCCATGTCGTCGGAGGAGCCGTTGGCCGACGTCAAGGCCAAGCCGAAGGACATCGCCGACTACATGATCCGCAACGCCCTTCCCGCCCAGGCGTCCGATGAGTGACGGGGCGACGCCTCAAAAGCCTGCGGTGAAGGACACGCCGGTCGTCTTCACGATCGGCTACGAACGCGCGTCGCTCGACGGCGTGCTCGCCGCCCTGCGGGAGCGGGGTGTCGCCGTCGTTCTGGACGTGCGCGAGCTGCCGCTGTCGCGCCGCGCCGGCTTTTCCAAGCGGCAGCTCGCCGCCGGGCTGGAGGAGGCGGGAATCGGCTACGTCCATCTGAAGGGGCTCGGCACGCCCAAGGAAGGGCGGGTCGCCGCGCATCAGGGGGAAATGGACCGCTTCTGGGACATCGTCGAATCGAAGATGGCGACGCCGGAGGCGGAGCACGACCTGCAGCGCGCGGCCACCATCGCGCGCGAGAAGCCCGCCTGCCTTCTGTGCTACGAGGCGGACGCCCATGTCTGCCACCGCGCCCGCGTCGCCCGCGCGCTGACCGAACGCTTCGGCTTCCGGGTCGAAGACTTGAGCGTCTAGGAGTCACCCGCCCATGCGTTTCCAGTGGTCCACCTTCGCCGAGCTGTCCACGCCGGACCTCCACGAACTGCTGATGCTGCGGAGCAGCGTTCTGGTGGTGGAGCAGGCGTCGCCCTACCCCGACATCGACGGCAAGGATCCGGCCAGCCATCACCTGCGGCTTTGGGTGGAGGGCCATCCCGGCCTGGCCGGCTGCGCCCGTTGCCTGGGGCCGGACCTCGTCGCGGGCGGCGTCGCCTTCGGGCGGCTGGCGCTGGCGCCCGGTCTGCGGCGGCACGGCTATGGCCGCGCCCTGGTGGCCGAGGCGCTCCGCTTCCTGGAGGAGCGCTGGCCGGGCCAGGACGTGGTGATCGGCGCCCAGGCCTATCTGGAGGAGTTCTATGGGTCCTTCGGCTTCCGCCGCGAGGGCGACCTCTACGACGATGTCGGCATCCCGCATTACGACATGCGGCTGCGCCGGTAAGGATCTCAAGGAGGTTCAAGTGTCCTTGATGCAAGCGCCCACATGGGTGAAGGCGAAGCGCGCATCGATCGGCACCTCCGGAAAGGGACAACCGTGCGGCGCGTGCGCGCTGTCATGCACGAGGCAGCGGCCCTCGATCAGCGGCCAGACGAACCGCCCGAGGAAACGCTGGTCCTGAAGACGCCCGCCATCGAGGGAGGCGACGCCGCGCACCAACGGCGCCAACGGTGGCAACATCCCGGCGCGGCCACCCCACATGCCGGCCAATATCAGGTCCGTGTGCATGATGTGATCGCGCATGACGTGAAAGGGCAAGCCGGAGGCGACCCATTCGTCCACCGCCGCCCGTTCCCGGCTGTTCAGGCGGGAGTCGGCGTCCCGGCAGAGAAAAAGACCGACCGCCGGATCGTCGGAAGCGAGAAAGCGCCAGTACAGGCCCTGTGACGGACCGCTGCCCGCCTCCATGGCGATCAGTTCGGCGCTCAATCCGGCGAGTTCCTGGAGAACGGCTTCCGGCACGGAATCGTCATGATAGATGCGGCAGGTCCAGCCCGGATAGAATTCCGCCGTGAGCCGCGCGTTCTCGATCGCTCCCCGTGTGTAGATGGAGGATTGTCCCCACAGGCTGAAGGCAATGACCCGCTTCGAGCCGCCTGCGGACGCGGAAGCCCGGAGAAGTTTAAGGCCCGGCGGAGCCCTCATTGCCTCCCGCTTCTTCCAGGCGAGAAGATCGTTGGCCACGCGCGTTGCCTCGCCAAACCGGCCGGCATGATAGAGGGTCGCGACGAGGTGCTCCCGCGTGTCGAGATGGTCCGGCTCGATCACGGCGGCGCGCCCGAAGAGCATGGCGGCCTCGGCCATCGAACCGGCCTTGAGGCGTGCCGATCCGGCGTTGTAGTGCAGGCGGTGCGATGACGGAACGGCAAGCAGCGCGGCCCGGTATGCCGCCGCCGCCGCCGCCCACGCTCCCTGGTCGTAGCAGGCATCGCCCAGGCCGGAGAGCGCGCCCACGTCATCGGGCTGCAAGGCAAGAGCTTCGCGGAAAGCCGCCGCGGCATTCGCGGGGCTGGCGGCGTTCAAATGATGGCGTCCCTGGTCACGGAGAAGCTCGGCCAGCTGGCCGGACAGGGCTTTCGCGCCGTGCGCGACGGCCTTGCGGAAGGCGTCGACAGCGGCTTCGGTCCGGCCGGCGGCGAGCAGCAGCTTGCCATGATTGGCGTGAAATTCGGCGGACTCCGGCCGCAGGAGAACGGCCTGGGAAAGACGAGCCAATCCGGCGTCGAGCCGCCCCGACTGCCCGAGCAGGAGCCCGGAAAGATGAAGCGCGTCCGGGTTCTTCGGATCGACGGCGAGCACGCGGTCGTAAAGGGTTTCCGCTTCGGCGATGCGCCCGGCGCATTGCAGGTCGAAGGCCAGCAGGATCGCTTCAGATACGGTCGCCATGCCGGATAAGTAGCACAAAGCCGGACGCTGAACAGCCGGCCTCCACGGTCTGTATGCGGCGCACGGACGGAAAAACGGCGCCGGGATCTCCCCCGACGCCGTTTTCTGTTCCTGTGCTCTGACGGTTCGGGGCGGACCCGTCAACCAAGCGGCACGGCCACGAAGCGCAGGTCGCCCTGGCGATCGACCAGAAGCAGGATGGACTTCTTGCCCTGCTGCTTGGCCTGGTCGATGCGGGACTTCACGTCCTCCGGCTTGGTGACGGCCTCCTGGCCCACCTCGATTATGACGTCGCCGGGGCGCACGCCCTTCTCGCCGGCGGTCGAGCCGCCCTGCACGTCGGTCACGACCACGCCGTTCAGTTCCGGCTTGATTTCGAACCGCTGGCGCAGTTCCGGGGTGATGCCGGTCAGCTTGAGCCCCAGCACCTCGGTCGAGGACGGGGTGGCGGGCTGCGGGGCCTCCGGGACGTTGGCGAGCAGGCCGGATTCCTCGGCCGCTTCCAGCTCGCCCACCTCCACCTGGAGGCTGAGCTTCTTGCCCTTGCGCCACACTTCGACGGGGACGGCCTTGTCGATGGGGGTCTCGGCGACGACGCGCGGCAGGCGGCGCATCTCGTCGATCTCCTTGCCGTCGAACTTGGCGACGACGTCGCCGGCCTGGATGCCCGCCTTCGCGGCCGGGCCGTCCGGCGTGATCGAGGCGACGAGCGCGCCCTTGTGGGCCTGGAGGCCGAGGCTCTCCGCGATCTCCGGCGTCACCGCCTGGATGCGCACGCCGAGCCAGCCGCGGCGGGTCTTGCCATAGTCGCGGAGCTGCGCCACGACCTGCTTGGCGAGGTTCGCCGGGATGGCGAAGCCGATGCCGACCGAGCCGCCCGTCGGCGAGAAGATCGCCGTGTTGATGCCGATGACCTCGCCGTTCAGGTTGAACATCGGGCCGCCGGAATTGCCGCGGTTGATCGAGGCGTCGGTCTGCAGGAAGTCGTCGTAGGGGCCGGCGTTGATGTCGCGCTGGCGGGCCGAGATGATGCCGGCCGTCACCGAGCCGCCGAGGCCGAACGGGTTGCCGATGGCCAGCACCCAGTCGCCGACGCGCATGGCGTCGCTGTCGCCGAAGGGAACGGCGACGAGCGGGTGGTTGGTCTTGATCTTCAGCAGGGCCAGGTCGGTCTTGCTGTCGCGGCCGACCAGCTCGGCCTTGATGTTGGTGTCGTCCTGGAGGATGACCGTGATCTCGTCGGCGTCCTGGATGACGTGGTTGTTGGTGACCACGTAGCCGTTCTGCGCGTCGATGATGAAGCCGGAGCCGAGCGAGGTGGACCGGCGTTGCGGCTGGTCCTGCTGCTGCTGGCGGTCGAAGAAGTCCTTGAAGAACTCCTCGAACGGGGAGCCCGGCGGGAACTGGGGCATCTCGGGCCGCTGGCCGGGGGCGCCCGGCGGGCCGCCCTGCGGACGCTGCGGAGCCGCCTGGCTGGTGGAAATGTTGACCACCGCGGGCAGGAGCTTTTCGGCGAGGTCGGCGAAGCTCGTCGGCGCCGGGCGCGACTGCGCCGCGGCGGGGCTGCTGACGGCCGTCATCAGACCCCAGAGGAGAGCCGCGATCAGCGGAAGGACACCCGCCCAGAAGACCAGGCGGTTGCGACGATCGTCGGCGACCGCGACCCGGACGGCGTGCTTGGTTCGATGGTGACGATTCAACTCAACTCTCCCTGCCGGACGTCCCGCCGGTCATCTGCGGAACGCGTGCCGCGGCGGCCATGCACACCCGTTTTCAACAGCGGATGTAGGCGTCGCGTCGCGCCGCTTCAAGCAACGGTGTCCGGACCCGAACACAGGTTTGTCCGCAAACCGGATCATCGTCCGAATATGCGGTGACGAGTATGGCTGGAAAATGGCGCCTTGGTCCATATGTCGCACGGCCGAACGGGCGCTGCAAAACGGAAGGAAGCGCCCTTCCCGGCGCCGTTTCCGGCGCTGAAAAGGGCGCTTCCCGTCCGGTCGGGCCGATCAGGGCGTCGACGGCGGCGCCATGGCGGGAGCCGCTGCCGGAGCGGCCGCCGTGCCGGGGCCCGCGGCGGGGCCGCTGGCCGCACCGCCGGTTCCGCCGCCGGTGATGTCGCCGAAGTAGCGGAAGAACTCGCCGGTCGGGGAGAGGACCAGGGTGGTGTCGTCCTGGTTCAGCGAGTTCCGGTAGGCCTCCAGCGTCCGGTAGAAGCTGTAGAACTGCGGGTCGGCGGAGGTCGCCGAGCCGATCAGCTTCAAGGCCTGATTGTCGCCTTCGCCGCGCAGGATCTGCGAGTCGCGCTGCGCCTCGGCCAGGATGACCGTGCGCTCGCGCTCGGCGCGGGAGCGGATCTGCTGCGCCTGTTCCTGGCCCTGGGCGCGGGCCTCGGAGGCCTCGCGCTCACGTTCCGAGCGCATGCGGGCGAAGATCGCCTGGCTGGTTTCCTCCGGCAGGTCGGCGCGGCGGATGCGGACGTCGACGATCTCCACGCCCAGCCGCTGGGCGTCGTTGTTCACCTGCGTGCGGATCTCGTTCATGACGCGGGTCCGCTCGTCCGACAGCACGGCCAGCAGCGTGACGCTGCCGAGCACGCGGCGCAGGGCCGAATTGACCGTCGCGTTCATCCGCGTCTCGGCGATCGCCTCGGTTCCCACCGTCTGGTAGAAGCGCAGGGGATCGGTGATCCGGTAGCGGGCGAAGGCGTCCACGTCCAGGCGCTTCTGGTCGGCCAGGATCACCTGCTCGACCGGGGGGTCGAGGTCGAGGACGCGCCGGTCGAGCATCCGGACTTCCTGGATGAAGGGGATCTTCGCCTTCAGGCCGGGCTCCTGGATGACGCGCACCGGCTCGCCGAACTGGAGGAGGAGCGCCTGCTGCGCCTCGTTCACGGTGAACAGGGACGAGGCGGCGATGATGGCGCCCAGGACGGCGGCGACGCCGCCGACGACAAGAGTTCGGTTCATGGTCCGGGGCTCCTCACTGGGTCCGCTGGCTGGTCTGGGCCGGGGCCGGCGCGGTCGGCGACCGGCTGGGCACGGACTGCGGCTGCACCGCCCTGGGCTGGGACGGCGCCGGCTGGAGGTCGTTCAGCGGCAGGTAGGGCACCACGCCCTGGGCGCCCGGCGCGTTGCCGTCGATGATGATCTTGCGCGACCCGCGCAGTATGTCCTCCATCGTCTCCAGATACATGCGCTTGGCCGTCACGTCCCTGGACTGCTGGAAGGCGTCGTAGACCTTGGTGAAGCGCTCGGCGTCACCCTGCGCCAGGCTGACGACCTGCTCGCGGTAGGCCGACGCCTCCTGGATCAGCCGCTCCGCCTCGCCTCGGGCGCGCGGGATGATGTCGTTGCGGTAGGCCTCGGCCTCGTTGCGGGCGCGTTCGCGGTCGGCGCGGGCGCGCTGCACGTCGTTGAAGGCATCGATGACCGGCCGCGGAGGATCCGCCTGCTGGAGCTGGATCTGCGTGATCTCGATGCCCGCCTGGTATTCGTCCAGCATGCCCTGGAGCAGCTGGCGGGTGGAGGTCTCGATCTGCTGGCGGGCCTCGGTCAGGGCCGGCTGCAGGTCGGTGCGGCCGATGACCTCGCGCATGGCGCTCTCGGCCGCCTTCTTCACCGTCGCCTCGGGGTCGCGGATCTTGAACAGATACTCGCCCGCGTCCTTGATCACCCAGAAGACGGTGAAGTCGATGTCGATGATGTTCTCGTCACCCGTGAGCATCAGCGATTCGTCGGTGATGTCGCGCGCCCCGCTGGCGCCCTCGGGACCCGAACGGTAACCGACCTCGATCCGGTTGACGCGCGTCACCTTGGGCAGGAGCACCGTCTCGATCGGGGACGGCAGGTGGTAGCGCAGGCCCGGTTCCTCGGTGCGCGCCCACTGGCCGAACCGCAGGACCACGCCCTGCTCGTCCGCCTCGACGCGGTGGATGCCGCTGGCCAGCCAGATCACGGCGATCACCGCGGCGACGATGCCAATTCCGCGCCCGGTGCCCATGCCGCCGGGCATCACCCGCCGCAGGCTGTCCTGGCCGCGCCGCAGGATGTCCTCGAGGTCGGGGGGCTGCGGACCGCCGCCGCCACCGCCGTTTCCGCCGCCGCCCGGCGGCCGTCCCCAGGGATTCTGACCGCCACCACCCGGCGGCGACCCCCACGGTCCTCCACCACCTCCACCCTGATTGCTCCACGGCATTAGGACTGTTCCCCTCTCACGCTCGCTGCCTCACCGTCCGGATCCGTCGCGGTGCCGCCCGGAACCTTTACGATTATTGTCCACCGGCCCTATAGTGCCCATCCTTTCGGAGAGGAATCCACCGGCGGATATCCGCCAATATCGGGAATCCAGCGGAGTTTTCAACCATGGCCCAGGTCAGCGAAGCTCAAGTCCTTGACGCTCTCAGGTCCGTAATGGATCCGGAACGAGGCAAGGACATCGTCAGCCTCGGCATGCTTTCGGGTCTCACGATCCGTGACAACAACGTCGCCTTCGCCATCGAAGTGGACCCCAAGCGCGGCGCGCAGGCCGAGCCGATCCGCCACGCGGCGGAAAAAGCGGTGGACCGGATTCCCGGCGTCCTGTCGGTGACGGCGGTCCTGACCGCGCATCGCGGCGGCCCCCAGCCAGCGCAGCAGGGGCACCGGCACGACCACGGTCACGACCATGCGCACGGCCACGATCATGGGCATGATCACGGCCACGGACAGCCCGCGCAGCCGCGCGGCGGCCAGGGCGATCAGAAGGCGCTCGTGCCCGGCGTGAAGGCCATCGTCGCGGTGGCCTCGGGCAAGGGCGGCGTCGGCAAGTCCACGACGGCCAGCAACCTGGCGCTCGCCATGGCGGCCAACGGCCTGTCGGTCGGTCTGCTCGACGCCGACATCTACGGCCCCTCGATGCCGCGCATGCTCGGCATTTCCGGCCGGCCCAACAGCAGCGATGGCCGCCGGCTGGAGCCGATGGAGAATTACGGCATCAAGGTGATGTCCATGGGCTTCCTGGTGGCCGAGGACACGCCGATGATCTGGCGCGGGCCCATGGTCATGAGCGCGCTCCAGCAGATGCTGCGCGACGTGAACTGGGGCGAGCTGGACGTGCTGGTGGTGGACATGCCGCCGGGCACCGGCGACGCCCAGCTGACCATGGCGCAGCAGGTGCCGCTGGCCGGCGCGGTGATCGTCTCCACCCCGCAGGACATAGCGCTCCTCGACGCCCGCAAGGGGCTGAACATGTTCCGCCGCGTGGACGTGCCGGTCCTCGGCATCATCGAGAACATGAGCTATTTCTGCTGCCCCAACTGCAACCACCGCTCCGACATCTTCAGCCACGGCGGCGCCCGCAAGGAGGCCGAAACGCTGGGCATGGAGTTCCTGGGCGAGCTTCCGCTGCACATCGCCATCCGCGAGACCTCCGACCAAGGCCAGCCGATCGTCGTGTCGCAGCCCGAATCGGAGCACGCCAAGGTCTACCGGAACATCGCGACCCGCGTCTGGGAGAAGGTGTCCGGCAACCAGGGCCCGAAGCGCGCCGCCCCGCGCATCGTGGTGGAGTGACGGCACAAAGGCCGGAGGGGGCGGGGCCGGCGCCCGCCCCCTTCCCCTAGCCGATCAGCAGGCTGTCGTCGGTGACGTCCTCGCCGCCGCGCCGGCGCGCGAAAAGGGCGAGCAGGTCCGGCACGTCGAGGCCGGACCGCTCCCCGCCCGCCACGTCCAGCACCACCCGCCCCTCGTGCAGCATCACCGTGCGCTCGCCGAAATCGAGCGCCTGTCGCATCGAGTGGGTCACCATCAGCGCGGTCAGGCGGTTCTCCCGCACGATCCGCCGCGTCAACTCCAGCACGAAACCGGCGGTGCCCGGATCGAGCGCCGCCGTGTGCTCGTCGAGCAGCAGGATCTTCGATCCGGCGAGCGTCGCCATCAGCAGGCTGACCGCCTGACGCTGGCCGCCGGACAGCAACCCCATGCGGTCCTGCAGCCGGTCCTCCAGCCCGAGCCCGAGTTCGGCGATCCGCTCGCGGAAGCGGGCGCGCCGGCCGAAGCCCAGCGCCGGTCCCAGCCCGCGCCGCCGGCCGCGCGCGGCGGCGAGCGCCATGTTCTCCTCGATGGTCAGGCCGGCGCAGCTTCCGGCCATCGGATCCTGGAAGACCCGCGCGACCAGCCCCGCCCGCTTCGGAGCCGGCCAGCGCGTGACGTCGGCACCGTCGATGACGATGCGGCCCCGCTCCACCGGCACGTCCCCGGCGAGTGCGCCGAGGACGGTCGACTTGCCGGCCCCGTTGGAGCCGATGACCGTGACGAACTGCCCCTCGGGGATCGCCAGTTCCACACCGCGCAGGGCCTGCTTCTCCAGCGGCGTGCCGCGCCCGAAGGTGACATGAATGCCTTCGACCGCGATCATCGCACCGCTCCCTTCAGCCGCAGGCGGGGCAGGATCAGCGCCACCGCCACCAGCACCGCCGTCACGAGGTTGAGGTCGGAGGCCTGGAGGCCGATGGCGTCCGCCGACAGGGCGAACTGGACCGCCAGCCGGTAGAGGATCGACCCGACCACGCAGGCCGCCAGCGCCAGCACGAGGCGGCGCGCCGGCAGGACGGTCTCGCCCACGATGACGGCGGCGAGACCCACCACGATGGTGCCGACGCCCGTCGTCACGTCGGCGAATCCATTGGTCTGGGCGAAGAGCGCGCCGGCCAGGCCGCACAGCCCGTTCGACAGAGCCATGCCCGTGTAGATGTGCCGGTCCGTGTCCACGCCCTGCGCCCGCGCCATGCGCGGGTTGATGCCCGACGCCCGCATGGCGAGGCCGAACTCGCTCGACAGCAGCCAGGCCAGCAGCGCCACAACCAGGACCACCACCGCCAGGACCAGGAGCGGCCGCACGATGTGGTCCGGCACGCCCAGCCCGTAGAAGGGCGTCAGCACCGTGTCCTGCATCAGGATCGCCACGTTGGGGCGGCCCATCACCCGCAGGTTCACGGAAAAGAGCGCGATCATCGTCAGGATGCTGGCGAGCAGGTGCAGGATCCGGAAGCGCACGTTCAGCGTCGCCGTCACCAACCCGGCAGCCGCCCCGGCCAGGGCCGCGGCGAGGCTGGCGAGCCAGGGGTTCCCGCCGGAGACGATCATGGTGGCGGCCACGACGGCTCCCAGCGGAAAGCTTCCATCCACCGTCAGATCGGGGAAATCGAGCACGCGGAAGGACAGGTACACCCCGAGCGCCACCAGCGCGTACACCAGCCCGATCTCGACCGCCCCGAAGAGCGCGATGTCGGTCACTTGCCCACCACCTTGGCGGCGCGGGCGACCAGCGCGTCGGGCAGGGTCACGCCCATCGCCTCCGCCGCCGCCGGGTTCACGTGCAGGTCGGTGCCCTCGGCGAAGGCCGGCTTGATGGCCGACGGCTTCTCGCCCTTCAGCACGCGGGCGACGAGCGCGCCCGTCTGCTTGCCGACCTGGAAATAATTGAAGCCGAGGGAGGCGACGGTGCCGCGCGCGACGCTGTCGGTGTCGGCGGAGAAGACCGGCAGCTTCGCCTGCCGGCCGACCGCGATGACCGCCTCCAGCGCCGACACGACCGTGTTGTCCACGGGGATGTACAGCGCGTCCACCTTGCCGGCGAGGCTGCGGGCCGCCTGCTGCGCATCCGCCGATCTCGTCGCCGTGGCCTCCGCGATCGCGAGCCCCTGCCCGGCGGCGGCCGTCTTCAGCAGACCGACCAGCGTGACGGAGTTCGGCTCGCCCGGATTGTAGAGCACGCCGACGCGCTTGGCCGTGGGCAGGATCTCGCGGATCAGCGCCAGATGCTCGGCCACGGGGATGAGGTCGGAAACACCCGTGATGTTGGCGCCGGGGGCGTCCATGCTCTTCAGCAGCTGGGCGCCGACCGGGTCGGTCACGGCGGTGAAGACCACGGGGATGTCGCGGGTCGCGGCGGCGACCGCCTGGGCCGAGGGGGTGGAGATCGGAACGATCACGTCCGGACGCGCGCCCGCGAAGCCGCGGGCGATCTGGACCGCCGTGGCCGGGTTGCCCTGGGCGCTCTGGTACTCGACCTTCAGGTTTCCGCCGGGCGTGAAGCCAGCCTCCTTCAGCGCCTCCACCACGCCGTCGCGCGTCGCGTCGAGCGACGGATGCTCGACGATGGCGGTGATGGCGACGGTCTTGCTCTGGGCCAGGGCGGGCGTGGCGGATGCGGTGGCGAGGGCCGCGGCGAGGGCCGCGGCAAGCGGGAGGCGGGCGATCTTCATGGTTGGTCTCTCGAACCGGCAGGGATTTGGGCGGTAACCTGTATGGCGGCGGCCCTGCCGTCAACGCGGGACGCGACCTTACGACGCGGCGCGCCGGGATTGCCCCGTGGCGGGCCGGCGTGCGAAAAGACGGGGACGATACGAAGGATTCCTCATGTCGCTCCCCCTGGACGCCCGCCCCAAGATGTCGTCCGCCCTGCGCGGGCTGATGGGCGCCTGCCCGGCCTGCGGCCGGGGCCGGCTGATGAAGAGCTACCTGAAGCAGGTGGACCGCTGCGCCCAGTGCGGCGAGGAGTACGGCCACATGCGCGCCGACGACGCGCCGCCCTGGATGACCATCCTGATCGTCGGCCACATCGTCATTCCGGCGGTGCTGCACATGGAGCAGGCCTACCAGCCCGAATCCTGGGTGCATTTCGCCATCTGGCCGGCGCTGACGCTCGCCCTGACCATGGTGCTGCTGCCGCGCTGCAAGGGTGCCGTGCTGGGGCTGCTGTGGAGCACCGGCGCGCCCGGCTCCGAACGCGCCTGACCTCCGCCCGAGACCTCTGAAGACTGAAAGGGCGCCGGACACGGAAGCGTCCGGCGCCTGGGCAAGGCTTACTCCGGGCGGCCCAGCTGGTCCATCAGCTCGCGCCATTCGCGCTTGGACAGGCCGCTCTCCTCCTGTGTCACCCGTTCCCCGGCGAGCAGGCGGCGGACCACCTCCAGCCCGGTGCGGGAGACGTGGGTGCCGCCCATGCGGTATTCCATGAAGGCGTCGTAGACCGCCGGCACCCAGCGCCGGACGACGTCCAGCATGGCGTCGGCGTAGACCCGGATCTCGTACTGGGCATGCGGGTCGGCGCGCAGGGACAGGAAGTTCAGCAGATTGTGCAGATCCGCCTTCCAATACCATTGCGTGTAGTAGTTCAGCGTGAGGTTCATGCGCGCCAGCTCGCGGGCGAGGCCCTGGCGGTCCGGCGCGATGGCGGTGCCGTCCTCGCGCTGGTTCAGCATCTCTTCGTAATGGTCGTAGACCATGCCTGAATCCTGGCGCAGCAGGGCCAGCACGCTCGCCGCCTCCTCGCCCTCCAGCACGCCGCCGCGCCCCTGGCGGTTCACCACGGCCTGGGCGCCGAGCTGGTCCGGCGCCGGAATGTAGAATTCCCGGTCGAGGATCGAATAGCGCGCGGAATACTCGTTCACGTTCGCCATGCGGTGGCGGATCCACTGGCGCGCCACGAAGATCGGCAGCTTGACGTGGAACTTCATCTCGCACATCTCGAACGGAGTCGAGTGGCGGTGCCGCATCAGGTACTTGATGAGCCCGGCGTCCTCCGTGACCTTCTTCGTGCCCTTGCCGTAGGACACGCGCGCCGCCTGCACCACCGCCGAGTCGTCGCCCATATAGTCGATGACGCGGACGAAGCCGTGGTCGAGGACCTCCATCGGCTGGTACAGGATCTCTTCCAGCGCGGGCACGGTGGCGCGGCGCGTGGTGGCGGTGACGGCGCGCAGACGGTCGATCTCGTCTCGCTGCTCGGGCGTGATCGGCATGGGGACTCCAGAACTTCTAGCGGGGCGGCACTCTACCCCGCCCGGATCGGTCCTGCATCCCGATTATCGCAACCAGTCCCGCTCGCGCCCCTTCCCAAGGCGGGCGGGAGGCCCTATATTACACCTGTCGGTACGCCGACTATGGCGATAAACGCCTTACGGAATAAGCGTTGTGGACCCGGGGGCGGTACCCGGCGCCTCCACCAAATCATCCTTGGGCCGGCAGGTCCGGGATCGTTGGGGGCGAAATAGGATCGACACGCGTGGTAAAGGTATGGTCTTCGCCCGGCATGGTTCCGCCGTTATCGGGCCATTGCAATAGTTGCCAATGACAACGTTGCTCAGGCTCGCCTCGCTGCCTAACGGCGGCTGGTAGCCTAAATTAAATTCCCGATGGGTTGCACCTGAGGGTGGGGCCGTGGGCCGCCTAGCAACAGAAGGCCCACACTTACCCATTTGCCGTATGGCTGATCTGCCCTAAGGACCCGCTCAAGCATGCCGAGAGAGCAGCTGCGTTATGACAGGATGGTCGAGACCGCATTGCGCGGTGTTGTGCGCGATGCGCTGACTCAGGTCGCCGAACGCGGGCTTCCGGGCAACCACCATTTCTATCTGACCTTCCGGACCGGCTATCCGGGCGTCGAGATCCCCCCTTACCTGTCGTCCCAGTACCAGAACGAGATGACGATCGTCATCCAGTACCAGTATTACGGTCTGGAGGTGCACGACGACTGGTTCGAGGTCACGCTGAGCTTCAACAACGTGCATGAGCGGCTGGTCATTCCCTTCGCGGCGATCACCACCTTCGCCGACCCCTCGGTGAATTTCGCCCTGCAGTTCCAGCCGATCACCCCGGCCGAGGCCGCGGAGGTCTCCTCGATCTCGCCGCGCCAGCAGGCCGAGAGCAAGGACGAGGGCACCGACGCCAAGCCGGCCGAGGAGCCGAAGCGCGGCGAGGTCGTGACGCTGGACGCCTTCCGCAAGAAGTAAGCGCGCCCTTCTCCGGCTTGCGCAGAACCACGAAAAAGGCCTCGCACCCGACGGTGCGAGGCCTTTTTCTATTCGGGGCTCCCCCGGCCTTCAGATGCCCTCGCCCATGTGGGTGGTGATGTTCGCCGCCTGCATGCTGTCGCTGCGCTGGCGCATCTGCCGCGCGAAGCGGACGGGGCTCGGCAGGAACTGGAACAGACGCCCCATGCCCGACAGGCCCGAGGTCGCCTTGCCCACGGCCATGACGTCGGCGAGCCGGCGGTCCACGAAGGCCCAGGTTTCCCGGTGATCCTCCGACTGGTCGTCGAGCCAGTAGAAGGTCGAGGAGCTGAGAACGGCCGAGAGCAGCGCGCGCTTGCTGTAATGGTTGAAGTCGGTCGCCGTGTCGCCGGCCGCGTACCACATGGCGTCCACCGTGCGGTACAGCATGCGCAGGCCGAGCCCGAGATTCTGCGGCATGGCGAGATAGGCGATCAGGCGGCGCTTGGCCTCCTTGTGCGGCTCCAGCACCTCGAAATGGGTGCGGACGGCGAGCGAGACCCGGTCGCGGACGCGCATCTCGGCGAGCGGCTTGCTCTCCAGCTCCTCCAGCATGCGCCGGTCGGTCCAGTTGCCGAAATGCTCGACCAGCTCGGGGATGCCGCCGGGGAAGGCCCGGTGCATGGTCGCCGTGTCGTGGCCGGCCATCTGCGCGCCGTCGCGCAGGGATTGCGTGCTCCAGCCGTCGAAGATGACGTTGGGCAGAGTGGACAGCAGGATCTCGTCCCGCACAGCGTCCATGTCCATGGTCCGGTCGTCCATGATCCCGTCCTTTCCCGTTCAGTCCTTTGCCAGCGCGGCCGTGACGTGATGCGCCTCTTCATTGAACGCGAGATGGCGCAGGTCGGGCATGCGGTCGATGTAGAGAACGCCGTTCAGATGGTCGAATTCGTGCTGAACCACGCGCGCGTGGAAGCCCGCCGCCTCCCGTTCGATGGGAGCGCCGTCCAGCCCGACGCCGCGGTAGCGGATGCGGGCGTGGCGCGGCACGACTCCGCGCAGGCCGGGGATCGACAGGCAGCCCTCCCAGCCCAGCTCCATCTCCTCGCCGACCGGCTCCAGCTCCGGGTTGATCAGCACCGTGGGCTCCACCGTCTCGCCGCCGGAGCGGTCGGCCGGCACCCGGAAGACGATGATCCGCTTGGACACATGGATCTGCGGCGCCGCCAGCCCGACTCCGGGCGCGTCCTCCATCGTCTCGATCATGTCGGCGGCGAGGCGCCGGATCTCCGGATCGGTCGGGTCGCGCACCGGCTCGGCCATGGCGCGCAGCACCGGATGCCCCATGCGGGCAATCTTCAACAAGGCCATGGGGCATTATCCGGGGAACCGGAGAGCCCGGCAACTGTTTCACCTCCGACCGTCCGCCGACGCGGGCGCCGGGCCGTCCCTCTTTGGTAACGGAAGACTCTTCTTCCCTTGGAGGCTGGCCCGTGTTAGACAAGTGTTCACACAAGGGGTGCGCTCGCTGGCGCATGCCTAATTGTTGCTACGCGCAACACGGCTTCCTTTAAGGGGTGACGGTAAACGTGCAAGTTTTGGTCCGTGACAACAACGTCGATCAGGCCCTCCGCGCGCTGAAGAAGAAGATGCAGCGCGAGGGTATCTTCCGTGAGATGAAGCTGCGCCGCAACTACGAGAAGCCCTCGGAGAAGCGCGCCCGCGAGAAGGCCGAGGCCGTGCGCCGCACGCGCAAGCTGCTTCGCAAGCGCATGGAGCGCGAGGGCTATTAATCGACTGGCGCGTTCCCGCGCCGGGCACCCTTGTGTCTAGAGCACTGATCTGAACCAGCCGCCCCGTGCCTGTCGCGTGGGCGGTTTTGGTGCATCCTCCTTCCGCCGCCTGCTCT
The DNA here is from genome assembly GCF_017356015.1 of Azospirillum sp. SYSU D00513. Classification (GTDB taxonomy): domain Bacteria; phylum Pseudomonadota; class Alphaproteobacteria; order Azospirillales; family Azospirillaceae; genus Azospirillum. The sequence continues at coordinate 118,073 of NZ_JAFIQV010000003.1, forward strand.
CCGATATACTGGAGATCTCTGCGGCGGGGGCCACGGCCGGAGCTACGAGGTCCCGTGAGCGCGTCGAAGCACACCACCCGAATCACCGCCCCCGCCCTGCGCGCCCGCAAGGGTGGCGAGCCGATCGTCTGCCTGACGGCCTACACCGCCCCGACCGCGCGTCTGCTCGACCCCCATGTCGACCTTCTGCTGGTCGGCGACTCGCTGGGCATGGTGGTCTACGGCTTCGACAGCACGCTGGCCGTGACGCTCGACCTGATGATCGCCCATGGCGCCGCCGTGGTGCGCGGGACCGAGCGCGCCTGCGTGGTGGTGGACCTTCCCTTCGGCAGCTACCAGGAAAGCCCGCAGGTGGCCTTCCGCGCGGCCTCGCGCGTGCTGGCGGAAACCGGCGCCCAGGCCGTGAAGCTGGAGGGCGGGGCGGAGATGGCCGAGACGGTCGCCTTCCTGACCAGCCGTGGCGTGCCCGTGATGGGCCATGTCGGGCTTCTGCCCCAGTCGGTGAACGCGCTGGGCGGCTACAAGGCCGTCGGCCGCGACCCCGCGGCGGCCGAGCGCATCCTCGCCGACGCCCGCGCCATCGCGGAAGCCGGCGCCTTCTCCCTCGTCATCGAGGGCACGATGGAGCCGCTGGCCCGCCGGATCACCGAGGAGGTGGCCGTCCCCACCATCGGCATCGGCGCCTCCCCCGCCTGCGACGGGCAGGTCCTGGTCACCGACGATATGCTCGGCCTGTTCAGCGACTTCACCCCGAAATTCGTGAAGCGCTTCGCCGACCTCGGCCCGGCCATCGCCGAGGCCGCCGCCGGCTATGCGGCCGAAGTGAAGGCCCGCCAGTTCCCGGGGCCGGAGCACTGTTTCGGGGTGAAGAAAGGGTAAGAGGCGTTAGCGGCGACCTGGAAGGCCCGTTTCGTCATAGCCGAGGATATCGTCGGGTGCGCGGGAGTCGAACACAGGCTGGGCGGCCAGTTCGCGGTGCAGCCGCACCATGCGGTCTTCGGCTTCATCGCCATTGCGAACCCGTTGCCTCATGCGCTCCGCTTCGTCGCTTTTGACGCTCATGGATCGGCGCTCCGCATAGCTGTCTGTAAATAGGTCCAGAACCACCCTTCCACCGTTATCCCGGCGGACGCGCATAGGCGCTAACTGTTGCATGTTCGTCCGTTCCACCGAAGCTTGTACCTTCCCTCCTCGTCATCCCCGCGGACGCGCATGAGCGCTAACTTTTGCATGTTCGTTCGCTCGACCGAAGCCCGCGCCATCCCACCTCGTCATTCCCGCGAAAGCGGGAATCCAATCCCTTCCCGCAGCGAACCTATTGGAAACTCTGGATCCCCGCGTCCGCGGGGATGACGGTGGAGAGGCGGTCGGATGCTCGGTTTCGTCGGTCGATTCTCAAAGTTAGCGCCTATGCGCGGACGCGGGGATCCAGGGTTTTCAACGGTTCCGCTTTGGGAGGAACTGGATTCCCGCTCTCAAGCAAACTTCGTTTGCTCTGACGCGGCAGGCGAATGCCAGAAGCATTCGCCAAGAGCGTTTCGCGGGAATGACGTCGCAGGATGACTTACCTGCACCCTCCGAACAGACCTAACCCTCCCGCCGCTTTTCCCCCTCCGACCGCTTGGGCCCGAGCGTGGCGTCGTCGTTGAGACCCTGGGCCTGCTGCTCGGCCGGGGATGAGCCGGCGGGCGGGAGGCCCACGCCCATGCGCAGTTCGCGCCATTTCAGCCGCAGGTCGGCCAGACGGTGGCCCGGGGCCTCGTGGCCGTAGGCGCGGTATTGGTTCGGGGGCACCTTGCCCTTGGCGCGGACATGGGCCGCGAAGGCGTCCACCCAGCCGTCGAAATCCGCCATGACCCCAGCCTCGGCGACCATGTCCTCCGCCTGGTTGTCGCTGTAGGGCTTGCCGTTGCCGAACTCCCGGTAGCGCCAGAGCGCGTCCGGCACCTCGATCCCGCTGTAGCGGCACTGCCAGACCAGCGGCGCGTAGGCGTCGCGCATGTCGGCGAAGGGTTCCTTGTCGGGGTCGAACCAGTGCGGATGGCGGAGATTCTTCGGGCGGCCGCTCCCGTCGTCCTCGGCGGCGCCCGCGTCGCCGTAGCAGAAGAAGGCGGCGCTGCGGCCCTCCAGGTGGTTCTGCGACAGCTCGGCCCATTCGGGCGCGTGCTCCAGCGCCATCGCCCGTTCCGGGTCCTTGTGGCCGATCAGATCCTCGCGCGGGTTGCCGCCGCTGGCGCAGACCAGCCGGTCGAACATCAGCTTCAGATTGCTGGTCGGGGCGTACCAGTTGACCGGCCCGATCACCGCCCAGGCATCGGCGAGGTCGAGCCGGGCGTAGAGGCCGAGGTCCCACATCAGGTCCGGCTCGGCCTTGTTGTCCGCCTCGTAGCAGTTGCAGGGCCAGACGCAGAGCGCCATGGAGGTGGAGGCGCAGGCGTTGCAGCTCTGGATGCGGGCGCGGCCGAAAACGTTGCCGAGATCCTCGGCATCCACCTCCCACTCCTCCGGCAGGCGGCGCACCATGCGCTGCATCAGGGCGCGCGCCTTGGAATCGACGCCGGGGCAGTTGTATTGGCGCCGGTCGGAGCCGGCGATCACCAGCACGCGAAAGGGCCGCCGCTCCGGCGGCAGGGCTCCATTGGCGTCGTCGGGCTTCATGGCAACCGCTCCCCTTCGCGTCCCAAACCCCAGGCAAACAGCGGGGCATGGCGGAAGGTCCGGCGGAAAAGAAAAGCCCCCGGAGCGCGAGCGCTCCGGGGGCCTGACAGGCCGCTCCCTTCCGAGGAGACGCCCTTACTCCATCGACTTGACGACTTCCTCGGTGACCTTCTTGGCGTCGCCGAAGAGCATCATGGTGTTGGGGCGGAAGAACAGCTCGTTGTCGACGCCGGCGTAGCCCGAGGACATGCCGCGCTTGATGAAGAAGACGGTCTTGGCCTTCTCCACGTCCAGGATCGGCATGCCGTAGATCGCCGAGGTCGGGTCGGTCTTGGCGGCCGGGTTGGTGACGTCGTTGGCGCCGATGACGAAGGCCACGTCCGCCGACTGGAAGTCGCGGTTGATGTCCTCCAGCTCGAACACCTCGTCGTAGGGCACGTTGGCCTCGGCCAGCAGCACGTTCATGTGACCGGGCATGCGGCCCGCGACCGGGTGGATGGCGTACTTCACCGAAACGCCCTCGTGCTTCAGCGCGTCGGCCATCTCGCGCAGGGCATGCTGCGCCTGCGCCACCGCCATGCCGTAGCCGGGGACGATGATGACCGTCTGGGCGTTCTTCATGATGTAGGCGGCGTCCTCGGGCGAGCCGACCTTGACCGAGCCGCGGTCGCCGCCGCCGGCGCCACCGGCCGCACCACCCGCCGCGTCACCGCCGAAGCCGCCGAGGATCACGTTGAAGATCGAGCGGTTCATGCCCTTGCACATGATGTAGGACAGGATCGCGCCCGAGGAGCCGACCAGCGCGCCGGTGACGATCAGCGTGTTGTTCTGCATCGTGAAGCCGATGCCCGCCGCCGCCCAGCCGGAGTAGCTGTTCAGCATCGAGACGACCACCGGCATGTCGGCGCCGCCGATCGGCAGGATCAGCAGGAAGCCGAGCGCCAGCGAGACCAGCACGATCAGCCAGAGCGCCGTGTCGGAGTTGGAGGCGACCAGCCAGACGATCAGCAGGATCGTCAGCACGCCGAGGCCGGCGTTCAGGTAATGCTGCCCCGTGAAGACCAGCGGCTTGCCGGTGACCAGACCCTGGAGCTTGGCGAAGGCGACGACCGAACCGGTGAAGGTGATGGCGCCGATCGCGGTGCCCAGCGCCATCTCGATCAGCGAGCCGGTCGCGATGTTGCCGCGCACGCCGATGCCGTAGCCTTCCGGCGCGTAGTAGGCGGACAGCGCCACGAAGACGGCGGCGAGGCCGACGAGGCTGTGGAAGGCCGCGACGAGCTGCGGCAGGGCCGTCATCTCGATCTTCTTGGCGATGACGTAGCCGATGGCGCCGCCGATGGCGATGCCGAGAACGATCATCCAGTAGGACTGGACGATGGGCGAAGCCAGCGTCGTGCCGATGGCGACGACCATGCCGACCATGCCGTAGATGTTGCCTTGCCGGGAGGTCTCCGGCGACGACAGGCCCCTCAGCGCCATGATGAAGCAGACCGAGGCGACCAGATAGAGAAGGGCGGTAAGCGTTTCCATGGTTCGGTTCCCCTTACGTGCCCTTCTTCTTGAACATGCTCAGCATGCGCTGAGTGACGAGGAAGCCGCCGAAGATGTTCACCGAGGCGAGGATGACCGCGAGGAAACCCAGGACCTTGGAGAAGCTGAAGCCGGCGGGGCCGGCGGCGATCAGCGCGCCGACGATGATGACCGAGGAGACGGCGTTGGTGACGGCCATCAGCGGCGAGTGCAGCGCCGGCGTGACGCGCCAGACGACGTAGTAGCCGACGAAGCAGGCCAGGATGAAGACCGTCAGGCCGGTGATGAAGAAGTTGCCGTGGCCGGCCGCTTCCGCCACCTGGGCGGGGGCGGAGGTGGCCACCTGGGCGGCGAGCGCGTCGGCCTGCTGGCCGAGCGCGGCAAGCTGGGCCTTCAGCTCGGCGATGCGGGTTGCCAGTTGGGTCTGGTCCATGAGGGGTCTCCTTAGCCGGCGAAGGCGGGATGCACGACCTGGCCGTCGCGGGTCAGCGCGATGGCCTTGACGATCTCATCCTCCCAATCGACCTTGACGCTCTTGGCGTCCTTGTCGTGGAGGAGGGTGATCACCGCCAGCAGGTTCTTGGCGTAGAGCAGCGAGGAGGCCTCGGCCATGCGGCTCGGGTAGTTGGTGTGGCCGACGATCTTCACGCCGTTGTCCGTCACCACGACCTCGCCGGGGCGGGAGCCCTCGACGTTGCCGCCCTGCTCGACCGCGAGGTCGATCAGGACCGAACCCGGCTTCATGGAGGCGACATGCTCCGCCGTCACCAGCACCGGGGCCTTGCGGCCGGGGATCAGCGCGGTGGTGATGACGATGTCCTGCTTCTTGATGTGCTCCGCCACCAGCGCCGCCTGCTGGCGCTTGTAGTCGTCGGACATTTCCTTGGCGTAGCCGCCGGCCGTCTCGGCCTGCTTGAACTCGTCGTTCTCGACGGCGACGAAGGTCCCGCCGAGCGACTGCACCTGCTCCTTAACGGCCGGGCGCACGTCGGTCGCCGAGACGATGGCGCCCAGGCGCTTGGCGGTCGCGATGGCCTGGAGGCCGGCCACGCCCACGCCCATGATGAAGGCGCGGGCCGGCGGAACCGTGCCGGCGGCGGTCATCATCATCGGGAATGAGCGGCCATACTCGCTGGCCGCGTCGACCACGGCCTTGTAGCCGGCGAGGTTGGCCTGGGAGGACAGGACGTCCATGACCTGCGCACGGGTGATGCGCGGCATGAACTCCATGGCGAAGGCGTTCACGCCCGCCGTGGCGTAGGCCTGCAGCGACTCGCGCGCGTTGTGCGGCTGAAGGATGCCGAAGAGCATCGCGCCCTTCTTCATCAGCGCCAACTCGTCCTGGCCGCCCTCGGCGGCCGTGAGGGGGCGCTGCACCTTCAGCACGACATCCGCGTCGGCAAGCGCCGAGGCGGCGTCCGGCGCGATGGTCGCGCCGGCATCGGCGAAGGTCTGGTCCGGAATGCTGGCACCGGTGCCCGCCCCAGTTTCCACCACCACGTCCAGGCCAAGACCCTTCAGCTTCTTGACCGTTTCGGGCGATGCGGCGACGCGCAGCTCACCCGCGCGCCGCTCCCGGGGTATGGCGACTTTCATAAGGTTCCCCTCCCATACGCAAACCGGCCGAGCGACGGGAGGCACGGAGCCACCAACGCGCTAGCCGCAAACGGCGCGACCAACTGTCACGCCCAAGCAACGGTGTTACCAATCCTGGAAGAGATGCGCAACAACACCGCGAGTTTTGCCGCGTCGTAGAAAAGCAAACGCCACATAACTGTTTGTAAGCCGAACCAACATTGTTGTTCTCGGGGGCGGGATCCGGCAGTCCCGACGGGAGCCTCCCGTGAGAAGAGACGGACACCGTTCCCGAAAGGTGCCGCTGCGCTTGCGCTCCGCCGCGCCCGTCGATATCGTCCGCGCCTGCTTACAGCTTATCGAAGAGGTTACCCCATCATGTCCGACGTCGGCGGAATCGCGGCGGATCGCCTGAAATCCTTTGTCGAGCGCATCGAGCGCCTGGAAGAGGAAAAGCGCGGCCTTCAGGAGGACGTGAAGGAAGTCTATGCCGAGGCCAAGGGCACCGGCTTCGACGTCAAGATCATCCGGCAGATCATTCGTCTGCGGAAGATGGACAAGGCCGACCGCCAGGAGCAGGAAGCCCTGCTCGACCTCTACAAGGAAGCCCTGGGCATGGTGGAGTAAGGGACGGCGGCCGGTTTCGCGCCGGCCGCGCCCCTTCTGCCCGAGGCGGCCCCCGCATCCGTGGGATCTTACGCCGCCTCCATCCGCGCCCGGACGGTCAGCCGGGACATCACGTTGCCCATCAGCCTCAGCCCCACCCCGTCCTTCTGCGTGAGGATCGACTCCGGGTGGAACTGCACGGCCGCCAGCGGCAGGGTCCGGTGCTCCACCGCCATGACCTGCCCGTCCGCCGTCTCCGCCGTGACGGCCAGTTCCGCCGGCATCCGGTCGCGCCGCGCCACCAGCGAGTGGTAGCGCCCGACGGGAAACCGCTCCGGCAGCCCCTCGAACAGCCGCCCGCCCAGCACCCGCACCTCCGACGCCTTGCCATGCACCGGCTCGGGCAGCAGGGCGAGCGCGCCGCCGAACCGTTCCACCATGCCCTGAAGGCCGAGACAGACGCCGAAGACCGGGACCGCCCGCGCCAGCGCGGCGTCGATCAGGCCGGCCACGTCGAAGTCCGCCGGCCGCCCCGGCCCGGGCGACAGCAGGAGGAGGTCCGGCGCCTCGCGCAGCAGGGCCCCGCGCGCGTGCCCGTGGCGCAGGGTGGCGACCTCCGCCCCGGTCTGCCGGATATAGTCCGCAAGGGTGTTCACGAAGCTGTCGTCATGGTCCGCCAGCAGCACCCGGCGGCCCGCCCCAGGCTTGGTCTCCGGCACGGCGGAGGCGGGAAGCGACGGGACCAGCCCCTTCAGCACGGCGAGGAAGGCGGCGGCCTTCAGCCGGCATTCCGCGTCCTCCGCCTCCGGGTCACTGTCGGCGAGCAGGGTTGCCCCGGCACGCACCGAGGCGACACCGTCCTTCATGCGGATCGTGCGCAGAGTCAGGCCGGTGTCGAGCCCTCCGTCGAAGCCGATGCGCCCGAAGGCGCCACCGTACCAGCGGCGTACGAAAGGCTCGTGATCCTCCAGGAACTGCATGGCGCGGCGCTTGGGCGCACCGGTGACCGTCACCGCCCAGCTGTGTGTGAGGAAGGCGTCCAGCGCGTCGTAGCCCTCGCGCAGCCGCCCTTCCACATGGTCCACCGTGTGGATGAGGCGGGAATAGAGTTCGATCATGCGGCGGCCGAGAAGGCGGACGCTGCCCGGCTCGCAGACCCGCGCCTTGTCGTTGCGGTCCACGTCGGTGCACATGGTCAGTTCCGCCTCTTCCTTTGCGGAGTTCAGCAGCATGCGGATTTGGGCGGAATCCTCCAGCGCGTCCGCACCGCGCGCGGCCGTGCCGGAAATGGGGCAGGTCTCCACCCGTCGTCCGGCGACGCGCACGTACATCTCCGGGCTGGCGGCCACCAGGAACTCGCCTTCGCCGAGATTCACCAGCGCCTCGTAGGGCGCCGGGTTGGCGGCGCGCAGGCGGCGGAACAGGGTGGAGGGGCTGTCGGCGCAGGGCTCGGCGAAGGTCTGGCCGGGCACGGCCTCGAACAGGTCGCCCCGGCGGAACGCCTCCTTCGCCGCCGCGACCACCGCCGGATAGGCGCCTGGGGCATGGTCGCAGCCGCCCTGGGCATTGGTGGCCGCGCGGTAGCCATGGACCCGCCCCTCGCGCGGCAGCCCGGCCGTCGAAGCCTCGCCCACGGTGAAGTCGTAGGTGAAGCGGCGCGCCACCCCGCCCGCGGGGTCGGTGACGACCAGCCGGTCCGGCAGGTAGAGCAGCAGGTCGCGCTGGTCGTCCGGTCGCTCCAGCCGCAGGCGGATCGGCTCGAACTGGAAGGCCAGGTCGTAGCCGAAGGCACCGTACAGCCCGAGCAGCGGGTCGTCGGGTGCGGCGAACAGGCCGGTGAGCGCCCGCAGGACGGAAAAGACCGAAGGCTGCCGGCTGCGCTCCTCCTCCGCGAAGGCGCGGGCGGGCTTGGCGGTCAGCGCCGTGACGCGGGCCGGCGCCGTTTCGAGCCCGGCCAGCGCGCCGAGCCCGCGCAGGGCCCCGGCCACCGCGGGCAGGAGGATCTGGCCCCGCCGGTTCAACGCCTCGATGCGGACGGTGCGCCCGCGCGCCGTGACCGCGAGCGGCGGATCGGTGAAGCCCAGGGCGTGCCGGCGGTAACGGCCCGGCGCTTCCACCCCGCTCGCCAGCAAGAGACCGCGGCGGCTGTCCAGGGCATTGATCACGGGGTCCAGCGCGGCATCGGGCGCGAGTACCTCCGCGCTACGGGACACGGCGATACTGCCGGCGGTCCGGTAGGTCAAAGGGGCGAGGTGGGCGGGGTCGGCGAGGAACATCGGGTTCTCCGGGTCTCATGTGCGTGGACGGCGCACCCGGAGTTCCCACTCGACGTCTCTTTCCCGCATCGGGAACGAAAAAGGCCGCCCGGAACCCCGGGCGGCCTTTTTCGAGTCTCAAGCGCTCACGCGCGTCTCTTGGCCGGCCCGGACAGGTCGGGCCGCCACCAAAGGCGCGAGAGGGTGAGCGGGACTGTGTTCATGGGCCATAATGGGCCATGAGGGCGGCGGGCCTGTCAAGGCCCGCCTCACGCCGGCATGTTCTGACTGTCCGGGTCATCGCCCATCGGCAGGTCGGCGTTGCCGTCCCCATCCTTCTTGTGGGCCTCACCCTTATGGGCCTCACCGGGGCGGTCGGTTCCACCGGGAACGTAGGGATCGGCCGGAGCGGCGGGATCGCCGTCCCGGATGCCGCTGTCGGTGGCTCCGCCGAATCCGGGGGTCAGGCTGCCGCCCTGGTCGCCTTCGTTGTTACCGGTCCGGCCGCCGAGTCCGCCTTGGCCGGGTTGCTGTGGGTTGCCATTGGCCACATCCGCCTCCTTGAATGGTTCAAGGGGGAGAACAGGCCGGCGGGGCGACCGTTTCAGCCGCGCTGCGGCCAGGCGCGCCGCGCGAGGCGGGCGTCGAGGTCGTCGGCCTCCAGCGTCGGCTCGCCGAGCGTCCGCATCACGAAGCAGAAGGTGTCGAGCACGCGGTCGAACACGATCTCCTGGTCGTCGGGCCGGCGGCTGACCGTCACGATGGCGTGGCCGGCGGCGCGCGCCACCGCGCCGTCGCCGCGCAGGCCCCGCACGCCCCAGCCGGCGAGCGCCGCCTTGCAGCGGAACAGCTCGACCGAGAAACGGGTCGGGCTTACGTCCTTCACCACATAGGTCGCCGCGACCGCCAGCGGGGCCAGCAGGCCGTCCCAGTCCAGGCAGTCCTCCCGCGACACCCACATGCCCCCCACCGAGCATGGGGCGGCACCGATGGCGTCGCCCAGGCCCGCGCGGAAGGCGCGCAGGACCTCCACAGCCTCGGTCGCGGGCATCGGCTCGACGCGCTCGCCCTCGGGCATGAGCATCAGGCGCCCCGCCCATTCGGAGGAAGGCGGGAGCTGTTCCGTCAGGCGGAGCATCAGCGCTTCGCGAGCGGCGGCGAAGGGGAGGATCTTCGTCATACGGCTTAGGCCGAACCGAATGGTTGTAGGGGATGGCGGGTCTGGTAATGGAAAAGCGCTTATTCTGTCAACCAAAAGGCGTATCCGGGCCCGTTTTATCACAGCCTGGAAGGGATCGCCGCGAAATGGGTTTAGGCGGTTACATTGCGCTTGCCAGGAGCCGCAGCCCGGCTTATAAGGCGGCCTCCGTTCCGGATTAGCTCAGTCGGTAGAGCAGCGGACTGTTAATCCGCGTGTCGCTGGTTCGAGTCCAGCATCCGGAGCCATTGCGGGTGTAGCTCAGTTGGTTAGAGCGCCGGCCTGTCACGCCGGAGGCCGCGGGTTCAAGTCCCGTCACTCGCGCCATCCCCCTTCCGGGGCATGGCCCATGCTTCTTCCAGGAATTTCCGAACAATCCGCTCCGCCCTTCGAGCCGCAGGCCCTGCCCGCGGCTCTTGCCGTTTGCGGCCCCGGGCGGACCGCCTCAGGTCAGGCTTGATCCGTGTCGGGCGCGGCCTTCCTCGCGGCGGCGGTCTCGTCCTCGATCACGGCGAGGATGCGCTTCAGCGCGTCGGCCGACAGAGGACTTTCCATGTTCAGCACGTCGGCGAATTTCCGGATCGCGCCGATGCTGCGCCGCTTGGACACGAAATCGGCGTCGCCCGGCTGCTCGGGCTCCACATAGGGACCCTTGTAGAAAGAGCCGCGGAAGCCCCATTGCCGCTTGCCGTCCGCGCGCCATTCCGAATTGTCGGACAGCACCATGCAGCGGTTGTCGTGGGTGAAGGCCTTCACCTTGGCGATGGTTTGGGGGCCGCTCTGGCTTGCATGGACCGTCACGCGGTCGCCGACCCTGAACTCGCTCATTTGCCTCTCGAAAACTGAAAACCGCCGTCGCTCCGGCCGCCGGCAGGACACCCCTCCGGCGGACGCGCGCCGGCACCCTGCCCTATCCCCGCCGCTTCGTCCAGGGTTGCCGCCCAGCGCGTCAGGCCGCCCTGGCGCCGTTGAGGGCCGCGAGGAAGCCGGAAGCGGCCTTGCGCGGCACGCCGCCCCCGCCACTGCCGCTTCCACTGCCACTGCCGCCACGCGGTGCCGGAACCGCCTCGCCGGGACCGCGCCGGGCCGCCTGCGCTTCCTTCTGCGCGCGGGCGACGATCCGCTCGCGGAATTCGCGGTCGAGCGACTGGAAGACGCGCGAGGCCTCGCGCAGTTCCTGTTGGCTGCGCGATTCCAGGGTCCGCGCCAGGGCGCCCGACAACAGACGGAATTCCAGGAGGCCGGGGACCCTCACCTGCTCCACCGCCTGCGCCAGAATACGAATCGCTTGCAAATGATCCTGGTCCAGATCGCCTTGCGACATAGGTCCTCGGAACTCGCCACCGAAAAGCAATAGATCTTTATCCATCCGCCGGATTCCGGCGTCAATGCCCGCCGGAATCCAATCATAGGTTTTTTCTCTATGCGCAAAAGGGACTTGAGGGACGGGCGGGATACAGGTACATGACTCCTACCAGACCGGGCCCCTCTGGCAGCCTTCAGGGTTGCGATGTCGGACTGGATAGTTGGAGTGGCCTGGTTGCTTCTCCGTTTCGCGGTCGCGGAGCGGATTGCAGACCGGTGGACGTTGTGTCCCCGGTGAAATGCCTAAGCGCCACTCTGCGATTTTTCTTAATGGGGAAAGACGTCGCATGGGTGAATTGTTTACAGCCGACGCGTTGACGGCCCTGATCCAGGTCATCATGATCGACCTGGTGCTGGCCGGCGACAACGCCATCGTCATCGGCCTCGCGGCGGCCGGCCTGCCCAAGGAGCAGCGCAACAAGGCCATCCTGGTCGGCATCATCGCCGCGACCTTGATGCGCATCGGCTTCGCGGCCATCACGACCCAGCTTCTCGCCATCGTCGGCCTTCTGCTGGCCGGCGGCATCCTGCTGCTGTGGGTGTCCTGGAAGATGTGGCGCGAGCTGCGCACGTCCCACCAGGAAGAGGTGGACGCGAACGAGGCGCTGACCGACGAGGACCTGAACAAGGACGGCACGGTCTCCGGCTCCAAGCCGAAGAAGACCTTCGCCCAGGCCGCCTGGCAGATCATCGTCGCCGACGTGTCCATGTCGCTCGACAACGTGCTGGCGGTCGCCGGTGCCGCCCGCGAGCATCCGTCGGTGCTCGTGATCGGTCTGGCGCTCTCCATCGCCCTGATGGGTCTGGCGGCGACCTTCATCGCGCGTCTGCTGAACAACCATCGCTGGATCGCCTACGTCGGTCTGCTGGTCATCCTCTACGTCTCGCTGGAGATGATCTACCGCGGCGCCCTGGAAGTCTGGCCGTACGTCTTCGGCTGAAGCTTCGGGTCATAGCATCGGGAAGGGTGGGGTCCGAATGGACCCCACCTTTTTTATTGCCCATTTTTTTGCCCAGGCGGCATCAGGGCATCCGCGCCTCGTCTTCCCGCCCGAGATCGGCCACGGTCTCGTGATCGTCCTCGACCGTGCCGCGGCTCTGGAGCCAGGCGGCGGCCACCCAGCAGAGCAAGGCCCAGGCGGCCCCGGCGGTCCAGCCGGCCAGGACGTCGGTCGGCCAGTGGACGCCCAGATAGACGCGGCTCATCCCGACCATCAGGGTCAGAAGGATCGCGATCACCAGCACATAGGCCTTGAGCCGGCGCCGGGGGACGAAACGGGCGAGCAGGGCGCCGAGCGTCAGGTAGACGACCGCCGACAGCATGGAATGGCCGCTCGGGAAGCTCGCCGTGTAGACGACCTGTCCGTGCGGGACCAGATCGGGCCGCGCGCGGTCGATGCCGAGCTTCAACAGGGTGCTGAGCAGGATCCCGCCGCCGACGGAGGCGAGCAGAAACAGCGGCGCGCTCCGTTTCTCCATGAGCAGGAGGAACCCCACCGCGGCCAGCGTGATCAGGATCAGCACCGTCATGCTGCCGAGTGCCGTGATGTCGCGCGCCATCTCCTCGACCCAGGAGGGGCCGAGGGGATTCGACGGGTCGGCGGCATCGCGCAGGGCCAGAAGCAACAGGCGGTCGAGCGCCTGGGTTTCGCCTTCCAGCACTTCGCCGGCCAGAGCGACGAAGGCGGACAGAAGTGCCGCGACGGCGAGCGCGCCGCCGAGGATGGCCAGCTCATGCCGGCCCAGCCGGCTCCAGATTCCCTCCCGCAACCTCACCGCCACCTCCCCCGCCGCTTTGTCTCACGGCAGGGGAACGCCACGGCGGGGCCGTGGGTTGCAGAGCGGAACCGGGAAGGCCGGGTTAAGCCGGGACGTAGGGGGCGAGGTTCTTGCGGATGCGGTCGAGGACGGGGGTATCGTCCGTCGGCAGAGGGAAGGGCCGGCCGGTGATGGTCTCGAACACGTCGATGTAGACGCGGGCGGCCTCCATGATGACCTCCGCCGGGATCTCGGGGATCGCATCCTTGTAGGGGTCGCAGCGCGCGACCACCCAGCTGCGCACGAAGTCCTTGTCGAAGCTCTCCGGCTTCTGGCCGGCCTTGAACCGCTCCGGGTAGCTCGACGCGAACCAGTAGCGCGAGCTGTCGGGCGTGTGGATCTCGTCGGCCAGAATGATCCGGCCGTCCTCGTCGAAGCCGAACTCGTACTTGGTGTCCACCAGGATCAGCCCGCGCTCGGCCGCCATCTCCCGCCCGCGCGCGAACAGGGCCAGCGCCTTCTCCGACACCTCGTCCCACTGCGCCTGGGTCAGCACGCCGCGCGCGACGATCTCCCCGGCGGTGATCTCCTCGTCGTGGCCGGCGTCGAAGGCCTTGGTGGTCGGGGTGAGGATGGTGCGCTCGAGCTTCTGGTTCTCGACCATGCCGTCGGGGAAGCGATGGCCGTACATCTCCCGCCGGCCCGTCTTGTAGATGGACCAGATCGACGTGCCGGTGGTGCCGGCCATGTAGTCGCGCACGACGATCTCGACCGGCATGATGTTCAGCCGCTTGGCGACGACGACGTTGGGGTCCGGGTATTCCAGCACGTGGTTGGGGCAGAGATCCTTCGTCGCCTCGAACCAGTGGCGGGCGATCTGGGTCAGCACCTGTCCCTTGAAGGGGATGGCGGTGAGGATGCGGTCGAAGGCGGACAGCCGGTCGGTGGCGACGATCACCCGGCGCCCGTCGGGCAGATCGTAATTCTCCCGCACCTTGCCCCGGTAATGGTTCGGCAGCTCCGGCAGGGCCGCGTCGGCCAGGATGTGGGACAGGTAGGGGGCGAGGCGGGCGCTGTCGACCATGGTGCGGGTCCGGACTGGGATAGGGATGGGGGCGGAATGCGCCGGCATCATAACGCAATGGCGCCGTTCGGCCAGCGGCGATGTCGGCCCGGCGGCGCAGGCCAGCCCCACGGGAACCGGCTCCCCGCCACCGCTTCCGCTCCTGCCATCGGCACCTAGCGCAGTGGCTTGATGGCCCAGACCAGCCGAGCGGGCGGATGCTCCTGGTCCGCCGTCCCGATGAGGATTTCCCCCAACGCGGGCAGGACCAGGGCATCTCCGCTGTGGAGCCGCCGGGTGCCGGCGCCTGGAAGCACGACCGAGGTTCCGTTCCGGCTGCTGTCCGTCAGGACGAACTGCCCGTCGCGGACGGACAGCGTCGCGTGCCGGCGCGAGGCCGCCGCGACGTCGAGCTGCACGTCGCAGTCCGGCGAGCGCCCAAGGACGAGCTCCGCCCCCTCCCCGGACAGCCGGTGGCGCCGGCCGGCATGGGAAAGGGTAAGGCCGAGCGCGGCGGGTCCGGCCTTCGCGAGGTCCAACGTCTCCGCGCGTGCCCGGGCAAGGCGCGCGCGCTCCGTCTCGGGAACGGCGCCGATCCGCGCGATCAGCCGGGTCACGAGGGGAGGCGGAACGCCGGCGTCGCGCAGCCGGCCGCCAAGCACCTTCCTGAGTTCGGGCAAGGACACGCCGGGGGGGGCCAGCTCCGCGGCGGAGCGCACATGGTCGAACTCCTCCGCCAAGAGCCGGCCCAGGACCGCCGCCCTGCCCTGTCCGAGGCCGCTGCTCGCCAGATCGATCAGATAGCCGATCCGCGCGGCCGGTCCGCGCAGCCGGCCGATCAGGCGCTGCACCGCATCCTCGAAAGGCAGGTCCAGGCCGCCGTTGCCGAAGGCGAGTTTCGCGCGCCGGGTCAGGGCCGCCGCCATGGCGGGGCCGCCCCGGTAGCCCTCGAAGACGGCAAGCCGGTCGGCGAGGGCCTGGAGCGCCGCGGCTTCCGCCGGGCCGCCCTCGTGGGTCAGCGGGGTCAACCCATCGAGCCCGCCGCGCACGCGCCGCAGCAGCGCCTCGCGGACATGGATGAAGCCGCCGGCCCCGCTCTCAACGGCGCCGATCGCCTCCGACAGCGCGAGCAGTTCGGCGGTGTGGGGCAGCCGGTCGTCGAGAGCGCCCCGCTCGGTTTCCACCAGGGAATGGAGCGCGCTCGCCAGATCGGGGGCGTAGCCGATCAGGGCGCGCACCGGCTCCCGCCCGTCCACGGTTTCGGCCAGGAACTCGTCCACGAGCCGCACCGACTCTCCGTTCCCGTCCTCACGCAGGCGGAGGAGGGCGGTGACCTTGGGCCGCCAGTCCCGGTGCGGCTCCAGGAGCGCGGCGACGGCATGGGTGACGATGCGGTCGCGCTCCTCCGGCGGGTGTTCCGCCGTCGCCGCCAGAAGCCCGGCCACGCCGCCGCGCGCCAGCGCGGCATCGCAGCCGGCGAGCGACGCGGCGTGCTGCGCGAGATCCTTCAAGCCGTGGAACAGCCGTTCGAGTTGGCCATGCCGTTCGTCCGGCTGCATGCCGAGCATGGGGGCCTGAAGGGCGGCCAATCGGTTCAGCGCCGGCCCGAAGAGAAGCGCCTCGCGCTCGAATGCGCGCAGGGCGGAATAGCGGTGCAGCTGCTCGGACGGGATGACCTGCTCCTCGTCGAAATAAGCGCGCAGCAGCCGCAGCAGCGTCATCCGGCTCTCGAAGGAGAAGACCTGCAGGACGTCGGCGCACAGGTTGGCGCCGTCGATGGCCGAGATCGTGGTGGGCTTCGCGCCACCGGCCACCGCCTTCTCGAAGATCGTCTCTTCCTTGCCGGCCCTGGTGATCCGGAGGACGCGCACGACCGGGAATTTGGCGAGGCGCAGCAGGTACTGCGCCCGCTCCAGCGCCGGCCGCTCCTCATCGAAAACGCGGTCGATGCTGGACCGGCCGTCCTGCTCGACCATCACTTCGAAGGTGGCTTCCCGACGCCACGACATCATGGTGAACGCGCTCCCGGCAAGCTGCTCTCCCGGCCTTCCCTGGTCCGGACCGATCGTCCATACCAGATGGTTCGCAAACAAATAATGAAGGCCGAATTCCTCCTATGCGTGCAAATAAAGGACTTCATTCAATTAACGGACACCTCCGTTGTACCCGCCGGGCGTTGGGGTAGACTGCGCCGATGCCCATGCTTCGCTTCCGCCCGCGCGCGCTTTCCATCGGCCAGGCCGCGGCTCTGCTCCCGGTCCTCTGGCTTCTCGCCTGCTCGACGCTGCCCCCCGACGAGGAAACACCGGCCATCGCCGGTGCCGGCTTCGCTGCGGAGTCCGTCGGTTATCTGCTGTTCGATCTCGAAAGCGGTACGAACCTTGCCGGCCTGCAGCAGGACCGGCCCTTCGTTCCGGCTTCGGTGACGAAGGTGCCCACCGTGGCGGCGGCGCTCGCCGCGTTGGGACCGGACCACCGCTTCGCCACCACGCTGCACGGGACCGGTCCCTTGCGGGGCGGGACCCTGGAGGGCGACCTCATCCTGAAGGGCGGCGGCGATCCCAGCCTCACGACCGCCGGCCTGATGGACCTCGCGGGCCAGTTGCGCACGCTGGGGCTGACGCGGATCACGGGCCGCTTCCTGTTCGACACGACCACCCTGCCGGAGGTGCCGGAGATCGACCCCGCCCAGCCGAGGACGGCCGGCTACAACACGGGCGTCGGCGCCCTGTCCGTGAACTACAACCGCGTCCAGCGGGTGCGGACGCGCGGCCGGTCCGGGGAGCCGGGGGTTGAACATTGGTCCCTGTCCGACGCAGGCCGCCACCGGCTGGACCGCGCCACCCTGGACCACGCCGATCTGGACGATCCCTCGCTTTCGGGCCCGGACAGCGCGGATGCCGCCAAGCCGGTCTGGCTGCCCGTGCGGCGGCCGGGGCCGGTCGCGGCCGCGCTGTTCCGCCAGGTCGCGGCGGAGGCCGGCATCGCCCTGCCCGCCCCGGCCGCCGGGCTCACTCCGCCGGAAGCCGCCCTGCTGGCCCGGCATGACAGCGCCCCTCTCGTGGATCTCTCGCGCGATCTGCTGCGCTATTCCAACAACCTCTCGGCCGAGCTGATCGGGCTCGGCGCCGCCCGCGGAATCGATCCCATGCTGGACCTGCGCTCCGACCCGCTCGGCCGTTCGGCAGCGCTTCTGTCATCCCGGCTGATGGTGTCCGCCGGACCGGTGGACTGGCAGGGGTTCGTCCTCGCCAATCATTCCGGCCTCACAACGATGTCGAGGATGACGCCGCGTCAGACGGCCGCGCTGCTGCGCGCGGGCGGCCCGGCCCTGTGGGATCTTCTGCCCGGCGAGGATGAGGGCAGGGCTCCCGTTCCGGGCACCCGCGCGAAGTCCGGCACGCTGGCCTACGCGAAGGCGCTCGCCGGCACGCTGGAGGCGGCGTCGGGACGCCGCCTGGGCTTCGCGCTGTTCATCGGCGATGAAGCGGCCCGGCGGGCGTTCGACGCGGCGATGGACCGCAGCCGCCCCGACATGCCGCCGGAGGCGCGCGCCTGGATCGCCAGGGCAAGGGCGCTGCAGGCGGAGTTGCTGGCGCTCTGGGCGAGACGTTACTGAGCGCAGGCACTTTCGGCTGAGGCGGAGCCATTTTCCGATCCGCGCTGTTTTCCACGCATGACCGAGACACCCTTCCGCATCGGAACCTTCAATCTCGAGAATCTGGACGACGGGGGCGAGCTTCCCTTCGAGGAACGGATCGCCGTGCTGCGCCCGCAGCTCGAACGGATCTCCGCCGACATCCTGTGCCTACAGGAGGTCAACGCCCAGCGCCCGGCCAAGGGCGAGCCTCGGACGCTCCGGGCGCTCGACCGGCTGCTGGAGGGCACCGCCTACGAGAGCTTCCACCGGGCGGGCGGGAACGGCACCAAGCTGTCCGACCACCACAACCTCGTGGTCCTCAGCCGCTGGCCGATCCTGGAAACCCGCCTGTACCGCCACGACCTCGTGCCGGCCCCGGCGCTCCGGCTCGCCACCGCCGATCCGCCGCAGGAGGAGGCCCAGCCGGTCACCTGGGACCGGCCGATCCAGCATGTCGAGATCGAGCTGCCGGGAAACCGGCGGCTGCATGTCCTGAACCTTCATCTGCGCGCGCCGCTGGCGGCCCCCGTTCCGGGTCAGAAGGAGGCGGCCTTCACATGGTCGAGCGCCGGCGGCTGGGCGGAAGGCTTCTATCTGGCCTCCATAAAGCGGGCCGGGCAGGCGCTGGAGGCGCGTCTCCTCGTGGACCGGTTCTTCGACGCCGATCCGCAGGCTTTCGTGCTGGTCGCCGGGGACTGCAACGCCGACATGGAACAGACGCCCGTGCGCATCATCCGCGCCGACCTGGACGAGACGGGCAACGGACGGCTGGCCACCCGCGCGCTGGTGCCGCTGGAACGCTCCATCCCCGAAGAGCGCCGCTTTTCCGTCCTGCACGGCGGCGAGGGCGTGATGCTGGACCACCTGCTGGTGTCGCGCAGCCTGCTCGGCTGGTTCCGCGAGGTGGAACTGCACAACGAGGCGCTCGGCGACGAGCTGCTGGCCCACGCGACGGTCGCCAACTCACCGGAAAGCTACCACGCGCCCCTCGTCGCGGCCTTCATGCTGCCGGACTGACCTGAGTCCCGGACGGCCCGGGGCGGGCGGCGCATGGCCGCCCGCCGCGCAGGCGTCAGGCGGGGCAGGACTCGAGCCAGAACTGCTCGATGTAGTGCAGGCAGGAGGTCTTGTCGCCGCTGAAGCCGGCCTTCGACCAGCCCAGGGGAAGACCACGGCTGGCGGGCCAGATGGAATATTGCTTCTCCTGATTCACGACGGCGTCGTAGATCTGGGTGTCTTCCCGCACATACTGGTCGAACATCGGCATCTCTCCATGGATGCGGCTTTCTGGGTAGTCCGCTCCAGGGATGATGCCACCATAGATAGGCTGTTGGAAGCCCCGACTCGCTGTTTCGCGGATTGTCACAGAAGCGGATTGTCGCGCGGAGCCGCAGGCAGGCGGTCAGACGGTCACGGAAAGGACGGCGCCGGAGGTTCCCGCCGACGGCGCGGACGCCGCCATGGCCGGCGGGGGCGCCGCGCTGGTGGCGGACGGCGCGGAAGCCGGTCCGGACGGGCTACCAACGGGCGCGTCATCACCGCCGGGCTGGGCGGCGGGCGTGCCTGATCCGCCTTCGCGGTTCAGGCTGGTGGCGGCGCGGCGGTATTCCTCGACGACGCGCTTGGCCGGGATCTGGTCGCGGGTTTCCCCCGTGTCGTAATCGCGGAAGACCAGGACCGCGAGGCGCGCGCCCTGGTCATAGCGGATGGCGGGGCTGATGTATCCGCCGGAATCCGCCTGCCCTGCGGAGGCGCGCGTGGCGTCCCTGTCGGGGGCGGTGACCGCCGTGGGTGCCGCCGGCCTGTTCACCGCGATGCCGGAAACGCTCGTGATACCCATCGGTGCCTCCCCGCCCCATCGCAATGCAATCCTGTCCGAAAGCCTCTAGCGGTCCGCCACGAAAGGGCGGGGCGGACGGCCGGTTCAGACGGTGATGTTCAGGTTCTGGCCGCGGGTCGGGGTCGTGCCGCCCGGGACCGGCTGGGCCGAGGTCCGGCGCTCGGCCTGCCTGGCTTCCTCTTCGGCGGCCTGGGCCAGTTCCTGAACCGGATCCTTTTCCTGCGTCCGCTGTGCCGCGGCCGGGCCGCTGCTCAGCGGGGTGACGAACGGCTGCTGCGTGCCGCCGATGCCGCTCACGCCCATGTCGCTTCTCCTCGCGCGGCCCGTGTTTCAGAAAGGGTGAAGCGGGCCAAAAAAGAGAGTAGGCAAAATTTGCCGCCTGGGCAAGAGCGGTTGCGATTCGAATCGACAACCCCGGCGCATCGGGTATCCGTCGGCACGGGCGCATCCCGCGAAACGGAACCGAAAAGGAAAACGGCGGGCATCTGGCCCGCCGTCCCTCCATCGCCTATGGGGCGCCGCTCACATCCCGCCGGGATAGTTCGGCCCGCCGCCGCCCTCCGGCACGACCCAGTTGATGTTCTGGGTCGGGTCCTTGATGTCGCAGGTCTTGCAGTGGACGCAGTTCTGCGCGTTGATCTGCAGGCGCGGGTCGTTGCCGTCCTCGTCACGCACGATCTCGTAGACACCGGCCGGGCAGTAGCGCTGCTCCGGCGCGTCGTAGAAGCGCAGGTTCACGCGGATGGGGACCGTCGGGTCCTTCAGCGTGAGGTGCGCCGGCTGGTCTTCCTCGTGGTTGGTGTTGGACAGATACACCGAGGACAGCCGGTCGAAGGTGATCTTGCCGTCGGGCTTCGGATATTCGATCCGCGGCGCCTCGTCGGCGCGCTTCAGCGTCTCGTTGTCGGCGTGGGCGTGGCGCAGGGTCCAGGGCGACTTGCCCTTGATCGCCGTCTCGTAGGCGGCGTTCGCCAGACCGGCCCACAGCCCCTTGTTGAAGCCCGGCCGGATGTTGCGCACCGCGTGCAGCTCCTCCCACACCCAGGACCGCTTCATGCCCTCGGTGTAGGCGGTCACCTCGCGCGCCGCGTCCTCGGCCGACAGATGCGCGAAGATGGCTTCGGCCGCCACCATGCCCGACTTCATGGCGGTGTGGTTGCCCTTGATCTTCGGCACGTTCAGGAAGCCCGCCGCGTCGCCGGCGATCACGCCGCCAGGGAAGGTCAGCTTCGGAATCGACTGGAACCCGCCCTCGCTCAGCGCGCGCGCGCCGTAGGCGATGCGCCGGCCGCCCTCGAAGGTCGGGCGGATCGCCGGGTGCGTCTTGTAGCGCTGGAACTCCTCGAAAAGGTTCATGTGAGGGTTCCAGTAGTCGAGCCCGATCACGAACCCGACCGACACGAGGTTGCCCTCCATGTGGTAGAGCCAGGAACCGCCGTAGGTCTTCGGGTCCATCGGCCAGCCGATCGTGTGCACGATCAGGCCCGGCTGGGACTGGGAGGGATCGACCTCCCACAGCTCCTTGATGCCGAGCCCATAGGTCTGCGGCTGGACGCCGTCGCGAAGGTTGAAGCGCGCCATCAGCGTCTTGGTGAGCGAACCCCGGCAGCCCTCGGCGAAGATCGTCTGCTTGGCCTGCAGCTCGACGCCGGGCTGATAGTTGTGGGTCTTCTCGCCGTTCTTGCCGATGCCCATGTCGCCGGTGGCCACACCGATCACCGCACCCGCATCGTCGTACAGAACCTCCGCCGCGGCGAAGCCGGCATAGACCTCCACCCCAAGCTCCTCGGCCTGGGCGCCGAGCCAGCGGCCGAGATTGCCGAGGCTGATGATGTAGTTGCCGTGATTGTTCATCTGCGGCGGGTTGACCGGCGCCTTGTAGGCCTTGGTCTCGGTCAGGTAGAGGAAGCGGTCCTCCCTGGCCGGGGTGTTCAGGGGGGCACCCTTCTCCCGCCAGTCGGGAATCAGCTCGTCGAGCGCGCGCGGCTCGAACACCGCGCCGGAGAGCAGATGCGCGCCGACTTCCGAGCCCTTTTCGATGACGCAGACCGACAGATCACGGCCGGCCTCGTTGGCAAGCTGCTTCAGGCGGATGGCGGCGCTCAGACCCGCAGGGCCGGCACCGACGACCAGGACGTCGTATTCCATCACCTCGCGCGGTTCGCGCTCCATGGGCTCCCAATCTCCTGACAGTTGATGCCGACACCCGGGTCCGTGCCGCCGCCACGGGGCGGTGGTCGGCGCTTCGGATGGTCGGATCCTTGAACGGATTGAAGGCCATGTAAGACCACAGGAGCCGTGCTAAGGTCAAACCATGAGTGACGCATCGGACATCCTGGAACTGCTGCGCTGGCACCTGGACATCGGGTGCGACGAGGCCATCGGCGACGAGCCCGCGGACTGGACCGCCTTCACCGCGCGCGCCCCGTCACGGCCGGCTCCCGTCGCCCCCCCGGCCGCGGCGCTTCCGCCCCAGCGGACGGCCCGGCCCACGGCACCCGGCCGCCCGGCGGCGTCCGGCACCCCGCCGATGGGCAATCCCCTGCCGGGCATGCCCGGCGTCCAGCCCATGCCGAACGCCTCCCAGCCGCTGGGCGCCAGCGAAGCGGGGATCAGCGCCCGCGCCCGCGCCCGGGAGGCCGGCAGCCTGGCCGAGCTTGAGGCGGCGGTGCGCGCCTTCGACGGCTGCCCGCTGAAGGCCACGGCGATGAACACGGTCTTCGCCGACGGCAATCCGAAGGCCAGGATCATGCTGATCGGCGAGGCGCCGGGCGAGGACGAGGACCGCCAGGGCAAGCCCTTCGTCGGGGTCAGCGGCAAGCTGCTGGACCGCATGCTGGCGCAGATCGGGCTGGACCGCGACTCCGTCTACATCACCAACATCCTGCCCTGGCGCCCGCCCGGCAACCGGTCGCCGACCCCGGCCGAGATCGCCGCCTGCCTGCCCTTCCTGGAGCGGCACGTGGAGCTGATCGGTCCGGCCGTCCTGGTGCCGCTCGGCGGCACCTCGGCGAAGACTCTGCTGAACCGGGCGGAGGGAATCACGCGCCTGCGCGGCCAGTGGTTCGACTTCCAGGCGCCGGGCCTGCCCGGCGCAGTGCCGGTCCTTCCCATGCTCCATCCGGCCTATCTCCTGCGCAATCCGCTCGCGAAACGCGAGGCCTGGCGCGACCTGCTGCTCCTGAAGCAAAGAATTTCACAAGAGTAGGTGAAATTTTCCCGCGCACAGGCAAGTAATCGGAAGCCTGATCGGTCAGGGAAATCCCTTCTCCGGCATCGAGCAGCCTCCCAGCGCCGGCCCCTGACCAAAGGGCTAGCGCCGATGCCCCGCTGTGATCAAACCGGTCAAAAAGCGTTACTTTCTCCGCCTGCAAGCCTGATGCGCGAATCAACGGCTTGCGATTCTCAAAATGGGCGGCTATTTCAGACAAATGCTCGGGATATTTTGCAGCGCAGCAAAATCCGTCACGCTGCGGCGGAAACTCCTGGGGGCATTCTGCGCGGTGCTCGTTCTGAGCGCCGTGCCGGAGGGGGCCGGCGGTTTGCCGACGGCCCAGGCCGCCCTCGTGATTCACGCGCCCGATGGCCGGACGGTCATCCCGCCGGGATTCGAACAGGAACCGATCGACCTTCCCCGGGACGCGGAGGAAGCCGGCGCCCTTCTGGGCGAGGAGGATGCCGCGCGCTACCGCCGGATCTTCGCGCTTCAGCAGGGGGCGGAGTGGGACGCGGCGGACGCCGAAATCGATCAGCTCTCCGACAAGCGGCTGCTCGGCTATGTGCTGCGCCAGCGCTACCTGCATCCCGACCGCCGGGCGCGCTATGACGAGCTTGCGGCCTGGATGCAGCGCTACGGCGACCTGGCCGGCGCGGACCGCATCTATGCCCTGGCGCAACGCCGCCAGCCCGCCGGCCAGCGCGCGCCGAAACCGCCGCAGGGCGCGGGCGAGCGCCTGGCCGGATCGCTCGAACGGCTGGGCGGCTACAAGCCGGAGCCGGTCGCGGCGGAGGTCCTGGCCGAGGAAAACCTTGAAGACGGCGAAGGACGCGGCGCGGAGACCGCCGAGGCGGAGGAAGCCGCCAAGCCCGTCACCGTAGCGCCGCGCAGCCGCGCCACGCGCCGTGCCAGCACCAGCGGCGGGGCCGCCGTGGCGCGCGTCAAGGAGCTGCTGAGCGCGGGCAAGACGGCCGCCGCCCTGGCACTGCTCGGCGAGGATTCCTTTGGCCGCAACCTCGACCCGGTCCAATACGACACGGCGCGCGCCCGCATCGCCGCCGCGCTCTATTACGAGGGGTCGGTGAAGCAGGCCCTGGCGCTCGCCTCGGCCAGCGCCGCGCGGTCCGGCGCCTTCGTCGAGGAGGCGAACTGGATCGCCGGCCTCTCCGCCTGGCGGATGGGCCAGCACGACCGCGCCGCCCGCCATTTCGACGCTCTGGCCGAGGCCCAGCCCCGCTCGCCATGGCTGGCGAGCGCCGCCGGTTACTGGGCCGCCCGCGCCCACGCGAAGAAGGGCCGCCACGACAAGGCGCGGGCATGGCTCGCGGCGGCGGCCCGCTACCCCCACACCTTCTACGGGCTGATCGCGCAGCGCACGCTGGGCGGCGTCAACGACCTGCACTGGCAGCTTCCCGAACTGACCGCCGAACATCTGCGCCGGCTGACGGCGGAGCCGGCCGGCGCCCGCGCCGTCGCCCTGCTCCAAACCGGCCAGAAGGATTTCGCCGAGGCGGAACTGCGGCGCGTCCATCCGCGCGGCGACCGCCTCGTCGAGGAGGCGCTGATCGCGCTGGCCGACCGGGCCGGGCTGGCCGCCCTGGCGCTGCAGGCCGGGAACGCGGTCGCCGGCCCCGACGGGTCGCCCTACACGGCGGCGCTCTACCCGCTTCCTCATTGGACGCCGCGGGACGGCTTCGTGGTGGACCGGGCGCTGCTGTTCGCGGTGATGCGCCAGGAATCGCGCTTCAACCCGCGGCTGATCAGCTCGGCCGGCGCGACCGGCCTGATGCAGATCATGCCAGGCACGGCGGTGCACGTGCAGCAGCGCAACGCCGAGATCGACGAGGACGACACCGGGCGCTCCGCCCTGTTCGACCCCGCCACCAACATGGAGCTGGGGCAACGCTACTTGGCCGAGCTTCTGTCGGGCCAGTATGGCGACAACAACCTGTTCTACGTCTTCGCCGCCTACAACGCCGGGCCGGGCAACCTGAACCGCTGGCGCCGCGAACTGGCGGAGATCGAGGACCCGCTGCTCTTCATCGAGAGCATCCCCTTCGGGGAGACGCGGCACTATGTCGAGCGGGTGCTGGCGAACTTCTGGATCTACCGGATCCGGCTGGGGCAGGAGACGGGATCGCTGGACGCCGTTGCGGCGGGCGGGTGGCCGGTCTATATGCCAGTGGACGCCAGCCCGGCGGCCCGAACCGAGCAAGTCGCCCAGAATGCCGAAGATTGACGAATCCCGCCCCTTCCTGCCCGTCAACATCGCCGTCGTCACGGTGTCCGACACGCGGACGCTTGAGGACGACCGGTCCGGCGACGCGCTGGCCGAGCGGCTGACCGCCGCCGGCCACAGGCTGGCGGCCCGTGCCATCGTGAAGGACGAGGTCGCCTCCATCCGTGCCCAGGTGCAGGGCTGGATCGCCGATCCGGAGATCGACGTGGTGCTGACCACCGGCGGCACCGGCGTTACCGGCCGCGACGTGACGCCGGAAGCGGTGGAAGCTCTGTTCGAGAAGAGCATTCCCGGCTTCGGTGAGCTGTTCCGTTACCTGAGCTACGCGAAGGTCGGCACCTCGACGATCCAGAGCCGCGCCACCGGCGGTGTCGCCAACGGCACCTACATCTTCGCCCTGCCCGGCTCGCCCAGCGCCTGCCGCGACGCCTGGGACGGCATCCTCGAAGCCCAGCTCGACAACCGTCACCGCCCCTGCAACCTCGTCGAACTGATGCCCCGGCTGAGGGAGCACCAGAAGTAGGGAACGGGCCATGACGCCCGCCCCCATCCCCGCCCTGCTCGCCTCGCTGCGCCGCCTGCCCGCCTTCCGGACGCTGGAGGCCGGTGATCTCGCGCCCATGCCTCTGAAGGGCGTGGCGCATGACCACCTGCGGCTCTCCGGCCGGGGGCTGGTGGCGCGCCTGCCGCGCTGGAGCCAGGTCGGGCTGGACGCCGGGGCGAACCTGCACCATCAGGCCGCCGCCTTCGCGCGCGCGGCCCCCAGCGGCCACACGCCGGAACTGGTCGCGGTGCTGGAGCCGGCGGAAGGGCTGCCGATGGGCGCCCTGCTGGTGACGGAGATCGCGGGCCGGCCGCCACGCCTGCCCGACGACATGCCGGCCATCGCGCGGGCGCTGGCGGCGCTGCACCGCATGCCCCTTCCCGACGCGGCGGAACGTGCGCCGCTCGCCTCCTCCGCCGATCCGGCCGCCGCCGCCCTGGCCCTGGTGGAGCGGCAGGCCGCCTGGTTCGAGCGCGCCGCCTTGCCGGAGGAGTCGCTCGCCCGCCTGCGCGACGAGCTGGACGCCGTGCGTGCCTTCCGGCTGGAGGCGCCGCAGCCCCTTACTCTGGTGGGCAGCGACGTCCATCCCGGCAATTTCCTGATCGACGATGCCGGAAAGGCTTGGTTCATCGACCTGGAGCGGGCGCAGTACGGGCATCCGGCCATGGACCTCGCCCATGCCAGCCTGCCGACCTCCACCATGTGGGACCCGGAGGTCGCGGCGGAGCTGACCCCGGCGGAGGTCGCGGCCTTCGTCGCCGCCTGGGAAGCCGCGGTGCCGGCGGAGCTCTCCCGTGCGGCACGGCCCTGGATGAAGCCGATGCGCCGCCTGACCTGGCTGCGCACCCTGTCCTGGATGGCGCGCTGGCGGGTCGAGGGTGCCACCCTGTCGCCCAGCATGCCGGAACGTCTGCGGGCCTACCTCGCGGGACGCGCCGCCGCCGTCTTCGAACCCCGTGTCATCGAAGGGGTCAGCCGCGAATGGCGGTAGCGCAAGCCGCCGCCACTGGTCCATGATGGAGGAGGATGTGGAGCTTGCCCGGTTCTTCCCTTCGCGACGTGCTGCCCACCAGCGGGTGTTCAAAGCCATGAAGAGTTTTCGAAACGGACGCGCGGCCCTGGCTGCGGCATTCATCGCGGCGCTCGGCGGCCTGCCGTCGTCCGGCGCGCTTGCGGCCGGTGCCGGCACGGCTCCGGTGGTCGCTCCTGTTCCCGAACGCCCGATGCTGTCCAACGTGACCGGCAGCTACCTGGCGGGGCGCTTCGCCCAGCGCCAGGACGACTGGAAGACAGCCTCCCAGTATCTGGCCCACGCCCTGTCGGCGAACCCCGAGGATCTGTCGCTGCTGCGCCAGACCTATCTGCTGAAGCTTGGCGAAGGGCAGACGGATGCGGCGCTCAGCTACGCGAAGCGGCTGGTCGGCAAGGATCCGGACCCGCAGATGGCCCTCATCCTGCTGGTCGCCGACCATCTGAACCGCGGCCGGCTGGAGGAGGCCGCCGCGCTGGCCGCGCGGATGCCCGACCAGGGCATGGCGAAATACTTCGGCCCGCTGATCGACGCCTGGCTCCTCATGGCGCGCGGCGACGCGGCCAAGGCGAGCGAGGAGCTGTCGTCCCTGTCCGACGCCCCCGGCTTCACGACCCTGCAACAGCTTCACTCAGGCCTGATCCAGGACCTCGCGGACAACAGGGAGGCGGCGGCGCGCCATTACGCCGCCCTCACCGAGACGCAGGCCCCGCTCCGCGTCGTGCAGATCGTCGGCAACTTCTTCGAGCGCAATGGCCGCGTGGATGAGGCCCGCGCTCTCTACGAGCGGTTCAAGGCGAGCAACCCCGAAAGCCTGATGATGGAGCCGGCGCTGAAGGCTCTGGGCCAGGGCAAGGTGCCGGCGCGCATCGTCGCGGACGCGCGGCAGGGCATGGCGGAGGCGCTGTTCGACCTTGCCAGCGCGCTCCACCAGGAGGGTGCGGAGGAGACGGCGCTTCTGTTCGGTCGGGTCGCCCTCCACCTGCGCCCCGACCTGACGCTCGCGCGCTTCATGATCGGCGACATCATGGACGCGCGCGACCTTCACGCGGAGGCCCTCGCGGAATATCAGGGTCTGGCGTCGGACCCGATGCTCGGCTGGGCGGCGAAGCTGCACATGGCGGAAAGCCTGACGCGGCTGAAGCGCACCGACGAGGCCATCGCCCTGCTGACGCAGCTCGCCGGGGAACGGCCGGAGCGCACCGACGCTCTGGTCCGGCTGGGCGACCTCTACCGCAGCGCCGAGCGCTACGAGGAGGCTGCCGCCACCTACAGCAAGGCACTGGAGCGCATCGGTACGCCCGAACAGCGCCACTGGGCGCTGCTCTACACCCGCGCGGTCACCTGGGAGAAGCTGGACCGCTGGCCGCAGGCGGAAGCCGACCTGCAGCAGGCGCTGGCGCTGAATCCGGACGAGCCGCTCCTGCTGAACTATCTCGGCTACAGCTGGGTGGACCGAGGCCTCCATCTCGACAAGGGGCGGGCGATGGTCGAGCGGGCCGTCGAGCTGCGGCCGAGGGACGGCTACATCATCGACAGTCTGGGCTGGGCGCTCTACCGCATGGGCGAGTTCGAGCAGGCCGTGACGACGCTGGAGCGGGCCGTCGAGCTGAAGCCCGTCGATCCGACCATCAACGACCATCTCGGCGACGCCTACTGGCGTGTCGGCCGCCGCAACGAGGCGCGCTTCCAATGGAACCGCGCCCTGCGGATCGCCGAGGAGGAACCCTTGAAGGAACAGATCCGCGCCAAGCTGGAGAAGGGCCTTGCCGACCGGCAGGCCGCCGAGGCCGAACGGCCGAAGCAGCCGTAAGCGCTGGACATGGACGGCTTCATTGAGGCAGCACCCGCCAAGCTGAACCTGTATCTGCACGTCACCGGGCGGCGCGCGGACGGCTATCACGAGTTGGACAGCCTCGTCGCCTTCGCCTCCGCCGGCGACCGTGTGACGGTGACCCCCGATCCCGACGGGCCGCGGCTGCATCTCTCCGGCCCCTTCGCGCCGGCGCTGGCGGGGGAGCCGCCCTCGGGCAACCTCGTGCTGCGCGCGGTGACCGCGCTGGCGGAGCGGTTCGGCCGCGCGCCGGCCGTCTCGGTCGCGCTCGACAAGCACCTGCCCGTGGCGTCGGGCATCGGTGGCGGCTCCGCCGACGCGGCGGCCTGCCTGCGCGGCTTGGCCCGGCTGTGGGAGATCGCGCCGGACCACCCGGCCCTGTTCGAGGTGGCGGCATCGCTCGGCGCCGACGTGCCCGTCTGCCTGGACGGCCGCACCCGCTATTTCGGCGGCATCGGCGACGAGCTGGCCCCGGCCCCGGCCCTGCCGGAGATCCATCTGGTGCTTGCCAATCCCGGCGTTCCGGTGCCGACCCCGGCCGTCTTCAAGGCGCGCAGGCAGGATGCCGAGGGCGACCGCTTCTCCCCGCCCGCGCGCTTCGCCGGCACTCCCGCCGATGCGGCGGATCTGGCGGGCCTGCTGCGGGAGCGGCGCAACGACCTGACCGGCGCGGCCTTGAGCGTCGCCCCGGCCATCGCCGGCACGCTCGCCGCCCTGGACGACACGCCCGGCTGCCTGCTGTCGCGCCTGTCCGGCAGCGGGGCCACCTGTTTCGCGCTCTACGCCCACGCGGAGGAGGCCGAAGCGGCGGCGGGCCGGATCACCGCCGCCCATAACCGCTGGTGGGTCAAGGCGGCGCGGATGCTCGGCTGAAGGCCCGCCGCGCCGGACCTTTCCTCAAAACAGGCTCATCTGGCGGTCGTCCTTCGGCGGACAGCGGAACTGGGTCAGGTCCAGCCCGCCGATGCCATCGATGCGGTCGCCCAGCCCCAGCTTCCGGCAGGCGCCGCGGAAACGCTGGCGCAGCAGGTCGGCGTAGGCGCCGCTGCCGACGAAGCGGCTGCCGAAACGCGGATCGTTGAGGCGCCCGCCGCGCGACTGCTGGATGAGGGACAGGACGTGGCGGGCGCGGTCCGGCCGATGCGTCTCCAACCAGTCGGCCATTAGCTCCTTCACCTCGTGGGGAAGCCGCACCAGCATGTAGGCGGCGCTCACCGCCCCCGCCTCGCGCGAGGCGGCGAGGATGGCCTCCAATTCCATGTCGTTCAGCGCCGGGATCATGGGGGAGGCGAGCACGCAGACCGGGATGCCCGCCCGGCTGAGATCCCGGATGGCGGCCAGCCGCCGGTGGGGCGCGCTGGCCCGCGGCTCCAGCGTCCGGGACAGGGCGGGGTCGAGCGTGGTGACGGACAGGCAGACCGTGACGAGGTTCCGTTCCGCCATGGGCGCCAGTATGTCGATGTCGCGGGTCACCAAGGCCGACTTGGTCGTGATCATGAGCGGATGGCCGAAGGCGGCCAGCACCTCCAGCACGCGCCGGGTGATCCGGTGCTCGCGCTCGATGGGTTGGTAGCAATCCGTGTTGGTGCCCAGCGCGATCACGCGGCACTGGTAGCTCCTGGACCGCAGTTCCCGCTCCAGCAGTTCCGGCGCGTCGAACTTGGCGAAGAGGCGCGTCTCGAAATCCAGCCCAGGCGACAGGCCGAGATAGGCGTGGGAAGGCCGCGCGTAGCAATAGGTGCAGCCGTGTTCGCAGCCCCGGTAGGGGTTCACGGACTGCTCGAAGGGAATGTCGGGAGAATCGTTCCGGCTGATCACCGACCGCGCCGTGTCGGGAAGCACTGTGGTCCGCAAGGGCGGAAGATCCTCGTCGCAATGGCTGTCCCAGCCATCGTCGACCGCGTGGCGGTCGTGGCGGTCGAAACGCGGCGTAGGGTTGCCCAGGGCGCCGCGCCCCTTTCTCGGAACATCCGGCAGCTTCTCGTCCATGCCCACAAGCTTAGCGGCACAGGAGAACTTTTCAAGAACATAAGCGCATGCGGCTGGAAGCGGCGTGAACGCCGGCTGGGATGGCGGAGCCGCCCGCCCCGGTCCCCTGCGGCGCGGCGCTCCCTTCCCTCGCCGCCCTCAAGAGGTGCGGGTCGAATCCTCTCCGGCCGCCGTTCCGCCCCAGATCATCGCGGGCTGCGCGATTGGCCGGCGCGAGCAGTCCGCCTTGGGGCAGTCGCAGGACGGGAAGCGGCAGCCGTCTCCGTTGAGTTCGTTCGCCTCGACGGCAAGCTGGTAACGGGCCGCCTGTGCCGCCTGCGGCTGCACGAGCCCAAGTTCCTCATAGCGATTCACGATGTGGCGTAGCTGCCCCAGAACCGTCCTGAAAACGCACTCTCCCTTGGACATCTGGTCCCCCCGGTCATCGGCTGGTCTCACGACTGCGAGGCGGACAACAGCGTTGGCTTGGGGAGCGATCCGTTTTGCGAGCGATTTACCCTCTTATCCTTTGTTCCTGCTCTTCGGGTGATATCAGAAAGCCGAGTTCCTGCCACGCTTCCGCCACTTTCAGGCGTCCGGAAAGGACGCCCTCCGGCGGGCTGCCGGGATCGCCGTTCAGGGAATGTTGAGCTGGAAGCTGAAGCCCGGACGCGGTGCGTGGTAATAGGGGCGCGGGGCGTAGACCACCGGCGGCGGCGCATAGTAGACCGGAGGCGGCGCGTAGATCACGGCCGGCGGCCGGGGCCTCGGATAATGGTGATGATGACGAGGCCCGCGCTCCCAACGGTCGCGGTGGCCGCGGCGGTCCCAATCCCGATCCCGATCCCAGCCGCGCTCATGCCCCCAGCCGCGGTCGCGGTGATCCGCTGCCGCCGGGGCCGCGGTGCCGAGAAGGGTGCCCGCAACCAGCAGACCCAAGATCGTGCCAAGCCCACGGTTGGGCTTTTCCCCGCCGAACAAGCTCTTCATTGCCTGGACTCCTTGCCGGGGGACCATGCGTCCCCCGCTCTGCATGAATGAACAGGAGGGCGGAGAACTTTATTCCAGGGGCGGAGGGCGAAGACGGCGCAAGACCATTCCGTATCCGGTCTTAGCCTTGTCTTTGCTGTTTCATTCCGTTTTCCTAACGAGATGGATCGGCCCGGTATCTCCGGAAGCGGCCAGAATAGAAAAGCCCTCCGTCACGAGGACGGAGGGCTTTCCGGTAGATGTCCCTTCGGCGGTGAGGCGCGCCGGGGCGCGGCCGTCCCCGCCGAAAGGGTTCCTTCGACAGATCAGGCCACTTCGATGCGCTGCGCTTCCGGGCCCTTGGCGCCCTGGCGGATGGTCACCCGCACCTGCTCGCCGTCGGCCAGGACGTCCAGGCCCGAACGCTCCAGCGCGCGGATGTGGACGAAGATGTCCTTGCCGCCGTCGGACGGGGCAATGAAGCCGAAGCCCTTGGTGACGTTGAACCACTTCACCGTGCCGTCGACCGTCTCCTCGCTGCCGCCACCATACTGGTGGTCGTCATAGCCGCCACGGCTGGCGGCCGGACGGGCCGACGGGCGGCTCGGGGCGGCGGTGCTGGTGTCGACGCTGTGGATGCTCGCAACCTGAGGCCCCTTGGGTCCGCGCGACAGATCGCATTCGACCGTCGCACCTTCCGGCAGACTGTCGTGACCGGAGAACTGAAGAACGGTGGAGTGGAGGAAGGCATCCGGCGAGCCATCCTCCGGCGTGACGAAGCCGAAGCCCTTGGTGGCGTTGAACCACTTCACGGTGGCTCGGATGTTGCGCTGGGTGATTTCGGGAGCGCGGAAGGAGTTGCGCTGCGGACGGTCGAACATACGGGGTCTCATCTGTCGTGTTACGCCGCGCCCCATACCACGGAGCGCGAAGACAAGAGGATGACCCCTTCCTCCTTCCATTTCAATTAAGAAGACAGGGAAAGACCCAAAAGACTCTTAAAAATCTCTCCCCGTCCACTCTTCGCTATTGCAGCGGGGGCCGCACCCGCGCCTGTCACGCGGCGGCGCCGCAGCACTTCTTGTACTTCTTGCCGCTGCCGCAGGGGCAAGGATCGTTGCGGCCGACCTTGGGGGTGCTGCGCGGGCGGGCGCCGAGAACGCCGTCCACATAGAACCAGCGCCCGTCGCGCTTGGCGAAGCTGCCGGTCTCGTGGTGGACCTGCTGCTTGCCGTTCATGGTGAAACGGGCCTGGAACTCGACGATGCCCTCTTCGTCGTCCGGACCGCCGTTCTCGGTCGAGCGGACCTCCAGCCCGGTCCACAGGCTGTTCTTCGCCCAGGCCTCCACCTCGGCGCGGTCGAAGTCGCCGCGCGTCTCCGGCATCAGCGTCTCTTCGAGATAATCGATGTTGTGCGTGGCGAAGGCGGAGTAGCGCGACCGCATCAGGGCCTCGGCCGTTGGTGCGGCGGCGGTGCCGGCCAGATAGGGACCGCAGCAGGCTTCCAGCGCCTTGCCGGAACGGCAGGGGCAGTCGGCGGAGAGCTGGTCGGCGGAAAACTGGGTGGCGGTCATAGGACGAACCTTCGTTGCAATCGGCCTGTTGGGGGCCGCCGGTCCGGAGCACCCCGTTTCGAGCGGCCATCCATAGCGCAGCGCGCGCAGCGCCGCCACACCCGTGATGACGGCGTGCCGGCGGGCATGACCTTTCACGGCTCCTAGCCCTTTCGATTTGACAGGGCCGCCCCATGCCGGAAAAAATCGCCGCACCCTGCTCCCCGGGAGCGGCGGTTTCCAAGCGATGCGTCCGTTCCAAGCGCCGATGAGCCATCATTCCATGAACCGTTCCGTCCTTCCGGCCCTGCTTGCCGCCGTCATCCTGGCCACGGCACCCCTGGCCGCCGGGCGCGCCGCGCCTCCGGCCGGCGCTTCCCCGGCCAGCACCCCGGCCACGGTGGAGGAGAGCTTCCGCGCGGCGGACCGGAACGGCAACGGGCTCATCGAGGAGGAGGAATACGCGTGGCAGATCGTCCAGATGTTCGCCGCGCACGACGCCGACCAGGACGGCAGCCTGACGGCGGCCGAGCTGATGGAACCCGACCGCCGCCTCTTCCGGGCCGCCGACGCGAACCGCGACGGCAAGCTGACGTTCCAGGAAATCATGAAGTGCAAGCTGAACGACTTCCGCCGCGCCGATGGGGATGGAAACGGCGTGCTGAACGCGTCGGAGGCCGCTTCCTTCACGCCGGTGGCCCGATGAAGGGAGCCACACGATGAAGGGAGCCACACGATGAAATGCCTCACCCGTGCCGCCCTCGCGGCTCTGCTCGCCCTGGCGCTCGCCGGCTGCCAGACCACGGGCGCCGAGCCTGCCGCCACCCCGCCCGCCGAAGCATTCTTCGGCAAGGGCCGGGAGAACACCGACGCCCTGATCGGCGGCGCGCTGCTCGGCAAGCCCAGCCTTGCGCCGCCCGCCCCCGCCGCGCGGGAGCAGAGCCTCATGGAACGCTGGAAGCGCGACCGGCAGTTCTTCTGATGCCGGGCTTGCGGAGCCGGTCGCTCTCCTGCATGAGGATGCCGCGCATCAGGATGCAAAAATGACGAAGCTGCTTTCCGCCAAGCCCGTGAGGACCTCGCGCGGCCTTCCCGACCTGAGTTACGAGCTGTCCGTCGGCCAGGGACGGCGGGTGTGCGGCATCGACGAGGTCGGGCGCGGGCCGCTCGCCGGGCCGGTGGTGGCCGCCGCCGTGGTGCTGCCGCCGGACGGGCTGCCGGCCGATCTCACCCGCCTCATCAGGGACAGCAAGGCCATGACCCGCCAGCAGCGGGAGGAGGCCGAGCCGGCGATCCGCGCCCACGCACTGGCTTACGCCGTGGCCGAGGCGCTGGTCGCGGAGATCGACAGCCTCAACATCCACAAGGCGACGCTGCTCGCCATGAAGCGCGCCTATGAGGGGCTGACGGGCGAGGCGCCGGCCGTGGCGCTGATCGACGGCAAGTTCAAGCCGGATCTGCCCTGCCTGGCGGAGGCGATCGTCAAGGGCGACGGAAAGAGCCAGTCCATCGCCGCCGCCTCCATCCTGGCGAAGGTGGCGCGCGACCGGGAGATGCTGCGGCTGGCGGAGCTGCATCCCCATTACGGCTGGGACCGCAACGCCGGCTATCCCACGCCGGAGCATCTGGAAGCGCTCCAGCGTCATGGAACCACGCCGCACCACCGAGTCAGTTTTGCACCAGTGCGTGCCCAAAAAGCCCGCGAGGGGTGATCCGGTCTACCCCTTCGGCAGAAAGCTGTTGACGGCGACTCGGGGGCGAATCATTGTCGGATCAATTGAATTGCTCTCGGTTGTGTAAATGCTGCCCCTGAATCGTATCCTGATCGGCGACTGCATCGCCCTAATGAACGAGATGCCGGCTGAATCGGTCGATCTTGTCTTCGCCGATCCTCCCTATAATCTCCAATTGGGTGGCGAACTCTTGCGCCCCAACCATTCGCGGGTGGATGGGGTGGATGACGACTGGGACAAGTTTCAGGACTTCGAGACCTACGACCGCTTCACGCAGGACTGGATGGCGGCCGCGCGCCGCATCTTGAAGCCGGAAGGCTCGCTCTGGGTCATCGGCAGCTACCACAACATCTTCCGTGTCGGAGCCACGCTCCAGAATCTCGGCTTCTGGGTTCTGAACGACATCGTCTGGCGCAAGACGAACCCGATGCCGAACTTCCGCGGCACGCGTTTCGCCAACGCTCACGAGACGCTGATCTGGGCCGCCCGCGACAAGGACGCGCGCTACCGCTTCAATTACGATGCGATGAAGAGCCTCAACGAGGATCTTCAGATGCGCAGCGACTGGGTGCTGCCGATCTGCAGCGGGCCGGAGCGGCTGCGCGACGAGGACGGCCGCAAGGCCCACCCGACGCAGAAGCCCGAAGCGCTGCTCTACCGCGTCATCATGTCCTCCTCCCGTCCCGGCGACACGGTGCTCGATCCCTTCTTCGGCACGGGCACGACCGGCGCCGTCGCCAAGAAGCTGGGCCGCAACTGGATCGGGCTGGAACGGGACGAGACCTACGCCAAGGCGGCCAAGGCCCGCATCGACGCCGCCCAGTTCCTGGACGACCCGAGCATCCTGGACACGCCGCCCAAGCGGCAGGCGCCGCGCATCCCCTTCGGCTGGCTGGTGGAGCGCGGGCTGCTGCGGCCCGGCACCTCGCTCTACGACCAGCGCCGCCGCTGCATCGCCCGCGTGCGCGCCGACGGCACGCTGATCGGCAGCAACGCGCGCGGCGACCATCGCGGCTCGATCCATCAGGTCGGCGCCGCCATGGCGGGGCTGCCGGCCTGCAACGGCTGGACCTTCTGGCACTATGAGGACGCCGACGAGCTGCGGCCCATCGACGTTCTGCGCGAGCGCATCCGGTCGGAAGACCGGATCTGAGAAGACCAGATCTAAGGCTGGCGGAGCGTCAGGGTGACGCTCTCGTCGCTGGTCAGACAGCCGGTTAGGCTCCAGAGCCCGGCACGGTACTGAAAGCCGTCGAAACGCGAGGTCGGCCGCCCGCCCGCGTGGCAGAGCAGCAGGGCGTCCCCGGCGATGCGCCAGGTCGCCTCGGAAGGCCGCCCGCCTTCGATCCCGCCGCCAGGCAGCAGACGGAGCGTGGCCAGCGCCGCTCCGCCGCTCCCTTCAAGTTGCCAGGTCCCCGTCACTTCCAGTGGACCGGTCAAGGTGGTCCCGCCGGACAGCGGCTCGACCGATGCGGCCGAAGCGGCTTGGGACCTCAGGAGGTATCCTGTCCCCGTCGCCGGATCGCTGCCCGACAGGACCGCCGCGCCCTGCTCCCGCAACATCCGGTCGAAGCGGGCCGAGGGGCGGCCGTTCGCGTCGTACAGCGAGAGCACCCCGTTCTCCGCCGACCAGTAGCGCATGCGCGGGTGCGCGCCGCCGGACAGGCTGGTGTCCGCCTCCAGGGTCAAGGTACCGAAGGGTGCCCCTTCGGTGGGTTCGAGCGTCCAGCGGCTGCCGGCCAGCGCCGCCTCCGTGACGGCCAGTTCAGCCGGCGCTTCGGAGGCGAAGTCGGGAGCGGCGGGTACGGCTGGCGGCTCCGGCACGAAAGCCGGTTCCGGGGCCGGAGGGGCGGTGTCGGCGGGTACGACGATGCGCAGGCTCGACAGGGGCACGGTCCCGAACTGGCTCGTGAAGGTCAGGGTCCAGCCGCCGCTCCCTTGCTGCTGCCCGACGCCGGAGATGAGATGGTCGCCCGTGTCGTAGAGGGTGACGTTGCCGCCGATGTCCACGGCCAAGCGCCGGCTGCCGGGGAAATAGGCGTAGCGCAGGTCGTTCTGGCTGCCCGTGACCGTCGGTGAACCAAGATCGCCCGGCCACCAGTTCCCGGAAGCAGACCAGGAGCCGGACAGGCTGTAGCCGCCCGCCCCGCCCTGCCCCTGGCCGTAGGACTGGCCCTGATTCTGGGCCTGAACAGGCGGCTGCCAGAGCGTCACCGACGGGTCGCCGGTCAGCGCCGCCAGATCGTTGCAGATCCCGTCGACCCTGGCCTTCAGCGCGTTGTTGAACAGGTCGCTGACCATGGTCATGCCGCCCATCATCCACTGGCCGGCGCCGCCGAACTCCGGATGGTTGAATTGGGCCATGGTGCCGCCGCCGCGCGACAGCGCGTCCAGCATGGCCTCCGCCGCCTCCATGCTCACCCCGTGGCGCCGCGCGATCTCCGCGACCCGGTCCTGGCCTTCCGCCGTCAGCGCCCGCATTGCCGTTCCCTTCTTCCTCGACGCCCATCAGATTGTGCGGCGAAGGTTCCGTTTCCAGCCGTCAGCGCGCGAGGTGGTCGGAGTGGCGTCAGGGCAGCGCCGCGATCTCCATGATCAGCTTCTGCCGCAGGGCCTCGATGAAGCTGTCGCGGTCGAATGCGGTCTTCACGAAACCGCTGGGTCCGCCGACCACATTCTCCAGGTAATAGTCTTCCAGCCAGGGGAACTCGTCGAGGATCGCCAGCGCGTTGATGGTGATGTCGCGCGCTGCGGCGCGGTCGCGGGCGCCCGCCGGGTCTGGGCCGCTGTTGGAGAAGCCGTTGGAGACGAGGTCGATCACCTTGCGCGGCGCCTCGATGCCGTTGCCGTCGAACAGCCTGGAGGCGTCGTCGATGGCGCTGCCCAGCGCCGTCGCGTCGGCCCTCACGGCGCGCGGCGCCGTCAGGATCCGGTCGGCGAAGGCCTTGGCGCCGTCGGCGTCGGCGATCACGGTCCAGGGGACCAGCACCCGCAGGCTGTGCGGGCCGGAAAAGACGACCAGCGTGGCGGCGATGCCGCCCAGCCCGAGAGCGTCCGTGACGCCCGGGTCCTGTATGGCGGCGGCATGGCCGCGCAGCTGGAACTCCAGCCCGCCCGTCGTGATGCTGGCCGATCCGTCCACCGCCAGGACCAGCTCCACGCTCGGCGTGAGGGCCTTCTCCTTCGGGGCCGGCTCCGCCGCCGCCGGCCCGAAGGCCAGGACCATCGTGCAGGCCGCCAGGGCCGGCGCCAAACCCCTATTCCACAGCATCACGATTCCACACCGTCACACCCCCGTTTCAACCGCTCCTCCGTCCGCCCTTCCGGCATGGGCCAGCGCGTGCCGCACCACCTTCATCATGACGGAGGGAAGCGCCTGGCCGCCCAGCCGGTCCACCGGCACCCAGAAGCCGTCCGCCGCCGCCCAGTCCGCGCCGGCGCGTCCCGCCGCCACCTCAAGCTCCAGGTGAAAATGGCTGAAAGTATGGCGGACCGTTCCCGGCAGCCGCCGCAGCGCGACCTTCAAGGGGGCGGCCGCCGCGACCGCGGCCTCGCCGGGAAGAGCACCTTCCGCCCAGCCGGTCGAGGGCACCTCCGCCATGCCGCCGAGCAACCCCTCCTCCGCACGGCGGCGCAGCAGCACCGATCCCTCCGGGTTCAGCAGCCAGTAGGCCACGCCGCGCCGGGTCGGCTTGTCGCCCTTGGGGGTCTTGCGCGGCAGTTCCTCCTGGATGCCGGCGGCGCGCGCCTCGCAGATTTCGGCCCAGGGGCAGAGCATGCATTTCGGCTTGCGTGGGGTGCAGACGGTCGCACCCAGGTCCATCACCGCCTGGGCGTAGTCGCCCGGCCGCTCGTCCGGGGTGAGCGTCGCGGCCAGCGCCCGCAGCTTCGGCTTGGCCCCCGGCATCGGCTCCTCCACCGCGAAGATGCGGGAGACCACGCGCTCGACGTTGCCGTCCACCACGGTCGCCTTGCGCCCGAAGGCGATGCTGGAGATCGCCGCGGCGGTGTAGGCGCCGACGCCCGGCAGCTCCAGCAGCTCGGCCTCCGTCTCCGGAAAGCGCCCGCCCATGCCGCCCGCCACGGTCTGCGCGCATTTGTGCAGGTTGCGCGCCCGCGCGTAGTAGCCGAGCCCGGCCCAGGCGACCAGCAGGTCGTCGAGCGGGGCGACGGCAAGGTCGCTCACCGTCGGCCAGCGTTCCGTGAAGTTGCGGAAATAGGGGGCGGCGGCGGGCACGGTGGTCTGCTGGAGCATGATCTCCGACAGCCAGACGCGGTAGGGATCGGCCGTCTCGCCCGGCCGGGCGCGCCAGGGCAGGTCCCGGCGGTGACGGTCGTACCAGGAGAGGAGCTGCGCCGGGGCGTCTTGGGAGTCACGCTTCATGGGCGCAACAGATAGGGGCTCGGCCACGCTGACGGAAGTGTTACCAACCGTTACCCGGCGAGGCTGGCGAAGGCCGGCGGCTTTGCGGTAGCTTCGCGCGAAGGATAGGCCCGTAGCATTGGAGACCAAGCCATGAGCGGACCCCGACGCATCGGCCAGACCGTTCCCGAGGTGGCCGGCAAGGTGCTGGGCAAGCGGGGGCTGGCCTTCGGCGCGCTGATCACCGACTGGCCGAGCATCATCGGCCACCAGCTCAGCCTGCGCACGGCCCCGGACAAGCTGAGCTTCCCGCGCGGCAAGCGCGAGGACGCGACCCTGCACATCCGCGCCATGGGCGCCATAGCGCTGGAGCTTCAGCACTTGGAGCCTCAGATCATCGAGCGCATCAACAGCTTCTTCGGCTACCGCGCCGTCGCGCGCATCAGGCTGGTCCACGCGGCCCTGCCCCAGACGGCGCGCCCGGCGCCGCGCCGGCGCGAGCTGACGATGGACGAGGAGATCGCCGTCGTCACCGGCACCGCCGCGGTGGAGGACGAGGAGCTGCGGGCGACGCTGGAACGCTTCGGCCGCTCCCTGCTGGCCCGGCCGAAACGCTGAAGGCGGCTTGCCCGGCAACGGCCTTTTTGGCTATAAGATCAACATCTGGTAGGAAAGAACGCGAAGTGAACCGCAACAGCTTGGGCCTCATCAGCCGCGCCGCCATGAGCGCGGCGGTCGCAACCCTCCTGGCCGCCGCCCTGCCGGCCGTGGCGTCGGCCCAGACCGCCGCGCCCGCCCAGACGGCGCAGGCCCCGGCGGTGCCGGCC
Source organism: Azospirillum sp. SYSU D00513 (assembly GCF_017356015.1). Lineage (GTDB taxonomy): Bacteria > Pseudomonadota > Alphaproteobacteria > Azospirillales > Azospirillaceae > Azospirillum. Next base: position 157,842 of record NZ_JAFIQV010000003.1, read on the forward strand.
CACGCCCTGAGCGAGCGCGTGCTCGGCAAGGCGGACGCGCCGGTGACGATCATCGACTACAGCTCGATGACCTGCCCGCACTGCGCCACCTTCCACACCGACGTGCTTCCCAAGATCAAGGAGAAGTACATCGACACCGGCAAGGTGAAGCTGGTCTTCCGCGACTTCCCCCTGGACCGCGTCGCCCTGGCGGCCAGCGCCATGGCGCGTTGCGCGCCGGAGGAGCGTTATTTCCCGCTGCTCGACGTGCTTTTCAAGAGCCAGAGCCAGTGGGCGCGCGCGAGCGACCCGACCAAGGCGCTGTCCCAGTACGGCAAGCTCGCGGGCATGCAGCAGGCGACCATCGACGCCTGCATCGCCGACCAGACGCTCGCCGACGGCATCCTGAAGTTCCGCATGCAGGGCACCGACGAGCACAAGGTCCAGTCCACCCCGACCTTCGTGCTGAACGACGGCACCAAGATCGAGGGCGCGCAGTCGATCGAGACCTTCTCCGCGGCCATCGACAAGCTGCTGTAGCCAGCCGGGAAACCCAGCGTTGCAGTTCACCCGCCTCCGCCTGTCCGGCTTCAAGTCGTTCGTCGACGCCACCGAACTGGTCATCGAACCCGGCCTGACCGGGATCGTCGGCCCCAACGGCTGCGGCAAGTCGAACCTGGTGGAGGCGCTGCGCTGGGTGATGGGCGAGACCTCGGCCAAGCGGATGCGCGGCGACGACATGGACGACGTCATCTTCGGCGGCACGTCCAACCGGTCGGCGCGCAACCTGGGCGAGGTCGCCCTGGCGATCGACAACCGGTCGCGCACGGCGCCGGCCAGCTTCAACGAGCATGACGAGCTGGAGATCACCCGCCGGATCGAGCGCGGCTCCGGCTCCGACTACCGCATCAACGGCAAGCTGGTGCGCGCCCGCGACGTGCAGCTTCTCTTCGCGGACAACGCGTCGGGCGCCAATTCGCCGGCGCTGGTGAGCCAGGGCCGCGTCGCCCAGATCATCAACGCCAAGCCGCAGGACCGCCGCATGCTGCTGGAGGAGGCGGCGGGCATCACCGGCCTGCACTCCCGCCGGCACGAGGCGGAGCTGCGGCTGCGCGCGGCCGAAGGCAACCTGACCCGCCTCGACGACGTCGTCGGCGCGATGGACACCCAACTGCAAAGCCTGAAGAAGCAGGCCCGGCAGGCCGCGCGCTACCGCAACCTGTCCGAACAGATCCGCAAGGCGGAGGCCGTGCTGTGGCACCTCCGCTGGACCGCCTCCCAGGCGGAGCTGGCCCGCGCCCGCGCGGCCTTCGCGAAGGCCGAGGGCATGGTGCGGGAGCTGATGCTGGGCGTGAACCAGCTCACCCAGAAGCGGGGCGAGGACGCGGCGGGCCTGCCGGAGAAACGGCAGGCCGAGGCGTCGGCCGCCGCGGCCCTGCAGCGGCTGGTCATCGCCCGCGAACAGCTGGACGGCGAGGAGAAGCGCGTCGCCGAACAGCAGCGCGCCCTGAACGCCCGGCTGTCGCAGATCTTCGGCGACCTCGGCCGCGAGGAGGCGTTGGCCGCCGACGCCGGCGAGGCGCTGGCCCGGCTGGAGGCCGAGCGCGAACGGCTGCTGGAGGCGCGCGCCGACGAGGAGATGCTGGAGGAGGCCGCCCGCGAGGCGCTGGCCGAGGCGCGCGAAGCGGTGGACGAGCTGGACCGCGAGCTGACCCGCCTGACCGAGAAGACGGCCGCCGACGAGGCGCGCCGTGCCGCCACCGGGCGCCAGCTGTCCGAACTGGAGGCGCGCACCGCCGGCCTGACCGGGCGCATCACGGAGCAGCGCGCCCAGCAGCAGAGGCTGGAGGCCGAGACGGCCGCCCGCGCCGACCTCGCCGAAGCGGAACTGGCGGTCGAGCTGGCCGATCAGCGGCTGGAGGAGGCGCGCGAGGCGGCGGAAGCGGCGGAGCGCGCCAAGGCCGACGCCGAACCCGCCCAGGCCCGCGCCCGCGAGGCGGTGCAGGCCGCGGAATCCGCCCGCGCCCGGCTGAAGGCCGAGGAGAAGGCCCTGTCGGAGCTGCTGTCCGCCGGCTCCGGCGACCTGTTCCCGCCGCTGGTGGACGCCGTCACGGTGGCGCCCGGTTACGAGGGCGCGCTGGCCGCGGCGCTGGGCGACGACCTGACCGCCCCGCTGGACGAGGCGGCCCCGGTCCATTGGCGCGAGCTGCCGGCCTACGCGGCGACGGCCCCCCTGCCCGCCGGGGCCGAGCCGCTGGCGGCCCTGGTCCGGGGGCCGGCGGCGACGGCCCGCGTGCTAGCCCGCATCCTGGCCCATGTCGGGGTGGTCGCCGACGCCGATGCCGGAGCCCGGCTCGCCGCCGGCCTCGCTCCGGGCCAGATCCTCGTCAGCCGCGACGGCGGCGCCTGGCGCTGGGACGGGCTGACCGTCCAGGCCGGGGCTCCCACCGCTGCGGCGATCCGCCTGAAGCAACGCAACCGCCTGAACGAGCTGCGCGGCGAACTGGACGGCGCCGACGAACGGCTCGACCTCGCCCGCGAGGCGCTGGACCAGGCCAGGGACGCCGCCGAAGGGGCGGCGCAGGCCGACCGCCGCGCCCGCGACGCCCTGCGCGAGGCCTTCGCCGCCCTCAACGGCGCCCGCGACCGCCACGCCAAGCTGGCCCGCGAGGCCGACGCCGCCGCCTCCAGGCTGGCCGCGCTGGCGGAGGGGATCGACCGGCTGGAGGCGGACCTCCGCGACGCCGAAGGCCAGCGGGAGCTGGCCCGCGAGGCGCTGGACGCCCTACCCGACCCGCGCGAAAGCCGCGAGCTGGTCAGCGAATGCCGCGCCGCGCTGGCCGAGCGGCGGACCATCCTGGCCGAGAAGCAGAACGGCCTCGACCGGCTGGCCCGCGAGGTGCAGTCCCGCCGGCAGCGCCTCGCCGCCATCGACGGCGAGACCTCCGGCTGGGCCAACCGCTCCGCCGGGGCCGGCGGACGCGTCGCCGAGCTGCGGGAGCGCGCCGCGGCGGCGGAGGCCGAACTGGCCCAGCTGCAGAGCCGCCCGGCGGCCATCGCCGAGGACCGGCAGGAGCTTCTTGGCCGCATCGCCGAGGCCGAGCGTGCCCGCAAGCGCGCCGCCGAAGAGCTCGCCGAGGCCGAATCCCGGCTCGGCGCCACGGAAATGGCGCTGAAGGCAGCGGAAGCCGGCCTCTCCGACGCCCGCGAGGCCCGCGCCCACGCGGAGGCCGCCGTGTCGGCCGCCATGCATCAGGGCCAGACCGTCGCCGAGCGGATCGCCGAGCGGCTGAACTGCCGGCCGGAGGAAACCCGCGCCGCCGCCGGGATCGCCCCGGACGAGGATCTGCCGGACGCAACGGTGCTGGAGCCGCGCCTCGACAAGCTGACGCGCGAGCGCGAGGCCATGGGTCCCGTCAACCTGCGCGCCGAGATCGAGGCGGCGGAGCTGGAGCAGCAGATCGCGGGGCTGCGCGCCGAGCGCGAGGACCTGATCGCCGCCATCGCCCGCTTGCGCCAGGGAATCGGCAGCCTGAACCGCGAGGCGCGCGAACGGCTCGTCGCCTCCTTCGACGCGGTGAACCGGAACTTCCAGGAGCTGTTCATCCGGCTGTTCGGCGGCGGCAAGGCCCATCTGGAGCTGGTGAACGCCGAGGACCCGCTCCAGGCCGGGCTGGAAATCTACGCAAGCCCGCCGGGCAAGAAGCTCCAGGTGCTGTCGCTGCTGTCCGGCGGCGAGCAGGCGCTGACCGCACTCTCGCTCCTCTTCGCCGTCTTCCGCTCCAACCCCGCGCCGATCTGCGTGCTGGACGAGGTGGACGCCCCGCTCGACGAGGCGAACGTGGGCCGCTTCTGCGACCTCGTCGCCGACATCGCGCGGGAAGGCAACACCCGCTTCCTGATCATCACCCACCACCGGCTGACCATGGCCCGCGTGGACCGGCTGTTCGGCGTCACCATGGTCGAGCGCGGCGTCTCCCAGCTCGTCAGCGTGGACCTCCAGGGGGCCGAGGAGCTGCGCGGGGTGGCGTGATCCGACGGGGCCACAGCCCCGCCTGTTCTCGGCCCTCGTGCTGTGCAGTGCCTCGCAAAACCTGCTCCATCACGGGTTCGGCCTGCTTACTCCGGAAGCCAAGCTCTGGCTGCTGGAGGTGGATGAGGAGCGGCCTCTACACATGGCGGTCCTGAACCTTCTCGTGGCCTATGAGCGCGAGGAGGGACGGCTGGCCTTCCTGCAATGGCTGCTGCTCGCCTTCATCTTCCCCGGGCTTTCCGCCGACGAGGCGCTGTCCATCCATGAGAAGCTGAGGAACTTCGTGGCCGCCGAGATGAGGACGGGCGCCCTGCGCTTCGCCTGGGTGCTTCCCGCCGGCATGCTGTGCCTCGCCGGCCTCGCACTGTACATCCCCTTCATCCTGAGCTTTCCGCCGAGGCCCAGGATCCTGCTGATCGCGTCGGTCCCCGTCTTCCTGTCGGGGGCCATCGGCATGGAGATGATCGGCGGGATTCTGGAGGAAGCCAACGGCGTCCACAGCTGGGCTACCGCGTGGCCTCCGGCCTGGAGGAGGCAATGGAGGGATTCGGCCTCCGGGGCGATCTCGATCAGGATCTGACCTCCGCCAGCCCCCGTCCCCCGCTCCATCACGCCGGGCTCGACTTCGCGTCCTTCTCGCCCTTGTTCCCGCCAGGGGCGTTGCCCAGGGACCGGATGTCCTGGAAGCGGCTCGTCCATTCGCCCAGCTTGTCGGCGAGCTTGTCCTCGTCCTTGCAGCCGATGCTCCAAAGATCCGAGGATATCTGCGCGTGCAGCTGCGTGTAGCTTTCCAGCGACACGGACGAACGGCCCATCTCGTCGCGCGGGCCATAGAAGGCGTCCAGGGCGGCGGCGGCGGTGCCGACCGCGGGAAGGACGATCGCCGCGACCCGGATGGCACGTCCGGCGGAGGTGTCGGAGCCGAGGAAATCAATCGAGCTGAGGCTCACGAGGATGGTCGTTGCCAGCCCGATGATGATGGCGACGATCTGGGAGAATTCCAGCATCTGGTACGCCTGGCCGAGCTTGCGGTCCGCCGCGATGCGGCTGTAATGGACCGTCTTGCTGAGTTCGAGAAGGCCGCGCTCATGCCCCTCCAGCAGGAAAGCCGTCATCCCGTTCCCCGGCGCGCCGTTCTCGATCTGCATTCCGGGCACCGCGACAACCTCGACCAGCGATGCCGGCAGATCCGAAACGTCGTTCACACCATGGCATGACAAGCTCCACGCCACCACGGCGGCATGCTCCCGCGAGATTTCCGCCGAGTAGGCGACGTGGTCGTAATCCTCCTCCTCGAACGCGATCTCGATCGCCTCCGAGTACTTGTTCGGAAGCAGCCAGATCGCGCTCTGATAAACGATGAAGATCGCCAGCAGCAGGGAAACGACGCTCAAGGTGATGGCGAACACATATTTGACGAAGTTCAGGATGCTCTTCATTCTCGGTTCCGCGAACTGATTCGGCGCGCCGTCATGGCACGGGCCCCGCCACGAGCAGCCGTGGGAAAAGCCCCCTTCGAGCCCGTTGATGGTATGGAGGCCAAGCTTTCTCTACCGTCGGGCATCATACCACTTTTGCGCGCCCACCAGCAATTTCCCACCCGAAGGCGATGGATGCGCGTGAAGGGAAGCCCTGCCGCCGCACCGCCGGCGGGGGCTTGCCCGAACCGGCCTTTCACGCTCCTATGGCCGCCCTGACCGAGGACGACGCCCATGCCCGTACAGATCGCCGAACGCTGGTTCGAGGCCCGCCGCATCGATGACGACATCACGCTGCTGTGGGAACCGCACGTCGTGCCGCTGCTCCGCTGCAACATCTGGCATGTGCGCGGGCGCGACCGCGACCTGCTGGTCGATACGGGCATGGGCATCTGCAGCCTGAAGGAGGCCGCGCGCGACCTGTTCGACAAGCCGCTGGTCGCCGCCGCGACCCACACCCACACCGATCATGTCGGCGGCCATCACGAGTTCGAGGACTGCCTCGTCCACCGGCTGGAGGCGGACCGGCTGGCGGAGCCGCGCGGCCGTTCCAAGCTGCACACCCGCGACTCCAGCCCCGAGGAGATTCGCAAGCTGCGCGAGGCCGGCTACGAGGTCGGGGAGGAGCTGGTCACCGCCCTGCCGCACGCCGGCTACGACATCGAGAGCTACCGCGTGCGCCCGGCCCGGCCGAGCCGGATCGTGGAGGAAGGCGACACCGTCGATCTGGGCGGGCGCCGTTTCGAGATCCTTCATCTGCCGGGCCATTCGCCGGGCGGGATCGGGCTGTGGGAAGCGGCGACCGGCACGCTCTTCTCCGGCGACGCCATCTACGACGGGCCGCTGCTCGACGATATCCCCGGCGCCGACGTGGAAGCCTATGTCGCCACCATGGAGCGGCTGAAGCGGCTGCCGGTGACGGTGGTCCATGCCGGGCACGACCCGAGCTTCGGCCGGGAGCGGCTGGTCGAACTGGCCGACGCCTATCTGGCGCGCCGCCGCGCCGCGTAATGTTGTGCGCCCCCGCAAGAGGGGTGCCGTAAGGGAGCGATCATGGTGGAACGGGTGGATTTCCTGGTGGTCGGGGCTGGCATGGCTGGTGCCTCGGCGGGGTACGAACTGGCGGCGCACGGCCGCGTGCTGCTGCTGGAGCAGGAAGCGCAGCCCGGCTACCACGCGACCGGCCGTTCGGCGGCGCTCTACACGGAAACTTACGGGCCGGCGCCCGTCCGGGCGCTCACCGTGGCGAGCCGTACCTTCTTCGACGCGCCGCCGGATGGCTTCGCCGAACACCCGCTGCTGGCCCCGCGCGGCGTGCTGCTGATCGGGCGCGAGGACCAGACGGAGGCGCTAGACGGCGCTTTCGCGGAGGCGCGCCGGCTGGCGCCCAGCGTGGAACGGTGGGACCGGGACCGCGCGCTCGCCCAGGCACCCTTCCTGCGACAAGACTACGTGGGCGGCGCCGTGTGGGAGCCGGACGCCATGGACATGGACGTCCACGCCATCCACCAGGGTTTCCTGCGCGGGATGAAGGCGCGCGGCGGACGGGTCGTCACGGACGCGCGCGTCACGGCGCTGGTCCGCCGGGACGGGCTTTGGCGGGCCGAGACGGCGGCCGGCGCCTTCGCCGCTCCCGTCCTGGTCAACGCCGCCGGAGCCTGGGCCGATGAGGTCGCCGGACTGGCAGGGCTGCCGCCGGCCGGACTGGTGCCGAAGCGGCGCACCGCCGTGACCGTCGATCCCCTTTTCGACCGAGCCGAAGAGGCTGAGGGGCTGGATGCCTGGCCGATGGTGGTGGACGTGGAGGAGAGCTTCTACATGAAGCCCGACGCCGGACGCCTGCTCGTCTCCCCCGCCGACGAAACCCCGTCGCCGCCCTGCGACGCCCAGCCGGACGAATTCGACATCGCGGTGGCGATCGACCGGATGGAACAGGCGGCCCGTTTCCGCGTTCGCCGTATCGCGCACCGGTGGGCCGGCCTGCGCAGCTTCGTCGCCGACAAGGTTCCGGTGGTCGGGTTCGACGGGCGGACCGAGGGCTTCTTCTGGCTGGCGGGCCAGGGCGGCTACGGGATCCAGACAGCGCCGGCGCTGGCCCGGACCGCCGCCGCGCTCGCCACGGGAGGGGGCCTGCCGGAGGACGTCGCGGCCTTCGGCCTGACGCCCGCCGATCTGGCGCCGGACCGGCTGGCGCGCGGCTGAGGCAACGCCGGTGCCAAGCGAATGGAATGAGGAGGCCGAGGTCATGAAGAGCATCGCACGCCAGGGGAACCGCCGCGCCGCGCCGCGAACCCACGCGCTCGGCGCCATGTTCGGGGCGGCCCTTCTCGCCTCCTGCGCCAACCCGGCGGCCGAGCAGGCGCTGTTCGCGCAGAACGCGCTGACGGGCATGCCCAAGGAGACGCTGCTGTCCTGCGCCGGCGTGCCGGACCGGCAGGCGACGGCGGGCAACATGGAGTATTTCACCTACAGCAGCAGCCGCATCGTCACCTATCCCGGCAGCAGCCTGGGCTTCTACGGCGGCCCCTGGGGACCGCATTACGGGTACGGCGCCGGATTCCCGGCCTTCGCCCCGGAGGTCGCCAGCCTCGAATGCGAAGCGACCTTCACCCTGCGAAACGGGGTGGTGGAGCGGATCGTCTATGGCGGCCATTCAGGCGCGGGATCGCGGCTGGGCCAGTGCTACACCATCGTCCAGAACTGCCTTGCCCTGGTGCCGCCGCCACCGGCGGGCCAGCCGGTGCGCTGACGGCCTGCGTCGATGACCGGCGGGGAGCAGCAGCACTCCACTTTTGTGGTAGCCGCCTGACCCTTTTCCAGACTTCCCGGATGCCCCCACCGGTGTGAGCATGGAGCGTCATCAATCAAACGCGCCGCCCGATGAAGGCCGCGCGACCATGGGAGGCCGTCGCATGCACGTCGCAGCCTTGATCAAGAGGAAGGGAAGCCAGGTCATCGCCGCAAAGCCGGATGCGCCGATCACCGAGGTGGCCGGCATCCTGGCGCGCAACCGGATCGGCGCGGTGCTGGTGATGGACGGCGACGACCGGCCGGTCGGCATCCTGTCCGAGCGCGACATCGTGCGGGCCGTCGCGGCCGAGGGACCCGACGCCCTGTCCCGCCCGGCATCCCACCTGATGACGCGGGAACTCGTCACCTGCAAGCCGGAGGACACGGTCTCCCAGATGATGGCCGTCATGACCGAGCGCCGCATCCGCCACGTGCCGGTGGTCGAGGACGGCCGTGTGATCGGCCTCGTCAGCATCGGCGACGTCGTCAAGGCGCGCATCGACGACGCCGAGTTGGAAGTGGAGAGCCTGCGCGGCTATGTCGGTATGAGCTGAGCCGGCCGGCGGCTCCCCCCCGGACGCCAAACCGGCGGGCGGTAAATGTGAAAGGCGCGCGGCCGAACGGCCAGCGCGCCTTTTTCTTGTCCGTCAGCGATCAGGATCAAAAAGCCGGGAAAGTCCCGCTGATCCCCGCTCCGGCGGTCAGGCCGAGTGCGACTGCGGGAAAGCCATCGCCGCCTGAGTCCGGTTGCGCACGCCGAGCGACTTGAAGATCGCCGTCATGTGGATCTTCACCGTGCCCTCGGAGAGGCCGAGCTCGTGCGCGATCTGCTTGTTCGACTTGCCCTCGCGCAGCCGGTCCAGGACCTCGCGCTGGCGCTGGGTCAGGAGCTGCTCGAGCTGCGGATCGGCCGGCGGAACCATGGCGCTGCCGGCGCCGCGCGGCTCCGAATCGTTGCCCTCGCGCAGAACGGTCGGAGGCACATAGACGCCGCCCGAGAAGATCAGGTCCAGCGCGCTCAGCATGATCTTCACGCTGGAGGATTTCGGAATGTAGCCGGCGGCGCCATGCTCCAGCGCGTCACGCACGTCGTGATGCGCCTCGGACGCCGAAACGACCACGACCTTCGACTCGGGCTGGGCCTCGCGCAGCATTTCAAGACCGGTGAAGCCGGGCCAGCCGGGCATGCGGAGATCGCTGAGCACCAGATCGTAGGCTTCGCCGGCGCGAGCCATTTCCAGAAGCTCGTCGAAGTTGCTGGCCTCCTGGAAGGAGGCGCCTTCCTTCAACTGCTCCAGCAGCCTGCGCAATCCCTCCCGGAAAAGCACATGGTCGTCTCCGATCAGGATTCTCATAAGTCTCGCTCCCGCACAAAGCCCTCGGTCGTCCGGTTCAGGCCATTCCGGCAAAATGCCGACCTTATTCGAGGATCATAAGCCCCAATAACCGGAGATATAGAAGGACTTTATCTAGTGTCTAGTGTATTTAGATGTACCACGAATCGCGGTGTCCGGACAACTCGATTCTGCCCTTTGTCACATTCATAGGCATTCCGCGCGAAGCCGCGCAGGGCATCCTGTCGTTCCGGAAGGGGCCTACCGCTTTGGCCAGCTTCCGAACGTATGTCCACAAGCCCGATCTTAAGCCGATGGCCGAAGGATGCAAGCCGTCCGTTGCTGGAAACCGGCAGAAACAGCCCCTCAAGTCATAGGTTCCCGGTCATCGGCAGGCGGAAGTGGTTTCCCGGCGTCCCACCGTTGTCACAGCCCCGTGACAGGGTGGATCGCCGGGATCGCCGCCCCCGACCCTTCCTTCAGTCCGGAAGGACCCGCAGACGCGAGTCCGAGGTCCGGGCCGCCTGGTTCGGACGGTACAGGCTTTCGACCGACGCCCCCGGCATGGCGAAGTCGCCCGGCGTGACCGCGCGCGCCAGATAGGCCAGCCGGAAGCGCCGGGCCTCTCCGCCAAGCTCGACCACGGCCATGAAACGGTCGTCGCGCTGTTCGACATGCCGGACGGGCGACAAGGCGCCCAGCCAGGACAGCTCGCCGAGCGGCGCGCTTTCGGCGAGCCGGACCGCCTCGATTTCCAGCCCGGCGGGCAGCCGGTCGGTGACGAGCGCCTGATGGCTGCCTTGGTCCGTGGCCTCCCCTTCCAGGATCACGACCAGCAAGTCGTTCTGGCCGGCGGCGGACGGGTCGGACGGGCGGCCCGACATGTCGAAGACGCCACGCCGGATGGTCATGCCCTGCTCCGAGGGCTCGGCGGACGGCCCGGCTGCCGTGTCGAGCGCTCCCATGACGGTAACGGTTTGCGGCAGCGGCTCGCTCCCCGCGTTCGCCACGGCGGGTTCCAATGGCTTTGGAGCCAGGGGATCGAGGCGCCGGAAGATCGGCCTGGCGCTTTCGGCCTTCTGGCCGCCGATGGACAGGGTCATCGGGCCGCGCACCGCCTCCGAATGGCCGAGGAGTCCCTCGGCGGCACGCGCCAGCCACGCCTGCTCCTGCACGCTGGTGGCGCGCGCGCCGGCGACGGTCTTGGCGAGCCGTTCGGCGGCGGCGCGCAGCCGGTCCGCCTCCACCGCTCCGCTTTCGGCCATCAGCGCCAGCACCCCCGCCTCGTCGCGCAGGGAGGAGCCGTAATCGCGCAAGGCCGCCGACACCACGCGGGCTCCGCTCAGGCGGCCGAAGGCCTCGGACGCCGCCGCCCCGTCGCCGAGCCGGGCGAGCGCAGCCGCCAGCTGGGCACGGGCGAGGTCGGTCGGCAGCTTGTCCCAGTGGTTCTCCCGGAAGAACTGCGCGGTTTCGGCGCCGACCATGCCGACGCGCGCCAGAACATAGAGCGCGTAGGCGCGGCCAGGCAGGGCGTCCGTCTCGACCCAGCTGTTGTCGAGCGTCTGCTTCAGCCAGTCGAGCCCCTTGCGGTAAGGCAGGGCCGGAACGCCGAGCCCGGCCGCCTCGGCGCGCCCGAGAAAGTCCAGCGCGTAGGCGGTGAGCCAGGGATCGGCCTCGCCGCGCGGCGACCAGGCGGCAAAGGCTCCATCGGCGCGCTGGTAGGACAGCACCCGGTCCACCGCCTGCTGAAGCCGCGGCTTGAGGCCTTTCTCCGGCAGGAGGCCCAGCGACACGGCCGCCCCGCCGAAGGGCAGGAGCGGCAGGGCGCGGCTCGCCGACCGCTCCAGCCCGCCCCCTGCGGACCGGTCGAGCGAGAAGAGCAGGTCCGGCACGTCCAAGCCCGCCGGCCCGCCCAGCGACAGCGTGGCCGACAGGGTGCCGGGCAGCAGGCCGGCCGTCAGGCCGGCGGGGAGGGACACCTCCGCCCCGGCCGGGAGAGGGGCATCGGACCGGCGGACGGCGTCCGGCCCGGCCGCCCGCACCGGGATTTCCCAGCGGCGCGTCAAGGCCGTTCCGTCCGGGCCGGAGACCTCCAGCGAGAGGACACCGGTCCCCGCACCCTCCGCCTTCAGGACCCGCCGGACCGAGGCGCGCTCGCCGCGGCCGAGATCCGCCGGCACCTCGCCGGCAGCACCCTCCTCCGCGAAGGACAGGGCGCCGCCAGCGGTCAGGGAGAGGGTGTAGCGTCCCGCCGGGCCGGCGGGATTGTCGAGCGTGACCAGCGCCTCGGCCCGATCGCCAGCGGCGAGAAAGCGCGGCAGCGCCGCGTCGGCGAGCAGGGGATCGCGGACCTGAAGATGCGATTCGGCATAGCCGAGCTTGCCGCCGCTCCAGGCCACGGCCGTCAGCCGCAGCCGCCCCTGAAAGTCGGGAATGGCCAGCGGCACGGACAGCCTCCCGTCCGGCCCGACCGTCCGGATTCCGGAGAAGAGCGCCACGACGCGTTCCGACTTGCGCGGCAGGGCGGCGCCGGCCTGCCGCAGGCGGGGCGCCGTTTGGCCCGGACGCGGGCGGTCCGCGTCCGCCACCGGCTCGACCAGCCTGCCATAGGCGTCGCGCAGTTCCACGCCGAGCCGGCGCTTGCCGAGGAAGCGGCCGGCGGGATCGGATCCCGGACGGTCGGTCAATTGGAGGACGGCCTCGTCGACAGCGGCCACAGTGACGTAGGCGGGCTGCCCTTCGGGGATGCCCGCCACGACGACTTCGGCCTCGACCCGGTTCCGGGACCCGGCCTCGCGCGGCGCCGCGATCTCGACGCCGAGCCGGCGTTCGGCGGAGTCGACCGCGAGCCAGGACAGCCCGACGGCGCGGCGAGGCGCCGCCTTGGCGTCGGAAGCCGGCGTGGCGAAGGCGGTGGCCAGCACATAGACGCCGCCGGTCCAGGTCGGATCGACCGGGATCTGGAGGAAGGCGCCCTCCGGCCCGATGGCGCGGGTCGTCGCCTGCCGGATCTTGCGGTCGGCCACGGCGATCAGCACCTGGCTCTCGTAAGGGGGCTTCACGAAGACCCAGGCGGTGTCGCCGCCCTTGTGGCTCGGCAGCATGATGCTGACATCCACCTCGTCGGGCCGTTCGGCGGCCGTCGGGGTCATCCACCAGCCGGCGGCGAAGCGCAGGCTGGTCGCGACACCGGTCTTCGCGTCGAACACCTCCAGCCGGTAGCGCCCCGCGCTCACCGGCGTCTCCACCGAGGCGGGCTTGGCGGCTTCGATGGCAAGCCCGCCGCCGGTCACGCGGCGGTCGTGGATCTTGACCGTGTAGTCCCAGCGGCCGTCCGCCTCCACCCAGACATACTCGTGCTCTTCCTCGAACAGCTCGTAGGAGAGGTCCTGCTTGTCCAGCGCGGCGCCGTCCGGTCCGACGGCGATCACGTCGAAGCCCGCCGTCGCCCCCTCCGGCACGCCGTCCCCCTCGAAACGCGGGCGGATGCCGATGGCGAAGGGCTGGTGGCGGACCGGCAGCACGAGTTCCCGGCTGACCGGGCGCCCGCCGACGTCGAGCAGCGTGCCGCGGACAACCGCTTCGAGCGGCCGGCTGCTCTTCGGCGGCTCGGCCAGCCTCACCTCGAGCCGGGCGCGGCCCATGGGGCCGGTCGTGAAGCCCGGCAGTTCGGTGCGGACCGGCCGTACCTCTTCCTGCGCAAGGCCGAAGCGGAAGCCGGAATGATTCGGGTAGGGGTTCGCGGCGGCGCGCAGGGTCATCACCGCCTCGCCCGGCAAGCCGGCCGCGGGGGCGCCGTAGAGGTAATGGCTTTCCAGCGTCAGGACGGCGCTGCCCTCCGCCGGCAGCGCGCCAGTTTCGGCGGAAAGGGCCACATCAAGGCGCGGCGGAACGAAATCCTCCACCAGGAACTCGACCCGGCCGACCGCAGGCCCGTCCGCTTCGAGATGGGCGGTGACGCTCCAGGCGCCGGGATAGGCGCTGGCGCCGAGACCGATCCGGGTGGCGTAGCCGCCCCCGCCGGCGTCGCCAAGCGTGCGCCGCTCCACCTCGAACCCGTCCGGGCGCAGGATCTTCACCGTCAGCGTCCGTCCCGTCACCGGGTTGGCGTCGCCGTCGCGCAGCAGCAGGGCCAGCTCCGCGGCTTCGCCGGGGCGGTAGATGCCCCGCTCGGTGTAGAGGAACGCCTCCGGCAGCCCCGCAGCGGCACGAGGCGCGGGAACGGCCGCACCGGTGTTGCTTGCCGGGGCGCTGGCTCCGGGGGCATTGGTTCCAGGGGCGGGTCCGGCGCTGGCCGTGGCGCTCGCCTGCGGGCCGGCAAGGTCGAGAAAGCCGAAATCCCCGGCGCCGCGGTAGGCGAAGAGAGCCTGCGGTTCCTTCCCGGGCGGGGGTGCGGCGGGAAGGTCGATGCGGGCGAGCCCGTCCAGACCGGTGGTGACACGGCCCAGTTCGCTGTTGTCGCGGGCGAGCAGGCGAAGCTCGACCCCCGGCTCCGGCTGGGCGGTGCCGAGCGAGCGGGCGAAGACGACCAGCCCGTCCTCGCCCATGATGGTGTTGAGGCCGAGGTCGGACACGACGAACCACTGCGTCGCCTTGCGGTCCCAGCCGCCGGGCGCGATCTCCTCCGCGCTGGCGACGGCGATGTAGACGCCAGGATCGAGCTTGCCGAGCAGCGCATCAATGGGAAAGGGCGTGACGACGGCCTGGTTGACGGCGTTCGCGATGGCCATCTCGCCGCGCCAGACCTCCTGCCCGGCCTGATCCACCAAGCCGCCCACGTCATAGTCGGAGAGCTGCTGGCTGACGCGGCCGAAATAGATCTTTTCGACCAAGGAGCGGTCGGCGATGCGCAGCACCTGGAGCTTCGCCCGGTCCAGGTTGATCGAGCGTAGCGGCAAGCCCGCGGCACCGACGCGCGGCAGGATGTAGCCGGCGCCCCGGAAGGCCAAGGCCGCCTTCCGGTTCGGCACGGCGATCTCGCGGCTGTCGGGCGCTCCCAGCCGCGCGCCGTCGGCGCCCGGCAGCCCCTCGCGCAAGGTGATGCGGTAGGTGCGGCCGTGCTGCAGCCCCTCCACGCACAGGCTGTTGCCGCGCGCGACGGCCGCTCCGGCATCCGCCGGCTCGACCGCCACATGGTCGCGGTAATTCACCCCCGGCGACGCGTCCAGCCGGCCGGTGAAGGCGAAGCAGGCCTGCGGCTGATCACGCTCCGCCGCCACCTCGACCGAGGAGACGCCGAAGGGCGAGGGTTCGGGCGGCGCTCCTTCCTGGGCGGTTGCGGGCAGGGAGGCTGATGCGACGAGGACGGCAAGCACACGCCCAAAGGCACGCTGCATATGACGAAGGACCCCAATTCCCGTGAACCGGCCCGGCGCACCCGCGCGGGAGCCTAAGACGTTGGGGCCGGAGTATGCCGAACGGACAGGCGTTCCGCCATGGATTTGCGGCGCGCCCGCATTGTTGGCGCGCCGCTGTGTCCGGAAGTCACAACCGCATGGCGGAGGACGCTTTCAGGCGGCCCCGAACCGGGCGCGCAGCCGCTCCACCGCCGCGTCCAGCACCTCGTCCTTCTTGGAGAAGCAGAAGCGGATGCAGTTCGTCGGCGCGTCCTCCACGAAGAAGGCGCTGACCGGAA
Organism: Azospirillum sp. SYSU D00513; assembly: GCF_017356015.1. Taxonomy (GTDB): domain Bacteria; phylum Pseudomonadota; class Alphaproteobacteria; order Azospirillales; family Azospirillaceae; genus Azospirillum. The sequence goes on from NZ_JAFIQV010000003.1 coordinate 173,091, forward strand.
TGGCGGTGACGCCACCCTCCGCCGTCAGCCAGCGGCAGAAGGCCTGGTCGTCGCCCTCGAATCCGGCGCGCGCCGCGAAGGAGCGGATGTCGGCCACGACGAAATAGGTGGCGGCGGACGGCAGCACCTCGAAGCCGACCGCGCGCAGCCCGGCCGACAGCCGGTCGCGCTTGGCCTGGAGCCCGCCGGCCAGCGCCTCGAAGTAAGAGGTGTCCTTCGCCAGCCCGTAGGCCACCGCCGCCTGGAGGTTCGGCGGGGTGGTGAAGGTCAGGAACTGGTGAGCCTTGGCGACCGGCTGGAGCAGGGTGGGCGCTGCCGTCACGTAACCGACCTTCCAGCCGGTCAGCGAGAAGGTCTTGCCCGCCGAGCCGATCTTCAGGCAGCGCTCGCGCATGCCCGGCAGGGTCATCAGCGGGATGTGGGCGGCGCCGTCGAAGACCAGATGCTCGTACACCTCGTCGCAGACGGCGAAGGCGTCGAAGCGCTGGACATACTCCGCCACCAGCTCCAGCTCCGCGCGGGAGAAGGCCTTGGCCGCGGGGTTCAGCGGATCGTTGATGAGGACCAGCTTGGTGCGCGGCGAGAAGGCGGCCTCCAGCCCCTCGCGGGTGATGGTCCAATCCGGCGCCCGCAGGTTCACGAAGCGCGGCACGCCGCCGGCCCGCCGCACGATGGGCAGGTAGCTGTCGTACATCGGCTGGAAGAGGACCACCTCGTCGCCCGGCTCGATCAGCCCGAACAGGCATGCGGCCAGCGCCTCGGTCGCGCCGGAGGTGACCATGACCTCCGATTTCCAGTCCACCTCCAGCCCGTAGAAGCGCTTGGAATGGGCGGCCACCGCCTGGCGCAGATCCGGCGTGCCCATCATCGGCGGGTACTGGTTCCAGCCCTCCAGCAGCCCCTTGGCCGCAACCTCGAGCACGTCGGCGGGGCCGCGCTCGTCGGGAAAGCCCTGGCCGAGGTTGATCGCCTTGTGCTCGTCCGACAGGCGGGACATCACCTCGAAGATGGTCGTGCCGTAGCTTGACAGAACAGCGTTGCCGGACTTCACCGCAGCCTCCAGACCCGAAAGGGCCGACAGCATTGCCCCAGCCGGAGACCGCCGTCAACCGGCGGCGTCGGCCGCCGCCCTGCGTTTCGCCTTCTGGCGGCGGCGCAGGAACTGGAGCCCGCGCTCCGCCGGGGACAGCATGCGCGGGTAGCGCTTCTTCAAGCGGACGAAGAGACGGCGCGCGCTGGCGGAGTTGCGCAGCAGGATGACCCCGCCGACGAGCGCCAGCGGCAAGCCGCCTGGTCCCGGAAGGGGCGTGAGCAGGACGGAAAAGGCGATGATGGTCCAGCCCGTGCCGATCAGCGCGAGCTGGCGGATGCGGGGAAGGGACAGGCCGGTGACGCGGGACGGTGTCATATGGTCGGGTTTTTCCAGAAGTCTCCAGCGCATATGGGAGCGCCGCCCCCCGAAACCAGCATGTGCGGCACCACTCCCCTTTCGCGCAAGGGGTTCCGCAGGGGCCATGCGGTTTTCCCCGGACCCGGCGCTACGGAGTCCGGCCGGTGCCCTCCCCCTCCTCGCCTTCGAGCGCCTCGCCCGCCAGGGCGAGAATGTTGTCGAGCCGGATCACGAGTTCGTTCTCGCAAAGGGCCGAGCGGGCGGCGGCGGCCTCGTGGGTGATCCGGCGCAGGAGATCGGTCAGTTCCCGGACGCGTTCGGCTGGCGGAGAGTGGGGCATGGTGGCCTCCTGGCGTGCCTTGCCTCCCGTCAACCGCCGGACGGAATGGAAAGCACCACATCGCCCTCGCGGACCGGCCTTCCGACCGGGCGGCCGCCTTAATGCAGGGTCCGGGCGCCGCCGGCCGTGGGATCGGGGTCGAGCTGGAAGAGCACGGCGCTCAGTTCCGCCGGGGCCGGGGTCCATCCGAACTCCCGCTCCAGCGCGTGGTGCGCGTCGGACCGGCCCTCGCGGTCGGTCCCGCTCTGCAGCATCAGCCGGATCATGCGGTCGCGCATGCCCGCGTCGACATAGCCGGACTGGTCGAAATAGAGCTTGGTGAAGGCGACCTCGGCGATGCGCGGCGGCGTGCCGCGTTCGCCCACCAGCACGGCGGCGACCACATCGAGGCAGCGCCCGGCGAATCCCGGGATCGGCGCCGTGCCGTCGTCGGCGCGGTCGAACAGCCGGGCTGGCAGCTCCACGAGCCGCCCGGTGGTTTCCTTCACGAGGTAACGGCGCCAGACCGCCATCGTCGCCCCCTGCCCCTTTGCCCGCACGAACGCCGGACCGGTTCCGGACATGGGCTTGAGTGTACCGCATCCCGGATGGCCGCGAAACGGGCCAGCGTGCCGCAGCCCCTTCACAGTCCCTTGAGCGGTCCCCCGGTGCGTTTCGGCGGGGCAGGCCGCCATCCTAAAGCGGCGCCAGCGGCCAGAACAGGGCGATCGCCGCCGTGCCGAGGACGAGGACGATCAGCGAAAGGGGCGCGCCCAGCCGCCAGTAATCGCCGAAGCGGTAGCCGCCCGGTCCCATGACCAGCGTGTTGCACTGGTGGCCTATGGGGGTGAGGAAGTCGCAGCCGGCGCCCACCGCCACGGCCATCAGGAAGGCGTCGGGCCGCAGGCCGAGATGGGCGGCGAGGCTGGCCGCGATGGGGGCCATCACCAGCACCGTGGCGGCGTTGTTAAGGAAGGGTGTCACCGCCATGGCCGCCATCATCATCAGGGCGAGCGCCCCGACCGGCGGCAGCCCCTCCGCCACGTAGGACAGCCAGCCGGCGATCAGCTCGGTCCCGCCGGTGGTGCGCAGGGCCTCGCTGACGGGGATGAGCGAGCCGAGCAGCACGAGGATCGGCCAGTCGATGGCCTCGTAGGCCTCCTTGACCGAGAGGACGTTCAGCGCAGTCATCAGCACGGCGGCCCCGAAGAAGGCGACGGCGACGGGTACCAGCCCGGTCGCGATCAGGCCGATGGTGACCGCCATGATGCCCAGCGCCAGCCGGCGCTTCTCGGGCCGGCCGATGGCGACGCCGCGCTCGGCCAGCGGCAGGCAGCCGAGCTGCGTCAGCGTGTCGCTCAGCCCCTTGGCCGGCGCCTGGAGCACGACCAGGTCGCCGAACTGGAAGCGAACCCGGCGCAGCCGCTGGCGGATCGGCTTGCCCCGGCGGCTCAGCGCCAGAAGGTTGACGCCGTAGCGCTCGCGCAGGGCGCCGTCCTCCACCGTGCTGCCGACGAGCATGGAGCGCTGCTCCACCACCGCCTCCACCAGAACGGTGTCGTCGGCCTTGCGGCCCTTCTTCTCCTCCGGCTCCGGTTCTGGTCCGTGCTCGTGCACGAGCTGGAGCCCGGCGCGCTTGACCAGATTGGACAGCGCCTGGGTGTCGGCCTCCACCACGAGGATGTCGTCGGCCAGCAGGACCCAGTGGCTCGTCGGGACCAGGCGCCGGAAGTGGTCGCGGATGACGGTCGTGACCGTCACGTCGCCGTCGCTGCCGGCCTCGAGATCGGCGACGGTCCTCCCGACGAAGGGGGAGGAGGCGGGCACCAGCACCTCCGCCGTGTAGTCGGCGATGGAGAAGCTGGGCTGGGACGACGCCGCCTGCCGGCCGGTCGGCAGGAGCCGGTAGCCGAAGCCCAGGAAGACCAGCCCGGCCAGAGCGATGGTCAGCCCGACGGGCGTGAAGTCGAACATGCCGAAGGGATGGCCCACCAGCTCGTCCCGCATCCGCGACACGATGATGTTGGGTGAGGTGCCGACCAGCGTCATCAGCCCGCCGAGCAGCGATCCGAAGGCCATCGGCATCAGCAGGCTCGACACCGACGTGCCGGTCCGCCGCGCGACCTGGAGCGCGATGGGCATGAAGATGGCCAGCGCGCCGATGTTCTTCACGATGGCCGACAGGAAGGTGACGGCCCCGGTCAGGATGACGACCTGGGCCCAGGGCGTGGTCATGCGGGCGCTGAGCGGCCGCATGAGAGTTTCCACCACGCCGGACCGCCCCACGCCGGCGCTGACCACCAGGGCGGAGCCGACGATGATCACGATGTCGTCCGAGAAGCCCCGGAAGGCTTCGTTGGGCCGGACGATCCCCGTGGCGACCGATGCCAGCAGGGCGAGCAGCCCGACCAGGTCGTAGCGCAGGCGGTCGGTGATCAGCAATGCGATCACCGCGCCGATGATGCCGAACGCGAGAAGCTGGTCGACGATCATGCGGCGCGGCTGCCGGCTGCCTCAACGCGCGCTGCCCGACGGAGCCTCGCGGCCCTCCTCGCGCCCGCCGGATGAGCGGCCGGCCCCGCCTTGCTGGGCGGCGGGGGAGCGGGCGTTCTGGATGAGCTGTCCACAATGCGTCTCCTCGTCGGTGCCAGGGTCGATCAGCGGCAGGATGGCGGCCAGCGGGGTCAGGACGACCCCGAGAGCCACCGCCGCGGCGCCGCGCGCGACCGTTTCCGTGGCGTCCACCCCTATGTCGGGCGAGCCCAGGGTGCCGCGCACGAGGACCGGCACATGGGTCGCGAAGACCTGCGGCTCCTTGGAGCGGCCAAGAACGTCCAGGTTCAGGGCCTCGTTGCGCAGGTCGATGGTTCCCTCGCCGGTCACCAGCGTCTCCGGCGTGTCTAGCACCAGTGCCCTGGTGCGCACCACCCCGTTTTGGAGCGCGAGATCGGTGACGAGGCAGTTGAAGCGCATGGGCTCGTCCCCCGACAGGGCGACGCCCAGCGCCTCCACCACGTTGGTCTTCAGGCCCTTGACGGCCAGGCTGCTGATCCGCCCGCCGTCGACGGCGGCCCCGATCTTGCCGTCGGCCGAGGCGAGGAGCCCGGCCACCGTCTTGCCCTGCCCGGCGATCTGCACGCGCCCGGTGATGGTTCCGCCCATCTCCTGCGCGAAGGGCGTGTCCTTGAAGAACTGGGCGAGCTGGATGCGCCGGATCTCCAGGTTGGTGCGCAGGCCCGGCACCTCCGCGCGCCCGTCGAGCGTCGTCGTGCCGGCGATCCGCCCGCCGCCGATGCCGAGCGAGAGCGGATCGACGGTGAGGCGCCCGTTGTCGAGGACCATCCGGGTGTCCAGATCCTCCAGCGGGGCGAAGGGCGCCTCCACCCGCTGGCCCTTGAAGCGCACGTCCATGTCGGCGTTGCGCAGCTTCTCGACGTTGATCTCGGTCGCCGGGAGGATGCGCCCCTCCCGCTTGGTCTCGTAATCGTCCGGGCCGTTGGGCGAGGCGCCGACGAAACCCGCGAGATCCTGGGCGGCCAGCCGCTTGGAGGTCAGGTCACCGGTGATCTTCGGCCGCTCGCCGCCGATGTCCACCGCGACCGTGCCGGAAAGGTCGCTTTCGCCGACCCGCCCGTTCATGCCCTCGAACTTCCAGACGCTGCCCTGGCGGGTGAGGTGGCCGGACAGACCGTAGGGACGCGTCTGCGGCGTGGGGATGCCGAAGATCGGGAAGATCTCCGACAGGTCCTTGCCGGTCAGCTCGACCGAGAGGTCCACGCCTTCCAGCTTCACCGGCTCGGCGATGGAACCCTCGACCTTGCCGCGGGTCTCGCCGATGGCGGTTTCCACCTTCAGCGGGTAGGGCTTGGGGTCGTCGCGCAGATACTGGAGCGAGCCGCCCTCGATGTTGAGGGAGAAGGGCTTGCCCGCGAAATTGCCCTGGCCCGCGAGCTGGACCTGATCCTCGCCGTTGCCGCCGGTCGCGGTGTTGACGCCGCTGTCGATGTCGATGTCGCTGGTGGGATCGCGATAGCGCAGGCGCCCCTCGGCGACCACCAGCCGCTCGATGATCGGAATGTCGCCGCGGTTTTCCGGCTGGGCCGATTCCTGCGCCGCCTCCTTGCGGGGATCGGGGCCGCCGAAGGTCCAGTTGTTGGCGCCCTCCTCGTTCTTCTCCAGGACGAGCTTCGGCCCGGTGAAGCGCAGTTCCGGGAATTCGAAGTTGCCGCGCAGCAGGGGCCACAGCCGGAGCTGCGCGTCCAGCGCCCGCAGCTCCGCCATGTTCTTCTCGTCGCTCCAGTCCACGTTGGCGACGCGCACGCCCTCCACATGGATGCGGATCGGGTCGCCCCAGTCGATGGAGAGGTTGCCGTCGATCGCGACCTCGCGGTTCAGCGCGCCCGATGCCTGGCCGGCGATGAAGCCCCGAAGCTGGTTCGGGTCGAACAGCCCGACCGCCAGGCCGCCCGCGCCGACCAGCACGGAAAACACGCCAAGCAGGCCGGCGGCGATCCAACTCAAGACGGCCATCAATCATCCCCTTTTCTGCAATGCCAAGGATGAAACAGGCGGGGAGGCGGAATGGGACGCGTTAACGCCTTTGGGTCGCGCGGACGTGAAGGCGCGCAGAGAGAAAAATTTAACGCAATTTTTAGGGAACGGTCCTGTAATCGGAAACACCGGATCCGCAATGCTGGCTGGCCTTCCATGCGTTCGCTGACGAACTTCGCCCCCTCCACCTTCGAGGAACGCGGCGCCGCCGTGGCTTTCACGACGCCCGTGCTGTCCCAGACCCGGGTGCGCAAGAACCTGCACGAGGAGCTGGAGGTGCTGGTTTCCAACCTGTCGGAGGGGCGCGGGGTCTATGTCGTGCCCTGGAAGGCGCTGCCCATGGCCTTCCCGATGACGGCGCACGACCGCATGCTCCAGGACCTGATCGTCAAGGCCGAAGGCTGCTCGCCGGGCGACATCCGCACGGCGGTGCTGGAGGCCGCGCGCTGCGGCCTCGCCGGCCCGCTGGCGGTCGAGGCGGCGGAGGCCGCGCTGGGCGACGACGACGAGCAGCGGCTGCTCATCAACTTCCAGCTCATCGCCGAGGTGCTGAAGGCGGTCGGGCTGGAATCCTCGGAGTTCCTGCGCTGCGGCCTCGGCTCCGAGGAGGGGCAGAAGCTGACCCGCGAGCTGATGCTGAAAGGCGCCAAGAAGCTGTCCATCGAGCCGACGGAGCTGTACGCCCGCGTCGCCGAACTGGCGGCGCTCATGCAGCCCATCGGGCTGACCAGCTCGCCCAAGCCGGGGCGCCTGCGCCGCCTGATGCGGGAGCTGGCGAACTTCCGCGACAGCATGACGGAATGGACCGACGGCAACCCGTCGGAGGCGGCTCCCATCGGCGGCTTCTGCGCCGAGGTGGCCGAGCACACGCTGAACCACGCCCGCAACGTCGTCGGCCAGTTCGACCAGGCGATGGAGGCGTTCGAGACGCTGCTGCGTCAGTGGGACGCCAAGCGCACCGTCGTCCGGCGCGCCGCCACGCGGCTGTCCTGGCTGATGGACGGCTGGGAGTTCCTGATCGCCACCTGGGCCGAAGCACAGGGCAAGAGCCGCCATGAGCAGGACCTTGCGGTCCACGAGCTGTTCCGCGTCCTGCCCCTGCTGCCCCGCGCCGAATCCGCGTCCGACCAGGTGTCGGCGGCCGATCAGGTGATGGCGGCGAACCGGCGCTCGGTCCGCGCCTATGTGGACTGGCGCAGCGGGCAGCTCGACATGGACCTCGTCATGCGGATCGAATCCATAAAGACACGGGCGGCGTGATCATGGAAAGCCAGGCGCTTCTCGGGCTCGGTACCAAGCTTCTCGACATCGACGAGCAGCGTTTCCGGCAGGTGGTCGGGCTGCTGGAGCATATGGGCGACCATCCGGACGTCCAGAAGACCTTCTCGCTGATCCGCCCCCGGCTGGTCGAGCTGAAGCCGCGGCGCCGCCCGACGATGAAGCGCCTGTTCTGCGAACCCTTCGAGGACCTGTTCGAGCCCCTGGACCGGAGCGCGCCGGCCCCCCTCAAGACCATCGAGCGCGATGTCGTCAACGGGCTGTGGCCGCTGGTCGAGGCGCAGATCGGCAAGGAGCGGGTGAAGTCCTTTTCCGGCGCGTTGCGCCCCGTGGCGGAAGCGCCGGACGGGCCGGACATGGCTCTGGCCTTCTGGACCGAGGCGGGCGAGGCGGTAGCCCTGATCGCCGGCCAGTTCGAGGCGGGCCGTTTCGCGGAGGACCTGAAGCTCCGCCTCACCCCGGACCGGGTGCGCGCGGTCGGCGACATCGCACGCATCCTCTCGATCGCAGGCCCCGTGGCGGAGCTGAAGGCGGTGCTGGCGCCCCACCCCGTCGTCCGGCTGCACCAGGATCATCTGGCCGGCGTGCAGGAGATCGGGCGCAAGGTCGCCAGGTCCAGGCCCGAGGCCTTGAAGATTTTCATCCTGCTCGCCGCCGCGCGGCTGGCCGACCCGTCCCTGCTGCTGGGCGGCCTCTGGAACATGGAGCTGGGCCAGAAATCCGGCGACCGCGCGGCCCTGTTCCTGGAACTCAGCGGCACGGTCATCACCCAGATCGAGGAGCGCTCGCGCGTCATGAAGCAGGCGCCGCGGCAATCGGCCGACCGGCTGGCCGTCGCGGATCTGGCGGCTGGGCTCGTCGCCAGCCTGGAGGCCACGCGCTCGGCCATGGAGCAGAGCCGCAACAGCAGCTTCGACCAACGGCTCAAGGCCGTGCGCGGATCGGTGCACGAGATGGTGCGCAGCCAGATCCTGGAGGGCGCCACGGGCGACATTCTGGAGGCGCTCGAAGAGATGAGGGACGGCACGATGAACGGCGCCGCCCCGGCACAGGCCGCCGAGACCCGCGACCAGCTCCTGCGGGCGGAGAACCACGCCCGCGCGCTGCGCAAGTGTGCCACCATCGCCGACACGCTGGGCCTGCGCGGGGAGCTGAAGGCGGTCACGCAGAAGACGCTGAGCTCTCTGACCGACACCGCCCGCCAGCTTCTCGGGCGGGGCGCCGGTTCCGCAACACCCGCCTCGGGTTCCCGCGCCGGCTTCACCGCCGTCCGCATGATCGAGCTGATTGCCGGACCGGCGGAGGCCAACCAGATCATGAACGACGTCCTGAACGGCAAGCCCTGACCGGGAACTCCACCGGACGGCGACGGAACCGAGGGGCGGAGAGGCATGAAACGGGGCTATGTCGGCTGGGAACTGCCGCGGGACGATCGGGCGCGTCTGCTTGCCGCCATACCGCCCGCCTACCCGCGCATCATCGCGCATCACGTGACGCTCGCCTTCGGGGTCGGGCCGGACCATCCCCTGCCGAAGGAGAAGGCGGGCGAGATCGTCGGCGTCGCCGATGACAGCCTGGGCCTGCAGGCGCTGGTCGTCGCCATCGGCGGCCGGACGGACCGCCCCGGCGGGGGAACCTACCACGTCACCTGGTCTCTCGGCCCCGGCCGCCGGCCGGTCGAATCCAACGACCTCCTCCGGGACCGCGGCTGGACCGTGCGGCCTCCCGTTCCCGTGGCCCTGCTGCCGCGCTTCTTTCCGATCCGGTAGTCCGGCCTTTTCCGCCGCCTCGGCCGGGGCCCCCGCCCCTACGGCCCGACGCGGCGCTCCAGTTCCGGCCGGTGGTTGGCCCAGTTCTCGGCGACCCATTCGGACGCCGGGCGGTCGTAATAGTTCCAGGGCAGATCGCGGCTGTTGAGCCCGACGAAATGCGCGCCGGCGCGTCCCAGGATCGGGCGCTTGGGCCAGAGCGGCGAGCAGATGGACACCTCGGCGGTGGAGACTACATGCGCCGGCCGGCCGAGGTCGAGGGCGACGACCTGAAGCCCCTGCTCGTCGAGTTCCGAGGTCAGGGGTGCCGCATGCGTCTCCAGCACCGTGAGGAGGGCCCTCTCAAGGTCATGGCCGGGCGGCAGGCCGCGGATGCCGGCGTTGCGCGGATCCGGCCGGGTCATGCCGGTGAAGGCTCCGTGCGCCAGCTCCACATCGGCGGCGATCAGGCAGCGCGGCTCGGATTCCTCAAGCCAGGCGGCCATGGCGCCCGGCATGTCCCAGAGGATGCAGTCATTGTCGAGGGAGACCTCGTAGCGGTCGGGGAAGCAGCGCGGGGGCGCGAACTTCCAGGCGACGCCTTCCGCCATGCCGTCGTCGAACCAGCGGCGCAGCCTGTCCGGAAAGCCGCCGGCGGCGCGCCACTCCACCCCGTCCGGAACGGAGCCCGTGCGCGCCCGCGCCTCCTCCAGCGACAGGGAGTTCACGACGACGGCGTAGGCGGCGTCCTCGCCGAACAGCCGGCGCGCGCCCCGGATGGACAGGCGCAGCGCCTCGAATCCCAGAGGGCTGACGTCCCCGATGGTCCATCGCACCCCGACACGCCGCTTCATGCACCGACCTCTCCGTCCGGAACGAACCCCGGATAAGACGGCGCGTCCGCGACGCGGGGCAACCGCCTCTTTGGAAGCTGTCCCATTTGGGATGAAGCCCGCGCACGTACCGCCTCTGCGTCCCGCAACTCTGGCCGGGGTCCCCTGTTCCGACCATTCGCCTTCTGGTTTCCATGATCGGAACGACATGCCGGACACACACGCGATTGCCGCCGCGAACGCCGCGATCCCCTCGCTGCTGACGGACAGTGCCGAGCGCGCCATGGTCGTCGTCGCCCATCCCGACGACGAAACCATCGGGGCCGGGGCGCGGATCGGACGCTTCAGGGAGGCGCTGGTCGTCCATGTGACGGACGGCGCGCCGCGTTCGGGCGCCGACGCGCGCAACGCCGGCTGCGCCACCTGGCAGGACTATGCGGCCCTGCGCCGCCGCGAACTGGAAGCGGCCGTGGCGCTGGCGGGCCTGCCCGCCGGCCGGTTGCTGGAATTGGGATATCCGGACCAGGGCGCCTCCCTGGACATGACCGCGCCGGCGCGGCGGATCGCCGCCCTGATCAAGGAGCACCGGCCTCACCGGCTGCTGACCCAGCCTTACGAGGGCGGGCACCCCGACCACGACGCGACCGCCTTCGCCGCGCACGCCGCCCTGGCGCTGCTCCGCCGCGAGGGGCACCCGCTGCCCGCCGTGGAGGAGATGGCCTCCTACCAGGACGGGGACGGCGACGGGGTGACCAGCTTCCAGGAGTTCCTGCCGCTGCCGGGCCAGCCAGTCCGCACGGTCCGCCTCGACGGGACGGAGCGCGCGCTCAAGCGGCGGATGCTCGACGCCCATGCGAGTCAGGCGGCGACGCTGTCGCCCTTCCGCGACGACGTCGAGCGTTACCGTGACGCGCCTCTTTACGACTTCACCCGCACGCCGCACGCGGGATTGCTGAACTATGAGCGTTTCGACTGGGGCATGACGGGGGAGCGTTGGCGCGGGCTGGCCTCCGACGCGCTCGCCGCGCTGGGGCTGGAGGACACGGCATGGCGCTGACGGTGCTGAGCGTCGCCTACCCCTTCGCCCCGGTCATGCCGGACTCCGTCGGCGGCGCCGAACAGGTGCTGGGAATCCTCGACCGCGCCCTGACGGCGGCGGGGCACCGGTCCCTGGTGATCGCCTGCGAGGGGTCGCGCGTCGCGGGCAGGCTGCTGCCCGTTCCGGCCGTGCGGGGCCGCATCGACGATGCCGTCCGCACGGCGGGGCATGCCGTCGTCCGCCGCGCGGTGCGCGAGGCGCTGGCGTGCCATCCCGTGGACATCGTCCATCTGCACGGCATCGATTTCCACGCCTACCTGCCGCAGCCCAGCGTGCCCAGCCTGGTGACGCTGCACCTGCCGCCGGGCTGGTACCCGCCGGAGGTTTTCGCGGCGGCGCGCCCCAACATGCACATGGTCTGCGTATCGGCCTCGCAGGAGCGCGCCTGCCCGCCGGGCACCCGGCTCCTCCCCCACATCGGCAACGGGGTGGAGTTGGAGCGGCTGTCCGGGAGGGTCTCCAAGCGGAACTTCGCCCTGGCGCTCGGGCGGCTGTGCCCGGAAAAGGGGTTCCACCACGCGCTGGACGCCGCCCGGCTCGCCGGCATCCCGCTGCTGATCGGCGGGCAGGTCTTCCCCTACGAGGCGCACGAGCGCTATTTCGCGGAAGAGATCCGGCCCCGGCTGGGCGGCGGGAGCCGCTTCCTCGGCCCGGTCGGCGGGGCGCGCAAGCGCCGGCTGATCGCCGCCGCGCGCTGCCTGCTGGTGCCGAGCTTGGCACCGGAGACCAGTTCGCTGGTCGCCATGGAGGCAATGGCCGCCGGCACGCCGGTGGTCGCCTTCCGCAGCGGCGCGCTGGCGGAGATCGTGGAGCCGGGCGTCACCGGATTCCTCGTGGAGCCCGGCGACGGCGCCGCCATGGCCGGGGCGATCGGGGCCGCCGGGCGGCTCGATCCCGAGGCCTGCCGGGCCGCGGCACGGTTGCGCTTCTCGGCACAGCGCATGGCCGGCCGTTACCTGGACCTCTACGAGCGGCTTGCCCGGCGCGCGGACCTGAAGGCGGGGGCGGCATGACCCGGGCCTCCGTCGAACGGCACAGCACGCCATCCGCCCTCCCGCCACTGGAGGCGGCCGGCCTGAGGATCGCCGCGGCCCGGACCCTGCCGGCGCTCGAGGCGCTGGCCCCCGCCTGGGCCGCCCTGTGGCGGCGCGTGCCGGACGCGACCCCGTTCCAGCATCCGGCTTGGCTGATCCCGTGGTGGCGCGCCTTCGCCCATGGAGAGCTGTGGGTGCTGGCGCTGCACAGGGGCGGCCGGCTTGCCGGCGTGCTGCCCTTGTACCGGGAGCTGGACGGCAAGCTCCTGCCGCTGGGCATAGGCGTCACGGACTGGCTCGACCCGCTGGTGGAGGAGGAGCTGCCGCTCGCCCCGGTGATCGCCGCCCTGCCCTCCCTCACCGGCTGCGGGCGGGTGGAGTTCCCCGGCCTGTCCGACTGGTCGCGGCTGCGCGCCATGCCGGCGCCACCCGGCGCGCGGGAGGAGGGAGGCGTGGAGGACGTCTGCCCCACCCTGCCCCTTTCCGCCGGGGCAGCGGGGCTGGAGGACGCGATCCCGCCGAAGCAAGTCCGCAACCTGCGCCACACGCGCAGCCGTGCGCTCCGCGCGGGGGCGCTGGAGGTGGAGGCCGCCACGGCGGAGACCGCCCCAGCCCTGCTGGAGGAGCTGTTCCGCCTGCACGCCCTGCGCTGGGAGGAGCGGGGCGAACCGGGCGTGCTGGCGGATCCGGCGGTCCGCGCCTTCCATCGGGACACGGTGACGGCACTGGCCGGGGCCGGGCTGCTGCGGATGTACGGCCTGCGCATCGGCGGGCGGATCGCCGCCGTCCATTACGGCCTCGGCGACGGACGGTGCGCCTATTACTACCTCGGCGGCTTCGACCCGGAACTGGCACCACTCGGCCCCGGCGTGCTGGCCGTCGGCCACGCCATCGCGGAAGCGCTGCGCGAAGGCGCCCGCGAGTTCGATTTCCTGCGCGGGCGCGAGGCCTACAAGTACAAATGGGGCGCCCTGGACCGGCCGAGCTGGGCGCGCCGCTTCTCGTTGGACATTGAGCCATGACCGCACCCGGCACCGATCGCGCCCTTCTCGGCCGCGCCACCCTTTCGGTGGAGATGGTCATCCGCCTCTGCGAGGAGGGGGATTTGCCTGCGCTGGAATGGATGGGACTGTACAGCCGTGACCGCGCCATCATCCACGGCGCCTTCGAGGCGCAATGCCGCGGCGACGGGCTGATGCTGCTGGGGCTAACCGGCGGATTCCCGGTTGGGCAGGTGTGGATCGATTTCGAGCGCGGGAAGGAGGAGACCGTCGCCTATCTCTGGGCGGTGCGCAGCTTCTACCCGCTGCACGGCATCGGCATCGGCCGTCATCTGATGACCGCCGCCGAAGCGCTGCTGCGCGAACGCGGCATCCACCGCGCCGAACTCGGCGTCGAGCGCTCCAACGAGGCGGCGCTACGCTTCTACGAGCGGCTGGGCTGGCGCGTGGCCGGCGAACTGACGGAGACGAACCGCGTCACGGCGGCGGACGGAACGCTGGTCGAGGAGACCCTCGACCAGTGGCTGATGGCGAAGGATCTGGGGAAGGCCTGACGTCCCGAACCGCGCGTATTCTTGCGGCAGCGGCGGGCCAGGACGCGTGGGGCAAGAGCCGGCTGGAAGAAAAGCACGGCTTCGGTATCATGCCGGCCGAACGCGTTCTTACCGGCCAGGCCATGCAATCGCCCTCCTCCCGTCTTCTCTCCGCCCTGCTGGAAGCCGAACGCGCGCTCGGGCGCTTGGCCGAGGCGATGCAGGATCCCGTGCGGCGCGGTCGGCTCTGGGCGGACGCCGCGCGGCGTGACGCCTGCGCCGCGGCACGGTTGGACGGCGTGGCGGTGGACCCCACGGATTTCCTGATCGCCACGGTCAGCCCGGACCTCGTCCCGCACGCCGGGCGGGGGACCGCGCAGTCGGTCCGCTCGCTGTGGCAGGGGGCGCTCTTCACGCAGGGGCGCCTGGCGGCACCGGCCCGGCGCATGTCCCGCCCTTCCCCGCCGCGTTCCGGCGGCGCCGCGGCCGATGCCTGGCGCGCGGTGGCGGAACTGGAAGCCGACATGGCCGATCTGAGCCGTTTCGACCGTGAGGAGGACACGTTCGACGGAGTTCCCTCCGAGGGAATGGATGCCGAGGCACCGGCCCCCTGGTCGCTCGGCTGGCTGGAATCCCTCTGGCGCTGCCTTCAGGCGGAGATCTCGGGGCGCGATCCGGGGCGGCTGGTCTTCTCGGCGGAGCGCGAGACCGAGGCGAGCGCCCTGCTCGCCCGCATCGAGGCCGCCGGGGAAGAGCCGGCGATGCTCGGCGCGGTCGGCATGCTGGCCGGCCTGCTCCGCCCGGCGCCCGATTTGCGGACGCCCGGTTGGGCGGTCGCGCCGGCCCGCCTCATGGCGGCGCTGGCCGTCGGGCGGAACTGCCGGGCTTCCAACGTCTGGCTGCCCATGGCCGCGGCGCTCCAGACCGACCGCACGACGGCCCAGATCGCCGCGCGCGGCCGGGACGAGGACTGGCGCGTCTGGCTGGCGGAGATGGTGGCGGAGGCCGCCCGCCGGGAGCGCCAGCGCGCCGCGGCGCTGGACCAGGCCGCCGAGACCTGGCGGCGGCGCGTGGGATTGCGCCGGCGCAACTCCCGCCTGCCCGAGGTCATGGACGGGCTGTTCGAGGAGCCGGCCTTCACGGTGCGCCACATCCAGAAGCGGCTCGGCACCACCTTCCGTGGCGCGCAACTCCTGGTCGATGAGCTGGAAGAGGCGGCAATCGTCCGCGAGGTCACCAACCGCGCCCTCGACCGCGTCTTCGTGGCCGTCGACCTGATGCCCTGATCATCGAATGGAGAGCGGGCCGCCCTGCCCTCAGATGTCGAAGTTCATCGGGAGGCTGCCGGTCGCCTGCCGATGCCGGAGCGCGTCGGCCAGCGAGCAGTTGTCCAGCACGGAGGCCGTGGCGTCGCGCACCTGGATCATCAGCCAGCGCACCGAACAGGTTTCCGGGTCGATGCAGTCGTCGCAGGGCCGGAAGGAATTCTTGCTGGCGCAGGGGATCGGCGCCAGGTGACCGTCCACGAGGCGGATCACCTCTCCGAAGGAAATGTCAGCCGCTGCTCGGGCCAGCCGGTAGCCGCCGCTCTTGCCCCGCTTGGCGAAGAGCAGCCCGTGCTTGCGCAGTTCCACCAGAATGGCTTCCAGGAACTTCCGCGGAATGTTCTCCCGTTCGGCGATGTCGGCGATCAGGACCAGTTCCATGTCCGACCGTTCGGCGAGCATGATGAGGGCCCGCAGGGCGTATTTTGCTTTCTGCGACAGCATTGCGGCGGAACTCGATCCTTCAGGCGGCGGTCCGAGCCCCTGCGCGCGGCCCTTGCGGGTTCCGCGGCAGGGAGGCTCGGACGGTGAACGCCGCGTGCGGCATCGACGGGCGGTTCGGCGCGAGCACCATCGGCATCACTTGCATCGGCGGCATCGCGGTCGCAGAACCGTAGGCGGCGTTCGGTATCATCGATATGGGGAAGGCAGCCGAAAAACGGCGCGGAGATTGGGTTTTCCCTTATGGGGCTGCATCGACCATAGCGTGTTTCCCGCCGGGATGCGAGCGCGGATCCGCGCCATCCCGGTTGCTCCGTTTCGGGCTGGCGCGTAACCTCCGGCCCGGACATGTCTCTTGATGAGGGCAGCACATGCAGTACGCCATCGTTCCCGTCACGCCGTTCCAGCAGAACTGCACGGTCCTGTGGTGTCCCGAAACCATGAAGGGCGCCGCCGTGGATCCGGGCGGGGACCTGGACCGCGTGCTGCGGACCGTGGAGGCGAAGGGCGTCACGCTGGAAAAGATCCTCGTGACCCACGGTCATCTGGACCATGTCGGCGGCGTCGCCGAGTTGTCGGAAAAATTCAGCCTGCCCATCGAAGGTCCGCAGCTTGAGGACAAGTTCTGGATCGACGGCATGCCCATGCAGGCGGAGATGTTCGGGTTCCCGCCGACCCGCTCCTTCACGCCGGACCGCTGGCTCGAGGAGGGGGACACGGTGACCGTCGGCAACCAGACCCTGAATGTCTATTTCTGCCCCGGTCACACGCCCGGCCACATCGTCTTCATCCACGAGCCAAGCAAGCTGGCGGTCGTGGGCGATGTGCTGTTCCAAGGCTCCGTCGGCCGCACCGACTTCCCCAAGGGGGACCACGCCACGCTTATCCGCTCCATCAACGAGAAGCTCCTTCCACTCGGCGACGAATACGCCTTCATCCCCGGGCATGGGCCGATGTCCACCTTCGGCGAGGAACGCCTCTACAACCCCTTCCTGAACGAGTAGGGCCGGCATTCTGGAGAACCGGGCAGGGTTGCGCCGGCGCAACTCTCCCCTGCCCCACGCTTTCGGGTAGCTTCAACCGGGTTGACGGTACCGTCAACCGGCGGCATGCTGCCCGAAAGCGATTGGAGTTCCCATGCCCGAAACCTTGTCCGGCGCGGAGCTGCGCCAGATGCGCGAAGCCCGCAACCTCGACCAGCAGGCCTTCGCGGACCTGCTCAACGACGCCCTAGACCGGAAATACGACAAGGCCAAGATCAGCCGCTGGGAGACCGGGGCGGAACGGGTGCCGCAACTCGTGGCGCAGCATCTCAAGGCGACGGGCGGCAACCCCACGGCGATCCCATCCGTCAAGGCCGGGCCGGCGCTGGTCATGGCCGTGATCAACCAGAAGGGCGGCGTCGCGAAGACCGTCAGCGTGGTCAACATCGCCCACCTGCTGGCGGAGGCCGGCAAGCGCGTCCTCGTCATCGACTGCGACGCGCAGGGCAGCGCCACCATCCATCTCGGGATCTATCCGGCCGACCGCGATGCCGAAAAGCTGACGCTGAACCATGTGCTGTTCCACCGGGCCGCGATCGACCAGGTGATCATGAGCGTGTGCGACGGCACCATCGACCTGCTGCCCTCCAGCATCTCGCTCGCCCGCGCCGACAGCGAGATCAACCACCGCCCGAACGGCGCCCTGATCCTGCGCGCCAAGATCCAGGAGGTGAAGGAGCGCTACGACTTCATCCTGCTGGACTGCCCGCCGCACCTCAGCCAGATCACGGTGTCCGCGCTGAACGCGTCCGACCTTGTCCTCATCCCCAGTCAGACGGAAACCCTGTCGCTGATGGGCATCCCGCTTCTGCTGGAGACGCTGGCCGATGTGCAGGCGCTGGTCAATCCGGCCCTGCGCGTGCTCGGCATCCTGCCCACACTCTACGACGCGCGGCGCACGCAGGACCGCGAGCGCCTCACCGACCTGGAGGAGATGGGCCGCCAGAACGGCTTCCGCGTCTTCCCGCCGGTCAGCCGCAGTGTGATCTACCCGAAGGGCGTCAACGACGGCCGGCCCGCGCTTGCCATCGACCCGAAGGCCGCCGGTGCCGAAAGCTACCAGGCCGTGGCCGATGCGCTGGTCGATCTCTGCGACGCCCAGCGCTCCGACCTGAAGGCGAAGGAGTCCACCCATGCCTAAGCCCAAGGGCATCATGGCGGCCAACATGCTGAGCCGCGCCACCCGCTCGACCGCCGGCCTCGTGGCGACGAATGCCCCGCCCCAGGCCCAGCCAGCCGCCGCCATGAGCGTTCCGGCCACCATCGCCCCGACCGGGGTTGAGCTGAAGCTGCGCGTGCTGTCGCTCGACCTGATCGAGCCGAACCCCGCCCAGCCGCGCCGCATCCTCGACGAGGCTGGCGAACTGCTCGACCCGGCGGCAATGGACGAGCTGGTGCAGTCCATCCGGCGCTACGGCGTGCTCCAGCCCATCCTCGTCCGGTCCATTCCCGGCGACCGCTACATGATCGTCGGCGGCGAGCGCCGCTGGCGCGCGTCGCGCCTCGCCGGAAAGAGCCACATCCCCGCAGCCATCACCGATGGCGATGATCCGGCGCTGCTGTCCCTGCTGGAGAACATTCAGCGCGAGGATCTGGGCGTCTTGGAGCTGGCCGATTACCTGCGGCGGCTGAAGGAGGAGAGGGGGCTCAGCCAGGACGAACTGGCCGAGCTGCTGGGCAAGTCGAAGACCTATGTCAGCCGCATGCTGGCGATCCTTGATTTGCCGGACGCCATCACTCGGGAGCTGTCCGAACACCGCGACCGGCTGTCCGCCAAGCTGCTGACGGAGATCGTCGAGGCGGACGGGGAGGGCACCCGGCTGGCGCTCTGGGAACAGGCCAAGCAGGGGGCCAGCGCCAACGTGCTGCGCCAGATCAAGGCCCTGCCCGACCCGATCCTGGCCGAGCTTCCGGACTTCCAAGGCCGCGTGAAGCTTGCGCAGGTGGTGGCGCTGATCCGCGCCGACGGCGAGGAGCGGCAGCTCGCGCTGTGGGAAGAAATGAAGGCCCAGGCGGGCACCGCCGGCCCAGCCCGCGCATCGGCCGGGCAGGGCGAGCCGGCCGCCGCACCGCGCTTCATCACCCAGCTCTCCCGCATCGCCAAGGCCGCCGACCTCTTCCGCAGGTCGGAGCAGACTCTGACCGACGGGCAGATCGGCGAGCTGGAAGCCGCCCGTGATGCCATCGAGGAGGCCATCCGGGCCGCCAAGTTGCGCCGGCGCAACCAGCCGGACTGACTGGAGAGGGCCGAAGCCTCCTTCCGGATTGACTGGACGCCAATCCGGTCAATCCGTGTGCGGGAATGATCAGCCGCCTCAGATCAGCGCGGCGGCCATGGCGGGGGACTGTTCCAGCGCGTGGGCGATCTGCTCCAGGGCGAAGCGCGTCTCGTCCCGGTTCAGCAGCCCGCCCAGGCACACGCGCACGGCTTCCGGTGGCGGGTTCGTGATGGCGAAGGCGTCGCTGGCGACCACGCCGATGCCCGAACTGCGCATCGTCGTGACGAAGCCGGACCGGCTCCAGTCCGACGGCAGCTCCATCCACAGATGGAAGGCCTCCGGCCCCGTGCGGAAGCTGCCTAGCGGCAGGATCTCGGCGGCGAGCCGCCGGCGCACCCGCGACTCCTCGCGGATGGCCGCCAGCACCGCGTCGCCCGTGCCGTCGCCGATCCAGCGCGTGGCGAGCGCCGCCGTGAGGGGGGAGGCCATCACGGTCGCCGCGCGCAGGCTCGCCGTGACCGGCCAGATCCGCCGCGCGTCCGGCACCACCAGATAAGCAATGCGCAGCCCCGCGCCGAGGCTCTTGGCGAGGCCGCAGATGTGGAAGGTCATCTCCGGGGCGAGGCTCGCGAAGGCGTCCGGCCCGGACTCCGGGAGCAGCCCGTAGGCGTCGTCCTCGATGATCGCCACGTCGTGGCGGCGGGCGATCTCGGCGATGGCGCGGCGGCGCTCGACGGGGATGGTGGCGGTCGTCGGGTTCTGGAGCGTGGGGTTGAGGTAGAGCGCCTTCGGCCGCCGCGTCCGGCAAGCCTCCTCGAAGCCTTCCAACGTCAGCCCGAATTCGTCCATGGGCATCCCCAGGAGATGCAGTCCGCGTTGCGCCGCCAGCGCGCGAATGCCGGGGTAGGTCAGGGCCTCGGCGAGCACCACGTCGCCGGCCTTCGCCACCGTGTCGAGCACGGCCAGCAACGCGCTGTGCGAGCCCGGCGTGACGAGCAGCCGCTCGCGCGGGGCCGTCAGGCCGCGCCGCGCCAGCCACTCCACCCCTGCCTGCCGGTCCTCCTCCGACCCGCCGAACTCCTGATAGCGCAGCAGCGCCGGGAGATCCTCGCCCAGATCGGCCAGCCCCTGTCGCATGCGGGCGAGGAGCGCCTGGTCCTCCAGCTCCGGCGGCAGGTTCATGGTCATGTCCACCAGCCCCTTGCGGGCCGCGCGGGGCGGGGTGCCGGCCGCCGCCGGGGCGCCCTCCGGCACGAAGGTCCCGAAGCCGACGCGCGACGCGATCAGCCCGCGCCGCTGCGCCTCGTTGTAGCCGCGGGCGACCGTGGTGAAGTTCAGCGACAGCCGCTCCGCCAGCGCGCGCTGCGGCGGCAGCCGGTCCCCCGCCGCCAGCCGCCCGGCGCGGATGTCCTCGGCGATGGCGTCGGCGATGGCGAGGTAGTGCGGCTTGCCGTTCTTGGGGCCGCTTTTGGGAAGGGCCGGCATCCAGCCGTTCGGCGCGCGCGACATCGGATGATGAACCTTGAGCTGGTGCGGCCGGAGGCCGGATTGACTGGAGAGGGCGCCGGTCACGCCGCAACCCTTGAACAGCCGATGACCGGATCCGGCTCCGGTCTACCAATCCATCGGGTGGGGCGCAAGCCTTCCGCACCGCCAGACCTGTCCGAAAGCCTTATGAGATCTATGCAGAGCGCCTTTATGCACGCTCTTTGTGCAAATCATAGAATGCCGAATATTTATTCAGATCGCTGTCCGCGTCGCGGGCAGGATGATTTGAAATGGACCAGAACGCGCCGGTCGCGAGCAGGCAAATTGACCGCAAGAATTGACCGTATGATGGCTGCTTTCCTGGATTTCAAAGCGGCTGCAAAGACTGGCACGGTCCTTGCCAATAGAAGTCCGGCCGCTGCGGTCGGAAAGGCCGACCCGGAACAGGCCGCGGACGGCGCCCCTGAGGAGGCTCCCCGTGGGGACTGAATCCGACATGGGAACCGCCGGGCCGCGGGTCAATCGCAATGCCCGCTTTCTCTAACCAAGGAGATAGTCAATGCCAGTCGTGACCAAAGACGCGAACAAGAAGGGCGATTTCCTGGTCGACTACGAAGAGAAGGTCTTCGAGGACGTGAAGGCCGAACCGGGCGAGATGGCCCTGGTCACCTTCCACACCGTCGCCTTCGAGGGCTCCATCGGCCTCGTCAACATGCTCCAGGCGACGCGGCTCCAGCGCAAGGGATTCACCACCTCCATCCTGCTCTACGGCCCCGGCGTGACGCTGGGCGTGCAGCGCGGCTTCCCGACGCTGGGCGACGAGGCCTTCCCCGGCCATCAGGCCATGAACAAGCAGCTCGTCAAGTTCATGGAGGAGGGCGGCAAGGTCTATGCCTGCCGCTTCGCGCTCCAGGCGCTCTACGGCCACGGCGAGGGCGCCCTGATCCCCGGCATCCGCCCGATCAGCCCGCTGGACGTGCTCGACCTCCAGCTCCTGCACCGCAAGGCCGGCGCCTTCGTCATCAACACCTGGACCCTCTGACAGGGCCGGACGGGCCATTCCCTTCCCCTTCCGTCATCCCCGCGCAGGCGGGGATCCAGGGCAATTCAGGGGCGTTGCCAAGTTGCCCTGGAGTCCCGCTTTCGCGGGAATCCAGGGCCGGTGGGGCAGGGCGCCCGCCCGACCACAATCCCAAGGAGACCTTCCATGGCGGAGAAGAAAACCGTGCGGGTCGCGGCGGTGCAGCTGGCGCCCGACCTCGACAGCGCCTTCGGGACGGTGGAGAAGATCTGCCGCCTCATCGCCGATGCGGCGGGGCAGGGGGCGCAATTGGTCGTCTTTCCGGAGACGGTCGTTCCCTACTACCCCTACTTCTCCTTCGTGCATCCGCCCGTCCTGACCGGGGCCGAGCATGTGAAGCTCTACGAGCGCGCCGTCACCGTCCCCGGCCCGGTGACCGAGGCGGTGGCCGCCGCCGCCCGCCGGCACAAGACCGTGGTGGTGCTCGGCGTCAACGAGCGCGATCACGGCTCCCTCTACAACACGCAGCTCGTCTTCGACGCGGACGGGCGGCTGGCGCTGAAGCGCCGCAAGATCACCCCGACCTTCCACGAGCGCATGATCTGGGGGCAGGGCGACGGCAGCGGCCTGACGGTGGTGGAGACGGCCGTGGGCCGGGTCGGGGCGCTCGCCTGCTGGGAGCATTACAACCCGCTCGCCCGCTACGCCCTGATGGCGCAGCACGAGGAGATCCATGTCGCCCAGTTCCCGGGCTCCATGGTCGGCCCGGTCTTCGCCGACCAGATCGAGGTGACGATCCGCCACCACGCGCTGGAGTCCGGCTGCTTCGTGGTCAACGCCACCGGCTGGCTGACCGAGGAGCAGATCGCCGCCATCGCCCCCGATCCGGCCATGCGCAAGGCCCTGCGCGGCGGCTGCATGACCGCCATCGTCTCGCCCGAGGGCGGCCATGTCGTGCCGCCCCTGACGGAGGGGGAGGGGATCCTGCTGGCCGACCTCGACATGGCGCTGATCACCAAGCGCAAGCGCATGATGGACTCGGTCGGCCACTACGCGCGCCCCGAACTGCTCAGCCTCCACCTCGACAACCGGCCCAAGCCCCCGGCGACGGCGGCGACGCCGCTTGCCGAGGTGGCATCCGCCGGCCTCTCCCATCCGATGCCCAGCGTTTCCGCCCCCTTCCAGAGCGAGGAGCCGAGCCATGAAGCCGTCGCCGCTGAATGACACGATGCTGAGTGAGACGATCCCGGTCGAAAGCCTTTCCGCCGCCTCCATGCCGGCCAGCCAGCTCATCACCGAGCTGCAGTCCTTCGGCATCCGGCTCGCCGACCCCAGGGCCGGCGCGCCGAGCCGGCGGGGCGGGGCGGGGCCGTCGGACCACAAGGCGGTGACCATCGACGGCCGCACCGTCATGGTGCCGGTCCACACGGCCTCGGCCTACGAGTCCCCCTACACCGCGTCCCGCCCCGACGTCCGGGGGCTGAGCGTGGTGGAGCGGGACGGGGTGGCGGTCGGTCGCATCGCCTTCCCGCGCCAGCCGCGCTTCCACGCGCTCCAGACTCTGGACGGCATCCCCTATTCGAAGATCGCGGTGCTGCACGGGGCGGACGTGCTCGCCACCACCGTGCTCCAGACCTGCATCCGCTACCAGAGCCGCGCCAGGACCTGCCAGTTCTGCTCCATCGGCCAGTCGCTGGCGGCGGGGCGCACCATCGCCCGCAAGACGCCCGAACAGCTCGCCGAGGTGGCGCGCGCCGCCGTGCTGCTCGACGGGGTGAAGCACATGGTGATGACCACCGGCACGCCGAACGCCACCGACCGGGGTGCGGCCATCCTCTGCGAGAGCGCCTTCGCGGTGAAGCAGGCGGTGGACCTGCCGATCCAGGCCCAGTGCGAGCCGCCGGACGACGACGCCTGGTTCCGCCGCATGAAGGCCGCCGGGGTGGACGCGCTCGGCATGCATCTGGAGGCGGTGACGCCGGAGGTGCGCGCCCGCATCATGCCCGGCAAGGCCAGCGTGCCGCTGGAGCGCTACTTCTCCGCCTTCGAGGCCTCGGTGGCCGTCTTCGGCCGGGGCCAGGTCTCGACCTACATCCTCGCCGGGCTGGGCGACGGCCGCGACGCGATCCTCGGCATCTCCGAAAAGCTGATCGCCATGGGCGTCTATCCCTTCGTCGTGCCCTTCGTGCCGATCTCCGGCACGCCGCTGGAGGACCATCCGGCCCCGAGCCCCGGATTCATGCGCGACCTGCTGGCCCCGCTCGGCGCCATGCTGCGCGCGGCGAACCTCCGCTCGGCCGACATCAAGGCGGGCTGCGGCAAGTGCGGCGCCTGCTCCTCCCTCTCGGCCTACGGGGGGTGAGCCATGCTGCTGGAACCCGTCCGCCCCTTCATCGCCAGCGAATACCGCGTGAAGCTCGCCACCGAGGGCTGGGAGCGCGCGGGCGCCGCCCGCCTGCGCCGCCGGATCTTCTGCGAGGAGCAGCGGATCTTCGAGGGTGACGACCGCGACGCCGTGGACGACACGGCCATCCCCATCGTGGCGCTGGCCTGCCTGTTCGGCAACCCCGACACGGTGGTCGGCACGGTGCGCATCCACCAGCCCGAGCCGGGCGTCTGGTACGGCTCGCGGCTGGCGGTCGATGCGGATTACCGCCGCGTCGGCTCGCTCGGCGCCGCGCTGATCCGGCTCGCCGTCTGCACGGCGACCGCGCGCGGCTGCCTGCGCTTCCACGCCCATGTGCAGAGCCGCAACGCGCTGCTCTTCCGCCGGCTGCACTGGAAGACGCTGGAGGAGGTCACCTTGCACGGGGCGCCGCACCATTTCATGCAGGCCGACCTCGCCCACTACCAGCCCTTCCCCGACGGCGACCGCGGCTTCGTCGCGCTGACCAGGAGCGCGGCATGAGCCTTTCCCCGGACTCCCTCGCCACCCTGGCCGACACCCTGCGGGCCAGCCGCGGCATCGCCCACAAGCGGGACATCGACGCCGTCGTCTCGGCCCTGTCGCTGGGCTTCGCGGCGGACCGGGCGGTGCCGGTCGGCGACGACTGCGCGGCCATCCCCGACGGCGACGGCCACCTGCTCCTCGCCATCGAAGGCTTCCTGAACGAGTTCGTCGCCGACGACCCCTGGTTCGCCGGCTGGTGCGGGGTGATGGTCAACCTCGGCGACGTCGCCGCCATGGGCGGGCGCCCGGTCGCCGTGGTGGACGCGGTGTGGAGCCGGGACGCGGGTGAAGCCGGGACGATCCTCGACGGGCTGCGCGCCGCCTCGGCGGCCTACGGCGTGCCGGTGGTCGGCGGCCATTCCAACACCCGCAACGACCGGGGCCAGCTCTCCGTCGCCGTGCTCGGCCGGGCCAAGCGGCTCCTGACCAGCTTCGACGCCCGGCCGGGCGACCGGCTGCTCGCCGCCATCGACCTGCGCGGCCGCTACCGGGAGCCGGCCCCCTATTTCGACGCCGCGACGGCCGCACCGCCGGAGCGGCTGCGCGGCGACCTGGAGATCCTGCCCGCCCTGGCGGAGGACGGCCTCTGCCGCGCCGCCAAGGACGTCAGCATGGGCGGGGTCGCCGGCACGGCGCTGATGCTGATGGAATGCTCCGGCGTCGGCGGCACCCTCGACGTCACCGCCGTGCCGCGCCCGCCGGGGGCGGCGCTCGACCGCTGGCTCCTCTCCTTCCCGAGCTACGGCTACCTGCTGAGCGTGGCGCCGGAGAAGACGGACGCCGTGGTCGACCGCTTCGCCGCGCGCGGCATCGCCTGCGCCGCCATCGGCGGGGTGGAGGCCGGCAGCGGGGTGCGGCTGTCGTCGGGCGGGGAGAGCGTGCCCTTCTGGGACTTCGCCGCGAGCCCGCTGATCGGCTGCGGCCCCGCCGCCCACGCTCCGGGCGGGAGGTGACCCGTGCGCAACCACCTGTCCATCGGCATCCTGACCCATTCCACCAACCCGCGCGGCGGCGTCGTGCACGCGCTGGAGCTTGCCGACGCCCTGACGGCGCTCGGCCACGAAGCGGTGGTCCACGCGCCGGATCCCTCGGGCGAGGGCTTCTTCCGGCGGACGCGGGCGCGCACCGTGTCGGTGCCGGCCCGGCCCGTGTCCGGCGGGCTGGTCCAGCTCGTCCAGACCCGCATCGACGAGTATGTCGCCTTCTTCGAGAGCGCGGCGGCCGCGCGCTACGACGTGCTCCACGCGCAGGACTCCATCAGCGCCAACGCGCTGGCCTTTCTCGCCGAGCGGGGCCGCATCCCCGGCTTCGTCCGCACCGTGCACCACATCGACGGCTTCGACGACCCGCTGCTCAGCGCCTGGCAGAACCGCGCCATCACGGCGGCCGACCATCTCTTCTGCGTCAGCCCGCTGTGGCGGGAGACGCTGGCCCGCGACTTCGGCCGGACGGCCACGCTCGTCGGCAACGGGGTGGACCGGCGGCGCTTCACCCCCGTCCGCGACGCCCGCGACGCGGAGCTGCGCTCCCGCCTGGGGATCGGCGGCGGGCCGGTCTTCCTGGCGGTCGGCGGGGTGGAGGCGCGCAAGAACAGCGTGCGCATCCTCCAGGCCTTCCTGATCGCGCGCCGGACCTACCCCGCCGCCCAGCTCGTCGTCGCGGGCGGCGCCTCGCTGCTCGACCACGGCGCCACCCGCCGGGCCTTCGACGCGCTGGTCGCGGAAAGCGGCCTCGGCACCGGGCCGGGCCGGCCGCTGCTGCTGACCGGTCCCCTGCCGGACGCCGACATGCCAGCGCTCTACCGTCTGGCGGACGCGCTGGTCTTCCCCTCGCTGCGCGAGGGGTTCGGGCTGGTGGTGCTGGAGGCGATGGCCTGCGGGACTCCGGTGGTCGTGTCGCGGATGCCGCCCTTTACCGAATATCTGGCGCCGGACGACGGGCTGTGGGCCGACCCCCATTCGGCGGAAAGCATCGCCGACGCCATGCTCGCCGCCGTCGAGCCGGCCACGCGCGCCCGGCTGGCGCGGGCCGGCGCCGCCGTGGCGCGCCGGCTGGGCTGGGACGGCTGCGCGCTCGCCCATCTGCAGGCCTACATCGCCCATCTCACGGGAACCCGCCTTACGGGAACCTGGCCAACCGACAGGGGAGGGGCCCTCCATGCCTGAAATGCGCTTCCTGGTCCGCTGGCCCGACGGCAGCGCGTCGAGCTGCTATTCCCCCTCCCTGGTCGTGAAGGACTACCTGACCGCCGGGGAAAGCTACGGCCTGTCCGATTTCGTCGAGCGCAGCCGCACCGCGCTCGGCATCGCCAGCGACCGGGTGGAGGCCAAGTACGGCTTCCCCTGCTCGCGCGCCGCCGGCCAGATCGCCGCCATCCAGGCGGCGGCCGAACGCTTCGCCGGCATCCCCGACGCCCGCGTCACCGTCCAATCCTTTGTCGAATGACACCGAAGGAGCCCGCCATGACCGAGACGATCCACTCCCTGAAACCCCACTATCCCGTGATCGTCGTCGGCGGCGGTCAGGCCGGCCTGTCGGCGAGCTGGCACCTGAAGCAGAAGGGCATCGAGCATGCCGTTCTGGAGAAGCACCGCAGCGGCCATTCCTGGCGCAGCGAGCGCTGGGACAGCTTCTGCCTCGTCACGCCGAACTGGCAGTGCCAGCTTCCGGGCTTTCCCTATCCCGGCGCCGACCCGCACGGCTTCATGAAGAAGGACGAGATCGTCGCCTATCTCGACGCCTTCGTGGAACGGCTCCGCCCGCCGCTGATGGAGGGCGTGACCGTCTCCTCGCTCCGGCGGGAGGAAGACGGCCTCTACCGGCTGCGGACGAGCGCCGGCGAGACCAGCGCCGACAACGTGATCCTGGCGGTCGGCGGCTATCACATCCCCAACATCCCGCGCCTCGCGGAGCGGCTGCCCGACGGCATCGCCCAGGTCCATTCCTCACGCTACCGCAACGCCGCCCAGCTTCCCGAGGGCGCCGTCCTGGTGGTGGGCAGCGGCCAGTCCGGCTGCCAGATCGCCGAGGACCTGCATCTCGAGAGCCGCCGGGTGCATCTCAGCGTCGGCAGCGCGCCGCGCTGCCCGCGCGTCTACCGGGGCCGCGACGCCGTCGATTGGCTGCACGACATGGGCCATTACGACATGCCCGTCGAGAAACATTCGCTGAAGGAGAAGGTGCGCCGCAACGCCAACCATTATGTGACGGGCCGCGACGGCGGGCGCGAGATCGACCTGCGGAAATTCGCGACGGAGGGCATGAGGCTCTACGGGCGCCTCGACACGCTGGCCGAGGGCCGCGTCACCTTCGAACCGAACCTGACGAGGAACCTCGACAACGCCGACGCCGTCTACAACGGCATCCGCGCGGCCATCGACAAGCACATCCGGGAACAGGGCATCGACGCCCCCATCGACCCGCCCTACAGCGCGCCCTGGGCGCCGGACGGCGACCCGCTGGAGCTGGACCTCGCCGCGGAGGGCATCCGCTCCGTCGTCTGGTGCACGGGCTTCCGCTCCAACTTCGGCTGGGTGGAGGTGCCGGTCTTCGACGGCGCCGGCCAGCCGGTGCACCGGCGCGGCGTGACGGGCTCGCCGGGGCTCTATTTCCTGGGACTGCCCTGGCTGCACACCTGGGGATCGGGGCGCTTCTCGGGCGTGGCGCGGGACGCGGGCCATGTGGTGGACCGCATCGCCGCGCGGCCGGTGGACGCCATGCCCTTGCAGGCCGTCGGCTGACCGGAGGGGATACGCGCATGACCTTCCTCCTGGCGGACCCCGCGCCCACAGAAGCCCCTCGGGACTCCGGCGACCTTCTGGTCGGCATGCCCCATCTGGCCCTGAACGGCCTGTCGGAGACCTGGCTCCTGAAGGAGTGCGGGCACCGGCATTGGATGATGCTGGCGCGGGAGCTAGGCCAGCCGGTCCCGGACTTCCGCGACCGCACCGGGGCGACGGTCTACGCGACCTTCACCGCCGTCTCCACCGCCGACGCCGCGCTGGACCAGGTGGAGGAGAACGACCGGCTCCGCTTCGAGGGCCGGATCGAGCGAGTCTCCCGCACCCAGTTCCAGAGCACCCAGCGCATCGCCGTCGGCGAGCGGACGGTGGCGCGGGTCACGCTCCTGTCGGTCTTCCTGAAGCGCGCGCAGGCCGGCGACAACCGCAGCGTGGTGCGCGCCGTGCCCAGCCGCATGCCGCTGGCCCTGTTCGAGCCCGGCGCCGGACAGGGGCTGGCCGGCACGGCCTACGGCTTCCGCGACGGAAGCTGGGGCGAACACATGGGCTTCCGGCGGGAGGAGCGGCGCATTCTCGCCTCCCACCCCATCGATCCCTGCCCGCACGGCGACTTCAACGGGGCGGGCTTCCTTTACTTCGCCAGCTTCCAGGGCTTCGCCGACCGCGCGGAATGGGCCTTCCACCGCGACCGCTCGGCCCGCCTGACCACCGCCCGGCGCGAGCTGTTCCTCTACGGCAACGTCAATCCGGGCGACCGGCTGACGGTCAATCTCTGCGGCTTGCGCGAGGGTGGCGAGGCGTTGGACCATTGGCTGGAGATCGTCCGCCAATCCGACGGCAGCCGCATCGCGGACGTGCTGAGCCTGCGCCGCGGGCCGGAGTGACAGGTAACCGGGCGGACGGTCGGGCCTCGAACGAGACGAAAGGGAACAGGGATGCTGATGGACTTCAAGCCCGTGCTGACATCGATGATGCTGGCCGGCACCGTCGCGGCGCTGCCGGCCGGCGCCTTGGCCCAGGCCGGCGCCCAGGCCGGCGCCCAGGCCGGCACACAGACCAGTCCACTCTGGTCCCTCTACGAGACCACGCTCAAGTCGGCCAAGCACATCGACCTGACCCACGCCTTCGAGCCGGTGCAGGCGGTCTGGCCCGGCTTCGGCACCGCGACCTTCAAGCCGGCCACGGCGGGCGCCGCCATTCCCGGCTATGTCGAGAAGGGCGAGGTCTACAGCTACGACAAGCATGGCTTCGTCGCCACCGCCTATGATCTGCCGACCGACCAGTACGGCACGCAGCTCGACCCGCCCGCCCACTGGAACCCGCTCGGCGCGACGATCAGCGACATACCGGCCTCCGTCGCGCTGCGCCCGCTCGTGGTGATCGACATCAGCGGGAAGGCGAAGGCGGACGAGGGCTACCATCTCCAGGTCTCCGACGTCGAGGCGTGGGAGACGCGGCACGGCCGCATCCCGGAAGGGTCCGTGGTGATGGTCCGCTCCGACTGGCACAAGCGCTGGACCGACCGCGAACGCTTCAACAGGAAGCCCTTTCCCGGCGTCAGCCTCGCCGCCCTGAAGCATCTTCACCTGGAGCGCAAGATTCTCTTCCACGGCCACGAGCCGCTGGACACCGACACCACCCCCACCCTGGAAGGCGAGGCCTGGCTCATGGCGAACAACTTCGCCCAGGCGGAAGGCGTCGCCAACCTGGACCAGGTGCCGGAGGCCGGCGCCCTCATCTCCATCGGCTTCGCCAAGCCATTGGGCGGCACCGGCGGCTATGCCCGCTTCGTCGCCATCGCCCCGGCGGATTGGCCGCACGGCGTCACCGTGACGACGGCTCCGGGCGCGCCCCTGCCGACGCAATCCGCGCCGCTGAAGCGCGACGCCAACGGGGTCATGCGCCCGACGCCCTGATCCCGCCCGATGCCGTTGCGCCGGCGCAATTGATGGCCGCCACCACTTCCAGGGGTCAGTAGCGCGTCGGCCAGAGCGCTTCCGGCACCGGGGCGCCACCGGTCAGGTGGTCGCGCAGCAATGCCCCGGTGGTGGCCGCCAGCGTCAGGCCGAGATGGCCGTGGCCGGTGGCGAAGTACAGGTTCCTGCGGCTGGCCGAAGGGCCGATCACCGGGACCGTGTCGGGAACGGAGGGGCGGTTGCCCATCCAGGCGGTCATGCCGGTGGTGTCGAGCGGTCCCAGCATGGCCTGCGCCTTGTCCAGCAGGATGTGCGACCGCCGGAAATCCGGGGCCGCGTCGCGGCTCGCCAGCTCCACGGTCCCGGCGAGCCGCAGCCCGCCATTGGCCATGGGCAGGATGACGAAGCTCTCGGCCGCGTTCAGCAGGTAGCGGCGAAGGGTGAGGCCGGCCTTGGGCAGGGTCAGGTTGTAGCCGCGCTCGCTTTCCAGGGGCAGGCGCTGGCCGACCTGCCGCGCCTGGCGGTCACTCCACACGCCGGCGGTGACGATGACGTTCCCCGCCCGCAAGGCTTCGCCCGACGCCAGCCGGACGCCGTCCACCGCACCGTCCGGCCCGGTCAGCTCGGCCACGGCCTCCTGCCGGAACCGGCCCCCGGCGGCGGTGAAGCGTTCGAACAGCCCGAGGCTGAACAGGTACGGGTCGTCCACATGCGACCAGTCGGGGATCGCGACCGCGTGCCGCCAGGGCATGCGCAGCGCCGGCTCCTCCCGCTCGACTCTGCGGGGATCGCAGGCCTCCCAGCGCACGCCGAGCCGTCCGCGCTCCTCCCAGCGGGGCAGGTCGCGCCGCAGGGACGCCTCGTCGGGATAGACGGCCAGCGCGCCCCAGCGCCGCCACATGCCGGCCGGCGGCGCATCGCCGAGCAGGGCCGCCACGTCGCCGTTGACCCGCCCCAGCAGGCCGGCGAGCTGCCGGGACAGCGCCGACACGCGCGACGGCCGGCTCGCCGCGACGAAGCGGGCGAGCCAAGGCAGCAGGCCCGGCAGATGGCGCCACCGCACCGCCAGCGGACCCAGCGGGTCCAGCATCCAGCCGGGGACCTTCCGCAGCACGCCCGGCTCCGCGAGCGGAAGCACCTCGCTCACCGCGAAGGCCCCGGCGTTGCCGGAGGAGGTGCCGGCCGCCGGCGCACCGGAATCCAGCAGCAGCACGTCCAGCCCGGCCTGCCGCAGCTGCAGGGCCGTGGCGATCCCCACCACGCCCGCGCCGACGACGATGACGTCGGTCATGGCGCGGAGGTCAGCGCACAGCGGGCCGCGGCGAGGTCCCAGGCGGCGCAGCCCACGCTCTTGAACAGGCGGGGCCGGTCCGGGGCGGCGCGGCCCTCCAGCGCGTCGGCGAGCGACCGCCCGGTTGACCAGTCGAAGCCGGCCTGGATCAGGTCGCCAGCCTCGTGCCGCGCCCCGGCCGGATCGTCCATGAACACCTCGCTGCCATGAACGCAGGCGGCACCGAACTCCGCCATGTCCGGCTTGAAGGCGCCGACGCCGATCAGCAGCCGGTCCGGGCGGGGCGCCTCGTCGTAGAAGGGCGCGCGGCTGGTGGTCAGGGCGATGACCACGCCGGCCGAGGGATCGACCGCGCCCGACGCCGGCCGCAGATCCAGCCCGAGCCCATCATGCCGGCGGCAGAAGTCCTTGGCCTTATCGAGGTCGCGGCTGTGCACGTCCACCCGGATGCCGGGATGGAGGGCGGCCAGCGCCTCGGCGTGGCAGGAGGCCTGCTTGCCGGTGCCGATCAGGGCGACACGGACCGGCGCCTGCCGGGACAGCGTCCGGATCGCCAGCATGGACACGGCGGCCGTGCGCCGGCCCGTGACCGTCGGCCCGTCCAGGATCGCCACCGGCACGCCGGTCGGACCATCATAGACGGACACCACGCCGTGGATGGTCGCCAGCCCCTGCGCTCCGTTGCCCGGGCAGACATTGACCAGCTTGTGGATGCCGATGTCCTGGGCCGTCGCGGGCATCGACAGCAGCACGCCGTCCTGGGGCAGGGGCAGGACCTGCCGCTCCGGGCTGGTGATGCGCCCCGCGGCGTAATCGCGGGCCGCGGCGGCGACCGCCTCGCACAGGGGGCCGAAGGGCAGGCGCGCGGCCGTTTCCTCGGCGGTCAGCATGGACAGGGCAGGCGCGGGCATCGCGGGCTTCTCCTCAGACGAAACGGTCAGGGCGGGCCGGGCGGCTGGGTCGGGTGGACACCCTCTCCTGCCTGAAGGCCGGTCACCCATTCTTTTCCAGAAGCCTAACGGGAAAGCCGCCGTATCTCCACAGCGGTTATCGCAGGCTTCTCCGAAGGAAATTCGGCCTTTAGCGCCTTCAGACACTTGATGAGGTGGTCATTCACCATTCGGGCCGTGGCTTCCCCCGCACGCCGGTCCGGCGTCCGAAGATCCATCATCCATCACGCCGCCCAAGGCGGCGTTCAGCCCAATCAAGCAGCTTTCTGAATTGATGCAATTTGAACTACGCGTTTCCCTAATGTCAGTGCGGCGGGCACCTTGGTGCCATCGACGAGCGCCGAAGCATGCTGCCCGGCCCGTCACGGACCATCTTTCGGAACTCCGCAAGGGCACAGAGATGAAACACGCGACTCTGGCGGCGATGCTCGCCGCCGCCTTCCTGAACAGCACCGCCGCCACGGCCCAGCCCGCGTCCGGCCCGGTCGAACGGGTCGCCACTTTCCACGACGCCATGCCCACGGGCGTGACCGTGGCGCCGAACGGCCGGATCTTCGTCAACTACCCGCGCTGGGGCGACGACGTGCCCTTCACGGTCGCCGAGATCCGCGGCGGCAAGGCGGTGCCCTACCCGGACGCGGCGGTGAACCGCGCCGACCCCGGCAATCCGGGCGGCTCCCTGCTGAGCGTCCAGAGCGTTGTCGCCGACGCCAGGAACCGGCTCTGGATGCTCGACACCGCGGCACCCGGTTTCCGGACGCCGGTCGCGGGCGGCGCGAAGCTGGTCGCGGTCGATCTCGCGACCGACCGGATCATCCGCACCATCGTCGTGCCGCCGGAGGCCGCACTGCCGACCACCTATCTGAACGACGTGCGCTTCGACCTGCGCCAGGGCGCCGAAGGCGTTGCCTACATCACCGACTCCTCGGTGAGCGGCCCCGGCGGGATCATCGTGGTCGATCTCGCCACCGGCCGCACCCTGCGCCGGCTCAGCGGTCATCCCTCGACCTCGCCGGAGCCGGGTTTTCAGGCCGTGATCGAGGGGCAGGCGATGATGGCCCGCCCGGCGGATGGCGCGCCGCAGCCCTTCCGCGTCGCCAGCGACGGCATCGCGCTCTCGGCCGACGGGCAGACGCTCTATTACTGCGCGCTCTCCAGCCGCCGCCTCTACGCCGTCCCCACCGCAGCGCTGCGCGATCCCGCCCTGTCGGAGGAGGATCTCGCCGCATTGGTCGTCGATCTCGGCGAGAAGGGCGCCTCCGACGGGCTGGAGGCCGACGACAAGGGCCGCGTCTACGCCGGCGACTACGAACACAACGCCATCCGCCGCCTGGAGCAGGGGCGGTGGAGCACGGTCGTGGAAGGACCCGAGATCCTGTGGCCGGACACGCTGTCGGTCGGCCCCGACGGCTATCTCTATTTCACCGCGAACCAGCTCCACCGCCAGGCCGGCTTCAACGGCGGACGCGACCTGCGCCAGAAGCCCTACCAGCTCCTGCGCGTGAGGATCGACGCCGGGCCGGTCCTCCTGAAGTGAGCCGTCCCTACAGCCCCGCGACCGCGTGGGGAACGTAAGGCTCCTCAAGCGTCCAGACCTCCTCCTCGGTCAGCCGCAGCGAGAGTGCGGCGACGGCGTCCTCCAGGTGGCCGGGCCTGGAGGCGCCGATGATCGGGGCGGTGACGCCGGGCTTGCCCAGCAGCCAGGCCAGCGCGACCTGGGCCGGCGGCACGCCGCGCCCGGCGGCGACCGTGCCCACGGCCTCGATCACCCGGCGGTCGGCCTCGGCCGTCGCGTCGTAGAGCCTCTGCCCGACCTGGTCGGTGCGGACGCGCTCGTTCTCCACGCCGAAGGGGCGGGTCAGGCGGCCGCGGGCGAGCGGGCTCCAGGGGAGGATGCCGACGCCCTGGTCGGCGCAGAGCGGCAGCATCTCCCGCTCCTCCTCGCGGTAGAGCAGGTTCAGGTGGTTCTGCATGGTGACGAAGCGGGTCCAGCCGTTCCGCTCGGCGGTGTGCTGCGCCTTCGCGAACTGCCAGGCGGCCATGGAGGAGGCGCCGATGTGCAGCGCCTTGCCCGCCTTCACCACATCGTGCAGCGCCTCCATCGTCTCCTCGATGGGGGTGGCCGGGTCCCAGCGGTGGATCTGGTACAGGTCCACATGGTCCATGCCCAGGCGCCGCAGGCTGTTGTCGATCTCCGTAAGGATCGCCTTGCGGGACAGGCCGCCGCCGTTCGGGCCGGGCCGCATGCGGAAATAGACCTTGGTCGCCACCACGATCTCGTCGCGCCGGGCGAACTCCTTCAGGGCGCGCCCGACGATCTCCTCGGAATGTCCGTCGGAATAGGTGTTGGCCGTGTCGAAGAAGGTGATGCCCAGCTCGACGGCCTGGCGGATCAGGGGGCGGCTCTGCTCCTCCGGCAGGGTCCAGGCATGGTTTCCCCGGCCGGGATCGCCGTAGGTCATGCAGCCCAGGCAAAGGGCGGAGACGTCCGTGCCGGTGCGGCCGAGCTTCTTGTAGTCCATGGATCTGCTCCTGTGGGCGGGGAGGCGTGCCGCAGCCTACAGCAGGTCCGGCCCCGTGGGCCACGATGGGTCCGCCCTCAGGCGGCGCTCGTCCGGAACCGCTTGCGGTATTCGAGCGGGCTGAGCCCGAGGTTGCGCGCGAAGACCCGGCGCATGGTGCCGGCGTCGCCGAAGCCGCAGGCGAAGGCAATGCGCTGGAGCGGGGTCGCGGAATCGACCAGCATGCGGCGCGCGGCGTCGAGCCGGGCCGCCTCCACGAATTCCGACGGGGTGCGGTTCACGTCGCGCCGGAAGACGCGGGCGAAATTGCGCGGGCTCATGCCCGCCCGGAGGGCCAGCGCCTCCACCGACAGGTCGGCCGAGAGGTTCTCCAGCACATACTCCTGGGACTTCTGAATGCTGGTCCGGCTCGACACCTGGGCGGCGAGATGGGCGCTGAATTGGGACTGGCCGCCGGGGCGCTTCAGGAACATCACCATGTAGCGCGCCACCAGCAACGCCAGCTCCCGCCCATGGTCCTCCTCCAGCAGCGCCAACGCGAGGTCGATGCCTGAGGTGACGCCCGCTGCGGTGCAGAGCGCGCCGTCACGGATGAAGATCTGGTCCGCGTCCACGGTCAGGTTCGGGTGTTCGTCGCGCAGCTTGTCGGCGCATTCCCAATGGGTCGTCACCCGGCGCCCGTCGAGCAGCCCGGCGGCGGCAAGCAGGAAAACGCCCGTGCAGATCGACCCATACCGCCGTGTTTCCGGCACGCGCCGGCGCAGCCAGTCGATCACCGCCGGGTCGATGGCCTCGAAGGACGGATCGCCGCCGACGAGCAGCGTGTCGATGGGCTCGTCCGGGTCATGGATGGTGCGGTCGGCCAGAAAGCGCAGGCTGCCGGTGCCGCAGACCGGCCCTTCCAGCGTGCCCATCACCTGCACCTGATAGGCGTCGGGATCGCCGAGGCGGCGCGCCGCCTCCCAGAACACCTCCGCCGGCCCGACGACGTCGAGCGACTGAACCCCCGGCGGGGCTAGGATCACGATCCGCATGGCTTAGGCCCGAACACGCGCGAAAGGGCGGCCAATGATTCGGCCGCCCTCCTGACTGTACGCGTCCCCCCGGAGATCAGGCAAGGGCCTGGCCGTTCAGCGTCGTGAAGCGCCGGACCGGGCTGTCCGCCCTCAGGCGGCCGAGTGCCCGCAGCAGGCCGCAGCTGATCGCCGGCTCGCACAGCACGACCGGCAGGTATGAAGCCGCGAAGACCGCCCAGCCCGCGAAGCTGGTGACCTCGTTGCCAAGCGTCAGCCAGAAGCCGACCATTGCCGCGACGCCGCTGTAATAGACGGCATCGAACCGCAGCACCGACGTCCAGCGCAGCCCTTCGAGCCCTCCGGCCTCCAGCACGCGCCGGCCGGCGGCGGCGTGGGCCGCGACCAGGGGCACCATCAGCGACAGCGCGTTGACGCCGAGGTGGAAGAGATCCTGCGGCTCGAACAGCAGGCCTTGGAGCAGCAGGCCGATGCCGAAGCCGAACAGCGTCGCGCGGAAGCCGAAGACGAAGTAGATGGCCGAGGCGCCGATGAAGTGCAGCTCCGACGGGCCGACGGGCTGGTGCCACAGCTCCATGAAGAGGGAGAAGAAGACGGCGGCCAATGCCGCCTTGGCCCAGTCGAGCGGGCGGCGCAGGAATCCTGGCGTGTGGGTCGCGAGCAGGCTCAGCGCCGCCGCGTCGGCGCCGGCGACCTTGGCGGCGGACAGCAGGCCGGGTTCGATGTGCATGGAAGGCTCCTGATGTGCGGAAAAGGTTCGGGTGTCAGTCCGCCGCCAGGGCAAGGCGGGCGGACAGTTCCTCGGGTGTCGCGAGGCCGCATTGGACGACAGTGGCCTCCAGGGCGGTGAGCCACTGCTCGTAATAGCTCCAGGACGAGCCGTCCGGCGCCCGCTCCCAGTCGCCGATTGCGGCGATCAGCTTCTCGCGGAACTCGTCCCATTCGAAATGCCCATCGCGGGCGAGCGCCAGGGCAACACCGAAGGCCGCGCGCTCCCAGTCCGAGGCGAAGCAGAGCGTGCCGTTGGCGCGCGGCGGATGGTCGCCGGCGCCCATCATGCTGGTGACGGCGGACTGTTCGAAGCGGGTCAGCATCGCCGTCTCCTCAGCCGGCCTTGGAGACGGCGACGCCCATCATGGCCTCGGGCGTCACGAGGGCGGCGAGTTCGGTCTCGCTCATCCCGTCGGTGCCGGCGGGGCGCTCGGGCACCACGAACCAGCGGATCTGCGCGCTGCTGTCCCAAATCCTCACCTCGACCGTCTCGGGCACGTCGAGCCCGAACTCCTTCAGGACGGCACGCGGCTCGCGGGCGGCGCGGCTGCGGAAGGTCGGATCCTTGTACCAGTAGGGCGGCAGGCCCAGCACCGGCCAGGGATAGCAGGAGCAGAGCGTGCAGATGACGAGGTTGTGGACGCCCTCGCCGTTCGCCACGGCGCGCATGTGCTCGCCCTCGGCACCGGCCATGCCCGCGGGCAGATCGTTCATCCCCGCCATCTCGGCGATGGCGGCGGGCGTGTCCTCGACCAGCCGCCGCTTGAAGGCCGGATCGGCCCAGGCGCGGGCGACGATCTTCGCCCCGTTGAACGGACCCATCTTCGTCTCGAAGACCTTCAGCACCGTGTCCACGGTGCGGTCGGTGATGATGCCCTTCTCGATGAGCAGCGATTCGAGCGCCTTGGCGCGGGCGGCGCTGCGCGCCTCGCGGTCGCTCGGGTGGTGGAAGCGGTCGGTCATCGTCGGCTCCTGGATCGGACGGGTGGATGCGTCAGGCGGATGCATCGCCGGAGGGGGCGGCAAGCTCTGCGGTCGGCTCGGCCACGTAGGCGGCATAGAGGTCGGCGTAGAGCGACAGGTTGGGCTCCGTGTTGCCGGGCCAAAGGTCCTGCGGGTCGAAGCGGACGCAATAGACGGCCATCGGCGCTCCGATGCCGTCGGCGCCGGTGTCGGTCAGATAGCCGTAGGCACCCGGATAGACCGTCACCACGGTGCCGTTGCGGTCACGCAGGAAACCCGGCAGCCGGGTGTGCTCCAGCGTCGGCACGTTCCGCACCCGCACCTGGTCGCCTTCCCGGAACTCGACCGGGACGGCGAGGTCGCGGTGGGGCGAATCGCCCTCCTCCAGGTAGCGCTCGACGCGCCGGTCGATCTCGGGGGAGCCGCCCCGGGGCAGGGGCTTGTCCGGGTCGCCCAGATATTCGGCTGTCCGGGCTTCCAGCTCCTCCTCGGTGATGTAGCCGTTGGCGACGAAATAGCCGGAGATGCCGCCCAGCCATTTCTCGTAATAGCGGTACTTGAAATAGTCGAAAGGGTTCATGGCTTCGGCACCCTTGCGCAGGTCCGCCCAGGTCCAGACGGTGTGGAAGGCGCTGGGCGTGGCGGGCAGGGACAACTGGGGGCTGAGCGCCATCATCGCGGTGTGGATGCCGAAGATGCGCGTCTCCCACTCCTCCACGAAGACGCGCGTCTCGATGGTGAGGGGGCCGAGCCCTTCCAGGCCGCCAAGATAATGTTGCAGCTTCATCGGCAGGGTCCTTGGTTGGAAGAGGGGTCTTGGAGGACCGGTTCAGGACAGGGCGGGCGCCTCGGCGGGGACGATGCAGCCGGCGAGACCCGCCCGCAGGGCGCCGGCGTCGAGGTTCCGGCCGATGAAGACGAGCTGGTTCAGCCGCTCGTCGCCGGGACGCCAGGCGCGGCCGTGACGGCCGTCCAGCGTCATGTGGACGCCGTGGAAGACGAAGCGGCGGTTCTCGCCGTCGATGTCGAGCACGCCCTTGATGCGCAGCAGGTCGCGCCCCTTCTCCTGGAGGAGCTGGTTGAGCCAGCGGTCCACGGCGTCCGGGTCGAGCCGGCCCGCCTCGCGGAAGGCCACGCAGGCGATGTCGGCCGCGTGCTCGTGCTCGTGGTCTTCCAGAATGTCGGGGTCGAGGCGCAGGATGTTGCGCAGGTCGAAGGCACCGATGTCCAGGACCTCGGCCAGCGGCAGCGCGCAGCCGCGGGTGCGGTGGACGCGCGCCAGCGGGTTGAGCCGGCGGATCTCACGCTCCACCGCATCGAGGGCCTCGGCATCCTCCAGGTCGATCTTGTTCAGCAGGATCACGTCGGCGAAGGCGACCTGCTCGCGCGCCTCGTCATGCTCGAGCTGGCGGGGCAGGTGGCGCGCGTCGGCGACGGTGACGATGGCGTCCAGGGCGAAATGGGCGCGCAAGGCTTCGTCCAGCACGAAGGACTGGATGACGGGTGCGGGGTCGGCGAGGCCGCTCGTCTCGATGACGACGCGGTCGAAGGCGCGCGCGTTCCCGCTTCCGCCCAGGCTGCCATCCACCAGCCGGCCCAGCGCCGCGATCAGATCGCCGCGCACGACGCAGCAGACGCAGCCATTGTTGAGTTCCACCACCGTCTCGTCCGTCGCCTCCACGAGCATCCCGTCGATGCCGAGTTCGCCGTATTCGTTGACGATGACGGCGGTCCGCCCGCCACCGCGCTCCGCCAGGATGCGGTTGAGCAGGGTGGTCTTGCCGGCCCCGAGAAATCCGGTCAGCACGGTTACCGGGATCGATCGCATGGCGATGCTCCGTCGTTTCGGTGTTGCACGTGGAGAGCCGGCCGAACATGCCGTCCCGGCGGCCGATCACCGCTCCGGTTAACGTCCGGCGCCTTGGCCAGTGTTGGGAGGGCGTGTGGGGAATGGGCGTCCGGCAGGAATTCGTTCGTGTCGCTGTATGTCCATTGCACAACAGGGCCGCCGTCCGTTCAACGGAACGGAGACGGCAATTCCGGACAAACAGGCGTGCAAATCCGGCCAAGGACTCCGGCCAGAGCCCGTCAGAGCGACAGGTCGAAGAAGCTCCTGGCCAAGCAGGTGCCATTCACCAGAAGTTCGACCTCATGCCGGCCCGGATGGTGGGTGCGCGTCGTGAAGTCACGCAGGGTCTGGACGCGCGAAATACGCTCGGTGCCCTGCGGGGCGAGCAGGATTTCCTTCATCTTGAAGACCTTCCGGAAGGTCTTGCCGCTCTTCTTCACATAATGGATCGCGTAGTCGATGACGAGGCGCTGCGGCTCCGGCGAGGTCGTCGTGAGCGTGCAGGACAGGCGGATCGTGCCGCCCAATCGGACGGCGGGCGGATCGACCGTGAAGCCGGCAATGCACTGCCGGGGCCGGCCGGTCGCGCCGACGATCGCGAGGGCCGCCTCGTCTCCTCTCTTGATCAGGGTCCGCAACGCGTGCCTGGCGATCCAGGCGGTGCGGGGATCCTCCAGCGGCCAGGAGGCGATCCGGTCGAGCGCCCAGGCGGGATGGTCCTTGGCGATGTCGTTGAGATGGTTGGCGACCGACTTTCGCACATAGGGACTCGGATCGTTCTTGAGCGCATCGAGGATGGCCGCGCCACGCGACGGGTCGGCGATCATCGGATCGAGCTTGAAGGACCAGGGCAGGCGGGGCCGGCTGCCCTCGCTCGCCAAGCGGCGGACATGTTCGTTCTCGTGCCCAGCCCATCCTTCCATCACGGTGATCGTCCGGTCGAAATCACGCCGAAGAAAGGTCCGGATCGCGAACTCCGCCGATCCGAAGACCGTGAGAGTCTTCAAGACCTCCATCGAGCGTTCGAAATGCTCCTGCCCGAAAAGGGCAACGTATTCCGCGAGCGTCATCGCGACGAAGGCGTTGCCGATCCTCGGCGCGAGCCTCTCGATGATGACCGTGCTTTCCGGAAAATCCTCCGGCAGGACGGCCCCCAGACTCCGGGCTGTCTGCCGCATCCGCTGCATGACGCCGAGCTGGTCGAGATCCCGTCCGGCGAGATCCAGGAAGCGCCGGACATCGAAATCCGGATGGACGGCCTTCGCCTCCTCGGCGATGTGACGGAGGCGAGGGCGGTCGAAAAGCTCCTTCAGCGCCGGAGAGGCCCCATCGGCACTTTGCATCTTTTCCATGTCGCCCCCGGAGTCCGCCCGGTGTGGCGGCCACCGGCGCGCCCATCATAGACGACATGCCAGCGCGGGATCGAGGCAAGATCGCGGGCGTTTTCGCCCTCCCCTAATACGATTTTCATGAAGTCCTGACCTGTGGTCAGGACCTCCGAACCCGGTATAACCGTGCGTCGCGACCCGTGCATGCCGCCGGGACGGAGTGGTGCCGAGCAGGGGTTCCAGGGCCTCGGCCGGAACCGGCGGGCCCCGCAGGTAGCCCTGCATCTCGTCGCAGCCCAGCCGGCGCAGGATGGGAGGCGGGCATAGGCGCCGGCGCCAGCATGCCCACCGGCGTGGCCGCCGCGATCGCCTGAACACCGTCGCGCCTCCGCGATGGGGGCGCAGCCGGTGTCAGGCGCGCAGACGCTCCAGTTCGCGCTCCAACTCGTCGATGTAGACCAGCGCGTCGGTAAGGGCACGCTCCAGCACGCGGATGCGGGCCTCGTCCCTGCTTTCGGTCCGGACCGGCTGGGACGCCACCTCCCGCAATTCGCGCGCCGCCTGTTCGAGCCCGGCATGGCGGCGGGCCAGGGTCGCCTCCGGCTCCTCCAGGCCCTCGGCATCGGTGTCTGGCCCACGGAGGACGGACGGCGCGGGGGCCGGTTCGAACTCCGTCTGGTCGCCCTCCCATTCTTGGGCATGAACATCAATCGGGATCGGCTCGGACGTCGCGTCGGCGTGCCGTGCATCCTCCCAGGCTTCCGGTTCGGGCGCCGCTTCCCGCCGCTCCACCTCGATCACCTGCTCCGGGGCTTCCCAGGCCGGCGGCACCCGCCCGGCCTGTTCCCTTGCCTGCTCCCTCGCCTGTTCCCTGGGCCGGGGATCCAGCGGTTCGCTCAGCAGGGAGGGGCGGCGCGGCGCCGGCGCTTCGGGAAGGACGGCCGGCACAGCCTCGTCACGGAGGGTGCGCCAGGTTCCCGAGTTTTTCGGCGTGTCCGCGCGGTTCCCGCGCAGGAACTCGTTGAGCTTGTCTTGCATCATTCCCATGGCTGCCTCTCCATTGGCGGCAACGGTCCGCCGGGGTGTCCGGTTCTGGCAACCGCGTTCCCCGTCTGGTCCGGAGCCCGCCTTGTCCCGAGCGGGTTAACATCCGCGGCGAAATCTTAATCCCCAGCCATCCGCATGCGCGGCGACCGAGTCGAACGCCGACTATCTGGGGAGGCGGGGCCATTGGCACCAGACCGGACGGCCCTAGGACTATGAACCCAGCCGCGCCCAGGGATTGCGGACCCCGCCCCGATTCGCCCGGCAAAGTCGGAAAGGACACTTCCGCCCGGTCTCCGATTCGGGTGCGCCGCCTGTTTTACAGAATCGATTCGCCTCGATTCGCCGGGAAGCCACGGGATTTCTTCCACAGGCGGCCTCGATTCTTCCACGTAATCTAGCGCGCGAATCACGTAGTCTTGTCGCGGCGAATCGGGTTTTCCCGCGTAGTCTGGTGGCACAAACTAATAATTTAGAATCTACTAGCTACAAATAGCTTCACCCACAAGATTACGCATTGACGGTGACCCCACCGCCAAACCAGATTGTTTACCAATCCAGTCACTCACCACGGTCCAGAGACAGCCATGGCGGAGATCCATCAGCTCATCATCCAGCACGGTCGTGAACGCGCCCGGGAACTTGTTCCGCGGGAGCAACGGCCGTTGGTGGATGCCGCCGCCGCCGTCCTCGCGGACGAATCGCGGGCGATGGGCATCACCTACAGCGGCTTCTGCCTCACCGCACTGCCGCACAAGCGGATCGCAGACGACCAGACCTGGCGCCGCGACGGACACAAGGTGACGCTGGTCGTTCAGCCCGGCGTGCTGCTCGTCGGCGGCAAGGAAAAGAAGTTCGGCGTGCCTTACGGTTCGCGCGCGCGGCTGATCATGCTCTACCTGCAGACCAAGGCCTTGCAGTCCAACAGCCGCGAGGTCGAGCTGGGCGCCTCCATGCGCGATTGGATGAGCCGGATGAACGTGTCCACCGGCGGCCAATCCTACCGGGACGTGAAGGAGCAGTGCAACCGGCTCTCCGCCTGCCACCTGACCTTCTTCTGGGACGAGAATGAATCCAGGGGACGCGGCAGCAAGTTCGCCAAGGATTCCATCGTGGTCGGCGGCCTGACCTTCACGGAAGAGGACGACCGCCAGGGATCCCTTTGGGAAGAGCGCGTCCTTCTGTCGGAAAGCTTCTTCAAGTCTCTGCGCGAGCATCCGGTGCCCGTCGTCGAATCGGCGATCCGGGAGATCTCCAGCAAGTCGATGGCGATCGACGTCTATATCTGGCTCGCCTACCGTCTGCATTCGCTGAGCGAGCCGACCAAGATCACCTGGCAGTCGCTCCATGCGCAGTTCGGCGCCGGCTACGACGAAATCCGCCACTTCAAGACCCGCTTCCCGGAAACCTTGCGCGTCGCGACAAACGTTTATCCCGAAGCGAAGGTCGAGGTCACCCGCGAGGGGCTGATCATGCACCCGTCCATGCCCCCGGTCGCCTCCGACCGCCGTCAGGCGGCGCTGATCGGCCTGTAAGGGCGGAGCGGAGGCTTCCACCAGATTACGCGAACGGATTCCTTCGGCGAATCCAACAACTTCCACCACAATACGCACGGCGGCCCGGAGAGAATCTCCCGGTCGCCGTTTCTGTTTCCGCACGTCTCCGGACCAGCCGAACCGCTTCCACAAGATTACGCACGGTAGCGAATCAGGGCCGCCCTTCAAGGGAACGGAGGGCTCCCTCCCATCCACAAGATTACGTGCCGGCCAGCTTGGCCGGGGCGGGGTGAGGCCAGCTTCCACCAGATTACGAATCCCGGACGAGGAAGCGGCAGGCCGACGCAGCCTTCCGACGCCGCTTCCACAAGATTACGCGCTGCGGACCTCACGGTGTCCCCTGGCCCTGCGGCTCACGATGGATGGCGACGGCATTCGGCTGCCATTCTCTGCGCATGCGCTCTGCGGAGTGCTGGGCTCACGTTTTTCTAAGGATGGCGATAAGCGATTGTCCTTCAATGGGTTGGCGCCGCGTGAATGGATACGCCCCGTCGCAAAGGGCCGGAGAAGAGCGGACCGGCCTCCACAAGACTACGCGCCCTTGAGGCGGAGCCGACCTCCGGGAGGCGCGGCGGACTCGTATTCTTGCGGCAGGGGTGGGGATGGTGCGTCCGGCCGACGTGCCGGTGAAGGACTCGAGTCCTCGGCGATTCCTAAAAACAACCCTTGCGTGGCTGAGCGCTCAGCCCCCCACGAAGGTGACGGTCACCTCGGTGACCCCTTCCGGCGCGGGGAGCGTGTGGCGGAAGATGGCGATGGCGCCGGGCGGAAGCTCGCCCGGCTCCGCCTGGATGGTCTGGTCGCCCAGAGGCTCCGGGCCGGAACCTCGCAGGATGACGCGGACGCCGGGAACCGCGCGCACGAGGTCGGACGCGTTGAGGATCTGCCCCTCGACGTGGATCACCGCGGCGCCGTTCTCCTGCAGCTGTTCGGAGCGGACGCCCTGGAAGGCCAGCCCCGTGCCGGCCGGCTCGA
Organism: Azospirillum sp. SYSU D00513; assembly: GCF_017356015.1. GTDB lineage: Bacteria > Pseudomonadota > Alphaproteobacteria > Azospirillales > Azospirillaceae > Azospirillum. The sequence goes on from NZ_JAFIQV010000003.1 coordinate 217,303, forward strand.
CCGGCAGCCCGACCGTGTCGTAGAGCAGGGCCGCCGGGGGCCAGACGGCGACGATCCAGCCGCGTCCCAGAACCCCGCCCGTGCCGAGAGCAGCCAGGATAAGGGCGAGCGCGCCCCAGCCGATCAGCGCCCGCCGGTCGCGCCGCGCGGGGGGCTTCTTTGCGGAACGGGCCGGCTTGACCGGGCGCGACGGGCGGATTTCAGTGACGAGATCCTCGTCATCGGCTGGCGGAGTATCAGTGGCTGGTGTCTGCCACCAAACGTGGCTGCACTTGGCGCAGCGCACCTTGCGGCCATGCGCGCCCATCGACGCGTCGTCCAGTGTGTACCGCGTGGAACAGGTCGGGCAGGAAATGATCATCGCACCGGTCGCGGTCACGAAAAAAGGCCGGACTTTTATAGGAGTTGTATCCGGTTTAATCAACGCGATCCGGGGGCGAGCGGGCCAGCGCCCGCTTAAGGCGCCGGGCTCCGGTCGGGCAGGACCTCCGTGACGGCGCGGGCCAGAACCGCATCGCGCACCGGCTTCTGCAGGATGCGCACGGTCGCGAAGTCCGGATCGACCCCCGCGGCGCCATAGCCGGTCAGGAAAAGGTAGGGCACCGCGCGCGACCGCAGAGCCTCCGCCACGGGATAAACCTTCTCGCCGCCGAGATTGACGTCCAGCACGGCCACCTCGGGCCCCTCGGACTCGATCAGCGCCAGTGCCCGGCTGACGCTGGCGGCCGGCCCGATCACCTCGAAGCCGAGGTCCTCCAGTATGTCGGCGATCATCATCGCGACCAGCGCCTCGTCCTCCACGACCAGGACGCGCCGGGCGGTAATGGCTGTCATGCCAGCCTCACCTTCGAGGAGAGCGGAAGGCGCATGCGGCAGCGGACGCCCGACGGCGGGAACTCGTAGGTCAGTTCGCCCTCCAGTTCGCCCGTGACGCCCTGTTCCAGCAGGCGCCGCCCGAAGCCCCGGCGCGCCGGCGGCTCCACGGGCGGGCCATCCAGCTCGACCCAGTCGATCCGGAGCGCTGGCCCGGCGTCACCCTCCGCCACCGCTACGGGTTCCAGCGACCAGGACAGCTCGACCCGCCCGTCCGGCACGGAGAAGGCGCCGAAGCGCGCCGCGTTCGCCGCCAGCTCGAGAAGGATCATCTGCAGCGTCACCGTGCTGTTCGGGCCGAGCTTGATCTCCGGCGCGCCGGGCGCGACGCGGATGGCCCCGCCGCCGGTGTAGGGCATCAGGGTCCTGGCGACCAGATCGCGCAGGCTGACGCCCTCCCAGCCCGCGTCGGTCAGCAGGTTGTGCGCCTCGCTGAGGCCGAGCAGCCGGCTTTCGAACAGCTCGTGGAAGCTTTCCGGGGAATCCGTTCCCTTGCGGGTCTGGCGGACGAGCGACAGCACCGTCGCCAGCGTGTTCTTCACCCGGTGGTTCAGCTCGTCCAGCAGGGCGCGGCGGCGCAGTTCGTCCTCATGCCGGGCCGTCACGTCGCGGGTGACCGCCATGTGGGCGGTGCTGCCGTCGGGCAGGGTGAGGGGGGCGGCGTGCGTCTCCATCCAGCGGTAGGTGCCGCCCAGGCCGCGGAGCCGGAAGGTCCAGCTCAGGCTCTCCCCCTGGCAGACGCGCTCATGGTTGCGCAGCCACTCGTCCCGGTACTCGGGCGCGATCAGGTCCAGCACGTCGCCACCGCAGACCTCGTCCGGCCGGTCCGCCTCGACCATGCGCAGGCCGGCCGCGTTCATCTGCAGGAGCCGGCCCGAACGGTCCACCACCTTCACGCATTCCGGCGTGGTCTCGACGATCCCGCGAAGCAGCCCTTCGCTGCGCCGCAGGGCATCCTGCGCGCGCTTCTCCTCGGTGATGTCGCGGACCTCGACCACCGTGCCGACGGTGACCCCGTTCTCGCGGATCGGGCTGGCCGTGTAGGCGACCGTGTAGAAGTGCCCCCGTTTGTGGACGAAGGTTTCCTCGCCGCGTTCCTGGTTGTTCTCCGGAAAGGCCCGGTCGATCGGGCAATCCTCCAGGAGATAGGGCGTGCCGTCCGGATGGGTGTGATGGATGACGTCGTGCAGCGGCCGCCCGCTCAGCTCGTCCAGCCGATAGCCCGTCAGCTCTTCGGCGGCGGGGTTCATGAACACGCACTGCTGCCGCGCGTCCATGATGAAGAGCGCCACCGACGCGTTGTCGGTGATCGCCTGGAGCTGCCGGCGGTAACGGTCCGCGTCGGAGCCCGCCACGCCGGATGCGACGGACGCCGGCCCACGGGCATCCGCCGCGTCGCCGCGGGTTCGGTCGGGGCTCAGGAGCGGGGTCGGGCGGTGAAACATCGGACAACCAGGAGAGAGCAGCGGAAGGGAAGGGCGGCGGAACGCCCCGTCGCGGCGATCCTCATGACGGCGGGAAACCGCCGGTATAAGCGAGCCACCGTCCTCGCGCCAGCCCTACCACCCGCCCTACCACCATCGGATGAGTGTGCCTCCCGCCCCCGTTCCCGGTTCGCATGCCGGCCGCGCCGTCCTCACCCGGCCTTTCCGGACGGGGAGAAATGCCCGACGAAACGGTGGCGGTCGCCGGGGTAGCTGAGCCGGACGGCCGTGACCGGCGCGTCGGCCTGCCAGGTCCGCCGTTCCAGCACCAGGCAGGCGCCGCCCCGAGCGATGCCGAGGTCGCGGGCGAGCGCCGCGTCGGCATTGACCGCCCGGATCACGTGCTCGGCGCGCGTCCAGGGCACGCGGCTGAGCAGCCAGGAGCCGGGGGGTGTTTCCACGAAGCTCTCCTCCCCCGCCTGCGGCACGGCGTCCAGCAGGATCAGCCGGTCCTCGACGGCGGCCGGCAGGTCGCCGATCCAGTGCCGGCAGTCGAGCCGCAAGGCCTGGGCGCCGGCGGGGATGCCGAAATGCTCGGCCGCCGCCACGTCCACCGCCGCGACCGACCGGGCACGGATCTCGTGACGGTAGGGGCGCCCGTCGCGCGCGGCCTCGGCGGCGAAGTCCTGGATCTCCATCAGGGCGCGCTCGGACCGGGGTGCCGCGACGAAGGATCCCGCGCGCCGGCGCCGCACGATCAGCCCGGCGGCGGTGAGCGCGGACAGCGCCCGGTTCACCGTCATCCGGGCGCAGCCATACTGCTCCATCAGCTCATGCTCGAAGGGAATGCGGTGGCCGGGGGGCCAGACGCCCGACAGGATCCGCTCCTCGATGTCGGCCCGGATGCGCTCGTGCAGCGCCGTCGGGCGCGCCGCGTCCGGGAGCTTTCCCGCCTTGGTCCCGAAGGGCATGTCGGTCACGCGAGGATCCTCTCCATCGTCCGGGCGAAGGCCGCGGCCACGCTCTCGCGGGCGTGGTGGCGTCCGCCGCTCACCATCCTGCGTCCCCGGCTCCAGACCGAATCCACGGCGGGGCGCGAGGCGGCGAAAACCCAGCTGTCGATCAGGGCATCGCCGCTCCGGCCTATCAGGGCCGGGGAGGTCCGGTCCAGCGTGACGATATCGGCCCAGGCGCCCGCCGTCAGCCCCACGGGGCCGGAGCCCAGCGCCTGGGCGCCGCCCGCCAGCGCGCGATCGAACAGCGTGCGCCCCGTGGAGGCGCCTCCCTCCGCCGTCCCTTCCCCGGCCAGAACGTTGCGGCTGCGCTTATGGAGGCGCTGGCTGTATTCGAGCTGGCGCAGCTCGTCGCCGACGCCGATCAGCACGTTGGAATCCGAGCCGACGGCGATGGCGCCCCCGGCTGCGAGATAGGGGCCGGCGTTGAAGGTGCCGTCGCCGAGATTGGCCTCCGTCACCGGGCAGAGGCCGGCCACGGCGCCCGCGCGGGCGAGGCGGCCGGTCTCCTCCTCCGTCATGTGGGTGGCGTGGATCAGGCACCAGTTCCGGTCCACCCCGGCCTCCACCACCAGCCAGTCCACCGGGCGTTTCCCGCTCCAGGCGAGGCAGTCCGACACCTCCCGCACCTGTTCGGCGGCGTGAATGTGGACCGGGCCGCCCTCGGCCAGCGGCACCACGGCGGCCAGTTCCTCAGGGGTGACGGCGCGCAGGCTGTGCGGCGCCACGCCGACGACGGATCCCTCGACGCCCGCGGCGGCGCGGCGGCTGCCCTCCATCAGGCGGGCGAAGCCGTCCAGGCCGCTGATGAAGCGGCGCTGGCCGTGGACCGGCGGGACGCCGCCGAAATTCGAATGCGCGTAGAAGACCGGCAGCAGAGTCAGCCCGATGCCCGTGGAACTGGCGGCGGCCGCGATGCGCTCGGCCATCTCGGCCGGGTTGGCGTAGGCGTCGCCCTGCTCGTCGTGATGCAGGTAATGGAACTCGCCCACGCGGGTGAAGCCCGCCTCCAGCATCTCGACATAGAGCTGGGCGGCGATCGCCTCCACGTCCTCGGGCGTGAGCCTGTCGAGGAAGCGGTACATGACCTCCCGCCAGGTCCAGAAATCGTCGGCCGACGGTCCGCGCCGCTCGGCGAGGCCGGCCATGCCGCGTTGGAAGGCGTGGCTGTGGACGTTGGGCATGCCGGGCAGGGCGATGGCGTGGCGCTCGTCCTCGGGACCGGCCACGGCGTCCGCCTCCACCGAGGCGATGCGCCCCTCCGCGATGCTCAGCCGGACGTTCGATGCCCATCCCGCCGGCAGCAGCGCCCGTTCGAACAGAAGCTTCATCCTTCCCCCCATTTCTCCATTCCGGCCGCGAGACGCCCTCTGGACAAGCCGCGCCGCTCCTGATTATGTATAGACAAATAACGGGCCGCAGGGAAGCCGAACGCTCATGGATACGCATCGTGGGGAAACGCATCACGAGACGCCGGCCGGCAACGGCGGCACCCGCCTCTGGCGCAACGCGCGGCTGGCGACGCTGGCGCCCGGCCGTGACGGGCTGGGGCTGGTCGAGACGGGGGCCGTGGCCTGCCGGGACGGCCGGATCCTCCACGCCGGGCCAGAGGCGGAGCTGCCGGATGGGTTCCGGGCCGACGAGGTCATCGATTGCGAGGGCCGGCTGATCACGCCGGGGCTGATCGACGCGCACACGCATCTGGTCTATGCCGGCGACCGCGCGCGGGAGTTCGAGCTGCGGCTCGCCGGGGCAAGCTATGAGGAGATCGCGCGGGCCGGCGGCGGCATCGCCTCCACCGTCGCCGCGACCCGCGCCGCCGGCGAGGAGGAGTTGGTCCGCCAGAGCCTGCCGCGCCTGGACGCGCTGCTCGCGGAGGGCGTCACGACGGTCGAGATCAAGTCCGGCTACGGGCTGGAGCGGGGGGCGGAGCTGACGCAGCTCCGCGCCGCCCGCCGGCTGGGCACGCTGCGGGACGTCTCCGTCACCACCACCTTCCTCGGCGCCCACGCCGTGCCGCCGGGAACCGACCGGACGGAGTATCTGCGCGCGGTGATCGAGGAGATGCTGCCCGCCGTGGCGGCGCAGGGGCTGGCCGACGCGGTGGACGGCTTCTGCGAGGGCATCGCCTTCACGCCGGACGAGATCGCGCGGGTCTTCGAGGCGGCCCGCCGCCTCGGCCTGCCGGTCAAGCTGCACGCCGACCAGCTCTCCAACCTCGGCGGGGCCGCGCTGGCCGCCGCGCACGGCGCCCTGTCGGCCGACCATCTCGAACACACGGACGAGGCGGGTGCTGCGGCGATGGCCGGGGCCGGCACGGTGGCGATGCTGCTGCCCGGCGCCTTCTACTTCATCCGCGAGACCAGGCTGCCGCCGGTCGAGCTGTTCCGCCGCCACGGCGTGCCGATGGCGCTCGCCACCGACAGCAACCCCGGCACCTCGCCGCTGACCTCGCCGCTGCTGGTCATGAACATGGCCGCCACCCTCTTCCGCATGACCGTGGACGAATGCCTGGCCGGCGTCACGCGGGAGGCGGCGCGGGCGCTCGGCCGGCTCGGGGAGACCGGCACGCTGGAGCCCGGCAAGTCCTGCGACCTCGCGGTCTGGAACGTCGAACGGCCGGCCGAGCTGGTCTACCGCATGGGATTCAACCCGTTGCACGCCCGCGTCTGGAGGGGCAAATGAAAAGCATCACACTGACCCCCGGTTCCGCCAGCCTCCGGGACTGGCTCGCCGTCTACCGCGGCGCCGCCATCGCGCTCGACCCCGCCTGCCGCCCGGCGGTCGAGGCGGGGGCCGCGGCCGTCGAGGCGATTCTCGCCAGGGGCGAGCCGGTCTACGGGATCAACACCGGCTTCGGCAAGCTCGCGACCGTGCGCATCGACAGCGCCGACCTCGCGACGCTCCAGCGCAATCTCGTGATCTCGCACGCGGCCGGTCTGGGCGAACCGATGCCCCAGGGCGTCGTGCGGCTGATGATGGGGCTGAAGCTGGCGAGCCTTGCCCAGGGCGCGTCCGGCGTGCGCTGGGGGACAGTCGAACTGCTGTCCGCCATGCTCGAGCGCGGGCTGATCCCCGTCGTGCCGAGCCAGGGCTCGGTCGGCGCGTCCGGCGACCTCGCCCCGCTCGCCCACATGACCGCGGCGATGATCGGCATCGGCATGATCGACGGGCCGGACGGCCGCCGCCCGGCCGCCGAGGCGCTGGCCACGGCCGGGCTGGAGCCGGCGGTGCTGGGACCCAAGGAAGGGCTGGCGCTGCTGAACGGCACGCAGTTCTCCACCGCCTACGCGCTGGCCGGCCTGTTCGAGACGGAGAATGTGTTCCACGCGGCGCTGGTCGCGGGCGCGCTCTCGACCGACGCGGCGCTCGGCTCCGACGCGCCCTTCGACCCGCGCATCCACACGCTGCGCCGTCACCAGGGCCAGATCGACACCGCCGGCGCCCTGCGCGGCCTGATGGAGGGCAGCGCCATCCGCGCGTCGCACCGCGACAGCGACCACCGGGTGCAGGATCCCTACTGCCTGCGCTGCCAGCCGCAGGTGATGGGGGCGGTGCTCGATCTGCTGCGCCAGACCGCGCGGACGCTCGCCACCGAGGCCAACGGCGTGTCCGACAACCCGCTGATCCTCACCGACACGCTGGAGGCGCTGTCCGGCGGCAACTTCCACGCCGAGCCGGTGGCCTTCGCGGCGGACCAGATCGCGCTGGCGATCTGCGAGATCGGGTCGCTCTCGGAGCGGCGCACCGCCATGCTCGTCGATCCGGCCCTGTCCGGCCTGCCGGCCTTCCTGACGCCGCGCCCCGGCCTCAACTCCGGCTTCATGATCCCGCAGGTGACGGCGGCGGCGCTGGTGTCGGAGAACAAGCAGCGCGCCTACCCGGCCAGCGTCGACTCCATCCCGACTTCGGCCAACCAGGAGGACCATGTGTCGATGGCCGCCCATGGCGCGCGCCGGCTGCTGGCGATGGCGGAGAACGCCGTCGGGGTCGTCGCGGTCGAGCTGCTGGCGGCAGCACAGGGCTGCGACTTCCTGGCGCCCCTGCGCAGCAGCGCGGCACTGGAGTCCGTGCGCACGCTCGTGCGCGCCAGCGTGCCCACGCTGGAGGACGACCGGCTGATGCATCCGGACATGGAAGCGGCGGCGGGCATGGTCCGCAGCGGCGCGCTCGCCCGCGCCGTGGCCCCCTTCGCGCTGCCCTCGGCGCTCGAGGTGGCGTGATGATGGCCGCAAGCCCCATGAACGAGTCCATGATCGAGGTGCGGCGGGGCGACGTCCCGCTGATCGTCTCATTCCCCCACACCGGCACGGAGATCCCGGCGGACATCACCGGGGGCTTCCTGTCGCCGGCCCGTGCCTTGCGCGACACGGACTGGCACATCCACGAGCTGTATGGCTTCGTCCACGGCCTCGGCGCCACGACCGTCCGCACCCCCTGGTCGCGCAGCGTCATCGACGTGAACCGCGACCCGAGCGGCGCGTCGCTCTATCCCGGTCAGGCGACGACCGAGCTGTGCCCGCTCGTCACCTTCGACGGCGAGCCGCTCTACCGGCCCGGTGCCGAGCCGGACGGGGCGGAGGTGGCCCGGCGGCGTGCTGCCTACTTCGACCCCTTCCATGCGTCGCTCGCCGCCGAGGTCGAGCGGCTGCTGTCCCGGCACGGGCGGGTCGTTCTTTATGACGCCCATTCCATCCGGTCGGTGGTCCCGCGCCTGTTCGAGGGCCGCCTGCCGCAGTTCAACATCGGCACCTACGGCGGGCGGAGCTGCGCGCCGGAGCTGACCGCCGCCATCGAGCGGGCCTGCGCCGCCGGCCCCTTCGACCAGGTGACCAACGGCCGCTTCAAGGGCGGCCACATCACCCGCCGGCACGGCGCGCCGGAGCGCGGTGTCCACGCGGTGCAGATGGAACTCGCCATCCGCGGCTATCTCGACGAGCCGGCCGGCGACGAGCCGCCGCCCGCCTTCGACCCGGCCCGCGCCGCCGCCCTGACCGACTGCCTGCGCGGCGCGCTCGCCGCCTGCCTCGCCTTCGCCACCGCCTGAACGCCAGACCCGGAGCGCAATCCCATGACCCGTCTCGACAATTCCCGCATCATCCGCGCCGCGCGCGGCACCGGCCTCACCGCCAAGAGCTGGCTGACCGAGGCCCCTCTGCGCATGCTCATGAACAACCTCGACCCGGATGTCGCGGAAAAGCCGAACGAGCTGGTGGTCTATGGCGGCATCGGGCGCGCGGCCCGCGACTGGGAGAGCTTCGACCGCATCGTGGCGGCGCTGGAAAAGCTCGAATCCGACGAGACGCTTCTGGTCCAGTCGGGCAAGCCGGTCGGCGTCTTCCGCACCCACGCGGACGCGCCGCGCGTGCTGATCGCCAATTCCAACCTCGTGCCGCGCTGGGCGGACTGGGAGCATTTCAACGAACTCGACCGCAAGGGCCTGATGATGTACGGCCAGATGACGGCCGGCTCCTGGATCTACATCGGCACCCAGGGCATCGTTCAGGGCACCTACGAGACTTTCGTGGAGATGGGGCGCCAGCATTACGACGGCGACCTCGCCGGGCGCTGGATCCTGACGGCCGGGCTCGGCGGCATGGGCGGCGCCCAGCCGCTCGCCGCGACCATGGCCGGCGCCTCCTGCCTCGCCGTCGAATGCCAGCCGAGCCGGATCGAGATGCGGCTGCGCACCGGCTATCTCGACCGCCAGGCCGCCACGCTGGACGAGGCGCTGGAGATCATCGAGCAATCCTGCCGGGAGCGCCGCCCCCTGTCGGTCGGGCTGCTCGGCAACGCCGCGGAGATCCTGCCGGAGCTGGTGCGGCGCGGGGTGCGGCCGGACGCGGTCACCGACCAGACCTCCGCCCACGACCTGCTGAACGGCTATCTCCCCGCCGGCTGGACGCTGGAGGAGTGGGAGCGCCGGCGCGAGCGCGAGCCGGACGCCGTCGTCGCGGCGGCGCGGGAGTCCACCGTCGCGCATGTCCGCGCCATGCTCGCCTTCCACGAGATGGGCGTGCCGACCTTCGACTACGGCAACAACATCCGCCAGATGGCGAAGGAAGGCGGCGTCGAGAACGCCTTCGCCTTCCCCGGCTTCGTGCCGGCCTACATCCGCCCGCTCTTCTGCCGCGGCATCGGCCCCTTCCGCTGGGCGGCCCTGTCGGGCGACCCCGAGGACATCAAGCGCACCGACGCCAAGGTGAAGGAGCTGATGCCCGACAACCCGCATCTGCACCGCTGGCTCGACATGGCCGGGGAGCGCATCCACTTCCAGGGCCTGCCCGCCCGCATCTGCTGGGTCGGGCTCGGCGACCGCCACCGGCTCGGCCTCGCCTTCAACGAGATGGTCGCCCGGGGCGAGCTGAAGGCGCCCATCGTCATCGGCCGCGACCATCTGGACTCCGGCTCCGTCTCCTCGCCCAACCGCGAGACCGAGGCGATGCGCGACGGCTCCGACGCGGTGTCGGACTGGCCGCTGCTGAACGCGCTGCTGAACTGCGCGTCGGGCGCCACCTGGGTGTCGCTGCACCATGGCGGCGGCGTCGGCATGGGCTTCTCGCAGCATTCCGGCATGGTCATCGTCTGCGACGGCACGCCCGAAGCCGCCCGCCGGATCGAGCGCGTGCTGTGGAACGACCCGGCCACCGGCGTGATGCGCCACGCCGACGCCGGCTACCAGGAAGCCCTGGACTGCGCGCGCGAACACCAGCTCGTCCTGCCGGGCATCCTCGGCTGAGCGTGGTGAACGGCTGATCCCGGCGGCCCCATGGCAACGGTGGGACCGCCGGGATTATTGACCTTTTATGCCGCGTTCCATAATTTATGTTTTCGAGCATAAAACTCCCGAAAAGGGGGCGGGCATGTCGGCGCAAAAGTTCCTGTTCCACCGTTCCAAGCTGGCCGGTTCAATCGCGGACCGGCTGACGGGTGAGTCTCCCTTCGGGGCCGAGCAGACCTTGTGCCTCGCGGCACCCCGCCGCACGGGCAAGAGCACCTTCCTGCGGCTCGATCTCGCTCCCGAACTGGAGAACCGCTGCATCGAGGTCGTCTACGTCGATCTCTGGTCGAACCGCGACACCGATCCGGGGCTTCTCATCGCGGAGTCCATCAAAGCCGCCCTCCGCAAGGCGGAGGGGATCCCCGTCAAGGCCGCGCGCACGATGGGTCTGAGCAAGGTCGGGGTCGGAGCGGTGTCGATCGACATCGAGAAGATCGGCCAGCCACAGGGAACGACGCTGGCTGACGCGCTGGAAACGCTGCTTCTCCGCCTCCACAAGCGCATCGCCCTGCTGATCGACGAGGCGCAGCATGCCCTCGTCTCGGAAGCCGGAATGAACGCGATGTTCGCGCTCAAGGCTGCGCGCGACCGGCTGAACACCAGGGACGACGCGCGGGACGGGCCGAACCTCGTCGTGGTGCTCACGGGCTCCCACCGCGACAAGCTGAGCCGGCTGGTGCTCGGACGCGACCAGCCCTTCTATGGCGCCAGCGTGCAGACCTTTCCGCTGCTCGGGCGCGACTACACAGACGCCTACACGGCCTGGATCAACGAGCGGCTTGCCGCCGGCAACCGGTTCGAGCCCGACGACGTCTACGCCGCCTTCGATCTGGTCGGGCGCCGGCCCGAGATCCTGACGCAGATCCTCAAGGACATCGCGCTGGAAACAGGGGACGCCGGTGAACTGAAGACGACCTTGAGCGAGGGAGCCGAAGCGCTGCGGCGGCGCCTCTGGGAGGATTACGAGAACGCGTGGTCATCGTTGACGCCGCTCCAGCAGGCCGTCATCGAACGGCTGAGCGACGAGGAGACGCAGGCGGCACCCTTCTCCGCGGCGGCGCTGGCGGGCTATTCGAAGACCATCGGCGAAGCGGTCGAGGCACCCGCCGTGCAGACCGCCATCGAGGCGTTGAGGCAGAAGAATCTCGTCTGGCGTTCGGCGCGCGGCCAGTACGCGCTCGAGGACCAGGGCATGTCCGAATGGATCAAGGCGCGCGCCTGACCCGTCGGCCCGCCGGTCGCGGAGAATTCCGCATGCACTCTTATGTCTAGACAATAACGGGGGCGGTTGTTACGGTTTTTCTGGAGGCTTCACAATAAACAAAGGGCAGTCAGAATGATTCGGACGCTCATCGGCATGGCGCTCGCGGCTTCCTTCGCGGCGGCGCCGGCGCTTGCTCAGGACACCAAGATCTCGCTCGGCTTTTCCGGCTGGACCGGCTTCGCGCCGCTGACGCTGGCGAAGGGGGCGGGGATCTTCCAGAAGAACGGGCTGGACGTCAATCTCGTCAAGATTCCGCAGAAGGACCGCCATCTCGCCATGGCGTCCGGCGACATCCAGTGCGCCGCGACCACGGTCGAGACCTGGATCGTCTGGAACGCGAACGGCATTCCCGCCAAGCAGATCTTCCAGTTGGACAAATCCTACGGCGCCGACGGCATGGTCGTGCGCAACACGATCAATTCTATCAAGGACCTGAAGGGCAAGACCGTGGCGGCCTCGGCCCCCGGCACCGCGCCCTACTTCACGCTCGCCTGGTTCCTCAAGAAGAACGGGCTGTCGGTGAAGGACGTGACCGTCGCGAACATGGAGCCGGGTCCGGCGGCCCAGGCCTTCCTCGCCGGGCAGAACGACGCGGCGATGACCTACGAGCCCTACCTGTCCAACGTCCGCGACAAGCCGGAAGCCGGCAAGATCATCGCCACGACGCTCGACTACCCGATGATCCTGGACACGGTCGGCTGCACGCCGAAGTTCCTGGCCGAGAATCCGAAGGCCGCCAAGGCGCTGGCCGACAGCTACTTCGAAGCGGTCGAGATGATCGCCAAGGATCCCGCCAAGTCCCATGAGATCATGGGCGCCGACGTGAAGCAGAGCGGCGAGCAGTTCGCCAAGTCGGCATCCTTCCTGCGCTGGCAGGACCGCGCCGCCAACAAGGCTTTCTTCGCGGGCGAGTTCCAGACCTTCTCGGCCGAGGCCGCCGACCTGCTGCTGGAGATCGGGGTCATCCGGAAGAAGCCGGACCTGGCGACGATCGTCGACACCAGCTTCATCCAGTAAGCGGCGTCCTCGGACGTTCCGCCCGGCGCCGGAGGCCCGACCTCCGGCGCCGCTTCCCTTGCTTCGGGTGACCTTTCCCCATGGCCTTTCTTCGTCCCCTGCAGCCGATCCGCCAGGGTCCGCGGCTCCTGCTCGGCGTGTCCTTCTTCGTGCTTTTCGTGGCCGTCTGGGCCTTCGCGACGCTCGGCGGCTTCGTCTCCCCGACTTTCCTCGCCGACCCCCTGACCATGGTGCAGGACGGCTGGATCCTGCTGACGCAGTACGGCTTCGCCGCCGACATCGGCGTCACCATGTGGCGGGTGATCGGCGGCTTCGTGATGGCCGCGGTGATCGCCGTGCCGCTCGGCATCGCCATGGGGGCCTACGCCCCGGTCGAGGCCTTCTTCGAGCCCTTCGTGTCCTTCGCCCGCTACCTGCCGGCCTCGGCCTTCATTCCGCTGCTGATCCTGTGGGCGGGCATTGGCGAGACTCAGAAGCTGCTGGTGATCTTCATCGGCTCGGTCTTCCAGATCACCCTGATGGTCGCCGGCCAGGTGGCCGGCACGCGGCGCGACCTCGTGGAGGCGGCCTACACGCTGGGGGCCGGCGACGGCGGGGTGGTGCGGCGGGTGCTGATCCCGGCCAACGCCCCGGACATCGCCGAGACCCTGCGGCTGGTGCTGGGCTGGGCCTGGACCTACGTCATCGTGGCGGAGTTCATCGGCTCCTCCTCGGGCATCGGCCACATGATCATCGAGAGCCAGGCGCTGCTCGCCACCGGCCAGATCATCTTCGGCATCATCGTCATCGGGCTGATCGGGCTCGCCTCCGACTTCCTGTTCAAGGCGGTCAACCGCCGGCTCTTTCCCTGGAGGCTGGCGTGAGTTCCGGAAAGCTGTTCGTCGACGCCGTTTCCCGCGTCTTTCCGGCCGTGCGCGAGGGCCAGCCCGTCCGCGCGCTGGAGCCGACGACCCTGTCGGTCGCCGCCAACGACTTCATCACCATCCTCGGGCCGTCGGGCTGCGGCAAGTCCACCCTGCTGCGCATCGTCGCCGGGCTCGACCGGCCGAGCGCCGGCCGGGTGCTGCTCGACGGCCGCCCGGTCACCGGCCCCGGCCCCGACCGCGGCATGGTGTTCCAGTCCTACACGCTTTTCCCCTGGCTGACGGTGGCGGAAAACATCGCCTTCGGCCTCAAGGAAAAGCGCATGGCGCCGGCTGAGATGCGCGAGCGCGTGGCGCAGTATGTAGCCAGCGTGGGCCTGCGCGGGTTCGAGAACCACTACCCGCGCCAGCTCTCCGGCGGCATGCAGCAGCGCACGGCCATCGCCCGCGCGCTCGCCAACGACCCGGAGATCCTGCTGCTGGACGAGCCCTTCGGCGCGCTCGACAACCAGACCCGCGGGCTGATGCAGGAGCTGCTGCTCGGCATCTGGGAGCGGGAGCGCAAGACGGTGCTCTTCGTCACGCACGACATCGAGGAGGCGATCTTCATGGCCTCGCGCGTCGTGGTCATGACCGCGCGCCCCGGCCGCATCAAGGCCGACATCCCGGTCGACCTTCCCTATCCCCGCCACTACACCATCAAGACCAGCGCCGCCTTCTCCGACCTCCGCGCCCGCCTGACCGAGGAGATCCGCGCCGAGGCGGTGGCCGCCGAGCAGGGGGCGGCGGTCTGACCGGCTGAGTTTGGTATAGGTCTCAGGTCACATCGTCGAGGTCGAGGCGCAGCGCCTCGGCGATGCGCTTGAGCACGTCGACCGTGCCGACGCGGGACCCCGCCTCGATCTGCGACACATACCCCTGCTTGAGCCCCGCCGCCTCGGCGAGCTGCGTCTGCGTCAGGCCGCGATACTCGCGGAAGACCCTCACCGGATGCTCGCCGTTCACCAGCCGCTCGGCCACCTCCTCGGGGAAGGTTTCCGGCCCGGCGGCCTTGTAGGCGTCATAGGCACGGACAGCGGCGGCCTCGATCCGGTTTCTCCGTGAAGAGTTCATCATGTGTTCCGGCATGGCGGAGGAAAGCTGGTCTGGATTCTAGTGCATCCATCCAGCTCCTTGAAAGGATATCGAAAGACATGACCCTTCCGTCACCCCCGCGAAAGCGGGGGTCGAGAGCTGTTCCACAGGGTCTGTTCATGGGTTTCTGGATTCCCGATTTCGCGGGGATGACGGAAGGCTTTCCATCTTTTGACTCATCATCAGTTAGTCAAAGAACCTTATCGCCGTCATCGAAAGGGGGGTTCTTCCCTCCGACCATCGCCCGGTCCCGCCCCTCGGATATCGCGTGTCTTCGGCGGGGGCATGCGCTATGAAACAGCCTTGTCCTCTTGCGTTCCGGAACGGGGAGGCCGCGCGCACGGCGGCGCGGCGGTGTTGGAAACGTGATTCGCTTCGAGAATGTCGGTCTGCGCTACGGCACCGGTCCTGAGGTGCTCCGCGACATCAGCTTCACGCTGCCGCCCGGGTCCTTCCATTTCATGACCGGGTCGAGCGGCGCCGGCAAGTCGTCGCTGCTGAAGCTCATGTATCTGGCGCACCGCCCCTCGCGCGGGCTGATCACCCTGTTCGACCGCGACGTCGCCCTGCTGAAGCGGGACGAGATGCCGGAGATGCGCCGGCAGATCGGCGTGGTGTTCCAGGATTTCGCCCTGCTCGACCATCTCTCGGCGCTCGACAACGTGGCGCTGCCCCTGCGCATGGCGGGCGCCGACGAGGGCGACATCGTCGAGCATTGCACGGAGATCCTGCGCTGGGTGGGCCTCGGCAACCATCTGCACGCCACCCCCTCCACCCTGTCGGGCGGGCAGCAGCAGCGCGTCGCGATCGCCCGCTCGGTCATCAACCGGCCGCGCCTCCTGCTCGCCGACGAGCCGACCGGCAACGTGGACGACGGCATCGGCATGCGGCTGCTCTACCTGTTCGAGGAGCTGCACAAGCTCGGCACGACGGTGGTCATCGCGACCCACAACGAGGCGCTGATCCGCCGGTTCGATCATCCGCGCATCCATCTGGAAAACGGCCGGCTGCACGTGCTGCCGGCCAACAGCGCCCAGTGGGTGTGAGGAGGCGGAGATGAAGACGAACGGGGCCTCGCTCTTCCGCCGGCGTTTCGACCTGCCGCTCGCCCGCGACGCCACCGGGCGCTTTCTCACCTGGATCACGGCGCTGATGGTGTATCTGGCGGCGCTGGCGCTGGCCGGCACGCTGCTGGTGTCCGACATGGCCGGGCGCTGGGACCGCGGGCTCGCGGGCGGCCTCACGGTCCAGGTCGCCCCGTTGGCGGAGGCCGGCGCCGCTTCCCTGGAGGAGCGGGTGGAGACGGCCGTGAAGGTGCTGAGCGCGACGCCCGGCGTGACCGCCGCCACCACCCTGACGCCGGAGGACACCGCACGGCTGCTGGAGCCCTGGCTTGGGCCGGCCGCCGCGGACCCGCTGCTGCCCATGCCGCGCCTCATCGACGTGGTCACCGACGGGACGGTTGACACGCGCGCGCTGGACGAGCGGCTCGGCGCGGAGGCGCCCGGCTCCACGCTCGACGACCATGCCGTCTGGCTTTCCGACCTGCGGGCCTTCGCCTCCGCGCTTCAGATCGCGGCGCTGGGCATCGTGCTGCTGATCGGCGGGGCGGCGGTGGTCGCCGTGGTGTTCGCGGTGCGCTCCGGCCTCGCCATTCACCGTCACGTGGTCGAGCTTCTGCACCTGATGGGGGCGACCGACCGCTACGTCGCGCGGCAGTTCGAGGCCCATGTCATGAATCTGACGCTGAAGGGCGGGCTGCTCGGGCTCGGGCTGGCGGCGGCGACGCTGGCCGGCATCCATCACGCCTCGGCGGGGCTGCGCGCCGGGCTGCTTCCCGATACGGCGCTGGCGCCCTGGCAGTGGCTGACGCTTGCCGCCGTGCCCGCCGCGGCCTGCCTGCTGGCGGTCGTGACGGCGCGCTGGACCGTGCTCCGCACGCTGGTGACCCTGCCGTGAGGCGACCGGCCCCTCTCATGACGCCGACCCCGTCGGCACCGGGGTTCTGAGCCATGGCGGGCCGGTTCGGGATGGGCTGGTTCGGCGGCCAGGGGCGCGTCGCGCGGGCGCTCTCCCGCCTGCTCGCGACCGCGCTGGCGCTGGCGCTGCTGTGGGCCGGCGGGTTCGTCTGGTTCGCCGAAACGATCCCGCAGGACGAGCCCGCTCCCGCCGGCGAGGCCGCCGGGGCGCAACGCCGGACCGATGCCATCGTCGTGCTCACCGGCGGCAGCGGGCGCCTGCGCACGGGTCTGCGGCTTCTGGCCGAAGGGCAGGGCCGCAAGCTGTTCGTGTCGGGCGTTTATGACGGGGTGGAGGTGCAGGAGCTTCTGCGCCTGTCCCGCCAGTCGCCCGATGAGGTGGAATGCTGCATCACGCTGGGCTATTCCGCCGACAACACCATCGGAAACGCCCACGAGACGGCCGGCTGGATGAAGGAACAGGGCTTCACCTCCATGCGCCTCGTCACCGCCAACTATCACATGCGCCGCAGCCTGCTTGAGTTCCGCATGGCGGCGCCGGAGATCGAGGTCGTACCGCACCCCGTCGCCTCGCCCAACGTCCATCTCGCCGACTGGTGGCGCTGGCCCGGCACCGCCAACCTGCTCATGAACGAGTACAACAAGTACATCGTCGCGGTTTTCCGCTCCTGGATCGAACGTCTCCTCGACGGGGCCTGAAGCTGCCCGGCATTTTCCGCACGGCAGTCCTGCGGTCCGGCGCGCCTGTCTTCATCGCGCAGTCATATAACTTTCGCTTAATACGATAGCGATATCCACTAAAACCAAAGAAGCGTTCCTCTCACCCGGATCCGTGCAGTAGCTGAGCCGCTGGACCAGCGCCATGGGAAGTCAAGCCCTGGAAGTGTTGTCCTGTTTTTCGACAGGATAGGCTTGGCGACGGCATTCGGCGGGCTGCTCAATGAATTTGCTCTTGGACCTTCCGGGTGTTAACTTGCCGGCGCTGCCATGCCGTGGCATCGCCGAGAGCGCCACGCGTCCGCGGCGGTGCCGGGGGAGCGGGGCGCCGTAAGGCGGAACCCTCAAGGCAAACCCCAAGACAAGGGCCGTGTTCCGCCAGTGATTCCGTCTTCGCCCTCCCACTTGCCGGCCCCCGACCTCAGCGCCTGCGCACGCGAGCCGATCCATATTCCCGGAAGCATCCAGCCCCATGGCCATATGCTGGTGCTGGAGGGAGACGGCCTGCATCTGGTTCGGGCCAGCGCACAGGCCGGCGAGGCGCTCGGGATCGGGCTGGACGGCGCTTTCGGCCGTCCGGTGGAAAGCCTTGTGACGGGGGCGGCCGGGGCCGAGCTGCTCCAGGGACTGAAGCGCGTCCCAGCGCGGGAGCCGGTGCAGCTCGGCATCGTCCATCTGCCCGGAGGCGGCTTTCAGGCCATCGCGCACCGGTCGGACGGCCGGACCATCCTGGAGCTGGAGGATCTGCCCGCCGAGGGCGCCCGAAGCCTGGAGGCCCTCTATCCCCAGCTGCGGCAGGGCATCGACCAGCTCCAGAGCGCGTTGAACCTCGACGACCTGATGACCCGGACCGCCGTCGAGGTCCGCAGGCTGACCGGCTTCGACCGGGTCATGGTCTACCGCTTCGACGAGACCTGGAACGGCACCGTCATCGCCGAGGACCGCAACGAACGGCTTCCCTCCTACCTGGACCTGCGCTTTCCCGCCTCCGACATTCCCGCGCAGGCGCGGCGGCTCTACGCGCTCAACCGGCTGCGGCTGATCGTGGACGCGCGCTACCGGCCGGTGCCCATCCTGGCCCGCGGCGGGGAGGGCGATGCTCCGCTGGACCTCAGCTATTCCGTCCTGCGCAGCGTGTCGCCGGTCCATCTGGAATACATGCGGAACATGGGCACCGCCGCCTCCATGTCGATCTCGGTGATGGACGGCGACCGGCTGTGGGGGCTGATCTCCTGTCATCATGCCGACCCGCGCCAGGTGTCCTTCGCCGTCCGGACCGCCTGCGACCTGCTGGGTCAGGTCCTCTCGATCCAGATGGCGGCGCTGGACCGCGGCGGGGAGGCGGAGCGCCGCATCCGGCTGAAGGGGATCGAGGCGCGCCTGCTCGCCCACATGGCGGCGGCCGAGCATTTCGTGGACGGGCTGATCGACGACAGCGACGACCTGCTTGAGCTGGTGGGGGCGGAGGGTGCTGCCGTCCTGTTCGAGGACGGCTGTCACTTGGTCGGCCGCACTCCCGCGGAAGGCGTCGTGCGCCGCATCGCGCGGCGCCTGGTCGAGGCCGGCCATCAGGATCTCTTCGTGACCGACTCGCTCGCCTCCCTGATGCCGGAAGCGGAGAAGCACAAGGACACGGCCAGCGGCCTGTTGGCCATTCCCATCTCGCAGCTCCACCCGAGCTACGTGCTCTGGTTCCGGCCGGAGGTCATCCAGACGGTGAAGTGGGGCGGCGACCCCCACAAACCGGCAGCGGGGTCCGGATCGCGCCTGTCGCCGCGAACCTCCTTCGAAACCTGGAAGGAAACGGTGCGGCTCCAGGCGCTGCCCTGGCGCGCCAGCGAGATCGAGGCCGCGCGCGATTTCCGCAACGCCATCGTCGGCATCGTGCTGCGCAAGGCGGAGGAGATGGCCGCCCTGAACATCGAGCTTCAGCGCAGCAACAGCGAGCTGGCCGCCTTCTCCTACTCGGTCTCCCACGACCTGCGGGCGCCCTTCCGGCACGTCACCAGCTACGCCGAGCTGCTGCGCGCCCGCGCCGCCGGCAAGCTCGACGCGCGCGAGCAGCATTATCTGAACACGATCATCGACGCGGCCAGCTCCGCCGGCCACCTCGTGGACGGGCTGCTGCACTTCTCCCAGCTCGGGCGCGCGTCGCTGGCGGTCGTGCCGATCGACATGAACAAGCTCGTGGCCGAGGTGCGGCGCCTCCTGGCGCCCGAGGCCGGCGACCGGTCCATCCAATGGTCGGTGGCCGAGCTGCCGGAGGTGTCCGGCGACCCGACCATGATCCGGCTGGTGATGCAGAACCTGCTGTCGAACGCCATCAAATACACGCGCAACCGTCCCGACCCGGTGATCGAGGTCGGAAGCCGCACGGCGCCCGACGTGGTCGAGTTCTTCGTGCGGGACAACGGGACCGGATTCGACATGGCCTACGCCCACAAGCTGTTCGGGGTCTTCCAGCGCCTCCACCGCGAGGAGGAGTTCGAGGGCATCGGCATCGGTCTCGCCAACGTGCGCCGCATCGTCGAGCGGCACGGCGGCAGCGCCCGCGCCGAGGGCCAGCCCGGCAAGGGTGCGGCTTTCTTCTTCTCGCTTCCGCGATTATCCGCCGCACAGAGCCAGAGGTGATCCATGGCCGAGCTGAAGCCCATCCTGCTGGTCGAGGACAATCCCAAGGATCTCGAGCTGACGCTCGCGGCCTTCGAGGAAGCCCAGCTCGCCAACGACATATTGGTCGCCCGTGACGGGGCGGAGGCGCTGGATTACCTGCTCCCCGCGGACGGCCCGCCCCCGACCGGGATCAAGCGGCCGGCGGTCATCATCCTGGACATCAAGCTGCCGAAGATAGACGGCATCGAGGTGCTCCAGCGCATCAAGTCCGACCCCAACACCCGCCAGATCCCGGTCGTCATGCTGACCTCCTCGCAGGAGGAGAAGGATCTGGTGCGCAGCTACCATCTCGGCGTGAACGCCTTCGTCGTGAAGCCGGTCGGCTTCAAGGAGTTCTTCGACGCCATCCGCGACCTGGGCAGCTTCTGGGCCATCCTGAACGAGCCGCCGCCGGGCAGCCACCGCCTCCGGGACGTGCGCTCATGAGTCCGCTGGACGGCGGCGGCCTCGCGCATTGCCGGGTGCTGCTGCTTGAGGACAGCGCGATCGACGCGGACCTCGTGCGCGAGCATCTGAGCCTCATCGACGGCTTCGCCTTCGAGATCCGGCATGTCGGGGGACGGCACGCCTTCCTCGCCGCGATGGAGAGCGGGGAGCGGTTCGACCTGATCCTGTCCGACTTCGACCTGCCCGATTTCGACGGCATGTCGGCGCTGGCCGTGGCGCGCGCGCGGATGCCCATGACGCCCTTCATCTTCGTCTCCGGCCTGCTCGGCGAGGAGACGGCCATCGAGGCGATGAAGCAGGGTGCGACCGACTATGTCGTGAAGCTGCGCATGGAGCGCCTCCAGCTCGTCGCCCGGCGGGCGCTCGTCGAGGCGCGCGACCGCGACGCGCTGCGCAACACCGGCCGGGCGCTGCACGCCAGCGAGGAGCAGCTTCATTTCGCGCTCCAGGCCGGGCGGCTCGGTTCCTGGGACATCGACCTGCGGACCGGGCGCATGCAGGCCTCGGAGATCTGCGCCGCCAATTTCGGCCTGTCGCAGGCGAGCGAGCTGTCGAGCTACGGCGCGCTGCTCGCCCGGGTCCTGCCCGACGACCTGCCCCACCAGAAGGCCAAGGTGAAGCGCGCCATCGACACCGGCGAGGAGCTGGACGTCGAATACCGCAACGTCTGGCCGGACGGCAGCGTGCACTGGATCCAGGTGCGCGGGCGGGCGAGCTACGCCGAGGACGGCACGCCGGCCCGCATGGCCGGCATTTCGCTGGACGTGACCGAGCGCAAGCGGGCGGAGGAGCGCCAGCGCCTCCTGTTGGAGGAGCTGAACCACCGCGTGAAGAACACGCTGGCCATGGTCCAGTCCATCGCCACTCAGACGCTGCGGTCGGCGGAATCGCCGGAGCTGTTCCGGTCCTCCTTTCAGTCGCGCCTCCAGGCGCTGGCGCAGGCCCATGACCTGCTGACGCGGCAGCAATGGCAGGGTGCCTCGCTCGACGAGATCGTGGCGCTCACGCTGGAGCCGCACCAGGGGGCCGGCCGGGTGCGCATCGACGGGCCGCCGGTGCTGCTGTCCACCGGCGTTGCCGTGTCGCTGCACCTCGCCTTCCACGAGCTGGCCACCAACGCCGCCAAATACGGCGCGCTGTCGGTCGGAAGCGGGCAGGTGGAACTGGCCTGGTCCGTCACCGACCGTTCGGTCCCGACGCTGGAGCTGGCCTGGAAGGAAAGCGGCGGCCCGCGCGTCGCCGTGCCGCGCCGCCGCGGCTTCGGCTCCCGCCTGCTCGAACGCGGCCTCGCCCATGAGCTGGACGGCGAGGTCTTCCTGGATTTCGACCCCGCCGGCGTGCGCTGCAAGCTCGCCATCCCCCTGTCGTTGCGCGTGAGCCTTCAATGAGCCATTCGGCCCTGTCGTCCCTGACCCTGCTCGTCGTCGAGGACGAACCGCTGGTCGCCATGAGCATCGAGGACACGCTGGAGGAGATGGGCGTGCGGATCGTCGGGCCGGCGGGTTCGGTTTCCAAGGCGCTGGGCCTCGTCGAATCCGGCGGCTTCGACGCTGCCCTGCTCGACGTCAATCTGCGCGGCGAACGGGTGGACGCCGTCGCCGACCGGCTGGCCGCCGGCGGCATACCTTTCGTCTTCACCACGGGGCACGGGGCCGACGGCCTGCCGGAAAACCACCGCGGACGCCCCGTGCTGCCCAAACCCTTCACCGACTCCGACCTCGTGCGCGCCCTGTCCCGGCACATCCTCTCGGCCGGGGCGTGACCGGGGAGCCCTGGAGTGGACCATCTCTGTCACAAATCTGTGGCATAAGTGGGTATGCGCGCGCCGATTGCGGCAAAGCAGAAAATGCTCAACTAATTATTCATACCTTCGATCTATGCTCACCGGCAGAGCTTGCGCAGCAAGGCGAAGGGTCATGCCGTTCGACACAGCCAGCCTGTCGGCGATACATCGGGCGATTTGGAAGATCCGCGAAAGCAGCCGCGGTTCGGGCAGCGTGGACCTGCGCCGTCAGCTCATCCGCGTGGAAAGAGCCCTGATCGGCATGCTGCTGAAGGCGGAGGCGGAACGCCCCGAGGAACCGGCGCAGGAACGGCGGCAGTCCCGCTGAAACACCCGCCACCGTCCATGCTCCACTTGCCATCCGCTGCCCGCTTTGTCCATCGGCCGCCGTCCGCGTGACGGGCGGCCCGGCGCGCTGTTGACCTTTCCGGGAACAGCGGCTCGGGAGGCCGGCCATGGGCGTTGAGCGCAAGCAGGACCAGGAGCGCGGGCAGGACAGGATCGGGAGGGCTCCCGGACAGTTCGGGCATTGCGAGCCGCCCGACTTCACGCGGCGCCATCCGCCCGAAGGGCAGAAGAGCCAGGCCGCCGCCGAACCGCGGCCAAGTCGGCCGGAACCAAAGCCCGAACCGGCATAAGGCTTTTTGGAGAGCGCCGGCCCGCCATCGCGGGCCACCCCGCCGTGCTGGCCTGTGCTACAAAGGGACAGGTCCAAAGAGCCGGCAGGGGTGGGGCATGCCCACGCACGTCCAGACGAATGTTTCCATCCGGCTCGCCGGGAACCGGTGCCCGGCGGCACCGGCCCTCCACGGGCGCGCCTGAAGGATGGACGGCGTCGGAACGCGCGGGAAGGTCCCCGCAGCCGCTCCGGATTTCCTCAGTGGAGGAGGGGAGACGGGCCGGCTCATGCGTGCCTTCGACTGGGCGGCCAATCCCCTTGGCCCGCCGGACCTGTGGCCCCAGCCCCTGCGCACGCTTGTGGGCGTTATGCTCGGCTCCAGCCAGCCGATGACCCTCGTCTGGGGAAGGGACCTCACCGCGCTCTACAACGACGGCTATGCCGTCATCTGCGGGGGACGGCATCCGGCCGGGCTCGGCTTGCCCCTACGGGAGCTGTGGTTCGACGCCTGGCACATCCTGGAACCGTTCGTCGCCCGCAGCCTCGCGGGCGAGTCCATCCACATCGACGACCTCGCCCTGACCCTGCACCGGAACGGCCATCCGGAGGAGGCGCATTTCTCGTTTTCCTACACCCCCGTGCGGGACGAGAGGGGACGGATCGCGGGCATCTTCTGCGCCTGCACCGAAACGACGGAAAAGGTGAGGGGCGAGGCCGCGCTGCGCGCGAGCGAGGAAAGGCTTCAGTTCGCGCTGGAAGCGGCGGAAGGGGTGGGAACCTGGGACTGGAACGTGGCGGGCGACCGGGTCTTCGCGAACGCCGGCTACGCGCGGCTCTTCTCCGTGGATCCGGCCGCCGCCGCGGCCGGCGCGCCGATCCGGTTTTTCACCGCCGCCATTCACCCCGCCGACCGGCCCCGCGTCGAGGCCGCCATCCGGGACGCGGTGGAGACGCGGGCCGACTACGCGCAGGAATACCGTCTGCTCCAGCCGGACGGCACGGTCCGCTGGGTGCATTCGCGGGGACGCTGCCATTACGACGGCTCCGGCCGGCCGGTCCGTTTCCCGGGCGTGACGCTCGACGTGTCGGAACGGAAGGGAGCGGAGGAAGAGGCGCGCAAGGCCGTGGAGGAGTTCCGGATCCTTGCCGATTCCCTGCCGATCCTGATCTCCTATGTCGACACCGACCGCGTCTACCGCTTCATCAACCGGTCCTACGAGTCCTGGTTCGGCAGGCCCGCGGCGGAGATCCTCGACCATCCGGTCCGCGAGGTGCTGGGGGAGGCGGCCTACGGCTATCGCGCGGTCTTCTTCGACCGGGCCTTCGCGGGCGAGCATCTCGCCTTCGACGCGCCCTTGCCCTACCGGGACGGGCAGTGGCGGCAGGCGCAGATCGAATACATCCCCCGGCGCCGGGCAGACGGCGCCGTCGACGGCGTCTTCGTCCTGGCCGTGGACATCGAGGAGCGCAAGCGCGCCGAGGCGGCGCTGGCCGAGAGCGACGCGCGTTTCCGCGCCATCACCGATTCCATCGACCAGATGATCTGGTCGGCGCGGCCGGACGGATTCCACGATTACTACAACCGGCGTTGGTACGAGTACACGGGCATGCCGGATGGCGCCACCGACGGCGAGGGCTGGAACGGCATGTTCCATCCCGACGACCGGGAACGGGCCTGGGCCGCCTGGCGGCACAGCCTGGAGACGGGCGAGCCCTACCGGATCGAATACCGGCTGCGCCACCATTCCGGACGCTACCGCTGGGTGCTCGGCCGCGCCCAGCCCGTGCGCGGCCCGGCGGGCGCGGTCACGCGCTGGTTCGGCACCTGCACCGACATCCAGGACATCGTCGAGGCGCGCGAGACGCTGGCACGGTCGCGCGAGGAGCTGGAGGCGCTGGTCCGCCAGCGCACCCACGCGCTTGAACTGGCGCTGGAGCGGCTGCGCGGCGAGGTCGCGGAGCGTGAACGCGCCGAGGAGCAGCTCCGCCAGTCCCAGAAGATGGAAGCCATCGGGCAGCTGACCGGCGGCATCGCGCACGACTTCAACAACCTCGTCCAGGGGATCGTCGGCTCGCTGGAACTGGTGGGCAAGCGCCTGTCGCAGGGCCGCACGGGGGAGGTCGAGCGCTTTCTCACCGGCGCCATGGCCTCGGCCAACCGCGCCGCAGCCCTGACGCACCGGCTGCTGGCCTTCTCCCGCCGCCAGCCTCTCGACCCGCGCCCGGTTCAGGCCAACCAGCTCCTCGCCTCCATGGAGGATCTGCTGCGCCGCACGATGGGCGAGCGCTTCCGGATCGATTTCGTCCTCGCGGAGGGGCTGTGGCTGACGAAGTGCGACGCGAACCAGCTTGAGAACGCGATCCTCAACCTCGCCATCAACGCCCGCGACGCCATGCCGGACGGCGGGCGGCTGACCATCGAAACCGGCAACGCCCAAATCGGCGGGAACGAGATCGGCGGGAACGGCGATGGCGCGGCGCGGGCGCGCGACCTCCGGCCCGGCCGCTATGTCCGCATCCGCGTCACCGACACGGGCAGCGGCATGACGCCGGACGTGGCGGCCCGCGCCTTCGACCCCTTCTTCACGACCAAGCCGACCGGGCAGGGAACTGGTCTCGGGCTGTCGATGATCTACGGCTTCTGCCGGCAGTCCGAGGGCCATGCCGCGATCGACAGCGAGCCGGGCCGGGGAACGTCCGTGGCGCTCTACCTGCCGCGCCACCAGGACGGGGAAGAGCCGCCGGATGCCGCGCCGGAGGATCCGGCGGAGGACCCGCGCGGGGAACGGCCGTCCGCCAGCGGGGAGGTCGTGCTGGTGGTCGAGGACGAGGCGGTCGTGCGCGGCCTGATCGTCGAACTGCTGGAGGAAAGCGGCTACCGCGCGCTGGAAGCCGCGGACGGGCCGGACGGGCTGCGGCTGCTCCAGTCGAGGCGCCGCATCGACCTGCTGGTCACCGACATGGGCCTGCCGGGATTGAACGGCCGCCAGGTCGCCGACGCCGCGCGCCGGGACCGGCCTGGCCTCCCGGTGCTGTTCATGACGGGCTACGCGGAGAACGCCACCCTGGCCGAGGGATTCCTGGAGCCCGGCATGGAGCTGATCACCAAGCCCTTCGCCATGGACGCGCTGGCGGCGCGCATCCGCGCCATGCTGGAGGGGCTGTAGCCTTCCGCCGATCCCCCGTCCCGTGCTATCGCCTTTCCGGTGCCGCATGAATTTCGAGACCGTCCGCGCATGATCCTCCTGCGTTCCCTTCTCTTCAACGTCGCGTTCAATCTCTGGACCGCGCTGATGTGCTTCGCCCTCCTGTGGATGCTGCTGCTTCCGCGCGAGCGGATGATCCGCGTGGTCGTCTGGTACCTGCGCACGGTCGCCTGGATGGAGCGCGTGATCGTGGGCATCCGCTACGAGGTGCGGGGGCGGGAGCATCTGCCGCGCTCCGGCTCCTACATCCTCGCCGCCAAGCACCAGTCGGCCTGGGAGACCATGAAGCTCCACCTGCTGGTGGAGGATCCGGCCGTGGTGCTGAAGCGCGAACTGATGCGGATCCCGATCTGGGGCTGGTACGCGGCCAAGGCGCGCATGATCCCGGTCGACCGTGGGGCGCGCGGCCGCGCCATCGCCTCGCTCACCCGCAACGCCACGCCGGTGCGCGACGAGGGCCGCCCCATCGTGATCTTCCCCCAGGGGACGCGGGTGGCACCCGGCGATTACCGCCCCTACCGCGTCGGGGTGGGCGTGCTTTACGAGACGCTGGAGATCCCCATCGTCCCGATGGCGCTGAACGCCGGGCTCTACTGGCCGCGCCGCAGCTTTCTGAAGCGGCCGGGCACGGTGGTGGTGGAGTTCCTGCCCCCGATCCCCGCCGGCCTGCCGCGAGCCGAGGCCATGCGCCTGCTGGAGGAGCGGCTGGAGGAGGCCACCGACCGGATCGTCGTGGCCGCCGGCGGCCCGCCCACGCCGCGTCCCCCCGCGGCGGCTCCGGCGGCCGCGCTCGCGACCTCGGAACCATGAGGGCGGAACCGCAGGTGTAGATGCATGAGGGCGGGATGCGGAATGGTCATGCCATGACCAGAACGTAAAAGGAACGGCCGGCTTGACCCCTCGGGTAGCGCGGCCTAGTGTGTCCGGTTCGGACGTTTGTGTGCCGATCGCGGAGCGGGCGCCCGGCGCCGCCGCGACGGCGTCAGGAGATCGCATGCCGGGCATCGCCGCCATTTCCCAGCAGATCTGGGACATGAAGTACCGCTTCAAGACCGCCGAGGGCGAGCCCATCGACGGCACGGTCGAGGACAGCTGGCGGCGCGTCGCCCGCGCCCTCGCCTCGGTCGAGGCGGAGCCCTGCGCATGGGAGCCGCACTTCTACGACGCGCTGTCCAGTTTCGAGTTCCTGCCCGCCGGCCGCATCCTGGCCGGCGCCGGCACCGGCCGTTCGGTGACGCTGTTCAACTGCTTCGTCATGGGCCGCATCGAGGACGACCTCGGTTCCATCTTCGCCCATCTGCGCGAGGCTGCCCTGACCATGCAGCAGGGCGGCGGCATCGGATACGACTTCTCCACCCTGCGGCCCAAGGGCGCTCCGGTGCGCGGCGTCGGCGCCGACGCGTCCGGCCCGCTGTCCTTCATGGACGTCTGGGACAGCATGTGCCGCACCATCATGTCCGCCGGCGCCCGGCGCGGCGCCATGATGGCGACCCTGCGCTGCGACCACCCGGACATTGAGGCCTTCATCGACGCCAAGCGCGAGCCCGGCCGGCTGCGCATGTTCAACCTGTCGGTCCTGGTCACCGACGCCTTCATGGAGGCGGTGAAGGAAGACCGTCCCTGGCCCCTGGTCTTCGAGGGCCATGTTTTCCGCACTCTGCGCGCCCGCGACCTGTGGGACCGTATCATGCAGGCCACCTACGCCTACGCCGAACCCGGCGTGATCTTCATCGACCGCATCAATGACAAGAACAACCTGCGGTACGTGGAGGATATTTCTGCAACTAATCCTTGCGGCGAACAGCCGTTGCCCCCTTATGGCGCCTGCCTGCTCGGCTCCATCAACCTCGCGGCCCTGGTGCTGGACCCGTTCGAGGAGACGGCGCGGCTCGACGTCGCGCGGCTGAAGGCGCTGGTGGCGACGGCCGTGCGGATGATGGACAACGTCGTGGACGCGTCGCGCTTCCCGTTGGAGGAGCAGGCGCGCGAGGCCAGGGCGAAGCGCCGCATCGGGCTGGGCGTCACCGGGCTGGCCGACGCGCTCTTGCTCTGCCGCCTGCGCTACGGCGGCGAGGGTGCGGTGGCCGCCACCGAAGCGTGGCTCGGGACGATTCAGAACGAGGCCTACCGGGCGTCGGCCCTGATCGCGGCGGAGAAGGGGCCCTTTCCGCTCTATGACCGCGACGCCTATCTGGCCGCCCCGATGGTGCAGGCGCTGGACGAGGACGTGCGCGAGCTGATCGGGCGGCACGGCATCCGCAACGCGCTGCTGACCTCCATCGCGCCGACCGGGACGATCTCGCTCTTCGCGGACAACGTGTCGTCGGGCATCGAGCCGGTCTTCTCCTACCGCTACGAGCGGTCGGTGCTGATGCCCGACGGCACGCGCCGGACGGAGGAGGTGAGCGACCACGCCTACCGGCTGTTCCGCGCGAAGTTCGGGCCGGACGCCCCGCTGCCGGACTATTTCGCCGACGCGCAGACCCTGTCGCCGCAGGAGCATGTGGTGATGCAGGCGGCCGCGCAGAGGCATGTGGACAGCAGCATCTCCAAGACCATCAACTGCCCGGAGGACCTGCCCTTCGAGACCTTCAAGGACGTCTACGGGCAGGCCTACGAGACGGGCTGCAAGGGCTGCACGACCTACCGCCCGAACGCGGTGACCGGCTCGGTCCTCACCGTGAAGAAGGAGGAGGCGCCCGCCGCCTCTCCCGCCCCGGAACCGGCAGGCGCGGAGGCCGCGGTGCCGCGCGGCGAGCCCGGTGCCGTCGTCTACATGACCAGGCCGCTCGACCGACCGGAGGCTCTGCCCGGCGAAACCTACAAGGTGCGCTGGCCGGACAGCGACCACGCCATGTACATCACCATCAACGACATCGTCGAGGGCGGCCGGCGCCGCCCCTTCGAGGTCTTCATCAACTCCAAGAACATGGAGCATTACGCCTGGACCGTCGCGCTGACGCGCATGATCTCGGCCGTGTTCCGGCGCGGCGGCGATGTCAGCTTCGTGGTGGAGGAACTGAAGGCCGTCTTCGACCCGCGCGGCGGCGCCTGGATGAACGGCCGCTACGTGCCGTCGCTCCTGGCGGCCATCGGCGACGTGATCGAACGGCACATGAAGACCGTCGGCGTGCTGCCGGAGCAGGACACGCTGCTGCCGGAGGCCGCGCGCCGCGCCGTGGGCGAGGCCCCGCACGCTGCCTCCCATGCGGAGGCGGAAGGGCAGGGCGGCCACCAGCATGCCGGCCCCCAGACTGCAGGTCAGGGCGAGGCACCGCGCGCCCAGCAATGCCCGAAATGCGGCCAGCCGACGCTCATCCGCCAGGAAGGCTGCGACAGTTGCCTGTCCTGCGGCTATTCGAAATGTTCGGGGTGATCAGCCCTGCACCCGCCGTCACCGTCCTGTATGACGGCCAAGCATCTGGGCGCCGGTCTGCTTGTGGGCAAGGCGCCTCAACCCTTCCGCGATCGCGCTCAAGGCGCCGTTGAAGGAGCGGGTCACGCGGTACGGCACGATGCTCTGGGTCGGCGTCACCACCCAAGCACCCTGGCCGGAGGGAGTGATCTCCGCAACCTTGCTGTCTTCGAAAAGCACGACCCAGACCCGTTGCTCGGTTTGCGAGGCGGACAAGTGCTTGTCCTGTTCGATGCGGCGGGTCAGTTCGACACTCCCCGCCG
The DNA here is from genome assembly GCF_017356015.1 of Azospirillum sp. SYSU D00513. Classification (GTDB taxonomy): domain Bacteria; phylum Pseudomonadota; class Alphaproteobacteria; order Azospirillales; family Azospirillaceae; genus Azospirillum. The sequence continues at coordinate 246,774 of NZ_JAFIQV010000003.1, forward strand.
GCCGAGTGGTCCGAACCTCCGGAACCACCTCGAGAAAGATCCCGTCATAATCATAGGCCTCGCTCTCATTCGAGGGTGCCTCCGGCGCGCGATTTTGCCCCATGTCTCTGTTTCCAGTCATGACTCGGGATGAACAGCTGTCACCAACGACAGGCAGCGTTTGATCGAGTTCCAAAAGAGACCGTCATGACCCATGGAGCCGCAGGCGTTTTGAGCTGTCCCGTCAGGGGGTGGCCGCGCGGCTGACCGAACACCGGGATTGTGGCCTGTTCCGCAAGTTCGCGCCCGAGGAGCGCAACCGCCCAGGAGGGTAGCGCGACGAAAATGTTACACCTGGGTCTCAGGTCCCCTTGGTGTCGGCAACCGTTCCCGGGCTGTCCATGTTCCTCAAGCAGCGATCATTGGACGGGGAGCGTGGTGATGCCAAACGGCTTGGACATTCTGGTTGTCGAGGACGATGCGTGCATCGCCGCGATGCTGTCCGACGTGCTCGGCGATCTGGGCCACCGCGTCGTCGGGATCGTCGACACCGCCGCGAACGCGATCCGCTTCGCCGAGGAGGAGCATGTGGACTTGGCGGTGGTCGATGTCTGGCTGGCGGATGGCTCGAACGGCCTGACCGCGGTCCGGCCGCTGGCGGACCGGCACGGCATTCCAGCCATCGTGTGCAGCGGGCATGCCCTGGCCGAGGAGGCCCAGGCCGCGGGCGCCGTGGCGTTCCTTGAGAAGCCGTTCCGGATCACCGACCTGGAAAATGCGCTGGAGCGGGCGGTTGCAGCCATGGGTGCGCTGGCCGGGGCCCCGGCCAGCGCCTCCGGCACCAGGGCACCGGAGCCCGTCCTTTGGTCACTCGGCCGCCAATGGTGACTGCGCCGGGATGGCGGCGATCGCCTCGACGACCTGATCGGGTGCCGCGTGATGGACCATGTGGCCCGCTCCGGGCACCAGGTGCAGCGTGCTGCCGGGCAGCTGGTCATGGAACCACTCGGCGTGGCCATGGTGGCCGACGACCAGATCCTCCATGCCCGCCACGATCGTTATGGGTAGGCGCAGGTCACGGGCACGCTCCGCCATCCCGACCACGCCCGGCGTCATCGTCACTGCATCCTGAGCCTCGGCGCGGATCTGGCCCGGCCTCGTGGGGAAGTCGCGCGGGAACTCCCGCTGAAAGCGGGCGGGCACCTCGAGCGGCGCGAACATCCCCTTCAGGGTCAGGGGCAGCAGCGCCCGGCCGACCAGGGGCGAGACCGTGTAGCGGAGCAGGTCGCCGACGACCGGGACCGCCGCCGGGGCGGCGAGCGGCACGTCCGCCCGGACGGTGGGCTTGTAGTAGCCGGACAGCAGGACAAGGCCGCGCACGGCATCCGGCTGCGCCAGGGCGAGTTCCAGAGCCACCAGGGTGCCCCAGGAATGGCCGACGACGACCGGCCGTTCGACAGCGAGCCGGTCGAGGGCCTTGCGCAGGAGGCCGGCCTGCGCGGCGGCCGTCCACACCGAGCCTTGCGGCCGGTCGCTATAGCCGTAGCCCGGCCGGTCGATGCTGATGACGCGGTGACCGCGGGCAAGCCGCTCGAAGACGCCGCTCAGGACGAAGTCCTCGGCCGTGACCACGTTGCCGTGGAGCAGCACGACGGGTAAACCGTCGCCCTCCTCCAGGTAATGGAGCCGCACGCCGTCGACCGTGACGAAGCGGCCGCTTGGTGGGTGGTCGCGCTCCGCTCGCCGCGCGCGGTAGACATTGTATGCCGCCGCAGCAGCCAGCGCGGCGGCCGAGCCCGCGAGAATCGCTCCGAGCCGCGAGGGCTTCGGCCTGCGGGCCGCCAGTTGGGCACCCCGCGAAGATATCAATTCGGATCTGCTCACTGACTTCTCCCTCGATGCGGACAGCAAGGGAACTGCGGCAACCGGGAGAGGTTCCGTGCCCGCGCCGGCAACAGGGCGGCAGCAGCGCTCACGCAGCATGGCGGCGTCCTCCTGCACGAGCAGGCGGGGGCAGAGCTGGGGCTCGATGCAGCCTGCCTCTTGGCTCATCTCCCCTGGGGCCGCGTCCCTCATGCCGCTTTTTTGGAACCCGATCCCAACCCTTGTGCGGTTTTTCGCCCACGCCCGCGCACCGCCCGTGCGGAAATCCACACAGTTCGAGGCGCTGACTGCTTGCGGCTCCTCGCTTTTCGGCGTGGCACACCGGTTGCTAATGGCTCGCGCGAATTGCCGGCGGGGTCATGAACCACCGTCCGGCACGCGACGCAAACAGGCAGAGGGGGATGGCGATGCACGCACAGACAGGACAGACCATTTCACGATTGAAAGCCGCGCCGAGCGCAATCGGCGTGAAGAGCCCGCAGAACCTCGCGGGCGGCCTTGTGCTGATCGGCATCGCGCTGCTGGTGTTCTGGCAGACCCAGGACCTCGCCACCGGCACCGCCGTGCGCATGGGGCCGGGCTACTTCCCCCGCCTGCTCGCCATCCTCATCGCGGCCTGCGGCGTGGCGCTCGCCGGCACCTCGCTCGCCGTCCGCGGCCCCAGGCTCGAAGGCTGGGCCCTGCGCCCCCTCCTCTTCATCCTCGGCTCCATCGTCTTCTTCGCCTTCGCCATCCGGCCCCTCGGGCTGGTCGCGACCGGCGCCATCCTCGTCCTGCTCAGCTCCTTCGGCTCCACCGAGGTGCGCTGGAAGGAAACCATCCTCTTCGCCGTCGGCCTGCTGGTCTTCACGGTCCTCCTCTTCCCCATCGCCCTCGGCCTGCCCATGCCGATCTGGCCGAGGTTCTGACATGGACATCCTCAGCAACCTGGCGCTCGGCATGGGCGTCGCCTTCACGCCGCTCAACCTCGGCCTCTGCCTCGTCGGCGCCCTGGTCGGCACCCTCATCGGCGTGCTGCCCGGCCTCGGGCCCATCGCCACCATCGCGATGCTCCTGCCGCTCACCTTCAACCTCGACGCCACCGGCGCCCTCATCATGCTGGCCGGCATCTATTACGGTGCCCAGTATGGCGGCTCCACCACCGCCATCCTCGTCAACATGCCCGGCGAGTCCTCCTCCGTCGTCACCACGCTCGACGGACACCAGATGGCCCGCCAGGGACGCGCCGGCGCCGCACTCGGCATGGCCGCACTCGGCTCCTTCTTCGCCGGATCGGTCGCCACCATCGTCGTCGCCGTGCTCGGCCCCATCCTCGCCGGCGTCGCCCAGCAGTTCGGCGCGCCGGAGTATTTCTCCCTCATGGTGCTCGGCCTCGTCGGCGCCACCGTGCTCGCCAGCGGCTCCGTCCTCAAGGCCGTCGCCATGATCCTGCTCGGCCTGCTGCTCGGCACCGTCGGCTCCGACATCGAGACCGGCTCGCCGCGCCTCACCTTCGACATCCCGCACCTCGCCGACGGCATCAACTTCACCGTCATCGCCATCGGCCTGTTCGGCGTCGCCGAGATCATCCGCAACCTGGAGCGCCCGGAGGAGCGCGGCGTGCTCGGCACCAAGATCCGCGGCCTGCTGCCGACCTGGGCCGACATCAAGCAGTCCGCCGCCCCGGTGCTGCGCGGCACCGTCATCGGCTCGGCGCTCGGCATCCTGCCCGGCAATGGCGCCGTGCTGGCGCCCTACGCCTCCTACACGCTGGAAAAGAAGCTCGCCCAGGACCCCTCGCGCTTCGGCAAGGGCGCCATCGAGGGCGTCGCCGGGCCGGAGTCGGCCAACAACGCCGGCGCCCAGACCAGCTTCATCCCGCTGCTGACGCTCGGCATCCCGCCCAACCCGGTGATGGCGCTGATGGTCGGGGCCATGACCATCCAGGGCATCATCCCCGGCCCGCAGGTGATGACCAGCAACCCCGACCTGTTCTGGGGCATGATCGCCAGCATGTGGGTGGGCAACGCCATGCTGGTGGTCATCAACCTGCCGATGATCGGGCTGTGGGTGCGGCTGCTGCAGGTGCCCTACCGGCTGCTCTACCCGGCGATCCTGATGTTCTGCTGCATCGGCGTGTTCTCGGTGAACAACTCCTACGTGGACGTGCTGGGCGTCGCCGTCTTCGGGCTGGTGGGCTACGCCTTCGCCAAGCTCGGCTTCGAGACGGCACCGCTGCTGCTGGCCTTCGTTCTCGGCCCGCTGATGGAGGAGAACCTGCGCCGCTCGCTGGTGATCTCGCGCGGCGACCCTCTGGTGTTCCTGAACCGCCCGATCAGCCTCAGCCTTCTTCTGGTGGCGCTGGCGCTGCTCGTCATCGTCCTGCTCCCCAGCATCTCGCGCAAGCGCGAGGAGGCCTTCCAGGAATGAGCCTCCCCGCCGGCACCCCGTCCGACCGGACC
>NZ_JAFIQV010000040.1 GCF_017356015.1 Azospirillum sp. SYSU D00513
TCGGCCGTGAAACACCTCAGCGCCAATGGTACTGCGTCTTAAGGCGTGGGAGAGTCGGTCGCCGCCAGGTCACCAGGACCCAAGGACACACAGCTCAGCAAAACACAGCCACTTGCACGACGTCTTCACGACGGAACAGCGCACCCGTAGCTCAACTGGATAGAGCACTGGACTACGAATCCAGCGGTTAGGAGTTCGAATCTCTTCGGGTGCGCCATCTCTCAAAACGACGAAGCCCGGCCATCGCGCCGGGCTTCGTCGTTTCCGGGCACCCCGCCGTCCGCGCCCATCCTTGCCCGTTCCCGTCTGCACCGGCTTCGTGTTAACCATGATCCTTCCTTGAAAACGGTTCGTCCGGGAAGGATCGCCATGCCCAACGCAACCCGCCATTTCGCATTCCTCGTGCTCGCCGTGGCCCTGGCCGCCGCAGCCGGACCCGCGCGCGCCGAGAGCAGCGACAGCCACGATGAGAACCGGCCGGGATGGGACTGGTCCGCTCCGCCATGGCTCGAACAGGGTCAGCCCGGCAAGGAGTGGCTCGGCCTGAACGCCGACCGGCTTCGCCAGGACTATCATGAGCTGCGCGACAAAGCCGAACAGGCCGTGATCCTCGGCGGTGCGGTCGTGTACCAGTACCGGCACACCATCGCCGGCCTGTCGCTCGGCTGCCTTGCCGGCGCCGCGGCGGGTGCCGCGACCGGCGTCGCCGCCGGTGCGGCGACGGGCGGTGCCGCTCTGCCGAGCACGGCTCCGGCCGCGGCACTCGGCTGCGGGCTGGGCGCCATGGCCGGCGCGCAGATCGGCCAAAAGCTGGACGATCCTTTCCCCAGACGAGAGACGCTCCTCACCGACCGTCTTTGACCGGTAAGGACGGCGGTCGGCTTCAGTTACGGCCCTGCCGCAGCGGTGCGCCGCCGGGGAACTCCGTGGGCAGGCCGGCGTCGGTCGCCCCCTGTCCCGTTGCCCGCCTCCCGGCGGAGCGCGTTCCCAGCAGGAAGGCGGTGAGGCCCGGCAGCAGGGCCTGCATCAGGCTGAGCGCCGGCAGCAACATCACCAGCGCGACGGGGACCACCAGCAGGTAGAAGGCCTCGTAGGGGATCGCCGTCAGCCCCCAGACCATGAACAGCAGCCGCAGGAACGGCACATGGGTGCAGAAGAGCCAGAAGGCCTTGTCCCCATTGCGGGCGATTGCGCGGCCGGCCGCGGTTGCCGCCAGCCGCGCGGAGAGAATCCAGACCGACAGGCTGATCGCCAGTTTGAGCCCCAGCGCGAGCCCCTGCGTGACCGGGACCGGCAACTCCGTGCCGTACAGGCGCAGCGCCACCGTGGCGACCGCGCCGAAGAGACAGCCGAGCAGGGCCGCCCCGAAATGGCGGTCCCAGCGCGTCACGTCCCAGCCTCGCAACGCCATGGCCAGGCCCGCGTAGAAGAACAGCAGTATGTCCGGGCGGATGAACAGCAGCGCCAGCCCCTCCGGCAACAGGCCGGCTGGCTCTGTCAGGGCGAAGCCCAGCAGCAGGGCAAGCCCCGCGCGCGGCCACGTCACCGCCGCCCAAAGCAGGATCGGCGACAGCAGGACGCACAGCATCATGTCGCGCAGGAAATAGAGCGCGATGTTGATCGGCGGCTCGGTCAGCCCGAACAGCATGTTGGCGAGTTCCAGGTTCCCGGCTGCCGCGATCGGCTTCCAGTGCGTGCCCATGCCAACCGCCTGCAAGCCGAACACCATGGCGAAGGTTGCCAGGCTGAAGGCGAGATAGGGGATCATCAGCGTGCGCGATTTCTTCGACACCAGCGCCGCGTAACCCCGCCCGCCGCCACGCGCGAGGAGCCAGCCGGAGATGACGCTGAGACAGGGAACGCCGGCCCGGAAGAATCCCTCGCGCAGGTAGAGGACGAGCCAGTCGAAGCCGCTCCGGTCGGCGCGGTAGGGGTTGTCCTCCTGCCCGAACGGGATGTGGATGACCATGATCCCGATGATGAGCAGGAGGCGGAGCATCTCGATCCGCGTCGAGACGAGGCGGTCTCCGGTGGCGTGGCGTGGCGGCCGTGGCGTACCGGCCTGGGATGCGGGAGTTTGAGAGCTTCCGGACGCCTTCCAGCTATCCACCATGCGTCGAGCCTCGTTTTGACCAATCTGGTGGTAACTACGCTCTGCTCATACCGATGGGGCCGGAAACCAGAGGACTTACCGCCTGATGGCTTCTTCCTTTTCGTTCCGGTCCACCTGAAAGAAGCGGTCTGCCCCGCCGGGGCGGGCGATTCAAAGGAATGGGGCAGCCCGGCGCGTGGCCAGGCCGCCCCAGAACCGTTGCCTGTTCCGGGGCCTGCCGAAGGCCCCGGCCCATCTCAGAAGTAGGTGTCCGGCGACTGGACGAGATGGCCGTAGAGGCTGTTGCCCATCAGGTCCCAACTCAGGTCATTGATGCCCAGGGCGAAGGCAGGGGAGCCGTCCTGGAGGCTGTAGTCGCCAGCCAGCCGGTTCGCGAAAAGCGGCCGCGCGATCACGTCGCCCGCCCCGTAGGCCGGGGCGTTGTAGACAAGGTTGCCGTCGATCACGGGATTGTTCGCCGACAGCAGTTCCGTGTAGTCGTCGAGCGGCAGGGCGCCGTAGACCAGGTTCTTGATGACCGTGTTGTTCCAGGGCGTTCCGTTTTCGCCATGGACCGGCTGCCAGCCGATGCGAATGAAGTCCTCCTGGTTGTCGGCGAGGATGGCGAAGTTGCCGGTCACCAGGTTGTTGTCGCCGCCATGGACATGGACGCTCGCGAAGGAGGTGTCCTTGATGAAGTTCTGCGTGACGGTGACGCCGCCGCTCAGGTCATCGAGATAGACACCGAAGCCCTTGTGGCCGACCAGCCAGCTGTAGCCGGCGTTGGTGGCGAGCCCCTGCGCGCCCTCCACCCAGTTGCCGCGGATGATCGTGCCCGTGTCCACGCTGGAACGGCCGAGCAGTTCGATGCCGCCGGCATCCGCGGTCTCGCGCACCGTGTTGGTCACACGGTTGTACTCGATGACGTTGTTCCAGTTGATGTTCGTGTCGTTCCAGTTCTTCAGCGAGATGCCGTAGCGCGCGCTGTCGGTGATGTCATTGTGCGAGATGATGTTGTTGCTGACCCCGTTCGCCATGATCCCGGAGACGTGCTTGAAGATCTCGCCGATATGGGAGATGTCGTTGGCGGTGATGCGGTTGCCGTTGCTGCCGCCGGACAGCTCGATGCCGTGCTGGGCCAGATGCTCCAGGTCGTTCCCATAAAGGAAGTTGTCGGAGGATCCGCGCAGGCCAATCGCCGTGCCGACATTGACGAAGCCGTTGTTGCTGATCTGGTTCCCGGAGGCGTTGGTCAGAACCAGCGCCTCGCCCGTCGCCTTGGTGTTGGTGAAGGTGAAGCCGTCGATCGTCACGTCGGAGGTGCCGGTCAGGCGGATCAGCGTGCTCAGCCGCGCGACCTCGACACCGTCCTGCTGAAGAGTGGCGGGATCGGCGGGCTTGAAGACCAGCCGCCCGTCCGACTCCCGCCAAGCGAACTCGCCCGCTTGGTCGACATGGTTCGGATTGTCGAGAAGCCGGAAGGTGGAGCCGTTGCCGAGCTGCACGCCGGCCGAGCTTTTGAAGGTGATGGTCCGGGTTGCCGTATCGATGCCCTGCACCTCCACGATGCCGTCCTGCAGCCGCTCCACGTCGAAGACCTGGATGCGCGTGCCGGGCATGATGTCCGACGCGGTGATGTCCGTGCCGCGATAGCGCAGCGAACTGCTGCTAGGCCCATCCGCGGCGGCTTCGGCGAAGAACCAGCCGGAGGTCACGTCGTCCGCGTCCCAGGCCCCCTTTTCGGCGAGGCGCTGGCGCACGCCGCCGATGGTCAGGTCGTAGTCGGTCGCCGCGGTGAGTTTGGCGGAGTAGACGCCGTTGCCCTCATGGGTGAAGCCGGTGACGACCTCACCGCCGGACAGCACGACCTTCTCGCCCGGATAGGCCTTGAAGGTCACGCCGTTGTCGAGCGCGGTCAGCTCCAACGTACCGGTGCGGTGATAGGTGCCCTCCCGCACATAGGTCGTGTCGATGTCGCTCGTCCGCATGGCGTCGCGGGCGCGCTCCAGCGTGGCGAAGGGACCGTCGGTGCCGTCGGCATTGGGTGCCGCGAGCTTGCCGGACCACCTGTCATTGCCGTTTGCGGCGACGTAGAAGGCCGGGGCAGCCGGGGTTTCCGCCGCCGGGCCCGGGGCGGCGAAAAGGTCGGCCGGCGCGTCGAAGCTGAGTGTTCCGTTGCCGGTCAGGATCTTCTGGCCGGCGACCACGTCGATCCCGTCCAGGGCGCCCCTGTCCAGCGTGACCCCCGAGGCGGTCGGAGCGATCACCGTGCCGTTCACGACGATGGATTCGACCAGGAGATTGCGATCCTGCCCGTTGCCCGACGCATCGTTGTCGTACTGGACCTGGATCCGGTGCGCTTCCGACGGGTCGATCATCGCGGTGAAGCTGTGCGCCCGGACATCGGCCGAGGCGACGCCCTCGCCAACGATCTGGCCGTCCACCAGCAGTTTGAAATGGGCAGGCACACCGTTGAAGTCGGTGCCCGACAGGTTGAGGGTGATCCCGACCGCCTTCGTCTCGGGCAGCGGCACTGTCTCGTCGGGCGGGGCGATCACGACGGGGCCGTTGAAGAATTCCTCCGGCACGCCGAAGGTCAGGGCACCACCCCAGTAAAGTGCTTCCTGCCCGGCCACGACGTATTTGCCGTCCACGGCGCCCTTGTCATAAGAGGCATACTTGCTGGTCGAGGCGATAGCTTGCCCGTCGATGGAGATGCCCTTAACGAACAGGTCGCGGGTGCTGTCGTCGTTGTAATAGACGATCTGGATCTTGTGCGCCTCGTCCGGGTCGCCCGAAATCTTGAAGCTGTAGGACGTCGCCGAGGTGGCAGTGACCTTGACATCGGCGATCAGCTGGTCGTCAACCAAAAGCTTGAACTGGGGCGCCTGCGCGCTGGAGCCGGTACGCCACGCGTTCACGATCAGCTCGTAGCTGTTGTCCACTGGCGTCGGCGTGTTTTCAGCGGGCGGCTGAGAGGGCAGGGGAGCCGGGGGAGGTGGCGGGGAGGGCGGCAGGGGGGTGCTGCTGGATTCGCCCGGCACGCTGAAGACCAGCGTGCCGTTCCACCACATGCCCTCCTGGCCGGCGGCCACGTCGCGCCCGTCGAGCGCACCCTTGTCATAGATCACGGTCGGGGCGGTCGACAGCATCTCGCGCCCGTCGAACACGATGCCCTTCACGAGCAGGTCGCGGCCGCTCGCGTCGTTGTCGTACTGCACCTGAACGCGGTGCGCGTCCTCGGGGCGGATCTGCGCGCGGAAGACGTAGGAGCTGTTGGTGGCGGAGGAGACGTTGGCTTCGCCGATCACCTTGCCGTCCAGCATCAGCGTGAAGTGCGGCGGGGTCGGGTTGCTGCCGGTGCGCCGCGCGATCACCTCGATGTCGACGGTTTCCGGGAAGAGGCTGGCCGGCGCGTCGAACACCATCGTGCCGTTCCACCACATGGCTTCCTGGCCCTTGGCGACGTCGCGCCCGTCGAGCGCGCCCTTGTCGTAGGTCACGTTGGAGGCGGTGGAGGCGATCGAGTTGCCGTCGATGGCGATTCCCTGAACGAAGAAGTCCCGGCCCGGCCCGTCGTTCATGTACTGGATCTGGACCTTGTGGCCCATGCCGCCGGGGATGTCGGCGGTGAAGCGGTACTCGGTCGAGCTGGCCGAACTGACGTTCGCCTCGCCCACGAGCTTGCCGTCCACCATCAGCTTGAAGCGCGGCGGCTGCCCGTCGCTGGTGACGCCTGACGCCTTCACGACGATCTCGACCGGGTTGTCCATCACCGGGGCCGGGGCAGGCGGGATCACGGAGGCGTTCGGCGGCATGTTGAAGATCAGCGCGCCATTCCACCACATGCCCTCCTGGCCGGCGACGACGTCGCGGCCATCGATGGCGCCCTTGTCGTAGGTGACGCCGAGGTCGGTCGACTTGACCGTGTGGGCGCCGAACTGGATCTGACCGACAAAGAGGTCGCGGCCCGGAGCGTCGTTCACGTAACGGACCTCGAGCCGGTGGGCCGCTGCCGGATCGATGTTCGCGGAAAGCGTGTACTGCGTTGCCGAGTAGGCGCCGACGTCGATCTCCCCGACGGAGACGCCGTCGAGGTACAGCTGAAACTTTGGCGGGACCGAGTGATCGCCGACACGCCAAGCCGTAACCGTAATGGGTGTGTTCGATACAGTAGTCATCGCGTGAGCGCCTTCAGCAGTAAATTGTAACCAGTTGTGACAATATTGGTCTTAACACCTCAGTTCTTAACGAGAAGAAACCATGTTCATGTATAGCTGTGACATTAAAGAGGCTAAAAGCGGGTTATTGCATTATTACTTATAATGCAAATTAACTCACCGGCTATGTTCACCAGAAAGTAACCTTAATATTTGTTAACCATAACGAGAGAGACTATGGGAATCCTGAGGATCCATTGCTCATCCGGGCCTTTTGCGTGCCAATGACTGTCGCGGTGCCATGAGGGCGCCGTGACAGTCTTGAGACGGCAGCCATGCGAGCAGCCCGCCGGCCGGAAGCGAAGCCCGGAGCGGCGGGCGCGCGGTGCGCGCCGGGGTTGATCGGGTCGTGCTCCGCCAACGCCCGGGGCAAAGCTGGGCGACGCGGCGAAAGCCGCTTGTCAGGATCGTGCGCAGAACGCACAGTCCAGCCGAACGGGCTCCGCCGGAAGGCGCCCGGCTGAACGACCGACGTCAGGGATGGCTTTCACGATGCACAGACGGACTCTGCTCACCGGCGCCGCTACGGCCGCGACCGCCGCTTTCCTCGGCTTCCGCCCCTCCATCCTGCGGGCTCAGCCGGCGCCGCTGAAGGTGGCCTTCGTCGCGACGCTGTCCGGCCCCGGCGCAGCGCTCGGCAACCACATGCGCGACGGCTGGGCGACCGCGGTGAAGCAGCTCGGTGGCACGCTGGGCGGCCGCGCGGTGGAGACGCTGGTCATCGACGACGAGCTGAAGCCCGACGTCGCCGTCACCAAGGTCCGGGCGGCGCTGGAGCGCGACAAGGTGGATTTCGTGGCCGGCATGGTCTTCAGCAACATGCTGCAGGCGGTCTACCGGCCCGTGACGGAGAGCGAAACCTTCCTCATCACCGCCAACGCCGGCCCCTCCACCTTCGCCGGCAAGGGCTGCAGCCCCTATTTCTTCAGCAGCGCCTACCAGAACGACCAGCCGCACGCCGCGATGGGGCAGGCCGCGCAGGACGCCGGCTACAAGCGCGTCTTCGTGCTGGTGCCGAACTACCAAGCCGGCAAGGACGCCGTGGCCGGCTTCCGCAGCCGCTTCAAGGGCGAGGTGGTGGACGAGATCTACGTGCCGCTGACCCAGCTCGACTTCTCGACCGAAATCACGAAGATCGCCGCCGCCAAGCCGGACGCCATCTTCACCTTCATGCCGGGCGGGCTCGGCGTTAACCTCGTGCGGCAGTACCGGCAGGCGGGGCTCGGCGACATTCCCTTCCTCTCCACCTTCACGGTGGACGAGGCGACGTTGCCGGCGCAGGGCGACGCGGCACTGGGCTTCTACACGGCATCGACCTGGGCGCCGAATTTCGACAACCCGCACAGCCGCCGCTTCGTCGAGACCTTCGAGGCCGAGCATGGCTATGTGCCGGCCAGCTACGCGGCCCACTCCTACGACGCCGCCCATCTGCTGGACGCCGCCATCCGCCGGACCAACGGCGACGTGTCCGACAAGGCAGCGCTCCGGGCCTCGCTGGAGAAGGGGGACTTCCCGTCGGTGCGCGGCGCCTTCCGCTTCGGTCAGAACCACTTCCCGGTGCAGGACATCTGGCTCTGCAAGGTCGCCAAGCGTCCGGACGGCAAGTACCAGACGGAAACGGTGAAGAAGGCGCTGGAGAACGACACGGACAGCTACGCCGCCTCCTGCCGGATGGGCTGAGGACGGCACGATGTCCCTGTCCCTGGTCCTCGTTCAGCTCCTGAACGGGGCGCAGTTCGGCGTTCTGCTGTTCCTCGTCGCCGCCGGCCTGACGCTGGTCTTCGGCGTGATGGACTTCATCAACCTGGCCCACGGCGTCCAGTACATGCTGGGCGCCTATGTCGCCGCGTCGCTCGGCGTCTGGGCCGGGGACTTCTGGCTGGGGCTGCTGATGGCTCTGCCGGTGACGCTTCTGATAGGGCTGGCGCTGGAATGGCTGGTGTTCCGGCACCTCTACCAGCGCGACCATCTGGCCCAGGTGCTCGCCACCTTCGGCGTGATCCTGACCCTGGATGAGGCGGCGCGGGCGATTTGGGGCAGCGCGCCGCTGAACGTGCCGCAGCCCGGCGGGCTGCCCGGCGGGATCGAGATCATGCCCGGCCTGATCTACCCGGTCTACCGGCTGGTCATCATCGGGGCGGGGCTGCTGGTGGCGCTGCTGCTGTGGTTCCTGGTGGAGCGCACGCGCGCCGGCATGCTGATCCGCGCCGGCGCCAGCAACGCGCCGATGGTGTCGGCGTTGGGGGTGGACATCCGCCGCCTCTTCACGGCCGTCTTCGCCTTCGGGGCCATGCTCGCGGGCTTCGCCGGCGCGCTCGCCAGCCCGGTCTTCGCGGTGGCGCCGGGAATGGGCGACAACGTGCTGATCCTCGCCTTCGTGGTGATCGTCATCGGCGGCATCGGCTCTATCCGCGGGGCCTTCATCGCCGCGCTGCTGGTCGGGCTGCTGGACACGGCGGGCCGGGCGCTGCTGCCGGACCTGCTGCGCCTCGTGATGGACGCGTCCTCGGCCCGGCAGACCGGTGCCGCCATCGCCTCCATGCTCGTCTACATCGTCATGGCCGCCATCCTGTTCTTCCGTCCCGTCGGGCTGTTCCCGGGGCCGCGCGCATGACGGCCTTCCTGCGCCGCCAGGCGGTGCCGCTCCTGGTGCTGCCGGCTCTGGCCGCCGCACCCTTCCTCGGATTCGGCGACAGCTTCGCGCTGACGCTGCTGGCGCGCGCCATGATCCTCGGCATGGCGGCGGTCAGCCTGTCCCTGCTCGTTGGCGGCGCCGGGCTGGTCAGCCTCGGTCACGCGGCCATGATGGGCATCGGCGCCTACACCGTCGCCGCCCTCGACGCGGCGGGCGTGACGGAGGGGCTGGTCGTGCTGCCCACGGCGGTCCTCGCCGCCGCCCTCTTCGCGCTGGCGACGGGGGCGGTGTCCTTGCGGACCAGCGGCGTGCATTTCATCATGATCACGCTGGCCTTCGGGCAGATGGCCTTCTTCACCGCATCCTCGATCTCCACGCTCGGCGGCGACGACGGCTACACGCTGTTCGGCCGGACGGAGCTGTTCGGCACGCGGCTGCTGGAGAACCGGCTGGGCTTCCATTTCCTGTGCCTCGGCCTGCTCGCCCTGGTCTGGATCCTCTGCTCCGCCCTGCTGGAGAGCCGGTTCGGCCGGGTGCTGCGGGCGGCGCGCGAGAACCCGCAGCGCGTGCGCGCCATAGGCTTCTCCCCCTATCCCTACCGGCTCGTGGCCTATGTGCTGGCGGGGGCCGTCGCCGGTCTGGCCGGCGCGCTGCTGGCCAACGCGACCGAGTTCGTGTCGCCCGCCGCCCTGTCCTGGAGCCGTTCGGGCGAGCTGCTCTTCATGGTGATCCTCGGCGGGATGAGCCATCTTTACGGCGCCATCCTCGGGGCGCTCGCCATCGTGCTGCTGGAGGAATGGCTGTCGCACCTGCTGGAATACTGGCGGCTGGCCTTCGGGCCGCTGCTGGTGCTGTCGGTCCTCTTTCTCCGCGACGGGCTCGCCGGCCTGCCGGCGGCGGTCCTGAGCCGGCTCCCGGTGGGGCGGGCCACGCGGCGGGGTGGGCCGGAGCGGAGCGGCGCCGATGCGTGAGCCGCTGCTGGAGTTGCAGGGACTGCACAAGAGCTTCGGCGCCCTGACGGTGACCGAGGACGTCTCCCTGACCGTGATGCCCGGCGAGATCCACGCGGTGATCGGCCCGAACGGGGCCGGCAAGACGACGCTGATCCACCAGATCGGCGGCACCCTGCGCCCGGACCGGGGACGGGTGCTCTTCGCCGGGCGGGACGTCACCGCCCTGCCCATGGAGCGGCGCGCCCGGCTGGGGCTCGCGCGCAGCTTCCAGATCACCAGCATCGTCCCCGGCTTCTCCGCGCTGGAGAACGTGGCGCTGGCCGTCCAGGCGCGCAGCGGCTCCTCCTTCCGCTTCTTCCGCCCGGCGCGCGGGGAGGCGGCCCTGAACGGGCAGGCGCTGGAGGCGCTCGCCACGGTCGGGCTGGAAGGGCGCGCCGGGGTGCCGGCTGGGGCCATGTCGCACGGGGAGAAGCGCCAGCTCGAACTCGCCATCGCGCTGGCGACGAAGCCGCGCCTGCTGCTGCTCGACGAGCCCTTGGCGGGGGCGGGGCCGGAGGAGACCGGCCGGCTGATCGGCATCCTGCGCAGCCTGCGCGAGCGCTTCGGCATCCTGCTGGTGGAGCATGACATGGGGGCCGTCTTCGCGCTCGCCGACCGCATCTCGGTCCTGGTCTATGGGCGCGTCATCGTCACGGGCACCGCCGGCGAGGTGCGGGAACACCCGGAGGTGCGACGCGCCTATCTGGGGGAGGACGAGCTGGCCTGATGCTGAGGATCGAGAATCTCCAGGGAGGCTACGGCCAGAGCCAGGTGCTGTTCGACGTGTCGCTGTCCGTCGGCACCGGCGAGGTGCTGGCCCTTCTGGGCCGCAACGGCATGGGCAAGACCACCACCATTGCCACCATCATGGGGCTGCTGCCGGGCTGGGGCGGCCGGCTGACCTTCGACGGGCGGGCGATCGCCGGGCTGCCCCCGCACCGGGTGGCGCAGATGGGCATCGGCCTCGTGCCGGAGGGGCGGCAGATCTTCCCGACCCTGACGGTGGAGGAAAACCTCGTCGCCACCTCCGCCGCGCGGGGAAACGGTCCGCCGCGCTGGACGCTGGAGGCGGTCTGGAGCCTGTTCCCACGGCTCAAGGAGCGCCGCCGCAACCCGGGCAGCCGTCTGTCCGGCGGCGAGCAGCAGATGCTGGCGATCGGCCGGGCCCTGATGACCAACCCGCGCCTGCTGATCCTGGACGAGGCGACGGAGGGGCTGGCCCCGGTCATACGGGCGGAGATCTGGGCCGTGCTGGAGACGCTGAAGTCCGAGGGGCAATCCATCCTGCTGGTGGACAAGAACCTCGCCGCCGTGCTGCGCCTCGCCGACCGCTGCATGGTGATCGAGAAGGGCCGCACCGTTTGGAGCGGCACCAGCCGGGAGCTGGGCGAGGCGCCGTCAATCCGCGACAGCTACCTGCATCTGTGAGCCAGTTTTCTTGAACGGGGAGGGGCAAAGGATGGCACCCGTCTACCGCGACTTCGACCAGGCCGAACTGGACCGCCAGTACAACGCGCGGGCCACCGTGGATGACATCTGGCCGATCATGGACCAGTACCGGCGCTTCACGGAGGAGGCGCGCGCGGCGGTTCCCTGCGGGTTGGGCTTGCGCTATGGCCCGACCGAACCGGAACGGCTGGACGTCTACCGGGCGAAGGCCGGGGCGGAACCCGCCCCCGTTCTCGTCTACATCCACGGCGGCTACTGGCGCCTGCTGGACGCGGCGGACTCGGGCTTCATGGCGCCGATGCTCTCGGCGCAAGGTGCCGTCACCGTCGCCGTGAACTACACGCTGCGCCCCAGCGCGAGCCTGACGGAGATGGTGCGCCAATGCCGGGCCGCCATCGCCTGGATCCACGCGAACATCGCGCGCTTCGGCGGCGATCCGGACCGCATCCACGTCTCCGGCAGCTCGGCCGGCGGCCATCTCGGCGGCATGCTGGCGGCCGAGGGCTGGCAGGAGGCGTTCGGCCTCCCGCCGGACGTGATCAAGGGGGCGGCACTCCTCAGCGGCCTCTACGACCTGGAGCCGGTGCGCCTGTCCTTCGTCAACGATTGGGCCGGCCTTACCGAGGCCGAGGCGGCGGACATCAGCCCCATCCACCGGCTTCCACGCCCCGGCATGCCGGCCGTCCTCGCCGTCGCGCCGAGCGAGACGGACGAGTTCAAGCGCCAGACGGCGCTGTACGGGGAGGCGCTGGCGGTGCGCGGCAACCCGGTCGCCCATGTGGATGTGCCGAACTCCAACCATTTCGACATCGTGCTGTCGATGATGGACAGCGCCACCCCCCTGTCCGCCGCCATCCTGCGGATGATGGGCCTATCCGCCTGAGGGCGCCTCTCCTGGAAACGGTCCGGTGTTCGTCCTGTTGGGAGAAGACCACACCAGACCAGGAGACGGACATGGCGGACCTCACGGGCATTTTGGGCACGATGCTGGCCACGGGAATGGCGGGCCGGAGCCGGCGCGGGCCGGCCTTCTCGGCCTCGCCCTTCGGCATGGGCGGGGGCCTCGGCGGCCTTGGGGGCCTTGGTGGCATGGGCGGCGGCGGCGGTTTCGGCGGCATGGGGGCCGGCGGCATGCCCGCGATGGGCAGGCAGGGCGGCGGCATGGATTTCCGCAAGGTCGCGGGCATCGGCGCCCTCGGCTATCTCGCCTACAAGGCCTTCCAGGAGCGCCAGCAGAACGCCGGCGGGCAGCAGGGCGGCACCGGTTCGGGTTCGGGATCGGGCGGCGGGCTGTTCGGCGGGATCTTCGGCGGCGGCCAGTCGGGCGGCCAGGGCGGCCAGAGGACCGGTTCGGGCGGCGGCCTCGGTGACCGGCTGTCGGGCATGCTCCGCCCGGCCCAGCCTGACGCGCCCGATGTCAACGCGCTGCCCGAGGCGACCATGGAGGACCAGACGGCCTTGCTTCTGATCCGCGCCATGATCGCGGCGGCGAACGCCGACGGCGAGATCACGGCGGAGGAGCGCCAGCGCATCCTGTCCAAGCTCGACGAGGCGGGCGCCGGCCCCGAGGAGCACCGGGTGGTCGAGCACGAGCTTCGCAACCCGCTGTCCACCGACGCGCTCGTCCGCGAGGCCCGCGACGCGGACATGGGGGAACAGGTCTATCTGGCCTCGCTGCTCGCCATGGAGCCGGACACCGAGGCGGAGCGCTCCTACCTGCAGTATCTGGCCGCCCGGCTGAACCTCACGCCGCAGCAGGTGCAGGCGCTCGGACAGGCCGCCTGAGGCGCCAAGGGCAGGGCTGGACCCGTCAGGTGATCGGGTCCGGCGGGATCATCGGCGGGTCCGGCTGTTGTCGGCCCGCGGATTCCCAATCCGCGCACCACATCCATCGGAGACGCAAGCATGGGATTGTTCGACTTCTTCCGCCGTGACGCCGGCAAGAAGGTCGGCGACGCCGCCGGCCCCAAGCCCGAGGACATCAAGCAGGAGGTCGGTCGCCTCGGGCTCGACGCCCAGGGGCTGGAGGTGTCCGTCGATGGCGACACAGTGTCCGTGAGGGGCCAGGCCGCGAGCCAGGAGCAGCGCGAGAAGATCGTCCTGGCCGCCGGCAACATCCACGGCGTCGCCAAGGTGGATGACCAGATGACCGCCCCCCAGGCGGCCGCGCAGAGCCAATTCTACACGGTGAAGTCCGGCGACACCCTGTCCAAGATCGCCAAGCAGTTCTACCAGGATCCCAACAAGTACCCGGTCATCTTCGAGGCTAACCGGCCGATGCTGAAGGACCCGGACGAGATCTATCCCGGCCAAGCCCTGCGCATTCCCGCCGCGGCGTGAGGCCTCGGGGAGTCCGGGATAGCTCCATGGCGGCCGGACCGGCCGTCATGGAACGGGTCGCCGTCACGCCTCGTCGTCGAGCTTGTCCGCCGCTTCCTCCGCCTTCTCGGCCTCGCCGAGCAGGTCGATCAGGATGCTCGTGCATTGCTGGAGGCGCTGGTCGGCGGCGGCGGCGGACATGTCGCGGCCGGTCTTCTCCTGCCAGTCTTCCAGCATGCGGGCCAGATGGGTCCGGACATGGTCGTCACGGTCCAGTCGTCTCGTCACCATGGTCGTTTCCTGCGCTCGTTTCGCGTTGCGTCGTTCGATGGCCGCGCGTCGCCGCGACCCTCGGCCATCCCTGGGCGTCGTCGTCCCTTCAACAGTCAAGCCGGGCGGATGATCCGAAGCCGGCGGTCTCCGCCCCGGCGGCGCCTAACGGCGCACGCGCGTTGGGGCGGCGGGCGGGGTCTCGTCCGGGATCTCGCGCGCGGAGGCCGGCACCACCGCCGGCTCGGCGGGCAGGATGTCCGGGGCGACGGTCAGGCTGAGGCGTTCGAAAGGGCGCAGGAGCGCGAGGGGCTCGGCGCCCTGCCCGCAGTAGCGCCATTCCAGCCGGATGGCCTTGATGCTCTCCGGCAGCACCCGCTTGCGGTCGTCGAGAAGCTGCCAGGCAAGGACGCAGGTGGCACTGCCGTCGCCGCGCGCCACCGCGTAGTCGTAGATGCCGTAGCGGCCGCGGCGGGGCGCCTCGGCCATCTCGGTCTCCATTTCCGGAAACTCCGTCTGCAACGCCGCCTCCAGGGTGGTGGCCGTGTAGAGCGGGATCGGAAAAGCGCGGGGCGGCTGGTCCAGCATCTCGAAGACGCTGGTCGGCACATACTCCACGTCCACGTTCAGCCGGTTCTCCCCGGCGAGCGTCGTCGGGTTGGGAAGGACCATGCGGTAGGACTGGAAGATGTTGCCCATCCGGCGCGTGCGGGCGGCGACGGGGACGATGCCCCGCTCCGCCGGCAGGACCACCGGATAGTCCTCGGCGTCGAGCCTCACCCAGGAGGTCGGCAGCCGGCCGGAGATGTCCTCGCGGTAGAGGGTGTCGCAGCCGCCCAGCAGGAGGGCGGCCAGCAGCGCCGGCACGGCGGGGGAAATGGCTTTCGGCACCCGTTTCATCCTTTTCCGCTCAGCCTCCCCTATACATGGCCCGTTTCACCACGCCAACGGCCTCGCGCGTTTCCTCGGTGCTGAAGCGGCGGTCCAGCGCTTCGAAGATCCGCAGCGCCTCGTCGATGCGCTGCGTGTTGTAATGCGTCCAGCCCCGCATGATGGTCAGGCCGCGCGGCTCCGGCTCGAAGGCGAGCCGGGCGTCCAGCAGCCGCAGCGTGTCGCGGTAGCGCTTTTCCTCATAGGCCTGGAGCGCCTGGGTCGCCAGCGTGTTGGCGCGGATCGAGCGCTCGCGCTCGGGCGTCAGCCGCATGTTGGGCAACTCCTGGAGCACGCCCTCCGCGTCGTCGGTCTGGAGGCGGGCCAGCGTCTCGCCGTAGGCCGCGGAATCGGCCAGCCGGACGCGGTCGGCGGCGGGCGCCTTGGAGGCCAGCGCCTTGGCCTGGGCGAAGGCCTCCTCCGCCTCGGTCGGGCGCTTCAGCTCCATCAGGCACCAGCCGCGCTGCTGGGCCAGGGACGCGTCCATTCCGCCGCGGCTCATCCGCTCGATGATCTGCAGGCAGCGGCCATAGTCGCGCTGGGCCAGGGCGCGTTCCAGCTCGCCCCAGCCACCGGCGCCCTGGCCCGCCGTTCCCCTGCCGGGCTGGGCTGCGGGCGGGCGGGCGGCGCGCAGCGCGCGGTCGACGCGGGCGGACCGGCCCTGCCAGCCCTTGCCGGCCTCCAGCGCCTCCTGCCGGCGGCCCAGGCCGGTCAGGGCCAGCACCAGCCCTTCCACGGCTTGATCGCCCGGCTGCCACTCGTTGGAGCGGCTGAACCACTGGCGCGCCTCCTCATGGCGCTTCCTGCTCTGATGATGCCAGCCCAGCGCCAGCGCCCCGCCGGCGTCGCGCCGCTCCAGCACCGCGGCCTGGGCGCTCGCCAGCTCGTCGGCGGTGGGCTGCTCGCCCTGTCCGCCGCCGAGCCGGCTCAGCGTGCGCCCGACATCCAGGTCCTGGAGCGCGCGGCGGACCACGGCGTAATCCTCGCCCTCGGCGGGGTTGGAGGTCGCGGCAAGGTCGGCCAGCTCGCGCAGCCGCTCCGGCGGCAGGAAGGGGCCGGCCTTGTAGATGGTGTCGCGCCGTTCCGCCGCCTTCGGGCAGCTCGTGACGATGCGGCGGTAGACGTCGAAGGCCTGGTCGGTCTGCTTGAGCTGTCCATGGGCCTCGGCGACGCGCCACAGATTGTCCAGCCGGGTGCAGCTCGCCACCTCGGGCGTCGCGGCGGCGGTGTCGAGGACCTCCTGCCAGCGCTTGGCCCCCATGGCGGCGGCCATGCGTCCGGTCGCCTCGGCGAGGTCGAGTTCATGAAGCAGCTTGTCCGAGGGCTGCCAGGCGGGCGTGCGGCGGCGCTCCTCGGCGATGGCCGCGCGCGCCTCCGCGGTCTTGCCCGACGACATCAGCCGCCAGATCGGCGTCTCGTCGAAGGACGGACCTTGGCTCGGGGCCTGCGGCGAGAAGAGGTCCGACGGCGGCTGCCATTGCGGGTTGATCGCGCGCAGCCGCGCGATCTCCGCCTCCAGCCGGGCGACGTCGCCGGTCCGGGCGTAGTAGCGCAGGGCCGTCTCGTCCACCGTGCCGGGTGCCGCGGCGCCCGCGGGCGTGTCCAACTGGATCTGCACGCCGGGCGCCAGCGCGCGGCCGCCCGCCGCACCGCCCGCCGTGCTGTTGATCGGGGCTTGAGCCTGGGGTGCCTGCGCGACGGCAGGCATGCCGGCCACGGCGACGGCGGCGGCGAGGATCAGGGAGAAGGGGAGCGGTCGGGTCATTGCGTCAGCCCAAGGCTGCGTTCGGCCAGCTGGGTGAGCAGGGCCAGCACGCTGGAATAATAGTCCTCGTCGGCCCCGGGCGGCGGGACCGTCACGGCGGCGCCGGTCGCGGCGATGCGCGCGGCCATCCGATACACCGCCAGCATGCCGACCGAGGCCGGCACCTGGGCCGTCGTGCCGCCGGGGAGCGACACGGTGGCCGGGATCGGCCCGCCGTTGAACCGCGCCAGGAAGGCGCCGTAGGGGCGGAAGTAATAGGGATCGCGGTAGCCGCCCCAGGCCATGTAGAGCGGCACGCGGATGGCATCGTAGCCGAACTGCTGCTTGAAGCGCTCGGGCAGGACGGCGGTCCCGTCCGCCTCAATCCTGACCCAGTCCGGCGGCAGCTGCCATTGGCCGAAGCGCGCCTTGGCGATCAGGACCAGCCCCGATCCCGAAACCTTCTCCCAGACCGGCTTGCCGTCCGCGTCGGCGGCGGCGAAGGCGGCGAGGGCCGGGAAGATCCAGTAGCTCGGGTTCACCACGACGCCGTTGTCCTGGCGGAATCCCGTGGCGCCGGGCAGCAGCAGCGTCATGCCGCCATGCTCCACCACCAGATGGCGGCGCACGGCCTGGAGCATCGACAGCGCCGCCCGGCGGTGCCCCTCGTTTCCCCATTGCTCGGCGGAACGCAGCAGGGCCCAGCCGGTCAGGATGTCGCCGTCGGTGGCGTTGTTGCGGTCGGTGACGCCCTTTCCCGGTTCCCACTTCCAGGCCAGGAGCCCGTCGTCGCGCCCGCGCAGCAGGTTGGCCTCCGTCCAGGCCCACAGCCGGTCGAAAGCCGCCCGGTCATCCGCGGCGAGCGCCAGCAGCATGGCGTAGCCCTGGCCCTCGGAATGGCTGATGCCGCCGTTGCCGCTGTCGGAGACGCGCCCCTCCGACCCGATGAAGCGGTCGGCGAAGCGGCGCCAGTCGGCCGCGGGCAGCGAGGCGGCCATGCCCGCCGCACCGGCGGGCGCTGGCAGGACAGCGAACGCGGCCAGTGCCGCGGAGAGGGTCAGGAGGTCGCGGCGGTGCATGGGATCAATCCCTCCTCTGCGACATGCGGAGCAGCAGGCGCACCGCCGTCGTCAGCGTGACCACGGTGGCGAGCAGCAGGAAGAACAGGACATCGATGCGCTGCGACAGGCTGCTCGCCGCCACCAGCAGGAGATTGCCGGGGTCGTAGGGGTGGGTCAGGACGCTGTAGCGTTCGGACGGGCGGATGGTGCTTCCGCCCCCGCCGCCACTGCGCCACAGCATGGCCCCACCGCCGAGATCGGACCACAGGGGATCGGCCGCCAGCCGCTGGGTCGCCTGGGCGACGATGCCGGCGTCCGCCCCGGTCAGGACGGTCCAGGTGCCGTTGCCTTCGCCAGGCGCCTGGAACTGCAGAAGTGCGGCGTCGGGCAGGTACCCGCTTTCGCCGAGCGTGTTCAGCCCGTCGGCGGAGTCCGCGGCCGTGTCGCCGGCCCCGTTCCGGCCGGCGAGGTCGAGCGCGCGGTCGAACAGCGTGCCGAACAGCCCGGTGCTTTCCGACGGCGTGCGCCCGGCCAGCCGTTCCCAGCGCGTCGTGCTCGGTTCGGCCACCGCCGCCGAGGCCCCGCCGGCCGTTGGCTGGTAGGCGGCGGCCGTGGCGCCGCGCAGCTGGTCGATGAGGCGCTGGCGGTCGCCACTCGGCAGCGGGTCGCCCGCCGCCGCGGCGAGCGACATGCGGGTTCCCGCTTCCAGCAGGCTGGCCAGCCGGTCCGGCGCCACCGCCGTGCTGGCCAGCGCCATCTGCGGCAGGTTGCCGATCGGGCCGACGATCAGCGCGTCGCGGCCGACCGGCGCGTTCCAGCCTATGGACGGAATCGGGTGGATCAGCGTGCCGGCGTTCTGCGCCAGGCGGGCGGTCAGCGTCCAGGCCACGGCGGGCCAGCTCTCGCCCTCGCCCGCGACGACGAGGTCGAAATGGTGCGGCTGCCCGCCCGTGCCGGCCTTCCAGGCCGCGCTCCAGTCGTCGCCGGCCGGGCGCGCGTAGGGAAAGCCGGTGCGCCCCGTGGCGCCCAGGTCCGGCAGCCCGACCAGCCGTCCGAAGGTCGGGATTTCCAGCTCGCTCGAGTCCATCAGGGTGAAGCGCGGCTTGCGGACCGCGAGGAGGCAGCCCGTCTCCTGCTGGGGCGGCAGCTCGGCCTCGATCTCGATCCGGTTGTCGCCGGACCGGAAGAGGGTCATGGGCAGACCCATCTCGGCCCGTTCCAGGGCCCCGCTGGACCGCTTGTCCACGTCGATGGAGCCGGCGAGGCGGCCGTTGACCCGGACGTTCAGCACGGAACCGCGGCCGAGGTCTCCCTCGAAGGCGGCGTTGATCCGCAGCGCCATCGTCTGGTCGGCGACCGGCTTGAAGTCGGCGGGCAGGCGGAGCGTGACGGGTGCCGTGTAGCGGTAGCCGACATGGCTCGTCGTCGTGTAGCCGAGGTCGGACAGCCGGTGACGTCCCGGCTCGGCCACCGCGCGCGCCGGGGCGGCGGCCGTCGGCAGATCGACGACCGCGCTCGCCTGCGGGGGAAGGGGCTGGTGGATGGCGGCCAGCCGCAGGACGGCACGGTCCACCTCGTCCGGGGTCCGGCCGGACACCACGACCAGGAAGCTGCCGGGGGAAACCCCGGTCGGGTAGACGCCCAGGAAGGGGCCGTTGATGCCCTGGACGATCGCCGGGTCGAGCAGCCCGCCCAGATCGTCGCGCAGGCCCACGATCACCGATTTCGGACTCGGGACCATCTCCGGCGGGAGCGGTTTGCCGTCGGCGGGCGCGCCCTGCGGCCGGCGGGCGGGCAGGGCGGCCGAGACGACGCGCGGCGCCCGCCCGTTCAGCGCCAGCGAATAGCCCTGTGCGACCAGCGCGCCCCAGCCGAGATGGTCCGGTCCCATCGCCGTGCCGGCGCGCAGGATGGCGAGCGGCGCGTCGAGCCAGCGGCTCGCCCCCAGGAGCTGGGGCAGCATGGCGAGGTCCGGCACCGGCGGGGCCATGTCCGACCGCAGCGTCAGGCTCGAGCGCGCCAGATGGATGCGCGACCACAGGTCGTAGGTGCCGCGCACGTTGCACAGCGCCCGGTGCTGCGCCTCCTGCACGAAGGTGATGCGGTTGCGCCCCGGCCTGATGCGCTCCGGCGGCAGGGTGATGGAGGCGCTGGCCGGGCCGTGATAGGCCGACAGCGGCAGCTCCGCGACCGGTTCCCCGTTCAGCGCCAGCATCATGCGGCTCTTGTCCGGCAGGATGTCGATGCCGTTCTCGTAGGTGACGTTCAGCACCACCTGGCGCAACGGCCCGGTCGGCGGGATCAGCGCCTCCAGTTCCAGCGAGGCGTCCTCGCCCTGCATCTCGATGGCCGGGGCGCCGTCGCGCAGGTTGGCGAAGGAGATCGTCCGCTCGTCGGCCACTGCCCTGGCGGGCAGCAGGGCCGTCGTCAGCACGGCGAGCAGGAGCGGGAGCGCCATGGCGCGCGGGCGGAAGGAACGCGGGAGCATGGAGCGCTGGACCTTCGCCGGGGTCATGGCTTGCCCGCCCGGCGCGGGCCGAGATAGCCGAAGCCGGTGGTGACGATGGCCCACAGGGCCAGCGCGGAGCGCGGCAGGATGCGCCCGAAGAAATAGGCGAAGCCGAGCATCAGGTTCGGCGTGTTGGTCCGCTTGCGCCCGATCCAGGATTCCCAGCCGGCGCTGTTGCCGAACACCAGCCGGGCGATGGTCAGCACCTCCTCCCGGCCGCGCGGCACGAAGCCGGTGCCGACCACCAGCTCGCCCGAGCGGGCCTCGATCCGCAGGATCTTCAGCCCGGTGGACAGGGTTTGGCCGTCGATCGGGTCGGCGGTGGACAGCAGCGGGGTTCCGACCTGGTTCAGCCGCTCGCGCCAGCGCGGCTCCATGGTGAGGCCGAGGCCGCCCGCCGACAGGTCCGTGATCTGCACCGGTGCCTTGGTGCCGTCCTCGAAGGTGAGGAAGCCTGGCCGCTGGAGGGTCATGCGCTCCTGCCGGCGGACCCGCTTGCGCTCGTAGACGACGGCGAGGCCGCTGGCGGCCAGCAGGAAACTCAGCAGGTTCCAAAGGGCGACGGGGGCGATGGCCTCACGGTGCTCGGGGAACTGCAGGTAGCGCCACAGGCACAGCCCGAGCCCGGCGCCGAGCAGGAGCACCACGCCGATGAAGGGCAGGGCCAGTTCGGAAAAGCCGGTCCTGTCCACCGATTCGCCCTTCGCCGTCACCTTGAAGGTGGGGGCGCGCGGGTTCAGCAGGGTGGAGATGGAGGCCCGGGCGATGTGCAGCGACATCACATATTCGTACAGCTCGGAAAAGAGCGGCCAGCGTGTGCGCCCGTGCAGCATGTGCGACAGGAAGATGGCCGAGAAGATGTGCGGCAGCACGAAGCACATGAAGTCGTAGAGGTTGATCCGGAAGATCTCCAGGCCGAAGAAGGCGTAGCAGAGCGGCGCCAGCATGAAGACCGGCCGCCAGAACCAGAAGAACCAGTACATCATGGTGCTGGTGTAGCAGATGCGCTGGGGGATGGTGAGGCCGCGCTTGAACAGCGGATTCTTCAGCACGAAGAGCTGTGTCATGCCCTGCGCCCAGCGCGAGCGCTGGGCGATGAAGGAGGCGAAGGTTTCCGGCTGGAGTCCGGCGATCAGCGGCTGCGCCAGGTAGGCGCTGCGCCAGCCGCGCGAATGAAGCTCCAGCGCGGTCTCGCAATCCTCGGTGATGGTCTCGCCGGCCAGCCCGCCCACCTCTTCCAGCGCGGTGCGGCGCAGGACCGCCGCCGAACCGCAGAAGAAGGAGGCGTTCCAGCGGTCCAGCCCTGGCTGGATCGAGTAGTAGAACATCTCGTTCTCGCTGGGCATGCGCTCGAACGTGTTCAGGTTGTACTCGACCGGGTCCGGGTTGACGAAGAAATGGGGGGTCTGGACCATGAACAGGCCCGGATCCTGCTGGAAGAAGCCGACCGTGGCGCGCAGGAAATCGACCGTCGGGACATGGTCGGCGTCCAGGATCAGGATCAGCTCGCCATCGGTCTTGTGGAAGGCCTCGTTGATGTTGCCGGCCTTGGCGTGGAGGTTCTTGGCGCGCGTCCGGTAATGGGCACCCAGCCGCTCGCAGAGCGCCATTAGCGTTTGGCGCCGCGCGAGCGCCTCGGCCGCCGCCGCCGGATCGCTGTGATTGACCTTCTGGTCGGTGCCGCCGTCGTCCAGCAGATGCACGCGGAACCGGTCCGTCGGATAGTCCAGCGCGATGGCCGCCGCCAGCGTCGTCTCCAGCAGATCGGCGCTTTCGTTGTAGCTGGGTATGAACACGTCGACCGTGGGCCATTCGGACGGGTCGCCCTGGAGCGGCACGGGCTTGCGGTTGATCGGGTCCAGGATGACGAAGAGCGACACGAAGAACAGGCAGAAGGTCAGCAGCTCGGCGACGAACAGGATGACGCCGGGGATGAAGTTCAGCAGGTCGTCCATCGGCGGCACGGTGCCGTCGATGCGCCAGAAGAAATAGCGCAGCGTCGTGAAGGCCAACAGCAGCACCGTGATGGTGCGGGCGTACCAGAAGCGCTCGGAAAAGCGTGCGAGCACGAAGGCGACGACGACGCTGGCGATGGAGACGGCGGCGCTGGCGTCGCGGCCGACCGGCAGGGCGGCCAGCACCAGGAAGGCCAGGGTCGCAAGGCCGGCGGTCAGCCAGACCAGCAGCCTGCCGAGGCCGTTCCCCTTGGGCTGGTGGCGCGGCGTCAGGGGCGATCCGGGCGTGGCGGCGGAGGCCGGAGCCGCGGCGGAATCAGAAGGCACGTCGGCGACCCCGGAGAAAGGAGGAAAGGGCGATCTTGCGCCGGATGACCGGATGCGCCCGCCCTGGACCTGATGATGCGCCCATGATGTCGAACCGGCTCCCGCAGGGGGATTGAGAGTGCGTCAACCCTTGTCCCCTCGGCCGCAACGGGCAGCGGACACCGGTCCGGCGTCGCGTGCCGCCGGTGCCGTCCTGACGCAACCCGGTTCCTTCGGGAACGCTTTATTCGAGTGGACTTCTATACACATTGCAGACGTGAAATGCACCCCGCATTTTGTGTCAAATGCTTAACAAGTCCTTAACGGCGAAGAAGCGGCCCGTCGCGCGCTCGGCGCGATCAGCGGGCATGGAGGTCTATACGAGGTCCTGTACCCGCCGGATCGTGATCTGTTAGGGAAAAATCCCATTTTTCTTCTATAACCGCCGCGACACGCGCGCATCGGCGACGACCAGGAAGGCACAGATGGCATTCACGGCGAAGATATTGCTTCTCGGCTCCGGCGAACTCGGCAAGGAGTTCGTGATTTCCGCAAAGCGTTACGGCTGCCACGTCGTCGCCTGCGACAGCTACGCGGACGCGCCGGCCATGCAGGTCGCGGACGAGGCGGAGGTGTTCTCGATGCTCGACGCCGAGGCGCTGCGCGCCGCCATCGAGAAGCACCGTCCCGACCACATCGTGCCGGAGGTCGAGGCGATCCGCACGGAGGTCCTGCAGGAGTTCGAGGAGCGCGGCTTCTCCGTCGTGCCGTCGGCGCGTGCCACCGTGCTGACCATGAACCGGGACCGCATCCGCGAAGCGGCCGCGACGGAGCTGGGGCTGCGGACCTCCAAGTACCGCTACGCCGAAAGCCTGGAGGAGGTGCTGGCGGGCGTGGAGCACACGGGCCTTCCCTGCGTCATCAAGCCGGTGATGTCCTCCTCCGGCAAGGGGCAGAGCACGGTCCGGGCGCGCGAGGATCTCGAGAAGGCCTGGGACTACGCCGTCGCCAACATGCGCGGCGACCGCCGCAAGGTCATCGTCGAGGAATTCGTCGCCTTCGACTACGAGATCACGCTGCTCACCGTCCGCACCCGCGAGGGCGTGACGTTCTGCGAGCCCATCGGCCACCGGCAGGAGCGCGGCGACTACCAGGAGTCCTGGCAGCCCGTGCCGATGACCGACGCCCTGCTCGCCGACGCCAGGAAGATGGCCGAGCGCATGGTGGACAATCTCGGCGGCTATGGGATTTTCGGCGTGGAGTTCTTCGTGACGAAGGACGAGGTCATCTTCTCCGAACTGTCGCCGCGCCCGCACGACACAGGCATGGTGACGCTGCTGTCGCAGAACCTGTCGGAATTTGACCTGCACGCCCGCGCCATCCTCGGCCTGCCGATCCCGTCCATTGCCCTGCGTGGCCCGACCGCCTCGGCCGTGATCCTCGCCGACCGCGCGGCGGAAAGCTTCTCCATCGGCGGGCTCGCCGAAGCGCTGGCGCTGGGCACGCCCGACCGGGAAGTCGAGGTGCGGCTCTTCGGCAAGCCGTCCACCCGGCCCTACCGCCGCATGGGCGTGGCGCTGGCATCCGGCGCCACCGCGGACGAGGCCCGGGCCACCGCCCGCGAGGCCGCCGCGCGCATCAAGATCATCTACTGAGGCTTGTTTTTCGGGCCGGAACCCCTGGGGAGGACGCTTATTTGTCTCCCCAGGCGGGCGGAACGCGCCGGTATGAAGGACTTTAGGAGTACATCAACCGGATAGATGGCGGCGGGGACTGACGATCATGGCGGTGCAGCGGATCGCGCTGGATGCGTGGGCGGAGATGGTGGCCGGAGCCAGCGTGCAGCGCTCCATCGATGCCGACGGGGGCGTGGTCCATGAATGCCGGGGCAGCGACGGCCTGCCCTTCATCGCCTTCCAGATCGGGCGCACCGGCTTCATCCTGCGTGGCGAGGCGGGACCGGAGACCATCGGCACCATCGCCTGATCCCGCCCCGGGCGGGCATCCGGGGCGCGAGGCGCCGGGTCACAGCATCGTCACAAGGCAAATCCATCGGATCTACCCCATCATCGCTCGAAAGAACGAGGTAATCGGAGAGCGGGATGGATACGGACATGATGCTGCTCGCGCTGGTCTGCGGGTCCGTCTGGGGCCTCGTGCGCGTGACCGTTTCCCTGATGGACCGTTCCGCGGAGCGGGAACTGCGGGCGCTCCAGTTCGAACTCGACGAGATCATGGCCGGCCGGTCAGGAGCCGAGCCTGCCCGGCCGCAGCCGGCCCGCCCGCCGGTCGCGGCCCGCCGTTCCGCTGGTGCGGTGTCCCGCGCGCGTCTTCAAGGCGCCTTCTGAGCGCGGGCGGGCACGAGTCCGAGGAAGGCCGGGCTCGGCGCCTTCCGGCTTGGTCCCATCGCCGCTCGCCCCATCCGCAACAACCAGGGAATGGTTCAGCTGGTCCGCCACGTCGTGGGCGCGGTGCGGGTCCAGTCCGGTCTGGGGGACGCCGCGGATTCGCACGGCTTCCCCGGTTTCCAGGCTGAAGACATCCCATAGGCCGGGGGCGGCGGGGCAGGGGCGGGCATCGAATCGATTCGTCATGCCCGATAAGACTAGGTCGCCCCCGGCCTGTCTGGATTCCACCTTCGTGGTATGCGAGGTCCCGACCGGGACCGGTGAGGCGCCCTCCACCCTTTCACCCAATCCCTTGTTCCGGCTGCGTTCCAAACGATCCGATGGCGCAAAAAGCCTTCTGCCGCAAATCCAGGCGAAAGCCTGATTTGTGATCAGGAAGGGGAACGCAGTGCAGGCAGGCGCGAGCCGCCGCCTTCGATTGCCGTCCCAACGTCTGCTTTGCGCGATGTCTGCCGCAAACAGCAAGAAATCCGCCGCAGTTCTGCAAAAGCGGCTTTCGGCAACGCCCCATGCTGTAGGCTGGCAGGAGTGGCGGCTGCGTGCCGCCAATCGGTGCCGCCGATGATGCCCCCTTGCATGGAGGTGTGCCGTGCCCAACGAGCTGGTGACCAAAACCGCAGCGCCGCGCCTGTCGGTGCGGGAGGTCCGGAAGGTTTTCGGCACCCTGACGCCCCGCGCGCTGGAGATGCTGGCGCAGGGCGCGGACCGGGACGCGGTGCTGCGGGAGACGGGCGCCAGCGTCGGAGTGGACGGCGTGTCCTTCGACGTGCGGGCCGGCGAGATCTTCGTCGTCATGGGGCTGTCGGGCTCGGGCAAATCCACCCTGGTGCGCCTGCTGAACCGGCTGATCGAGCCGACCGGCGGGGCCGTCCTGCTGGACGGGACCGACCTTGGCGGGCTGTCCATGCGCGAGCTGGTCGAGGTCCGGCGGTCGCGGATGAGCATGGTCTTCCAGTCCTTCGCCCTGATGCCGCACCGCACCGCGCTGGAGAACGCCGCCTTCGGGCTGGAGGTCGCCGGCATGGGCAAGGCCGCCCGGCGGGAGAAGGCGTTGCGCGCCCTGGAGCTGGTCGGGCTCGGCGACCGGGCGGGCAAACGCCCGCACGAGCTGTCCGGCGGCATGCAGCAGCGGGTAGGGCTGGCCCGCGCGCTCGCCAACGATCCGGACATCCTGCTGATGGACGAAGCCTTTTCCGCGCTCGACCCGCTGATCCGGGCGGAGATGCAGGGCGAGCTGCTCCGCCTCCAGCGCGAGCACCAGCGCACGGTGGTCTTCGTCTCGCACGACCCGGAAGAGGCGATGCGCATCGCCGACCGCATCGCCATCATGCGCGACGGACGGCTGGTGCAGCTGGGCACGCCGTCGGAGCTGCTGGACAGCCCGGCCGACGAGTATGTCCGCTCCTTCTTCAGCAAATTCGCCGAGCAGCGCGCCATGCGACGCCGGACCGAGCGGGCCGAGGAGCTGATCCGCGGATTCGAATCGGTGGTGACCACGGCGCTCGGCGCCGTCGAGCGCTCCGCGGGCGAGCTGGACAGCACCGCCCAAACCCTGACCGGCATCGGGAATGAGACCGGCGGGCAGGCCGCCGCCGCCTCGGCCGCCGTCGGAAGGACCGCCGACGACATGCGCGCCGTCGCCGACGCCGCCCGGCAGATGTCCCAGGCCATCGCCGAGATCGGCGGGCGGGTGGAGGATTCGACCGAGATCGCCGGCCGGGCGGTGGAGCAGGCCCAGCGCACGGACAGCACCGTGCGCAGCCTGACCAGTTCGGCCGAGAGCATCGGCGGCGTCGTGAAGATCATCTCCGACATCGCCGCGCGCACGAAGCTGCTGTCGCTGAACGCCTCCATCGAGGCGGCCCGCAGCGGGGAGGCCGGGAAGGGCTTCGCCGTCGTCGCCGGCGAGGTGAAGAGCCTCGCCGGCCAGACCGCCGTCGCGACGGAGGAGATCGCCCGGCAGGTCGCCGCCATGCAGGACGCCACGCGGAGTGCCGTTGAGGCGGTGCAGGGCATCAAGGACACCATCGCCGCGATTAGCCGCATCTCCGCGGCAATCGCGGCGGCGGTGGACCAGCAGGGCGCCATCACCGGCGACATCACGCGCCGCGTGGAGCAGGCCTCCGCTGGCTCCGAAGCGGTCAACGCCAGCATCCTCAGCGTCACCGACGGCGCGGCTCGGACCGGCACGGCGACCACGCGGGTGCTGGGTGCGGCGTCCGAGCTGTCCGCCCAAGCCGACGAGCTGCGCCGGGGTGTGGACCGTTTCCTGCGCGATATCCGGGCGGGCTGAGGCACCGCCAGCCTTCTCCTTTGGTAGAGGGCTCATGCGAGGCGCTTGCCAGGCCCCGCGTTCCGGCGTATCAAGTTGCGAGTGATTTGCAGTTGCAGACGTTGACCTGCAGCGCGGAGACACGACGCAACGACGAGACGCAAAGACGCGGGAGACGATCCATGTTCGAACGCCTGGAAGGGGTGGGGCTGCCCCGGCTGGCCGGTCAGCGCGAGCGGGTGAAGCTGTGGAACGTGTCGCGCCATTACCATTGCGCCATCGTCGGCACCTGCTTCACGCCGGAGGACATGGCCTGGCTGTGCCGGCGGCTGAAGCTGGTCATGGCGCCGGGCACGCGCGACTACGACATCCACCGGACCTTCGTGGAGCAGGCGGGCGTGCCCGGCCCGGCGGCCAAGCTGATGACGAAGCGGCTGGACGAGAAATTCTCCGGCGAGATCCGGCGCTTCGCCCGCGAGAAGACGGCCGAGGGCTGGGCCGCCCTGTGGGAGGCGGCCGTGGCCTCCGGCAACGTCGCGCCGGCCTTCTGGGCGCTGGTCGGCCATGCCGGGGTCCCGGACGAGCTGCGCGTGCGCGCCTACAGCGAGGTGCACATGCTCTCGCACCTCATGGGCGGCGAGAACCGGCGCAGCCTGCGCGCCAACCAGGAGCTGAACCGGCGCTGCGCCGAGCTGGCCGAGCGGCTCGCGCGGACGGAACGGGCCTCGGTCGAGCGGGTGGCGGAGAAGGACGCCCGCATCCGTGCGCTGGAGCAGGAGCTGGCCCAGGCCCGCGCAACGCTCGCCGCGCGGGAGGCGGCAGCGCGGGAAGCCGCGGCACCGGCCCGCAACACCCGCCTGGAGAAGGAACTCGCGGTTCTGCGCCGGCGGGTCACGGCGGAGCGGATGCGCGCCCGCCTCGCCGAGGGCGAGGTCGAACGGCTGCACCGGCTGCTCGACGGCGCGTCCGCGCGGCCGAAGCGGGCACCGGCGGGCGAGGGCGCCGTCGCCATCCCCATGGACGCCTTCGAGCGCGAGCGCGCCGCCGCCCTGCCGGCCGCGGCGGCGACGCCCCGGGATCTCGGCGGGCAGTCCATCCTTTATGTGGGCGGACGCCCCAACCTGATGCCGCACATCCGCGCCGCGGTGGAGTCGCGCAACGGCTGCCTGCTGCACCATGACGGCGGGGTGGAGAAGGCGACGCGCTGCCTGGAGGGGCTGGTCGAACGCGCCGACGTGGTGGTCTGCCCCATCGACTGCATCAGCCACGACGCCTGCCTCCAGGTGAAGGGTCTGTGCCGGCGCATGCGCAAGCGCTTCATGCCGATCCGCAGCTCCGGCGCCACGAGCTTCACCCGCGCGCTCGGCGCGCTGGGGACGCCGGGCGGCGGCGATCCGGCGGAAATGGCAGATGGAAACGGTGCCGCCGCGGTCACCGCTCCATGAAGTAGCGCAAGGACAGGGCCGTCCGGCCGGACGGCTCCGCGACCGCCACGGCGGACTCCTCGAAGCCGGGCGGGCCCATGCGGATCGGCGCGTCGTTGCCGAAGCCGAGACCTTCCTTCGGCATGCCGAGGAAGTTCCGGTCGAGGTCCGTGTTGCCGTTCTCGTCATGGAAGGACTGCACGGCGTAGCGGCCGGGCGGAACGCCTCGCACCGTCACCGCGACCTCGCCGGCCCGCGCGGGCGCGCCGCCCGTGTAGGGACAGGAGGGGGTCAGGAAGGTCGTCTCCGTGCAGACGGCGACCAGCACGCTGCCCTCGGCGTTCGCCACCCCCCGCACCGTGACCGTGAGGTCGGCCGCCACCGCCCCGTCCGCTCCCGCGCCTGCCAGGGCGAAGCTCAGCAGGAGTGCCAACGCGGCGGACCGCCCCGCCACGGACAGCGTTCCGTTCCCGATCAAGCGTCGATGCAGCGCCGCCACGTGCTTCCCCGTTCCAATGAGGTCCTGTCCGCCAGTGTCCGACGGGGCGGCGGTTCCAGGCGACAGGTTTTTCGGCGAGCCGGTCGCTTTTTCAGCTCGACCGTTCGGCGGAAGGCAGGGCAAAAGCTGGGGTGGCCCGGCCCGAGAAAGGCTTGATTACCGTGGCTTTCGGAAAAAATGACGGCTTGGAGAAAAGCTGTTGACGCGCGGTGGGCGGATCGCTAAAAACCGCCCACCGCACCGGACAACGGTTGCTAAGCCCAGGTGGCGGAATTGGTAGACGCGCAGGTTTCAGGTACCTGTGGCAGAAATGTCGTGGAAGTTCGAGTCTTCTCCTGGGCACCAATTCTACGCGGCAGCGCCGCGTTGGTCATCTTCTCTTCAGGAAGGTAACCAACGCGGCGTTTCTGTTTTCGGATTCCGCCTCCTGATCTTGGCCCGTTAGACGAGCCGGGCGGACGGGATCGCTTCCGCCGCACCCGCGAACCGTTCGCCATCTCCGTATTTTGCATCCGCAGCATTCCGCGCTACACTTCGCCCACCTCGTGCCGGAAAGCGGCGCGACTGGGAGGAAGCGACAGCCGGGACATTGCCGGATTCCGGGCCGAAGCGCCCGTCCGGCGACGGACCGGAAGGGACCTGCCGCGCACAACGAAGACTTAGGTGCGGAGCAACCGGATGAAGAAAGTTTACTCCGACGCGAAGAGCGCCCTGGAAGGCGTCATTCGTGACGACATCGTGCTGCTGGCGGGCGGGTTCGGCCTGTGCGGCATCCCGGAGAACCTGATCGACGCCATCAAGGAAAGCGGCGTGAAGGGCCTCACGGTGGTCTCCAACAACGCGGGCGTGGACGGCTGGGGCCTCGGCAAGCTGCTCGAGACCCGCCAGATCCGGAAGATGATCTCCTCCTACGTCGGCGAGAACAAGCTCTTCGCCCAGCAGTACCTCTCGGGCGAGCTGGAGCTGGAGTTCAACCCGCAGGGCACGCTGGCCGAGCGGCTGCGCGCGGGCGGCGCCGGCATCCCCGGCTTCTACACCAAGACCGGCGTCGGCACGCTGGTGGCGGAAGGCAAGGAGCACAAGGATTTCGACGGCGAGACCTACATCCTGGAGCGCGGGATCGTCGGCGACATCGCCATCGTCAAGGCCTGGAAGGGCGACACCGCCGGCAACCTGATCTACCGGAAGGCCGCGCGCAACTTTAACCCGATGATGGCCACCGCCGGCAAGGTCACGATCGCCGAGGTCGAGATCCTGGTGGAGGCGGGCGAGCTTGATCCCGACCAGATCCACACGCCGGGCATCTTCGTGAAGCGCATCATCCAGGGCAAAGACTACGAAAAGCGCATCGAACAGCGCACCCTGCGCAAGCGGGCCTGAGGGAGGACCGGACAATGGCTTGGACCCGTGACGAAATGGCCGCGCGCGCGGCGCGCGAGCTGAAGGACGGCTACTACGTGAACCTCGGGATCGGCATCCCGACGCTGGTGGCGAACTTCATCCCCGAGGGGGTGGAGGTCACGCTGCAGAGCGAGAACGGCATCCTCGGCATCGGCCCCTTCCCCTTCGAGGGGGAGGAGGATCCCGATCTCATCAACGCCGGCAAGCAGACCATCACCGAGTTGAAGGACACGAGCTATTTCAGCTCCGCCGACAGCTTCGCCATGGTCCGCGGCGGCCACATCGACCTCTCCATCCTCGGCGCCATGCAGGTGGCGGAGAACGGCGATCTGGCGAACTGGATGATTCCCGGCAAGCTCGCCAAGGGCATGGGCGGCGCCATGGACCTGGTCGCCGGCGTGAAGAAGATCGTCGTGGTGATGGAGCACACCGCCAAGGACGGCGAGAAGAAGATCCTGAAGCGCTGCAACCTGCCGCTGACCGGCACGGCGGTGGTGGACATGATCATCACCGACCTGGCCGTCTTCTCCATCGACAAGGCCGGCGGCACCGGCCTGACCCTGGTCGAGCTCGCCCCCGGCGTGACGGTCGAGGAGGTCCGCGGGAAGACCGAGCCCGACTTCAAGTGGAACGGCTGAGCGGCCGTGCTTGAGAGGGCCGTCATCCCGGTGGCCCAATGAAAAGGGCGGGTTCCTTGCGGAACCCGCCCTTTTTCGTCCGTCCGGCCCCATCAGTCAGCCGCATCACTCCGCCGGTGCGGCGGCCGCGGCGTCGATGGCCGTCTCGGCGCGACGGCTGCGGGTCAGCAGCGTGTAGACGGTCGGCACGATGAACAGCGTCAGCAGCGTGCCGAGCGACATGCCGCCGACGATGACCCAGCCGATCTGCTGGCGGCTTTCCGCACCCGCGCCGGTGGCGAGCGCCAGCGGAACCGCACCCAGCACCATGGCGCCGGTGGTCATCAGGATCGGGCGCAGGCGCAGCACCGCCGATTCCACGACGGCCTCGACCTTGGAGCGGCCCTGCTCCTGGAGCTGGTTGGCGAACTCCACGATCAGGATGCCGTGCTTGGTGATCAGCCCGACGAGCGTGATCAGCCCGATCTGGCTGTAGACGTTCAGCGTGCCCCCGGTGAGATAGAGCGCCAGCAGGGCGCCCGTCATCGACAGGGGCACGGTCAGCATGATGACCAGCGGGTCGAGGAAGCTCTCGAACTGGGCGGCGAGCACCAGATAGATGAAGCCCAGCGCCAGAACGAAGACGAACATAAGACTGGATCCCGTCTCGCGGAACTCGCGGCTCTGGCCGGCATAGTCGGTCTGGGTGCCCTGGGGCAGCACCTCCGCCGCGGTCCGTTCCAGGAAGGCCAGCACCTCGCCCTGGGCGTATCCCGGCCCCAAGTTGGCGGTGATGGTCGCGGCGCGAAGCTGGTTGAAGCGGTTCAGCTCCTTGGGCGCCACGGTCTCCTTCACGTCCACGAGGTTGGAGAGCTGGATCATCTGCCCTTCGGTCCCGCGCACGTAGATGCGGCTGAGGTCCTGGGGCGTGCCGCGGTCCCGCTCGGCGAGGCGGACGATGACGTCGTACTGCTCGCCCTCCTTTTCGAAGCGGGTGACCTGCCGGCCGCCCAGCAGCGTCTCCAGCGTGCGCCCGACGGTGGAGACCTGGATGCCGGAATCCGCCACCTTGTCGCGGTTCACGGCGACCTCGATCTGCGGCTTGCTGAGCTTCAGGTCGGTGTCGAGGTTGGAGAGGCCCGGATAGTCGCGGATGCGCTCCATCATGCGGTTCACGTAATCCTCCAGGTCGGCGTAGGTGCCGGACGTCTGGATCACGAACTCGATGGGCCGGCTGGTGCCGCGCTGGCCGAAGGAGGCCTGGTTGACCGGGAAGGCGGAGATGCCGGCGATGCGCGCCAGCTCCGGCTGGATCGCGGCGGCGATTTCCTGCTGCTTGCGGTCGCGCGAGTCCCAGTCCTGGAGCTGCGCGATGGAGATCGAGCGGGTGACCTCCGGGAAGCCGGAAATGACCATGTAGGACTGCACCTCCGGAATGCCGGCCACCACCTGCTCGACCTGCCGGCTGTAGCGCGCGGTGTAGTCGATGGTGGCGCCTTCCGGGGCCGTTCCCATGACACGGATGACGCCGCGGTCCTCCACGGGGGCCAGCTCCGACTTCAGGCTGGTGAAGAGCAGCCCGCTGGCGCCCGCCACGGCCAGCCCCAGCAGCACGACCAGCGGGCGGACCCGCAGCGTGCCGCGCAGGACCGCCCGGTAGCCGTTGCCCATTCCCTCGAAGAAGCGCTCGAGCGCGTTGTAGACGCGCCCGTGGCTCTCATGCCGCTTCAGCAGCTTGGAGCACATCATCGGCGTCAGCGTCAGGGCCACGAAGCCCGACACGATCACGGCACTCGCCAGCGTCAGCGCGAATTCCAGGAACAGGCGGCCGACGCGGCCCGGGGCGAAGGCCACCGGCGCGTAGACGGCCGCCAGCGTCAGCGTCATGGCGATGACGGCGAAGCCGATCTCGCGCGTGCCGATGATGGCGGCGGGCTTGGGCTCCGTTCCCTCCTCGATGTGGCGGTGGACGTTCTCCAGCACGACGATGGCGTCGTCGACAACGAGGCCGATCGCCAGCACCATCGACAGCAGCGTCAGCGTGTTTATGGAGAAGCCCACCGCGTACATGATCGCGAAGGTGGTGATCAGCGACACCGGGATCGTCACCACCGGAATGATGGTGGCGCGGAAGGTGCGCAGGAAGAACAGGACGACGATCACCACCAGCACGACGGCTTCCACGATGGTGTGGAACACCGCCTGGATGGAGCGGTCGATGAAGACGGAGGAGTCGTAGGAGATGCGCGTGGTCATCCCCTCCGGCAGATCCTCGATCAGCTGGGGCAGCACCCCCTGAGCGGCGTTGGACACGTCCAGCGGGTTGGCGGTCGCCTGCTTGATGATGCCGATGGAGATGGCGTTCTTGCCGTCCGACCGGCTGTCGCGCCGCTCGTCGGCGGCGCCCAGCTCGACCGAGGCGATGTCGCGCAGCCGGACCAGCAGGCCTTCGGTCTGCTTCACCACCACGTCCTCGAACTGGGCGGGGTTGACCAGGCCGGTGCGCGACAGCACGGTGAATTCGCGGTCGGTGCTCTCGATGCGGCCCGAGGGGATCTCGACGTTCTGGCCGCGCAGCGCGTCTTCCACGTCCTGCGTCGTCAGGCCATAGGCGGCGAGCCGGGCGCGGTCCACCCAGATGCGCATGGCGTAGCGCCGCTCGCCCATGATCTGCACGTCGGCGACGCCCGGCAGGTTCTTGAAGCGGTCGACGACGAAGCGGTCGATGTAGTCCGTGATCTCCAGCGGCGACATGCGGTCGCTGATGAAGGGCAGGTAGATGATCGGCTGGGCGTCGGCCTCCACCTTGGAGATGACCGGCTCCTCGATCTCCTCCGGCAGGCGGCCCCGCACCCGGCTGGCGCGGTCGCGCACGTCGCTGGCCGCGACGTCGGGATCGATGGTGGAGCGGAAGGTGACCGTGATGCGGCTGGATTCCGGCCGGCTGATCGAGGTCAGCGTGTCGATGCCCTCGATGCCGGCGATGGACCCTTCCAGGACCTGGGTCACCTGGGTCTCGATGATCTCGGCGCTGGCGCCGGGATAGTCGGTCCGGATGGACACGACCGGCTCGTCGATGTTCGGGTACTCGCGCACCGTCAGCCGGTCGTAGCTGACGACGCCGAGCAGCAGCATGATCAGGCTGAGGACGGTCGCGAAGACCGGCCGCTGCACGCAGATTTCGGAAATGCGCATGGATCAGGACCCCTGCGGCGGATTCACCACCTCGACGGCGACACCGTCGCGCAGGCGCTGTTGGCCGGCGGTCACCACGATCTCGCCCGCCGTCAGCCCGTCCAGCACCTCGACTTCGCCGGCGCGGCGCTGGCCGAGCCTCACGGGGCCGCGCACCGCCTTGCCCTCGACCACGCGATAGACGAAGCGGGTCTCGCCCTCCGGCACGATGGCCCCTTCGGGCACCAGCAGCGCGTTCTCGCGGCTGGCGGCGGCGATGGTGACGCGGGCGAACAGGCCGGGCCGCAGGATGCCGTCGGTGTTGGGCACGTTGGCACGGATCTGCAGCGCGCGGCCGTTCACGTCCACCTGCGGGGCGATGGCGCTGATCTGGCCGGCGAAGCGGCGGCCGGGCAGGGCGTCGGCGGTCAGCTCGATCGTCTGCCCGGTCCTGACGGCGGACAGGAAGGTCTCCGGAACGCGGAACTCCACGCGCAGGGGGTCGATGGTCTGCAACGAGATCAGCGCCTCGCCCCGGCTCACATACTCGCCTCGGCTGACCGAGCGCAGCCCGAGCACGCCGGAAAAGGGCGCGCGGACCGAGGTCTTGTCGAGCTGAGCCTGCGCCAGCGACACGCTGGCCCGCGCCGATTGAAGGGCTGCCAGCGCCTCGTCGCGGGCGCGCAAGGTGCCGGAACTCTGGCGCACCAGCGTGTCGGCGCGCTCGTAATTGGCCTGGGCCAGGGTCAGCTGGGCCTTGGCCTGGTCCAGTTCGGCCTTGAGGATGGCGTCGTCGAGCCGGACCAGCAGGTCGCCGGCCTTCACCGGCGTGCCCTCCTCGAACAGGATCTCGGAGACGACGCCGTCGATCTCCGGCGAGAGCACCACGGATTCACGGGATTGCAGGGTGCCCAGCGCCTCGATGGTGACCGTCACCGTGCCGGCGCGCACCTTCGCCGTCTCCACCGCGGGGCGGGGCGGCGGCTTGGCCGCCTGGCCGGCGGGCTGCGGCTGCGCCTGGACGCTGCCGAGAAACCAATATCCCCCGCCGCCGAGCGCCAAACCGCCGGCGAGCAGGAGTCCGAAGAAATGCGTGCGTTTCATGCGCTCGCCGGTCCCCTGTTGATCAATCGGCGCCGGACGGCGGAACCGGGGAGAAAGCAGAGCTGTTTCCCGCCGGACCCGGCCACGCCAATATCATTCGTACCAAGAATCGTTCTAGAATCTACACGTGGGCCGCCCCCCTTCAAGACGGGCGGGGGAGAGGCCGGATCACATGTCCGTGCGGTCGCCCGAAAAGCGTTCGGAAAACAGTCTTTCCGGAACGGGGCCGCCGACGCGCGGATCATACTCCCGCGCGGCTGCGCATGGCAGTGAGTATACTGTAACGAAGTGTAACCGCCGGATGTGCCGGCCCCGGACCCGGGGCTCTTCAGGCCGCCTTGTCGCCCGCAAGGGCGCGCAGCACGGCCTCCGGTTCCCGCTCGATCACCGTCAGATAGGCCTTGGTCGCCGCGTCCGCCTCCCGGCGCCCTTGTTCCCAATCACGCAGGCTGGCGACCGGAAAGCGGAACCGCTCCGCGAAGGCCGCCTGTGACAGGCCGGTCTTCTGGCGGATCCGCCTGACCCGCGCGCCGAAGAAGGCCCGGTCCAGCTCCTCGTCCGACAGGATGGGTGCTGCGTCCGGGTTCTCGGCCACCTGGCGTTCGATGTCCTCGTCGGTCATGGCGTCGATGGCGTCCCAGTCGATCTCCGGCATGACGAACGGGCGCTCCGTTCCGTCCGGCAGGATCTCGACGATGGAACCGTCAGGCTTGGTGGTGACTGTGATGATATTTTCGTTGCTCACGGATGTTGGCCTTTCTCACCGAGATGAACCGGACCGTCTCGTCGCGCAGATGATAAGTGGCGACATAGAGCCGCTTTCCGACATGGCCGAAGCAGTTGAACCGTTCCTCACCATAGTCGAAACGGCTGTCCGGGATGTGGACTGCCCTCGGGTCGCTCAGGATCAGGATGCCATAAGCCAGCGGCAGCTTGTGCTTGGCGAGATTGATGGCGTCCTTGGCCGGATCTATGGCGATCTTCACAGGATTAAAGAATACGGCATTGCCGTACTCCCGTCAATGAAAACGTTTGGATGATGCCTGCTCACTCGCCCGGGAGGGGGATGCGCGTGTCGGCCAGCACGGACTTCACCCTTGCCAAGTGCCGGCGCGCCGGCGCGCCGAGCTTCAGCGCCACGCCGGTGGACAGCACGTCCACGGTGGTGAGCTGGACCAGCCGCGAGGCCATCGGGGTGAAGATCTCCGCGTCCTCCACCGGCTCGTTGCCGATCAGGACCGTGGCGGCCTGGGCCA
Organism: Azospirillum sp. SYSU D00513; assembly: GCF_017356015.1. GTDB lineage: Bacteria > Pseudomonadota > Alphaproteobacteria > Azospirillales > Azospirillaceae > Azospirillum. Next base: position 36,638 of record NZ_JAFIQV010000040.1, read on the forward strand.
GGGGGGAGCCGGGCACGGTCAGGGCGATGACGGGCGTGCCGAGGTCGCGGGCGACCTGGGCCATCTCGATGATCGGGATGCTGCGCCCGGTGTTGGAGATGACCAGCAGCGCGCCGTCCCGGCCGAGATTGACCGCCAGCATCCGGCCGAGCAGCGGGTCTGTGCAGGCCTGGGCGTCCAGCCCGAGCCGCAGGAACTTGTGCGCCGTGTCCTCGGCCAGGGGACCGGAAGCCCCCATGCCGACGCACAGGATGCGGGGTGCGGCGGCCAGCAGATCGACCGCGCGGGCCACGGCGGCGGTGTCCAGCCGGTCCGACGCCTCGCCCAGCGCGGCGGCGGCCGATGAAAAGATTTTTCGCGCGAAGACGGAGACGTCGTCGTCCGGCGCCACGTCCTGGCTGATGAAGGGCGTGCCGCGCGCCTGGGATTCGGCCAGCCGCAGCTTGAAGTCGGGGAAGCCGGCGCAGCCAATGCTGCGGCAGAAGCGCACCACCGTCGCCTCGCTGACGCCGGCCGCCTGGGCAAGTGCCGTGATGTTCAGGGTCAGCACCCGGCGCGGGTCGGCCAGCACCATCCCGGCCACCTGGGCTTCGGACGGCTTCAGATCCGGCGTCTGCCGGCGGATGTCGTCGAGGATCTGGAGCGGCTTCAGCATCATGTCGGTCCGGAAGAGGGAAGGGGCTGGCACCAAAGTATGGCGATGATTTTCATCGCTGCGAGGTAGAATAGCCGCTTTCCATTGGAATGGGTGCTGGAACTTGCCGAAAACCGGCTCTCATGAAGAAAATTTTCTTCACAGCATCGGCCGATGGTCGTAAGGTCCGCCGCAGGCACGACGCCACCCCGATCAGGACATCCTGATCAGGTCAGGGCCACTCGCAGCGGAGCGGATCGATGGCACAGTCACTCCATCCCATCGTCACCCAGGTTACCCAGCGCATCCGGGAGCGCAGCCGCGACAGCCGCGGCGCCTACCTGGCCCGGCTGGAGGGCGCCTCCGCGCAGCCCCGGCGGGAGAAGCTGGGCTGCGCCAACCTGGCCCACACCTTCGCGGGCTGCGGCGCCGGCGACAAGGAAGGGCTGCGCTCCGGCGGCAAGCCGTCCATCGGCATCGTGACCGCCTACAATGACATGCTGTCGGCCCACCAGCCCTATGAGACCTACCCGGCCCAGATCCGCGAGGCGGTGCGCGCGGTCGGTGGCGTCGCCCAGGTCGCCGGCGGCGTGCCGGCCATGTGCGACGGCATCACCCAGGGCTATGCCGGCATGGAGCTGTCGCTGTTCAGCCGCGACGTCATCGCCATGGCGACGGGCGTCGCCCTGTCGCACGACACCTTCGACGGCGCGCTGTGTCTGGGCATCTGCGACAAGATCGTGCCCGGCCTGATGATCGGCGCGCTCGCCTTCGGCCATCTGCCGACGGTCTTCGTGCCGGCCGGCCCGATGCCCACGGGCATGTCGAACGGCGAGAAGAACCGCATCCGCCAGCTCTACGCCCAGGGCAAGGTGGACCGCGCGGCCCTGCTGGATGCGGAATCGGCCTCCTACCACAGCCCCGGCACCTGCACCTTCTTCGGCACGGCCAACACCAACCAGATGCTGATGGAGATGATGGGGCTGCACCTGCCGGGCGCCAGCTTCGTCAACCCCGGCACGCCCCTGCGCACCGCCCTGACCGACGCCGCCGCCCGGCGCGTCGTCGCCATGACCGGCAAGGGAACGGAGCCCGCGCCCGGCACGCCCATCGGCTACATCGTGGACGAGCGCGCCGTTGTGAACGCCATCGTCGGGCTGCTGGCGACGGGCGGCTCGACGAACCACACGCTGCACATCCCGGCCATCGCCAACGCCGCCGGCATCAAGCTGACCTGGGACGACTTCGCCGATCTCTCGGCGGTCGTGCCGCTGCTGGCACGCGTCTACCCCAATGGTGCCGCCGACGTGAACGCCTTCCACGCGGCGGGCGGCATGCCCTACGTCATCTCCCAGCTTCTCGACGCCCGCCTGATCCACGCCGACGTGAACACGGTGCTGGGCGAGGGCGGGATGGAGGCCTACCGGCGCATGCCGGCGCTGGAGGACGGCGAGCTGGTCTGGAAGCCCGTCGGCCCGAGCGGCGACGAGACGGTGCTCTCCAGCGCCGCCAAGCCCTTCGCCAAGGAGGGCGGCCTGCGCGTGCTGACCGGCAATCTCGGCCGCGGCGTCATCAAGATCTCCGCCGTCAAGCCGGAGCATCATGTGGTCGAGGCCCCGGCCCTGGTCTTCGACAGCCAGGAGGCGGTGCAGGAGGCCTTCAAGCGCGGCGAGCTGAAACGCGACGTGGTCGTCGTCGTGCGCTTCCAGGGCCCCGCCGCCAACGGCATGCCGGAGCTGCACAAGCTGACCCCGCCGCTCGGCGTGCTCCAGGACCAGGGCTACAAGGTGGCGCTGGTCACCGACGGGCGCATGTCGGGCGCCAGCGGCAAGGTGCCGGCGGCCATCCACGTCACGCCGGAGGTGAAGAACGGCGGCCCGCTCGGCAAGCTGCGCGATGGCGACATCGTCCGGCTCGACGCTGCCAACGGCACGCTGGAAGCGCTGGTGGACCCGGCGGAGTGGGAGGCGCGCACCGTCACCGTGCCGGAAACCCTGCCCGGCGGCTTCGGCGTCGGCCGCGAGCTGTTCGGCGTCTTCCGCGACAAGGCCGGCAGCGCCGAGAACGGCGCGTCGATTTTCCAGTAACGTCTTGAACCAGGATCGCTCTTGAACCAGAAACCTCATCTTTCGACCGTCATTCCCGCGAAAGCGGGAATCCAGGGCACATCGGCAACGTTCTGAAACGCTCTGGATCCCCGCTTGCGCGGGGATGACGATGGAAGGTGGTTTTTCGTTCGTGAATGCGACAGTGTGCCGCCAAATTCAAAAACAAGAGGGGACAAGGCTATGAGTGCGCAGAAGAAGGACGTGGTCGCGGTGCTGCGCGGCGTTCCGGTCATCCCGGTCCTGATTTTCGACGACGTCGAGACGGCGGTGCCGACGGCCAAGGCGCTGGTCGCCGGCGGGCTGCCGGTGCTGGAGGTCACGCTGCGCACGCCCGTCGCCCGCGAATGCGTCCGCCGCATCCTCGCCGAGGTGCCGGACGCCACGGTCGGCGTCGGCACCGTGCTGACCCCGCAGCAGCTCAAGGAGGCCGAGGCCGACGGCGTCGCCTTCGCGGTCAGCCCCGGCGCCACGCCGCGCATCCTGGACGCCGCAGACGACAGCGCCGTGCCGCTGCTGCCGGGTGTGGCCACGGTCAGCGAGGCCATGACGCTGGGCGAGCGCGGCTACGGCATGCTGAAGTTCTTCCCGGCCGAGGCGAACGGCGGCGCGCCGGCCCTGCGCTCCTACGCCTCGCCGCTGCCGCACCTGCGCTTCTGCCCGACGGGCGGCGTCACGCTGGCGAACGCGCCCTCCTACCTGAAGCTGCCCAACGTCGTCTGCGTCGGCGGCTCCTGGCTGACTCCGGCCGACGCCCTGAAGAAGGGCGACTGGGACGCCATCCGGAAGCTGGCCGAGGAAGCCAGCGCGTTGAAGGCCTGAGGATCCTGCCCGCGGGAGGCCGGTCCTCCCGCGGGCTCCCGCACCGCCCAAGTAATTGCACGTTATACTGATAGTCTGTATAGCGCAACAATTGCGGCTGTTCTTCCGCTTTCCGGCAAAGCGCGCCGCGAGGACTTGGCAGACGGAATGGATAGGCGCAAAGTCGTGAGACGTGCCCGGCGGCGTGCGGACGCATGCCCATCGCGGCCCCTGCCGGGCACCGAAACCTGACGAGAGCAGCACCCGAACGCGCATCACCCAGCAGCATTTCCGGCACGAACACCTCTAGCGACGGACGACGCGACATGCCAGGCCTCACCACCCTTGACACCCCCGACAAGGACCAGCCGCTTCGGGACGACATCCGTCTGCTGGGCCGCATCCTCGGCAACACCGTGCGCAGCCAGGAAGGCGAAGCCGTCTTCGAGATCGTCGAGCGCATCCGCCAGACCTCGATCCGCTTCCACCGGGAGGAGGACGAGGCGGCGCGCCACGAGCTGGAGGAGCTGCTGAACAGCCTGTCGCTGGCCCAGACCTCGCGCATCGTCCGCGCCTTCAGCTATTTCTCGCACCTCGCCAACATCGCCGAGGACCAGCACCACATCCGCCGCAACCGCGCCCACGCGCTGGCCGGCTCCACCACGCCGCGTCCGGGCTCCATGGACTGCGCGCTGGCGCACGCGCGGGATGCCGGCATCACGGCGGCGCAGCTCCAGGCCTTCTTCGACGACGCCCACATCAGCCCGGTCCTGACCGCGCACCCGACCGAGGTGCAGCGCAAGAGCATCCTGACCCGCGAGATGGAGATCGCCCATCTCATGGCCGAGCGGGAGCTTTACCGGATGACGCCCGACGAGGAGCGGGCGAACGAAGAGGCGCTGTGCCGCGCCGTGCTGACGCTGTGGCAGACCAACATCCTGCGCCGGACCAAGCTGACCGTCATCGACGAGGTGGTGAACGGCCTGTCCTTCTACGACTACACCTTCCTCAAGCAGCTCCCGCGCCTCTACGTCACGCTGGAGGACCAGCTGCGCGCCACGGTGCCCGGCTGGAACGGGCATGAGCTGCCGTCCTTCCTGCGCATCGGGAGCTGGATCGGCGGCGACCGCGACGGCAACCCCTTCGTCACGGCCGATGTGCTGCGGAAGGCGATGCGGATGCAGAGCAGCCAGGCCATCCGCTTCTATCTGGAGGAGCTGTTCCTGCTCGGCAACGAGCTGTCGCTGAACTCCCGCGCGGTCACCGTCTCCGACCAGCTGCTGGAGCTGATCAAGCGCTCGCCCGACGGGTCGCCGCGCCAGGACGAGCCCTACCGCCGCGCCATCGGCGGAATCTACGCCCGGCTGGCGGCGACCGGCCGGGAACTCAGCCAGCTCCAGGCGCCGCACCGCCACTGGCCGCACGGCGAGCCCTACACCGACGCGGCCGAACTGCGGGCCGACCTCGACCTGCTCGACCGGTCGCTGGTGGCGAACGGCTCGGCGGCGCTGGCGCGCGGCCGGCTGCGCAGCCTGCGCCGCGCCGTGGATATCTTCGGCTTCCACCTGGCGAGCATCGACCTGCGCCAGAACTCCGACGTGCACGAGCGCACGGTGGCCGAGCTGCTGTCCTCCGCCGGGACGGAAGGGGACTACCTGTCCCTGTCCGAGGAGGAGCGCATCGCGCTGCTGCTGGCGGAAATGAGCAGCCCGCGCCCGCTCTCCTCGAGCTTCCTGACCTATTCGGACGAGACCAACTCCGAGCTGAACATCCTGCGCACGGCGGCGGATGCGCGCCGCCGCTACGGCGCCTGTGCCGTGACCAACTGCATCATCTCCAAGGCGGACGGCGTGTCCGACATACTGGAGGTGGCGGTCCTGCTGAAGGAAGCCGGGCTGCTGCGTCCGCGCGAGGGCGTGCTGGACCTGAACATCATCCCGCTGTTCGAAACCATCGGCGACCTGCGCAACGCCCCCCAGGTCATGGACCGGCTCTTCTCCATCCCCGAATACAAGGCGCTGCTGGACAGCCGCGGCGGGGTGCAGGAGGTGATGCTGGGCTATTCGGACAGCAACAAGGACGGCGGCTTCCTGACCTCGGGCTGGGAGCTGTACAAGGCGGAGATCGCGCTGGTCGAGGTGTTCCGCGGCCATGGCGTGAAGCTGCGCCTGTTCCACGGCCGCGGCGGCTCGGTCGGCCGCGGCGGCGGCCCGAGCTACCAGGCGATCCTGGCCCAGCCGGGCGGCGCCGTGCAGGGCAAGATCCGCATCACCGAGCAGGGCGAGGTCATCGCCGGCAAATACTCCAACCCGGAGGTCGGCCGCCGCAACCTGGAGACCATGGCCGCCGCGACCTTGGAGGCGACGCTTCTCCAGCCCGAGCACGCCGCCCCGCGCGAGGAGTATCTCGCGACGATGCAGGAGTTGTCGAACCACGCCTTCCGTGCCTATCGCGGCCTCGTCTACGAGACGGAGGGGTTCGAGCGCTACTTCTGGGAATCCACGGTGATCGGCGAGATCGCCAACCTGAACATCGGCAGCCGCCCGGCCTCGCGCAAGAAATCCACGCGGATCGAGGATCTCCGCGCGATCCCCTGGGTGTTCAGCTGGGCGCAGTGCCGCCTGATGCTGCCGGGCTGGTACGGCTTCGGCACCGCCGTGAAGGCCTGGCTCGCCGCCAACCCCAAGGACGGCATGGCGAAGCTCCAGGCGATGCACCGGGAGTGGCCCTTCTTCCAGACCCTGCTGTCGAACATGGACATGGTGCTCTCCAAGAGCAACATCGCCATTGCGTCGCGCTACGCGGAGATGGTGTCCGACCCGGCCCTGCGGGAGGCGATCTTTTCGCGCATCCGCACGGAATGGCAGGACACCATCGACGCCCTGCTGACCATCACCGGGCAGAGCGAGCTTCTGGAGAGCAACCCGCTGCTGGCGCGCTCCATCCGCAACCGCTTCCCCTATCTGGACCCGCTGAACCACGTCCAGGTCGAGCTGCTGAAGCGCCACCGTGCGAGCGGCGGCGACGAGCAGCTGGCCAACGGCATCCATCTGACCATCAACGGCGTCGCCGCCGGCCTGCGCAACAGCGGCTGAGGCCGGCGCTACGGCGCATGGGCGGGAGCACGGCTTTTCCCGCCATGCGGAAAGCACGGGGTGCCGCGGGCACGGACAGCCGGCCGGAGGACCGGTAGAGTGGCGGGCATGATCGACATCGACCCGTCACTCACCGGCCGCCTGTCCTTCAAGCCCGACCCGGCGGCGGTCCTCACGAAGCCGCCGCTGCCGCCGGGCCGTCACGCGCTCGGCATCGCCGAGATCCGCGACGCCTTCCTTTACGTGCCCGACGGCATCGACCCCGCCGTCCCCGTGCCGCTCGTGGTGCTGTTCCACGGGGCGGGCGGCAGCGCCCGGCGCATCATGCCGGTGCTGGAAGAACACGCGGAACGCCACCGCTTCCTCCTGCTCGGGCCGCAGTCGCTGCTGCCGACCTGGGACATCGTGATCGGCGGCAGCGGCCCCGACCGGGAGCGGCTGGAACTGGCCTTGGCCGAGGTCGCCGCCCGCTACCGGCTGGACCCCACCCACATCGGCTTCGCCGGCCATTCCGACGGCGGCAGCATGTCCCTGACCATGGGGCTGACCAACGGCGGCTTCGTCACCCACATCATGGCGATGTCCGCCGGCTTCATGGCCGTCCTGATGCCGGAGGGCGAGCCGCGCGTCTTCATCGCCCACGGCGCCGCCGACGAACAGCTCCCCGTCGCCACCAGCGGTCGCGCCAACGCCACCCGGCTGAAGGAAGCCGGCTACGACGTCACCTACCTCGAATTCAACGGCCCCCACGCCGTGCAGCCGACCATCGCGGGGATCGCCGTGCGGTTCTTCGTGAGGGATCTGTTGGGGGTGTGAGGGACGCCGGCACGTAAGCCGTGTGTCGTTCAGCGAAATGCTTCCGAAGAAAAACCACTTCTCCGTCATCCCCGCGGACGCGGGGAACCAGAGTTTCCGATGGGGTCACTATGGGAAGTACTGGATCCCCGCTTTCGCGGGGATGACGGGGTAACGGCCTTCTACTGAGGCCTTACTGCGCCGAGCGTTCAACCGTAGCGCTTTCGCGCCTAACCCCTCACGGGCACCACAGCACCTCGACCGGCACCTTGGTCTGCCGCCGCAGGGCGCGGATGGGCAGCTCCTCGGCGGGGCCGCCGTCGGCGGCCTTGTCCCAGAGGGCGCGCTTGGCCTCGCCGGTCGCCAGCAGGAAGAGGTGGCGGGCGTCGAGCAGGCGGGAGAGGGTGAGGGACAGGCGCGGCGGGCCGCCGCCGGGGCCGATGGCGGGGACGCACGATGCGGTGCCATCCTCGCGCAGCCCTTGGGCCAGGGCCTCCTCGCCGGGGAAGAGGGAGGCGAAATGGCCGTCCTCGCCCATGCCGACCACCACCACGTTGATGGGGCGGGGCAGGGCGGCGACTCGGCGCTCGGCCTCTTCCAGCCCGACCTTCGGAGTCGAGCCGCCGGTGTAGAGCTGGACGAAGTGCGCCCGTTCCGCATCGCCGGTCAGCAGGGTGCGGCGCAGCAGCGCCTCGTTGCTTTCCGGGGCGGTCGGCGGCACCCAGCGCTCGTCGCTGAGGCAGACGTGCAGCCGCTCCCAGTCCAGCCCGGCCAGCGCCAGGCGGGACAGGAAGGGACCGGGCGTGCGGCCGCCGGGCACCACCAGCGAGGCGGTCGGGCGCGCGGCCAGCGCGTCGCCCAGGATCGAGGCGATGCGGGCGGCGGTCTTCTCCGCCAGCTCCTGCGGGTCGGCGAAGCCGTGGAAGGTGCCGCTCACCGCGTTCACCGTCCCACCGCCGCGTCGTCATGCCAGGAACGCCCGTCGCGCTCGATCATCGCGACGGCGGCCGAGGGCCCCCAGCTTCCGGCCATGTAGGGCTTCGGCTTGACCGAATATTCTTCCCAGCCGTCCAGGATCGGCTCGCACCAGCGCCAGGCGGCCTCGACCTCGTCGCGGCGCATGAACAGCGTCGGGTTGCCGCGCACCACGTCCATCAGCAGGCGTTCGTAGGCGTCGGGGAAACGCTGCTTGAAGGTGTCGGAGAAGCTGAGGTTCAGCACCGCCTCGCGCAGGCGCAGCCCGCCGGGTCCCGGCTCCTTCGTCATCAGGTGCAGGTGCATGCCCTCGTTCGGCTGCACCCGCACCACGAGCTTGTTCGGCTGGAGCTTGTCGTTGCCATAGCCCGGGAAGATGGAATGCGGGACGGGGCGGAACTGGATGACGACCTCGGAGGCCTTCACCGGCAGCCGCTTGCCCGTGCGGATGTAGAAGGGCATGCCGGCCCAGCGCCAGTTGTGCACCTCCGCGCGCAGGCCCACGAAGGTCTCGGTGTTGCTCTCGCCCTCGATGCCCGGCTCATCGAGGTAGCCGGGGACGGCCTGCCCGTTGATGGCGCCGGCGCGGTACTGGCCGCGCACCGTGCGGTGGATGACGTCCTGACCGCAGATGGGGTCGAGTGCCCGCAGCACCTTCAGCTTCTCGTCGCGCACGCCCTCGTTCTCGAGATGCGACGGCGGCTCCATCGCCACGAGGCAGAGCATCTGGAGCAGGTGGTTCTGCACCATGTCGCGGAGCGCGCCGGAGCGGTTGTAATAGCCGCCGCGCCCTTCCAGCCCGACCGTCTCGGCCACGGTGATCTGGATGTGGTCGATGTAGCGGCTGTTCCAGACCGGCTCGAACAGGGCGTTGGCGAAGCGCAGCGCCAGCAGGTTCTGGACCGTCTCCTTGCCCAGGTAATGGTCGATGCGGTAGATGGCGCTTTCCTCGAAGACCGCGCCGACCTGGCGGTTGATCTCCAGCGCGGTCTTGAGGTCGCGGCCGATCGGCTTCTCCAGCACGACGCGGGCGAGCGGCGAGACCAGCCCGGCCTCCTTCAGCCGCTGGCAGATCGGGCCGAACAGGTCCGGCGAGGTGGCGAGATAGAAGACGCGCACCTTGGTGTCGTCCTCGCCCAGGAAGGCGGCGAGGTTCCGCCAGCCGTCGGGGTCCGTGGCGTCGGTGGCGACATAGTCGATCCGCCGCACGAAGCTGGCGACCGTGTCCTCGTCATAGTCGGAGGCCGGCAGGAAGCGCTTCAGGCTCTCCACCACGCGGGTGCGGTAGTCGTCGCCGGACAGCTCGGAGCGCGAGGCGCCGATGATGCGGCTCTTGCCGTCGATCAGCCCTTCGCTGTGGCTGTAATAGAGGGCGGGCAGCAGCTTGCGGAAGGTCAGATCGCCGGTTCCGCCCACGACCACATAGTCGAAGCTGGCCACGCGCCGCGAACCCGCGGCCGGGCTGCCCAGCAAGCGCGACGGTGTGTCGAGCAGGGTGCCGTCAGTCATCTTCACCAATCCTCCACTGTGCACGATCTGCCAGGATGTCCGTGCATCGCCCCGGCGAATCGCCCAATCGTGATCACGGAAGGGCGATCCTGGCCGTTGATGGTAATCCAACGGCGTTGCAACATGGAGTGGGACATTGCACCGGGCGCGGGCTTTTCGCAACGGTCGCGGAGAAGGGCTTCTTTTTCGCACGCCGGCTTTTTTTCGCACCGCGCCATTGCACTTTTGGACTGTACCCGCACGGGGGCGAGCTGCGTCATTGTTGGAGGTGCCAACGGTATGGTTCGTCGGAGCAGGGGCAAGCGGGGCAGAATGCAACAGGCGCTGACCGGCGGGATGGACCGCCAGTCCGAGCTTGCGCGGGAGAACGCGAAGCTGCGGCGCATCAACCAGGTCCTGATGGACAGGGTGGAGCGCAGCATGGACTTTCAGGGCAACGCCTTCTCGCTGTTCCAGACGGCGGTGCTGCTGGAAAACCGCGTGCACGAGCGCACGCAGGCGCTGGAGACGGCCCTGCGCGAGGGCGAGCACGCCAACCGGGAGTTGCGCCGCGCGACCGAGGACGCGGAGACCGCCAAGGCCCGCCTCAGCGAGGCGATCCGCTCCATCCGCGAGGGCTTCGCCTTCTGCGGTCCGGACGACCGTCTCGTGCTCTGCAACAACCGCTACCGGGAGATCTGGCGGCTGGGCGACGCGGCGGCCACCGGCATGACCTTCGAGGAGATCGTGCGCCGCGCCGCCACCGACGGCATGATCGTGGACGCCATGAGCGACCCGGAGGACTGGGTCCGGCGGCGCATGGCGAGCCACCGCGCGCCGGGCGAGCCCTTCGTGCTGCAGTTCCGCGACGGGCGCTGGCTCCAGATCAGCGAACGGCGCACGGAGGACGGCGGCATCGTCGGCATCTACACCGACATCACCGAGATCAAGATCAGCGAGACCCGCCGCCGCGAGCACGAGCTGGCCGAAACCTCGGCCCTCCTCCAGGCGACGCTCGACAACCTGTCGCAGGGCGTGTCGGTGTTCGACGCCTCGCAGCGGCTGGTCGCCTGGAACAACCGCTTCGTGGAGCTGCTGGGCCTGCCGCGCACGCTGGTCTTCCGGGGCACGTCGCTGCGCGACGTCATGGTGTCCGACTGCATCCGGCGGCAGTTCACCGTGGACGGGTCGGGCCACGTCCGCCCCATCGAACCGGGCCGCCCTCTGGAGCTGGAACACGAGGCGCCGGGCGGCCGGGTGCTGGAAATCCGCCGCAACACCATGCCGGACGGCGGCTGGGTCTCCACCTACACCGACATCACCGAGCGGCGCCGCGCCGCGCTGGAGCTCCAGGAGGCCAAGCTCAACCTGGAGCGCCGGGTGGAGGAGCGCACCGCCGAGCTGCGCGCCGCCAAGGCCGAGGCCGAGCAGGCCAACCTCAGCAAGACCAAGTTCCTGGCGGCGGCGAGCCACGACCTGCTCCAGCCGCTGAACGCCGCGCGCGTCTTCATGGCGGCCTTGGCCGAACGCCGCGTCGCCCCGGCCAACCGCCGGCTGGTGGACAGCACGGTGGCGGCGCTGGAGGGGGTGGACGAGCTGCTGACGGCACTGCTCGACATCTCCAAGCTCGACGCCGGCGTCATGCACACGGAGATCGGCGACTTCCCCATCGCGGAGCTTCTGTCCGCGATGGAGGGCGAGCACGCCATGGTGGCCGTCTCCAAGGGGCTGCGGCTGACGGTGAAGCCCTGCCGGCTGGCGGTGCGCAGCGATCCGCGCCTGGTCGGGCGCATCCTGCGCAACCTCATCAGCAACGCCATCCGCTACACGCCGTCCGGGCGCATCCTCGTCGGCTGCCGGCGGCGTGGCGACCGGCTGCTGGTCGGCGTCTGGGACACCGGCGTCGGCATCCCGGCCGACAAGCAGGAGGAGATCTTCGAGGAGTTCCGCCGCCTCAACGACCAGGGGCGGGACCGCGGCATGGGTCTGGGCCTCGCCATCGTGCAGCGCATCGCCCGGCGGCTCGGCCATCCGCTGGTGGTCCGGTCGGAACACGGGCGCGGCAGCCTTTTCGGGATCGAGCTGCCGATCGGCCAGGACGCTGCGGTGCGCCCGGCGCGCCGGCCCCTCCCCATGCTGCCTCGCGCCGACGGCATGGAGGGTGCGGCGGTGCTGGTCATCGACAACGAGGTCAGCATCCTGGAGGGCATGGCGGCCCTGCTCGGTGGCTGGGGCTGCCAGGTTGCCGTCGCCGCCACGGCGGAGGAGGCGCTGGAGCGCGCCGCGCAGGACGGGCGGCCCGACCTGATCGTCGCCGACTACCATCTGGACGAGGGCCGCATCGGGCTGGACGCCATCGCGGCGGTCCAGCGGGCCTGCGGCGGCGACCTGCCGGGCATCGTGGTCACCGCCGACCACACGGCGGAGGTGCAGGCCGCCGTCAAGGCCGCCGGCTGCCATCTGCTGAACAAGCCCCTGAAGGCCGGCCGTCTGCGCTCCCTGATGGCGCATCTGCTGGCGAAGGCCAGGACGGCGCGGGGGGCGGCGGAGCCGGACGGCGGGGAACCGCTGCGGCGGGCGGCCGCGGGACGGTAGGGCTGCGGGGCGTCAGGGAAGCCCTCTCCAGCGCGGGAGAGGGCCGGCAGCCTTAACGCTGTTTGTCGCCCTCGAAGGATTCCGCCTGGCGGCGGTCCTGCTCGATCTCGCGGTTCATTTCCTGGCCGATCTTGGGGTCCAGATCCTTGGCGTGTTCGGCCAGTTCGCGGGCCTTCTTCACGTCGCCGTCGGCGGCGGTCTCGATGGCCTCCTCGGCGAGGTCGTGGGCCTTCTGGTGCTCGGGGCTCTGTTCGTGCTTGCCGGCCATGCGGGGTCCTCCGGTGGGTGTGTTGGTGGTCGGTCCGTCGGCGTTCGGCCTCTCGGGCCGGGGTGTCCGCTGCGGGAAACCGGCGCGGGGTGGGGACGGTTCCCCGATTCGCCCGATTCGCCGCCGCCCGTTGCCGCTCCGCTCAGTGCAGGGTGCGGCCCGACGGGGTGGGAGGTGCCGTGCGCGAGGTCTCCTGAGGCGAGCCGGCGCCGCTCTCCTCCGCCGCGTCGAGCATGGCCTCGGCCTGCTCCTGCACGGTGGCGGCGCGGCGGCGGGCGTCCTCGTCGTTGCTGCGCGCCTGGACGAATTCGGCCGCCTGCTCAGCCACCGCAAGCGTTTCGACCACCTCTTCCATGGTCTCTTCCAGCGCCTCGACGTCCACGCCCGGCCTGTCCTGGCCTTCCGCCCGGGCCTCCATCGCGTCGTCCTGCCGGGAGTCTTTCTTGAGGGTCATACAAACAATCTCCAGACTAGAATATTCAATGTACTGGTTAACACACCAACAGAGGGATGCCCGCGCCGTTCCGAAAAGAAAATCTTAGGAAGGCTGGAATAGAAAGAGGACATGCGACGTTCGTCGTCATGTCCGGTGGCGAGCCCACCATCTCCTCAGGTTTGCGAACTCCCATGAGCAATCCGAAACGTTCGATCCGGTTCGCGGCAGTCGCCGCGGCACTGCTGGCCGTGACCGCGGGCCACGCATCCTTCTGGTCCTCGCGGAACCAGCCGACGCCCATCTCGGCCGAGCCGGGGCGCATCGAGTCCGTTTCCTATTCGCCGTCGGGCCGCGACTACGACCCGACGGAAAACCCGAACGTTCCCATCCGGGAGGTCGAGAAGGACATGGCCGCCGTGGCCGGCTTCGCCAACGGCGTGCGCACCTACTCCTCGCTGGGCGCGCAGGGGCAGGTTCCGGCCCTGGCGTCGCGCCACGGGCTCGACGTCTCGCTCGGCATCTGGCTCAGCGACGACAAGGCGCGCAACGAGCAGGAGATCGCCCGCGGCATCGTGCTCGCCCGCAAGCTCCACTCGGTCAAGCGCGTGATCGTCGGCAACGAGACGCTGCTGCGCGCCGAGGTGACCGACGCCGAACTGGCCGGCTACATCAAGCGCGTCCGCGCCGCCGTGCCCGAGCGCGTCCAGGTCGGCACCGCCGACGTCTGGTCGGAGATGGTGAAGGCCAAGGAGACGGTGAAGGCCTCGGACTTCATGGGCGTCCACGTCCTGCCCTACTGGGAAGGCGTGCAGGCCGACCAGGCGCTCGCCTGGATCCGCGACCGGCTCGACACCATGCGCAAGACCTATCCGGGCAAGCCGCTCTTCGTCGGCGAGGTGGGCTGGCCGTCCGGCGGCGACAACTTCCACGACGCCTTCCCGTCGCGCGAGGCGCAGGCCTCCATCGTCCGCAACTTCGCGGCCGAGGCCGGCATGCTCGGCCTGCACTACAACGTCGTCGAGGCCTTCGACGGCCCGTGGAAAACCACCATCGAGGGTTCGCCCGGCCCGAGCTGGGGCATGCTCGACACCGACCGGAACTGGAAGTGGCCGCTGGCGGGCGCCGTCCCGGCCTCCTACGGCGAGCGTCTGGGCGCCGGCATCGCCATCGGGCTCGGCCTGCTGCTCTCGGCCGTGGTCGCCTTCCGCCGCCGCTCCAACATGACCTTCGCGCTGGCCGCCGGCATCGGCGCCAACGTGATCGGCCTCGCCGTGGGCATGGCGGTGTCCGGCGCCTACAACGAGTATCTGACCTTCGGCGCGGTCATGACCTGGGGTTCGGCCTTCCTTCTCGGCTCCCTGATGATGAGCGTCGCCTTCGCCGAGCTGACCGAGGTGGTCCGCCGCCTCTTCACCGGCCGGGCGCCGGAGCTGCTGCCGCAGGGACGCGTGGCCTCGGGCCACCAGCCGATGGTGTCGATCCACGTCGCCGCCTGCCGCGAGCAGCCGGACGTGCTGAACGCCACGCTGCGCTCGCTGGCGCGGCTCGACTACCCGAACTACGAGGTCGTCGTCCTCGTGAACAACACCGAGGAGGAGGAGCTTGTCCGCCCGGTCGAGGAGATGTGCGCCCAGCTCGGCCCGAAGTTCAAGTTCCACTGGTACCGCAAGATCTCCGGCTACAAGGCCGGCGCGCTCAACGCCGCCCTGCGCCACACGGCGCCCGAGGCCCAGATCGTCGCCGTGCTGGACGCCGACTACACCGTGTCGCCCGACTGGCTGTCGAAGCTGGCCCCGGTCTTCGCCGACCCCTCGGTCGGCATCGTCCAGGCCCCGCAGGAGCACCGCGACGGCCATGAGACCGGCCTGAAGGCCGCCATGGCCGCCGAGTACCGCGCCTTCTTCGACGTCGGCATGCAGGAGGGCGTCGCCTCCCAGGCCTTCATCTGCCACGGCACGATGATCATGCTGCGCCGCTCCGCCATGGACCATGTCGGCGGCTGGTCGGAGAACGGCATCTGCGAGGACACGGAGCTTGGCCTGCGCATCCTGTCGGCCGGCTGGCGCGCCGCCTACACGGACGAGCGGCTGGGCGAGGGTCTGGCTCCGGACAACTTCATGCAGTTCCGCAAGCAGCGCGACCGCTGGGTGTTCGGCTCCACGCAGATCCTGCGCGCCCACTGGCGGAAGTTCCTGCCCGGCTTCAAGGGCCTGACCGCCCGGCAGAAGTTCGGCTACCTGACGAACTGGGCGCGCTGGTGGTCGGACGCCATCGGCCTGGTGGCAGGCGTCGCCGCCGTGACCTGGACCTTCGCCTCGCTGGTGTTCCCGCTGCACCTGCCGCCGGTCGAAGCCACGGCCGCCGTGCTGGGCGCCCTGGTCCTGCGCGCCGCCTCCAGCCTCGCCGCCTCGCGCTGGGCTTCGGGCAACAGCTGGAAGGACGCGCTGGGTGCCTGCTTCATCGGCATGGCTCTCTCCACCACGGTGGCGATGGCGGCCCTGCGCGGCCTGGTCCGCAAGCACGACGCCTTCCGCGTCACCGCCAAGGGCGGCAAGCGGGCTCCCGGCCGCTTCTGCGCCCGGAACGAGGCGATCATCGCCGGCGCCCTGCTGGTGTCCGCCGTCACGGCGCAGATCGCCAACCCGCTCGGCACCGTGTCGCTGGAGCTGTGGTCGGCCCTGCTGGTGGCGATGGCCGTGCCGAACCTGATGGCGGTCGGCTTCGCGGTCGGCGACATGCTCCCGGCCCGCGAGCGGAAGGCGGTCCAGCCGGCCACGGCCGACGTCGCCTCCCAGGCCGCCGCCGCCTGACCGGCGAAGGCCTTCAAGCAAACGCTCCACGCACAGATCCCAAGCACTCAAGGCCCCTTTCCTTCGGGAAAGGGGCTTTTTTCACGCCCGGCGCCCGGCGCCATGGTGCGGGATCAGTGGACGCTGAGCGGCTCCAGGTCCTGCTGGCGCATGGCCGCGACCGCCAGCTCCCGGCTCTTGAAGCGCCACAGATAGGTGCCGTCGGCGCAGTAGGTGACATAGCCGGTGATGCGGCCCCGGCGGCGCACCGGCTTGACGTAGCCGCGTTCCATGCGGCCCAGCTCGGTCAGTTGGGTGCGGGCGAGAGCATCGATGTTGGACATGGGCGTTTTCCGGATGCGTGGGGTGGGAGCGTCGGGGCGTTCGGTTCGGCGGGCCGCGGGATGCCGCGAGGTGCTGGCTATTGCAGGCTGACCAGGGACATCCCCTCGCCGTTCAGCCGGTCGCCGGCGGCCTTGGGGTCGGATTCCAGCCAGAGGCAGGTGCCATCGGCGGCGTGGACCGCGTAGGCCGGTCGGCCCTCCAGCAGGACCGGGCGGAGATAGGCATGGCTGGCGATGGCGTAGCGGGCGAACAGGTCGGCGGACCGCGTGCGGCTCGGGCTGCGCGTGCGGATGGCAGTCATCGTCGTCTCCGGGCGTGAAGGTGTTGGTTTTCCTAGAGCACAATCTAGGCCCGCCCGCTCCGGGCCGCTGTGGCCTGCTTCACAAACGGCCGCTATTTCCCATCGGATTCGGTGTGCAATTGTGCCACACTTCCCGGCGATGTGAAAAATCGGCGGCGGAGTGTGGGCTGCTTCACAGCGTTTGGGCTGTTGGCGTCCTAGGGATTGTTCGGCGGGATTGTTCGGCGGAACTGTGCGGCGGAGCCGTGGCCGCCGGCGGGGCGTACCCCTTTCCATGGGCTAGCCCGGCCCATCGGATGTTCCCCCTCCGCCGGCTGGACAGCGGCGTGACGGCCTTACAATGATCGCGCGGGATCCGCCGGAGCTGAGAATGACCAAGACAGCTGGCTGCAAGGCACCTGGGCAGACGAGAACCGGCAGGGTGAAGGCAGGCAGGGCCGGACTGGGCGTTTGCCTGGCCGCCGCCATGCTCCTGGGCACGGCCCTGGCCATTCCGGCCGGCGCGCGGGCCGAGGAGGCGGTTGTGGTCGCCTCCACGGCACCGGGCTATGCGCTGGGGCAGGTCGTGGCGGACGGCTCCACCGTGACGGTGCCGGAGGGGGCGGCCGCGCATTTCCTGTTCGCCGACGGCCGTATGATCCGGCTGGAAGGCCCGTTCGAGGGCCGGATCGACAGCGTGCCGCAGCTGGCGGCGCGCGGCGGAGCCGATGCCGCGGGTGACCTCGTGAGCGGGGAGCGCTTCTTTCAGACGGATCTCGGCGCCAGCCGCTCCGTCAGCCCCTGGCCGGTGAGGCTGGAGACGGCGCTCGCCATCGATCCCGGCTCGACCGGGACCTACTGCGTGCCGTCCGACGGCCAGCTCCGGCTGCGCCGTCCCAGCGACCCGGCCCTGTCGGCGGTGACCCTGCGCGACCGGGCGACCGGCGCCACCGCCCGCGTCTCCTGGCCCGCCGACGGCGGGGGAGCGGAAGGGGATAAGGGCGACGGCACGGTCCCCTGGCCCCGCCAGATCCCCGTGCGCGATGGTGCCGAGATCATCGTCGCCGGCCCCGACCGGAAGCCGCGCCACGCCCTGTGGCTGCGGCTGGTCGATGGCGGGAAGGGGAAGGCCCAGCGCGGCCCCGCCCTGGCGGTGAGCGTGGCGCGGGCCGGCTGCCGGGCGCAGGCCGAGGCCCTGCTGTCCAGCCTGCGCGACCAGATGGCGCCGCTGAACCTCTATCTCGCGACGGACCGGGGCCTCTACCCGACCTACCGGCCGGGCGAGCCGGTGCGGATGGTGCTCCAGACCAACCGCGACGCCCATGTCTACTGCTACCTGCGCAACCGGCGCGGGCTGACGCCGATCTTCCCGCCGGGTGCTTCGGCCAGCTCCCGGGTGGAAGGGCATGTTCCCCTGAGCTTCCCCGGCGAGCGCATGCCGCTCTCCATCCAGGCTGGCCAGCCGGGCAGCGACCAGGAGGTCCGCTGCTTCGCCGCCGGGCGCGACCTGGACGGCGAACTGCCGGGCCGGCAGGAGGCCTACCGGCCGCTCGGCCCCGACGCGTTGAAGCGGCTCGACCGGGCGCTCGGCGCGCTGCGGGGGACGGATCTCGTGATGGCGCAGGTCGTGCTGCGCGTCGACTGACGGGGAGGGTGCGGGAACGCGGAACGCCAGGATGGACAGCCGCCCCACCCCCGCCGGGAAGCGCCTCCTCCCCGGCCTGCCCTCCGGACGCTGGCTGTGGCTCGCCGTGGGGGGGGCGGTCGCGGTGGCAGCGCTCGGGCTGACGCGGCTGGTCCCGCCGCTGCGCTCGGCGGACGAGACCTTCAACGACCTGCTCGTCTCCTACCTCACCCCGGCCTCGCCGCAGCATTCGCGCGTCGTGCTGGTGACGCTCGGCGAGGATCTTTTCGCCCAGCTCTCCTGCCGCTCGCCGGTCGACCGGGGCTATCTGGCCGACCTGGTCGGGCAGCTGGAAGCGGCGGGGGTGCGCGCCATCGGCATCGACGTGCTGTTCGACCAGCCGACGCTGCTGTCGCTCGACGACCGGCTGCGCGACCGCATCCGCACCGCCTCGGTGCCGGTGGTCGGCATCACGGCGCTCGGCGCCACGCCCCTGACGGACCGGCAGCGGGGCTATCTCGGCGGTTTCCTAGACGGGCTGCCCACGGGCCACGCCAACCTCGCCAAGGACCGGCTGGACGGCACGGTGCGCTGGCACGTCCCCCGCGCGCCCGACGGCACCCCGAGCTTCGCCGCCCGGCTGGCGGAGATCGACGGCGCGGACGTGCCGGACGAGCCCTTCCGGATCGCCTGGAGGGCTGGGCCGGGACCGGGCAAGCCGCCCTTCGCCGCCTATCCGGCGGAGCTGGTGCCCGTCTTGCCGAAGAGCTGGCTGGCCGGCCGGGTCGCGCTGATCGGCACGGTGCAGACCGGGGTGGACCAGCACCGCACGCCCCTGTCGGTCGCCGGCCTGTCCACGCCCGGGGTGGAGATCCAGGCGCACGCGCTGGCCCAGATGCTGGACGGGCGCGGCGACCCGTCGCTGCCCTTCGCCTGGGAGGCGGCGCTGGTCCTGGCCTTGAGCCTCGCCGGGGTGGCGCTGGCGCTGGCCGGGCCGCCGACCTGGGTGCTGGCGCCCTTGAGCCTGCTGTCGCTGTTCGGGCTGTGGGCGGCGGCGGCGGCGGTCTTCGCTAAGGGGGGGCCGCTTGTGCCGATGATGGCGCCCTCGGCGGCCTGGCTCGGCGGGATCGCGCTCACCGCGGCGCATCTTTCCCTGCGCGAACGCACCGACCGGCGCACGCTGATGCGGCTTTTCGCCAACCACGTCTCGCAGCCGATCGCCGAGCAGGTCTGGCGCGAGCGCGCGACCTTCCTGGCCGGCGGCCGCCCGCGCCCGCAGGAGCTGACCGCGACCGTCCTCTTCTCCGACATCGAGGGCTTCACCACCATCTGCGAAGCGCTGGAGCCGGAACCGCTGATCCGCTGGCTGGAGGGTTATCTCGACGCCATGGTGCGGATCGTCGGCGCCCACGAGGGGGTGGTGCTGCGCTTCGTCGGCGACGCGATCCTGGCGGTCTTCGGCGCCCCCGTCGCCCGCACGACCCAGGCGGAGATCGACGCCGACGCCGAGCGTGCGGTGCGTTGCGCGGTCCAGATGGGACGGGAGCTCGAATCGCTGAACCGGCGCTGGCAGGCGGAGGGGCTGCCCCCCGTCGGCATCCGCGTGGGCATCCACACCGGCCCGCTGGTCGCCGGCAGCCTCGGCGGGCTGCGGCACATGGAATATTCCCTGCTCGGCGACACCGCCAACACCGCCGCCCGGCTGGAAAGCCACGCCAAGACCATCGGCGCCCGCTCCTCGCGCCACTGCCGCATCGTCATCGGCGAGCCCACCTGGCGGGCCGTGGAAGGCAAGCTCGATGGGCTGCCCGTGGGCGAGGTGGCGCTGAAGGGCAAACGCAAGACCGTGCGCATCTGGCTGGTCCGCGACGGTGCCGAACCCCAGGCGCTGGCCGGGGAGTGAGCGGGACGAACCGGGCGCATGCGGCCGGGCCGGGTTCTCTGAGACGGCCAGATTCAGGGACGGGCAGGCGAAGAGGGTCCGGCCGTGGAGGTGCAGGCCTGAAACAGCTCGGTCCCGCGCATGCGGGCAAGCATGGCGTCCGCCTTGTCGGCGGGCATGGGCAAATCCTTGACGAGCGCCGGCCAGGTGTCGGCTGCGCGAAGGACGAAGTCCCGCACCTCGCGTTCGATGAGATCCACGTCCATCTGGAAGAACCTGCCCGCCCGCCGGAACTTGCCCAAGCCGATCGCCGCCGCCGCCGCGGTTCCGCCCAAAGGCAGAGCCAACGTCCCGTCGCGGTCGTACAGCCAGGTTGGAACGATGTCGTAGGCGGGCGACAAGCGCGGCCGGCGGCCACCATGCCCGAACCGGAAGGACCAGTTCTTGAGGTGATTGTCTCCGCTGCCCAGCAGGATGTCGGCCGCCACCCTGCGCATGCCCTCGATCACGTCCCCATAGGGGTCGCCCGAGAAACGGCGCAGCATGTTCCACACGGTCTCGATGTTGGCCATGGTGTATTTCCGGTCACCGACCGCGCCGAGTATCTGTGCCATGTCCTCTATGTGGACACGGCCTCCCGTGGCCGTGCGGTCGAAGCGTTCGACCAGCAGCGCGTTGCCGCCATGCTCGCGGAAGGCGGGCGGGATGCCGAGCACGGTGGCAAGCGGCACCAACCGGCACGACGCCGTGTTGATGCCGGCATCCCGGCAGAGCGACATCGCCGTAAATTCCATCTCGGGCAGCAGGGCGTGGCGCTCGGACGGAAGTTTCAGAATGTAGCGCCCGTCGGCCCCGCGCGCCGGCGCGGTGAGGCGGCCATCCGCCATTTCGGCGGTGAACTTCAATTGCACGCCGGCAAGGGAAAACTTCACCAGGCCGCTGGGAAGCGGAACCTTGAAGCCGTCCAGGTTCTCCCACGTGAAGCCGGTGTCGGGAATACCGCTTTCCGGCAGGACGCACACCGCTCCGGGCAGGTCGCCGCCCAGCCGGGCGAGGACATCGAAATCATCATGATCCCCATGGCTCATCTCGGTTTCCACCAGGGAGCGCAGGGCGCCCTCCGGGAGGAGGCCGGCGAACCAGGGCGGCAGCTGACCGAGAAGCCCGATCTTGTCCTCCATGGCGCGCAGCCGCGCGACCGTGGCGTCCTCGCTCACCGAATCGAACCAGCTGAGGCTGCAGACCGGCCGGCCCGCTCCGGCCCGGATGTATCCCTCATCGACCACGAAGCTTGTCGAGCGTCTGGCGTCGCGCGTCAGCGTGCCGACGCGCACCGGTCCGCCGTCAAGGAGCAGATACACCCCCAGGACCGCAGCAGCGTTCTTCATTCCTCATCGTCCTCGCCGGACAGGTCCACGAACACTTCGTCGAGAACTCTCGGAGGCGATGCCGGTCCAGGGACGACAGGACGGTCTTCGAGCAGCGCTTCGACATCGGCGATCCGCGAGCGCGGCACCAGCACGGGCACGACGCCAAGCGCCTCGGCCATATCGAGGAAGAGGCTGAGCCGGTCCCGCAAAGCTTTGCCTTCGGCGAGGCCGGCCTCAAGTTCGCTCAGTCGTCCCCGAGTGCGGCCGAGGCGTTCGGCTACGTCCTGCTGTGTCAGGCCGCTGTCCTGGCGCGCTTGGCGAAGTTGCTGGCTGAGCCTTTGACCGGTGGTTTCGAGCTTCCGCATGTGTCCGATCGTGCATTGGTGCGGACAGGTGCGGATGATTGTACGATACAGAAACTAGACAAGCTATGTCCGTTTTAACGGGCATAGTGCTCATCACGTACGTTTTTCCGTACGCGAAAGGCCCGTCAGCCTGTCACGGCGGCGATGTCCTCAAGCGCGCCGCGGTCGAGCAGGGTGATGTGGCCGTTGGCGACGGCGATGACGCCGCTGCGCTGCCATTCGCCGAGCAGCTTGTTGATGCTCTCCCGCGACACGCCGACCAGCGAGCCGAGCTGCTGCTGCGACAGCTTGATGTCGAGCGTCAGGCCGTTGTTCGGCGCCGGCCGGCCGAACACCTCGGCCAGCCGCATGAGCGCGCGGGCGAAGCGGGAGGAGGCCTCCAGGAACAGCGTGTCCTCCAGATGCTCGCTGGTCTGGCGCAGCCGCTTGCACAGGACGGTGATGAGCTGGAGCGCCACCGCCGGCCGTTCGGAGAGGAAGGGCATGAAGCTCGACCGGTCGAGCACCAGCAGGTCCGTCTCCTCCAGCGCCACGGCGTCGGCGGTGCGCGGCTGGCCGTCGAGCAGGGCGATCTCGCCGAACAGGCCGCCCTTGCCGATGATGTTCAGGACCAGCTCCTTCCCGTCCGAGGAGTGGGAGCAGATCTTCACCCGGCCGCGCACGACGGCCATCATGCTGTCGCCGGGGTCGCCCTTCTGGAAGATGATCTCGTTCGGCTTGTGGTAGGCCAGCCGCGCCGCGGCGGCGAGGCGCCGCAGCTCCGCCTTCTCCAGATGCCGGAGCAGGAAATGGCCGGAGAGCACCAGCTCCTTGTCGAACGCGATCCGCACCGGCGCCATGGCCGTTCCCCCCACCCATCGATCCCCCGTCGCACGTCCGACAGTGTACAAGGGGCAACGGCAAGGCTCGCGGTGTCAGTGGCGGTAGTTCGCCGGAACCCGTCTACTCCGTCCGGGGCCTATTCTATTCTGGGCGGGCCGGGATCCTCGGCGATGGGCTCGTAGAATTCCGGGCCGAAGTCGGCGCGCAGCCGGCTCGGAATGTTGAAGGGCCGTTTCAGCGCCCCCCGGAAGTAGCGCTTCACCAGCGCCTGCCAGTGGTCCACCGGATCGAGCCCCTCGCGCCGGCAAAGATGGCCGAACCAGTGGCGTCCGGCGGCGACGTGGGTGATCTCGTCGTCGTGGATGACCTGCAGGATGTCGGCGCTGGCGTCGTCGCCGACGTCGCGCAGCCGGCGCACCGTCTCCGGCGTTACGTCCAGCCCGCGCGCCTCCAGCACCAGCGGCACGATGGCGAGCCGGGCGGCGAGGTCCTCGGCGGTCGTGACGGCGGATTGCCACAGCCCGTCATGGGCGGGCAGGTCGCCGTAGGCGGCCCCCATCTCGTTCAGCCGCGTCTCCAGCATCGCGAAATGCCGGGCCTCGTCGTCGGCGACCCGCACCCAGTCGTCGATGAAGCCCCGGGGCATGTCCATGTGCGGGAAGCGCACGGCGATGTCCCAGGACAGGTCGATGGCGTTCAGCTCGATGTGGGCGAGCGCGTGCAGCAGGTTGATGCGGTTCTGCGCGCTGCCGCCCCGGCCGCGCTTGGGCATGTCGCGCGGCAGGCGCAGCTCCGGCTTCTCCGGCCGGGCCGGCCGCTCCGGGGGAAGCGTGTTGCCGAGTTCGGCGATCCGCCCCTCCCGCCAATCGGCAGCGAACGCGCGGGTCAGCCGCGACTTCTCCATTGGGGCCGCGGTGTTCAGCACCGCGACCGCCGCTTCGGACAGGGTCGTCACCATCCGTAGGCGATGAAATGGGGGTTGAGGATGTCGTCCTTGCCGTAGACCAGCGGCGAGCCGTCCGGCTGCTCCACCCGGCCGCCGGCGGCCAGGAGGACGGCGTGGCCGGCGGCGGTGTCCCACTCGCTGGTCGGGCCGAAGCGCGGGTAGAGGTCGGCCTTGCCCTCCGCCACGGCGCAGAATTTCAGCGAACTGCCGCAGGAGATGCGTTCCTTGACGTTGAACCCGGCCAGGAAGGTCTCCGTCTCGCCGGGGTCGCCGTGCGAGCGGCTGGCGACGACGGTCAGCCCGACCGCCGGGCTCGGGCGCACCTTGATCGGATAGTCGTGCCGGCCTTCCACCCAATGGACCGCCGTGCCGGGGCCGGCCCCGGCGTAGAGGTCGCCGGTGGCCGGCGCGTAGACCACGCCCAGCACCGGGCGGCCGCCCTCGATCAGGGCGATGTTCACGGTGAATTCGCCGTTGCGGCTGATGAATTCCTTGGTGCCGTCCAGCGGATCGACGAGCCAGAAGCGGCCGCCGGAGATGTCCGGGCGGCGGCCCTCAGAAAAGGCCTCCTCCGAGACGATGGGGATGCCCGGCGCCATGTGGTGCAGGGCGGGAAGGATCACCGACTCGGCCGCCTTGTCGGCCTGGGTGACGGGGCTGCCGTCCGCCTTGGTGGAGACGGTGGTCCCATCGTTGTAGAAACGCAGGATCACCTGACCAGCCTCGTGCGCGATGGTGCGGACTGTGGGCAGCAGGGTCGCCACAGCGGCGTTGGTCATGGTTGCCTCCAAAGGGGGTATCGTCTACTGCCACCATACCGCGCCCGGCACCCCCGCCGGAAGGATTTGAAGTGGAAGCACGAGGGAGATTCCGATGATTGCCGATCCGGCCCCGGCGGGCGCCCGGTGGCGGGCGATGGAAGCGGCCGATATCGACCGCGTGCTGCGCGTCGCGGACATCGTCCACCTCGACTATCCGGAGGGGCGCGAGGTCTATGAAGAGCGCATGGCGCTGTTCCCCCTGGGCTGCCGCGTCGCGGAACGGGGGGGTGCCGTCATCGGCTATGCCGTGATGCATCCGGGCCGGCTCGGCGCGCCGCCGCCGCTCGACTCCAGGCTGGGGGCGCTTCCCGACCCGGCCGACTGCCTCTACATCCACGACGTGGCGCTGCTGCCCGAGGCGCGTGGCACCGGGCTGGGCGCCGGGGCGCTGGCCCACGCGCGGAGCCTCGCCCTGGATCTGGGGCTGGGCCGGCTCGCCCTGACCTCGACCCCGCCGGCGCGCGGCTATTGGGAGCGGCTGGGCTTCGCGCCGTACGGAGAGGCGGACGCGGCACTCGCCGCGAAGCTCGCCTCCTACGGCGGGGCGATGACCTACATGACCGTGCGGGTCGAGGGCTGAGCTACGCCGTTTCGGGCAGGCGGGGCTGGGCGGTCAGGGCTTCGTAGGCGGGCTTGGCGAAGAAATAGCCCTGCATCAGGGCGATGCCGAGGTCGCGCAACGCCAGCGCCTCACCGGCCGTCTCGATGCCTTCGGCCACCGGCGTGATGCCGAGATCCCGGCAGACCGTCAGGATGGCTTTCACGATGCTCTGCCGGGCGCGGTCGCTGTCGATGTTGCGGGTCAGCTCCATGTCGAGCTTGAGAATGTCCGGCTGGAACTCCGCCAGCAGGTTCAGACCGGAATAGCCCGATCCGAAATCGTCGATGGCCGTCAGGAAGCCGTGGCGCTTGTACTCGCGGAAGATCGACATGAGATGGCCCTTGTCCACCACGCGTTCGTTCTCCGTCACCTCGAAGATGATGCGGTCGAGCGGGAAATCATGCTGCGCCGCCGCCGCCAGCGTGGCGCGGATGCAGGCCTCCGCCTTGTAGACGGCGTTGGGCAGGAAGTTGATCGACAGATGGCTGCCCATGCCGAGCCGGGCGGCCAGCTCGATGGCCTTGATGCGGCAGGACTGGTCGAAGGCGTAGCGGTTCTCCTCCGTGACCTGGCCCAGCACCCAGCCGGCACCCTGGCCCTCGGTGCCGCGCACCAATGCCTCGTGCGCCCAGACGGCGCCGGCTTCCAGGTCCACGATCGGCTGGAAGGCCATGGAGAAGGTGAAATCCAGGCGGTCCGCGCAAAGGCCGCCGCAGCCCTTACGAGTGTCTTCGAGCATCGGCGTCATGCGGTCTCCCCGTGGCAAGCTCATTCGATTAGAATGGCTCAAAATAGATTTAATTCTCGTAAAAGACGACCCGACCGGAGGTCATTTCTTCATCCCCCTTTGGTCACATTACTGGCCGGAGCCACGTTCGGCCACGCCAAGCTCCCCTCGCCCGGACGGAGGGTGCTTTGAATGGGAGCGGGACCGCCGCATAATCCCGCCATGCGCGCATGCAGGCCTTTCACCATCCCGGGCATCGACCGTTCTTTCGCCGGCGCGGCATCGGCCGCCCTCGTCCTTCTTCTCCTGCTCGCGGCCCCGGCGGCGGCACAGCAGCCCGGCGCCAAGCGCCAGGGTCCGGCGGTGCCGAACCAGACGCTGCGTGGCAGCGGCGCGGCCCTGGCGGGCGACCTGCTGACGGTGGACGGAACCACGGTGCGGCTGCTCGGCATCGACGCGCCCGATCCGGGGCAGCTCTGCCGGAACCGCCGCGGGCACGAGCTGGACTGTTTTTCCATCGCCACCTCGGTGCTGAACAACCTCCTGAAGGGCGAGGAGGTCGAATGCACCATCGCCGAGTTGGACCGCAACGGCGAGAAGAAGGGCGAGTGCCGCGTGCGCGGCGTCGATCTGGGGGCGGCCATGGTGGCGCGCGGCTGGGCCTTCGCCTTCCGCAGCCTGTCGCCGAGCTACGCCTCCAACGAAGCCTACGCGCAGAGCAAAAGATTCGGCCTCTGGTCCGGACAGGTGGAGAAGCCCTGGCAGTGGCGAAGCCGCCAGTTGCGGGAGCGCGGGTCCTGACCCGCCCATTTCCGGCCTCTGCCGAATGGGAGAGGAGGCTTGAGCTTTTTTTCGATACGCCGCCACTGGCGGCGCGTGATACTGTGCGACAGTCTTAACGTGTCATTAACCATTGGGTCGCATGGACCGGACCAACGGGATGTCGGCGCGGATCAGCGCGGCGAGCCCCGGGGCGGGATCGTAGGGCGGCCGGAGCGCGTGGAAACCCTGGCGATGCGAATCTACGCACGGCAACTCTACGATCATCTCCCTTTTCTGCGCCGCTACGCACGGGCGCTGACGGGCTCGACCGAGCTGGGCGACGACCTGGTCACGCGCAGCGTGGAGGTCGCCATGATGGCGCCGTCCCATTTCCGGGTGGCCGAGGGATCGCGCGCGGCGCTCTACGCGCTGCTGCACCTGCTGTTCGACGACGAGGGGGAAGGGCGCCCCGTCGCCTCCCCGCACCCGATCGAGCGGGCTCTCGCCCAGCTTCCGGAGACCGACCGGCGCCTGTATCTGCTGAGCACGCTGGAGGGGCTGTCCCTGACCGAGGCCGCCCAGCTCCTGGAGATCGCGCCGGGCGAGGCGGCGGAGCGGCTGGGCCGGGCGCGGGACGGCGTCCGCGCGGCGCTGACCCAGCGCGTCATGGTGGTGGAGGACAACCCGCTGCTGGCGATGGAGATCGGCTCGCTCGTCGCCGACATGGGCCACGTCGTCTGCGGCACCGCGACCAACGAGCGCGAGGCCATGGAGCTTCTGGAATCGGAACGGCCGACGCTGGCGCTGGTGGACGTGCGGCTGGCCGACGGCGACAGCGGCGTGGAGATCGCCCGTCACTGCCGCCAGACGCGCGCCCTGCG
Source organism: Azospirillum sp. SYSU D00513 (assembly GCF_017356015.1). Lineage (GTDB taxonomy): Bacteria > Pseudomonadota > Alphaproteobacteria > Azospirillales > Azospirillaceae > Azospirillum. The sequence continues at coordinate 64,045 of NZ_JAFIQV010000040.1, forward strand.
CACCATCTTCGTGACCGCGTTCGACGGCGATCTGGAGGAGATGGACGCCCGGCACCTGGGCCAGATCGTCCGCAAGCCCTTCACCAACGAGGCCATCAAGGCGGCCATCTCACGCGCCGTCTTCATGCCGACGCCGGTTCCGGCAGGGTGACACCGGCAAAGGGTGCAAGGAATAGGATCGGAGGCGCGGCAAAACAGGAAGCAGTCGGGTCTGCCTCCTGTTTTGCGTCAGAGTGTTGGTTTGCGTCGGCGAGCGAAGTGGAAATGCGATATCTATTCTTTGTTGCCTATTTGCTGAGAGATAGCAGAGAAAAAGTCTTCGCAGCTTCTATGGAGTGGATTGTTGATTGAATACTGCGGCCTAGTTGGATCCAGAACGTTTGCGCATAGAACCATCATTGATCCTGCTGAGTCGCGTTTGATAAAAGCGTTCTGCATGTTAAAGAAAACGCGCTGGTCTGCCGCTGCGCCGCTCTGGTCTTCTTCTGGAGTGGAGTTTTCTCCATCCGTCTGTCCGGTTCTTCCGCTGGCCTGTGCGGTCATCATGGCGTGGTTGGTAAGTTCGGATCTAGCCGTTTCGGAACTCTTGGCAATTGCCGTCATGCTGTCGCTGTTACCGCTGTCCGCTGCTTTAGGAGCCGGTTGCGGGCTTTGTGCGGATGGCTGTGCGCCACCTCCTTCCGTTTTGGGCGGTATGTACAAGTTCTGCCCATCAATTTTGATGAGGGTCGCCCTTTTGCTTCCGGCGGCAGCTTCGCCCAGGAGCAGCGTGACTAGGACATCTCCGTACCGGCTCAGGATCAACGAATAGGCGTGGTCGCCGATGGAGCCGTTCGCATAGGCTTCGCATGCCCGGAACAGCCCATCTCGGAGAGCCTGCACAGCGGGTACGCGGTCGGTGAGTTGCGCGAGGCTTTCTGCGGTCGCGTAAGCGGAGTTGAAGCCGCCTTCGAGCCCGGTCGCGCCGGCCGGGGCGCGTCCTTGTGCCGTCAACCCCAACGTAAGCGCCGTGGACAGAGCCTTGGCCACGTCCGGGCTTGGTTCAGCGCACAGGACGCGGTGGTTGGTGATCGATCCGCTTCCTTCCCGGAGTGGAACAGATGGACGTGTCCGCTCCGTCACGATCCGGAGATCGGCCGTGGTCAAAAGTGCCGTTGTCGTGCCGATCTCCTTGGAAACGGAAATCGTATCGGTACTCTGGCAGGCAGACGTGCCGATGACTGTAAAAAGAAGAAGCAAAGAAAACCTGTTCATTTTCCTTTTCCTTCCTAGTTTTTCTTATAGAGAAACGCCAATCGAAATTTCACGACTTATTTGATGCAAAGAAATGGCGGCGCAGAACAATCTACAGCGATTGTTGTAGTCCTGCGATGGTAGGTTATGTTCCTTGATCGCAGATCAAAAGGTGGCACGGATGCAAAGGATGCTCAATAAGCAATTTTGGAGGGTTGAAGAGAAAGGCTCTACAACCATACTTTTGGATGTATAAAGACCCAAGTTTAAAATAAAAATACTAAGTCAGAGAAATGAAAGGGATGGGGTAGTCATGCCCTGGTCCGGCAATGGCAACCTGCCGGCCGGCATCCACGTTCCCGGCCGAAAGCGGGATCGGGATAGGGGGCGATCCTAGTGGATCGCACCCCTCCCACACCACCCGGCATGCGGGTCCGCACCGGGCGGTTCGAAGGATTGAGGT
>NZ_JAFIQV010000041.1 GCF_017356015.1 Azospirillum sp. SYSU D00513
CCGTCGCCAAGGCGCTCGACGTGCTCAAGGGCGCCAAGCGCCCGCTGATCATCCTCGGCAAGGGCGCCGCCTACGCCCAGGCCGACGAGACCGTCCGCGCCTTCGTCGAGAAGTCCGGCATTCCCTTCCTGCAGATGAGCATGGCCAAGGGCCTGCTGCCCGACACCCACCCGCAGTCGGCCGGTGCGGCGCGCTCCGCGGCGCTGAAGGACTCCGACGTGGTGGTGCTGGTCGGCGCGCGGCTGAACTGGCTGCTGTCGCACGGGAAGGGCAAGCAGTGGGGCGAGCCCGGCTCCAAGACCTTCATCCAGATCGACATCGAGCCGCGCGAGATCGACAGCAACGTGGCGATCACGGCGCCGCTGGTCGGTGACATCGGGTCGTGCCTGTCGGCCCTGCTGGCCGGCATCGACGGCGGCTGGAAGGCGCCGTCGGCGGAGTGGACGGGCTCGCTGAACGCGCGGCGCGAGGCGAACATCGCGAAGATGGCGCCCAAGCTGATGAGCAACGCCTCGCCGATGAACTTCCATGGCGCGCTGGGTGCCTTGCGCCGTGTGGTGAACGAGCGTCCCGACGCGATGCTGGTGAACGAGGGTGCGAACACCCTGGACCTGGCGCGCGGCATCATCGACATGCACCAGCCGCGCAAGCGCCTGGACGTGGGCACCTGGGGCGTGATGGGCGTTGGCATGGGCTACGCCGTCGCGGCCGCGGTGGAGACGGGCAAGCCGGTGCTGGCGATCGAGGGCGACAGCGCCTTCGGCTTCTCGGGCATGGAGGTGGAGACGATCTGCCGGTACAACCTGCCGGTCTGCATCGTGATCTTCAACAACAACGGCATCTACAAGGGCACGGACCTCAACCCGACGGGCGGCGCCGATCCCTCGCCGATGGTCTTCGTTCCGGACTCGCGCTACGACCGGATGATGGAGGCCTTCGGCGGCGTGGGCGTGCATGTCACGACACCGGACGAGCTGTACCGCGTCGTCAGCGAGGCGATGGACTCCGGCCGTCCGACGCTGGTCAACGCGGTCATCGACCCGGCCGCCGGCACCGAGAGCGGCAACATCGGCAGCCTCAACCCGACCAGTTCGGTGCGCAAGATGCCGTCTTAACGAAAAGACGGCTTCCAAGCCGAAAAAAGAGCGGCCTGCCGAGGAAGGACAGGCCGCCGCACACGAAGAAACGCACCGACCTCACACTCGCTTCCCTGGGAGGACTGCAATGGCCAAAGCGCTCGAAGGCGTCAAGATTCTCGATTTCACCCATGTCCAGTCGGGGCCGACCTGCACCCAGCTTCTGGCCTGGTTCGGCGCCGACGTGATCAAGGTGGAGCGCCCGGGCGAGGGCGACATCACGCGGTCCCAGCTTCGCGATGTGCCGGACGCGGACAGCCTCTACTTCACGATGCTGAACCACAACAAGCGCTCCATCACGCTCGACACCAAGAACCCCAAGGGGAAGGCGGTTCTGGAAGACCTGATGCGCAGCTGCGACGTGATGGTCGAGAACTTCGCGCCGGGTGTGCTCGAGCGCATGGGCTTCACCTGGGAGCGCATCCAGGAGATCAACCCCCAGCTCATCGTGGCGTCGGTGAAGGGCTTCGGCCCCGGCCCCTACGAGGACTGCAAGGTCTATGAGAACGTCGCGCAGTGCGCGGGCGGCGCCGCTTCCACCACCGGCTTCGACGACGGCCCCCCCATGGTGACCGGCGCCCAGATCGGCGACAGCGGCACGGGCCTGCACCTGGCGCTCGGCATCGTGACGGCGCTCTACCAGCGCACCCACACCGGCCGCGGCCAGAAGGTGCTGGCGGCGATGCAGGATTCGGTGCTGAACCTCTGCCGCGTCAAGCTGCGCGACCAGCAGCGCCTCGCCCGCGGCCCGCTGAAGGAATTCCCGCAATACCCGAACGGCACCTTCGGCGACACGGTGCCGCGCGCCGGCAATGCGTCGGGCGGCGGCCAGCCGGGCTGGATCCTGAAGTGCAAGGGCTGGGAGACCGATCCCAACGCCTACATCTACTTCATCGCGCAGGCGCCGGTCTGGGCGAAGATCTGCCAGGTCATCGGCAAGCCGGAATGGATCACCGATCCTGACTACGCCACTCCGGTGGCGCGCCTGCCGCGGCTGATGTCGATCTTCGCGACGGTCGAGCAGTGGACCATGACCATGACGAAGTTCGAGGTCATGGAGACGCTGAACAAGTACGACATCCCCTGCGGCCCGATCCTCTCCATGAAGGAGATCGCCGAGGAGCCGTCACTGCGCGAGACCGGCACCGTGGTCGAGGTGGACCATCCGGTCCGCGGCAAGTATCTGACGGTCGGCAACCCGATCAAGCTGTCGGACAGCCCCACCGAAGTGACGCGCTCGCCGCTGCTGGGCGAGCACACGGACGAGATCCTGCGCGAGGTGCTCGGCTTCGACGACGCCCGGATCGCCGAGATCCGCGACGCCGGCGCGCTCGGCGCCGTGGAGCGGATCGCGGCGGAGTAAGGAAGGCTTCCGGAAAGGGCCGTTCCCGGCGGGCGGGGCAGGGGGAGCCCCGCCCGCCGGGGACTCGCCCCGTCCGAGGCCCGCAGGTGCATTTTTATAAGAACAATTGGAGTTCCTCGGGAGGGAACGGAGGCAACGATGAACATTCATGAATATCAGGCCAAGGAACTGCTGAAGACGTACGGCGTCGCCGTGCCGCGCGGCGGAGTGGCCTACACGGCGGAAGAGGCGGAGAAGGTCGCGCGTGAACTCGGCGGCCCGGTCTGGGTCGTGAAGTCGCAGATCCACGCCGGCGGCCGTGGTGCCGGCCGCTTCAAGAGCAACCCCGAGGGCAAGGGCGGCGTCCGCGTCGTCAAATCCGTCGAGGACGTGGTCTCCAACGCGCAGGAGATGCTCGGCCAGGTTCTGGTGACCAAGCAGACCGGCCCCGAAGGCAAGGAGGTCAAGCGCCTCTACGTCGAGGAAGGTGCCGACATCAAGCGCGAGCTGTATCTCAGCCTGCTGGTGGACCGCGGCACCGGCCGGATCACCGTCGTCGCCTCGACCGAGGGCGGCATGGAGATCGAGGAGGTCGCCCACAACACGCCGGAGAAGATCGTCAAGGTCTCCATCGACCCGGTCACCGGCATCCAGGGCTACCACACCCGCAAGATCGCCTTCGCCCTCGGGCTGGAAGGCAAGCAGGTCGGTGCGGCCTCGAAGTTCCTGACGGCCATGTACAAGGCCTTCGTGGATCTCGACTGCGCCATCGTCGAGGTCAACCCGCTGATCGTCACCGGCTCGGGCGACATCCTGGCGCTCGACGCCAAGATGAGCTTCGACGACAACGCGCTCTTCCGCCACAAGGACGTGGCCGCGCTCCGCGACGAGTCGGAAGAGGATCCGTCGGAGATCGAGGCCGCCAAGTACGAGCTGAACTACGTGAAGCTCGACGGCAACATCGGCTGCATGGTGAACGGCGCCGGCCTCGCCATGGCGACGATGGACATCATCAAACTGTACGGCGGCGAGCCGGCCAACTTCCTGGACGTGGGCGGCGGCGCCACGAAGGAGCGCGTCACCGCGGCCTTCAAGCTGATCCTGTCCGACCCGAACGTCGAGGGCATCCTCGTCAACATCTTCGGCGGCATCATGCGCTGCGACGTCATCGCCGAGGGCGTGGTGTCCGCCGCGCGCGAAGTGAAGCTGCACGTTCCGCTGGTCGTCCGGCTGGAAGGCACCAACGTCGACCTGGGCAAGAAGATCCTCGCCGAGTCCGGCCTGCCCATCATTTCCGCCGACAATCTGGCCGACGCCGCGGAGAAGATCGCCCGCGCCGTGGTGAAGGAGCGCGTCTAATGGCTGTTCTGATCAATTCCAAGACGAAGGTCATCTGCCAGGGCTTCACCGGCGCGCAGGGCACCTTCCACTCCGAGCAGGCGATCGCCTACGGCACGAAGATGGTCGGCGGCGTGACCCCGGGTAAGGGCGGCACCACCCACCTCGACCTGCCGGTCTTCGACACGGTGGCCGACGCGGTCGAGCGCACCGGCGCCAACGCGTCCGTCATCTACGTGCCGCCGCCCTTCGCGGCCGACGCCATCCTCGAGGCAATCGACGCCGAGATCCCGCTGGTGGTCTGCATCACCGAAGGCATCCCGGTGCTGGACATGGTCCGCGTGCGCCGCGCGCTGGACAGCTCCAAGACCCGCCTGATCGGGCCGAACTGCCCGGGCATCATCACGCCGGACGAGTGCAAGATCGGCATCATGCCGGGCCACATCCACCGCCGCGGCAAGATCGGCATCGTGTCGCGTTCGGGCACGCTGACCTACGAGGCGGTCGCCCAGACCACGGCCGCCGGGCTGGGTCAGACGACCTGCATCGGCATCGGCGGCGATCCGGTGAACGGCACGAACTTCGTGGACAGCCTGGAGATGTTCCTGGCCGACCCGGAGACCGAGGGCATCATCATGATCGGCGAGATCGGCGGCGACGCCGAGGTCAAGGGTGCCGAGTTCATCAAGCAGTCGGGCACGAAGAAGCCGGTCGTCGGCTTCATCGCCGGCCGCACCGCCCCTCCGGGCCGCCGCATGGGCCATGCGGGTGCGGTGATCTCCGGCGGCAACGACACCGCCGACTTCAAGATCGAGTTCATGAAGTCGGCCGGCATCGCCGTCGCCGACAGCCCGGCCAGCCTGGGTTCCACCATGCTTACCGCGATGCGGCACTAAACCGAAGCCGGCCGGGCGTCCTCGCCCGGCCGGCTTTTCGGCTCGGCAATCAAAGTTCGCGAGCCCCTCCGGTATGGGAAGGGGCTCCAGGGGAAAGCCCCCGAGGGAGAGAGCCATGGACACGGCCATCGCTGAGAAGAAGAAAGCCATTCATCCGGGTGCGGGGCGTCGGAACACCCGGATCCAGCCCAAGGGGCGGCAGGTCGATCCGGCGGCTCTGGCCGAGGTGCAGGAACTGCTCGGCGAGGGCTCGCGCAACCGCGACCTGCTGATCGAGCATCTCCACAAGCTCCAGGACCGCTTCCACTGCCTGCACGCCCGCCACCTCGCCGCACTCGCCGCCGAGATGCGGCTGGCCCTGGTCGAGGTCTATGAGGTCGCCTCCTTCTACGCCCATTTCGACATCGTCATGGACGAGGAGCAGGCACCCCCGCCCGTCACCGTGCGCGTCTGCGACAGCCTGTCCTGCTGCATGGCCGGCGGCGAAAAGCTGCTGGAGGAGCTGCCGGCCAAGCTCGGCCCCGACGTCCGCATCGTGCGCGCCCCCTGCATGGGTGCCTGCCACAACGCGCCCGCCGTCGCCATCGGCCACGCGCTGCACGAGCACGCCACCGCCGACAGCGTCGCCGAGGCCGTCGCCCACGGCCACACCCATCCCCATATCCCGGACTACCCCGGCCTCGACGCCTACAAGGCCGGCGGCGGCTACGCGCTGCTGCGCGCCTGCCTGGACGGCGCGCGCACGCCCGAAAGCCTGATCGAGGCGCTGGAATCCTCCAACCTGCGTGGCCTCGGCGGCGCCGGCTTCCCCACCGGGCGCAAATGGCGCTTCGTCCGCCAGGAGGCCGCACCCCGCCTCATGGCCGTCAACGGCGACGAGGGCGAGCCCGGCACCTTCAAGGACCGCCACTATCTGGAAACCGACCCGCACCGCTTCCTGGAAGGCATGCTGATCGGCGCCTGGGTGGTCGAGGCCACCGACGTCTACGTCTACATCCGCGACGAATACCCGCAGTGCATCGCCATCCTCGCCCGCGAGATCGAAGCCGTGGAGAAGGCCGGCCTGTCGCCGCACACCCGCATCCACCTGCGGCGCGGCGCCGGCGCCTACATCTGCGGCGAGGAATCGGCGATGCTGGAGAGCATCGAGGGCAAGCGCGGCCTGCCGCGCCAGAAGCCGCCCTTCCCCTCGGTCGTCGGCCTGTTCGGCCGCCCCACCCTGATCAACAACGTCGAGACGCTCTTCTGGGTGCGTGACATCGTCGAGAAGGGCGCGGACTGGTGGGCCAGCCACGGCCGCAACGGCCGCAAGGGGCTGCGCAGCTTCTCCGTCTCCGGCCACGTCAGGAACCCCGGCGTGAAGCTGGCCCCGGCCGGCATCACCATGGCCGAGCTGATCAAGGAATATTGCGGCGGCATGGCCGACGGCCACACGTTCAAGGGCTACCTGCCCGGCGGTGCGTCCGGCGGCATCCTGCCGGCCAGCATGGCCGACATCCCGCTGGACTTCGGCACGCTGGAGCAGCACGGCTGCTTCATCGGCTCGGCCGCGGTCGTCGTGCTGTCGGACCGGGACGACATGCGCGCGGTGCTGCGCAACCTGCTGGCCTTCTTCGAGGACGAGAGCTGCGGCCAGTGCACGCCCTGCCGCGTCGGCACGGAAAAGGCCGTCAAGCTGGTGGACCAGCCCGAATGGGATGAGCCCCTGCTGAACGAGCTGGCGCAGGTGATGACCAGCGCCTCCATCTGCGGCCTGGGCCAGGCCGCCATGAACCCACTGAAAAGCGTGCTGAAGCATTTCCGGGAGGACGTCCTGTGAACCAGATGAGCCCCGTGTCGGTCCAGTTCGAGCTGGACGGAAAGCTGGTCGAGGCGCAGCCGGGCGAGAGCATCTGGCAGGTCGCCACGCGCGTCGGCACCGAGATCCCGCACCTGTGCTACTCCACCGCTCCCGGCTACCGCGCCGACGGCAACTGCCGCGCCTGCATGGTCGAGATCGAGGGCGAGCGCGTGCTCGCACCCTCCTGCATGCGCAAGCCGGTGCCCGGCATGAAGGTCAAGACCGCCAGCGAGAGCGCCAAGAGCGCCCGCAAGCTGGTCTTCGAGCTGCTGGTCGGCGACCAGCCCGAGCGCGCCCGCGCCCATGATCCCGAGTCCAAGTTCTGGAAGTGGGCCGACCATGTCGGCGTGACGGAGAGCCGGTTCCCGAGCCGTGAGCATCCGGTGGAGAAGGACTTCTCCCACCCGGCGATGGCGGTGCAGCTCGACGCCTGCATCCAGTGCAACCTGTGCGTCCGGGCCTGCCGCGAGGTCCAGGTCAACGACGTCATCGGCATGGCCCTGCGCGGCCACAACGAGAAAATCGTCTTCGACTTCGACGATCCCATGGGCGACAGCACCTGCGTCGCCTGCGGCGAGTGCGTGCAGGCCTGCCCGACGGGTGCGCTGATGCCCAAGACGCAGGTGGACCTGCAGACCGGCGTCTTCTCGGAGGCGCCGGACCGCAAGGTGGACAGCGTGTGCCCCTATTGCGGCGTCGGCTGCCAGCTGACCTACAACATCAAGGGCGACCGGCTGCTGTCGGTGGAGGGCCGCGAGGGCCCGGCCAACCAGAACCGGCTGTGCGTGAAGGGCCGCTTCGGCTTCGACTACATCCACCACCCGCACCGTCTGACCAAGCCGCTGATCCGCAAGCCGGGTGCCTCCAAGCACGACATGGAGACGCTCGACCCCGCCAACCCCTGGACGCATTTCCGCGAAGCGACCTGGGAAGAGGCCTTGCAGGTCGCCGTTGACGGCCTGAAGCGGATCCGCGACACCCGCGGCGGGCAGGCGCTGGCCGGCTTCGGCTCGGCCAAGGGCTCCAACGAGGAGGCCTACCTGTTCCAGAAGCTGGTGCGCACCGGCTTCGGCACCAACAACGTCGACCATTGCACCCGTCTGTGCCACGCCTCCTCGGTGGCGGCGCTGATCGAGGGCATCGGCTCGGGCGCCGTGACCGCACCCTTCATGGCCGCACTCGACGCCGAGGTGATCGTCGTCATCGGCTCCAACCCGACCGAGAACCACCCCGTCGCCGCGACCTTCTTCAAGAACGCCGCGAAGAAGGGCGCCAAGCTGGTCGTCATGGACCCGCGCGGGCTGGCCTTGAAGCGCCTTGCCACGCACATGCTGCAGTTCAAGCCGGGCCGCGACGTCTCCATGCTCAACGCCATGCTGAACGTCATCATCAGCGAGGGGCTGCACGACCCCAACTACGTGGCCGAGCACACGGAGGACTTCGAAAAGCTCAAGGAGCATGTGAAGGCCTTCACGCCGGAGGCCATGGAGCCGATCTGCGGCATCCCGGCGGACCAGCTGCGCGAGGTGGCCCGGCTGTACGCGACCTCGAAGGGCTCGCTGATCTTCTGGGGCATGGGCGTGTCGCAGCACATCCACGGCACCGACAACGTGCGCTGCCTGATCGCGCTGGCGCTGGTCACCGGCCAGATCGGCCGTCCGGGCACGGGGCTGCACCCGCTGCGCGGCCAGAACAACGTGCAGGGCGCGTCGGACGCCGGGCTGATCCCGATGATGTACCCGGACTACCGCCCTGTGGAGGACCCGCAGGTGCGGGCCTTCTACGAGGACCTGTGGGGGACCAAGCTCGATCCCAAGCGGGGCCTGACGGTGGTGGAGATCATGGACGCCATCCATGCCGACCAGCTGACGGGCATGTACGTGATGGGCGAGAACCCGGCCATGTCGGACCCGGACGTGGAGCACGCGCGCCACGCCCTGGCGAAACTGGAGCATCTGGTGGTGCAGGACATCTTCCTGACCGAAACGGCGAAATACGCCGACGTGGTGCTTCCGGCGTCCGCCTGGCCGGAGAAGGACGGGACGGTGACCAACACCAACCGCCAGGTGCAGCTGGGCCGGCGCGCCCTGCCGCTGCCGGGCGAGGCGCGCCAGGACCTGTGGATCATCCAGCAGCTGGCGGTCGGGCTGGGTCTGAACTGGGACTACGCGCACCCGCGCGACGTGTTCGCGGAGATGAAGAAGGCGATGCCGTCGCTGGACAACATCAGCTGGGAGCGGCTGGAGCGGGAGGGGTCGGTGACCTACCCGTGCCTGTCGGAGACCGAGCCTGGGCAGGACATCGTGTTCGGGGACGGCTTCCCGACGGCGAGCAGCCGCGGGCGTCTGGTTCCGGCGGACGTGATCCCGCCGGCGGAGGAGCCGGACGCGGAGTACCCGATGGTGGTGACGACGGGCCGTCAGCTGGAGCACTGGCACACCGGGTCGATGACGCGGCGCGCGCAGGTTCTGGACGACATCGAGCCGGAGGCGGTGGCCTATCTGTCGCCGGCGGACCTGCGGCGGGTGGGTGCGAAGGCGGGCGACATGGTGCGGATCACGACGCGGCGCGGCTCGATCGAGCTGAAGGCGCGTTCGGACCACGGCATGCCGTCGGGGCTGATCTTCATCCCCTTCTGCTACGCCGAGGCGTCGGCCAACATCCTCACCAACCCCAAGCTCGACCCCTACGGCAAGATCCCGGAGTTCAAGTTCTCCGCCGCCAAGATCGAAGCCAAGGCGATGGCGTGATGCTGCTGGTGGCGTAAGGGCAGGGTAGGGCGTCAGCCCAAGCAAGCGGGGCCGGGAAGGTGTAAACCACCTTTCCGGCCCCGATCCTTTGCATGGATGCCGCTGATATGATGCAGGCTTCCAGCGAGCGAGGCAGCCTTTGGAGATCGGCTGCGGGCGACAAGGGCGGGCTGTTTTGGTATGCTCGGGACATGATGGCCTCACCCCCTTCCCATGATGATCAAAGTTACATAACGCTGCTCGGAAAGCTTAAGGAGCAAATCCAGTCGGCTCGGCTGCGAGCATCTGTTGCAGTGAATCGCGAACTGATCCTGCTTTACTGGAATATCGGGCAAGACATACTTGCTCGCCAGAATACTGAAGGGTGGGGCGCCCGAGTCATAGATCGGCTGGCCAAAGACCTCCGCCGCGATTTCCCTGAAATGACCGGTTTGTCAGCGCGGAATCTAAAGTACATGCGCGCGTTTGCGGAGGCCTATTCTGATTTTGGAATTGTGCAACAGGTTGTTGCACAGCTTCCCTGGGGCCATAATGTCCGGATTGTCGAGGCGATCAAGGACCCTGATGAACGTCTTTGGTACGCTCGGCAAGCCGTCGAACACGGATGGAGTCGGAACGTTCTTGTCCATCAGATCGAAAGCGGTCTCTTTCGTCGTCAGGGTAAGGCTATTACAAATTTCAGCCGTGCGCTTCCATCGGTTCAGGCCGATCTAGCCCAGGAACTTATTAAGGATCCCTACACCTTCGATTTCCTGGCGCTCGGCCCTGAAATGTCCGAGCGTGAGCTTGAGCGGAGCTTGCTGGAGCACCTCCGGGAGTTGATCCTTGAACTTGGGAAGGGATTCGCTTTTGTCGGTAACCAGTACCATCTCGCGGTGGGAGGGCAGGATTATTATTTGGATTTGCTGTTCTACCATCTGCGCCTGCGCTGCTTTGTTGTGATCGAACTCAAAATCGAGGAATTCAATCCAGAATTCGCAGGGAAAATGAATTTCTATTTGTCGGCAGTTGATGATCATCTCCGCCATCAATCCGATGAACCCAGCATCGGCATCATTCTATGCAAAGACAAGAACAATGTTGTGGTAGAGTATGCGTTACGTGGATTTTCCAAACCAATGGGCGTATCCGAGTATCGCCTTTCAAAGATCTTGCCGGATCAGCTAAAAGCTGAGTTGCCGACCGCCGATGAATTTTCGCGCGAGTTTCCACTGATTTCGCTTGTTAAGCTTCGCATCGAGATCGAGCGGAAAATGCGCTCTCTTTTAGTATCGAAGGGATTTGAACCGCTTGGAATCGGCATGCAGCAAATGCTGGATATGTTGCTGAAAGCCGGCATAACTCCGGAGAGCGCAGAGCAGTTTTCCCAAAGTTTGAAGGCCATGCACATGGCGGCGCACGGCCTTGATGTCGATGAAGAAACGGCAAGCAGCGCCATTAGTATCGGAACACGTTTTCTCGAAGAACTTTCAAAGGCTGGTACGGAATAGCCCCGCTGGGCACATTGCTGCAGTCACCACGTAGCTGACGGCGCAAATACGCCCTGCCTCCTACAGGCTGCTGATCTCCACCACGCCCGGCTGCGGTGCCGCGGCCTTGCGCCGCTCCGGCAGCATGACGGTGGCGACGGTGCCCTTGCCGGACGGGCTGTCCAGTGTCAGCGTGCCCTCGTGCAGGTTCACGATGGCGAGGCTGATCGACAGCCCGAGGCCCGTGCCGCTGAAGCGGCGGGTGGAGGCGCTTTCGACTTGGAAGAAGGGTTCGAAGACCTGGCGCGTGTGCTCGGGCGCGATGCCGATACCCGTGTCGGCGACGGTGATCCGGAAGCCGCCGTCGCCGGTCCGGTCCGCGCCGACCCGGATGGTTCCGCCGGACTCCGTAAACTTGATGGCGTTGGACACGAGGTTCAGCAGAACCTGCCGCAGCAGCCTTTCGTCGCCCCGGAGGGGCAGGGGCTCCCGGGGGACCTCCACCTGGAGGTCCAGCCCCTTCTCGCGCGCCTGTTCGCGCAGGATCTGCGTCCATTGCAGGACGATCCGTCCGAGGTCGAACTCGCTTTCGCGCAGCATCATGGTGCCGGCCTCGAGCTTGGACATGTCGAGCACGTCGTTGATGATCGACAGCAGATGCTCGCCGCTGATCCGGATGTCCCGCGCATACTCCAGCACGGTCGCAGGCCCGGTCCTCGGGTTGCCGAGTTCCAGCACCTGCGCGAACCCGATGATGGCGTTGAGCGGCGTGCGCAGCTCGTGGCTCATGTTCGACAGGAACTCGGACTTCATGCGGTGCGCCCGCTCCGCGGCCAGCTTGGCCTCGTCCAGCCGCGCTTCCGCCTTTCGCCGCAGGGTCACGTCGCGGTAGACGCTCACCACGCTGCCGTCCGGCGTGCGGGCCTGGTTGCTTTCCACGATCGTGCCGTCCGGCAGTTCCAGCTCGTAGCTGTGCAGCCGTTCGTGGGCGGTGCTGCGCCACCCCCGCCAGGACCGGCGCTCCTTGTCGGAACTCTCAGGCAGCAGGAACTTCGCGGCGTGCTCGATGATCCCGTCGAAGCGCGCTCCCGGCAGGGCGACATCGCGGAGGAACGGGAACATCTCGTAATAGCGGCGGTTCGCAAGGCTCAGCCGCCGGTCGGAGCCCCACAGGACGAAGCCCTCGCTCATCGAATCCAGCGCCTGGTCGAGCAGATGCTTGGCCCGGCGGATGTCCGCCGCCGCCCGCTCGCGCGCCCGGATGTAGAGCGCGCCGGACAATGCTGCCAGCAGCAGCAGCAGGCCGAGCGCCGACGACACCGCCAGCGTGACGGTGCGCCGTTCCCTCCAGCCTGCCAGCGCGTCCTCCTCGCGGATCTCGGCGACGACCGAGAGGCCGGCATACAGGGTCGGGGCGGCGGCGGCGATGACCCGGGATCCGTCGATGGAATCCGTGCTGAAGGTCCATTGCCGGTTGACGGGCAGCCGCAGCGCCACGGGCGCCAGCGTCTTGCCGATGTGCCGCTCCGCGTGCGGGTTGCTCATCAGCAACTGCCCGTCCGCACGCTGGGCCGACACACGGAGGCCTGGGCTGGACAGGTCGGGCAGGGCGACGCGCGCGAGGTTGCTGACCGGCAGCTCGGCGACGGCCGACAGCGGCTCCTCCCGTCCGCGGCCGACGAATCGGCCGAGATAGAGCGACCATTCGCCGGTCGCCCGGTTGCGCACCGGGCCGACGATCCGAAGCGTTCCCTCGGTCAGACGCGCCGGCAGGAACTCCTCGGTCAGCGGGGGAGGGCGCCGCACGGTGGCGCCGAGCCGCGCGGCGCGGACTCTCCCCATGCCGTCCACGATCATCAGGTCACGGGTCAGGAAGCTCTGGTCCGAGAGCGCACGCAGCGCCCGGTTGGCGCCGGTCGCCGAATGATTCGCCTGCGGAATGGTGACGAGCTTGTCGATTCCCGCCAGCATCGCGTCGGCCTGAAGCAGGCCGCGGTTGATGTTCGCCTCGGCCACGGCCAACGCCCGCGTCACCGTCCGGCCGGCGGTGTCCTGCTCGTCGATGCGGTCGCGCTCGATCATCATCCAGGTCGCGGTGCCCTGCACCGCGAGGAGGCCCACGGCGGCGAAAAGGATGATGGCGGGCGCTTGCCTCAAACGTCTCATGCCGTCACTCCCGCGGCAGTGGGATGGACAGCAGGGGGCCGATGGTGGCGCTCCAGGCCTCGGCGCAGGTCTCGCCGCAGCGGCTGATCCAGCCCGGCAGGACCGTGTTCTCGATCAGCGACCGAAGGCGCGAGCGGTCCTCCACCGACAGGGGCACCAGGGTCATCTGGCCCGGCTTGCCCGCCGGGCAGGGTCCCCGGCCCGTGTTGCAGGCGACACCTTCGCTGACCTTCCGTTCGGCGTCGTTCCAGATCTCCTGCTCCAGCACGGCGATCTCCCGCCGCAGAAAGTCCTTCACCTCGTTCGGCAGCGACGCCCAGCGGGTGCCGTTCGCCGCGAAGACCGACACGCCCCAGGAGACCGCCATGGCATGGAAATGGGTCGTGACCTCATGCAGCCCGATGCTGTTGCCCGACAGGGCACCGGTGATCACGCAATCCACCACGTCGTGCCGGACGGCCGAAACCACCTCGGCGAAAGGCATGACCACGGGCACGGCGCCCAGCGCCTCGACCAGTTCGGCCTGGGCGACGCTGGCGGTGCGGATCCGCCGTCCGGCCAGATCGCCCAGGCTGCGGAACGCCTGCCGGCAGAACAGGACCTGAGCGGGATAGGTGTAGAGACCCAGCAGTTCGACGTCGTGATGGACCTTCAGGAACTGCTCGAGAAAGGGCCGGTAAGCCGTCGCGACACGCTGGAGCGACGCGAAGTCCGGGCTCACCAGCGGCAGGTCCACGACCGCCAGCTCCGGCGTGTCGTTCGCGCCGCTGATGAGCATCGTCCCGAAGGGGACCACGCCGAGTTCCAGCAGGCGCAGCATGTCCTGAGCCCGGATGCCGCTGCGGTCGAAGGCGGAGATCTCGGCCGAGACCCGCCCGCCGGAGAGCTTCGCCACGCGCTCGGACCAGAAGGGTTTCTCATAGTCGGTGTACTGGCTGACGCCCGCCAGCCCGCCAACGATCCGCAGATGGGTTTCGGGCAGGAGCTCGGCAGGCTCCTCGGCCCGCGCGACGGCGGACAGCAACAGGAAGGCGAGGCCGGCGAGCGCTGGCAGCGTTCTGATAGTCCGACCCCGTCGCATCAACGCTCCCACCGTGAACAGTCTCTCACCCGATACTATCCTGAAACCGAACCGCCATGAAAAGCCTGTTCGTCAGGACATTGGAGCCGTACGGCGATAAGGTGCGTACAGCGGCATGCACACGCATCATAACGCGCAGACATATTCCGCGATGGTGACATCGAATTGTGTACGAATGGTTGCCGGACGAAGATCAATAAGAATCATATAAGTCATCTTATGGAAAATAGGTGCTGGAGCGGACAGGACCACGGATCGTTCCAGGCCTGCAACGATCAGCATGCTGGCCCGGCGCTCGGCCTTTCCGTAGACTGGACCGACGCACAACGCCGAAGACCCGATCCCGATGCCATTCACGCTTCTAAGCTCCCGCACCTACCGCCACATGCCCTGGAAGAATGGCGGCGGGATCACCACGGAGATCGCGGTCGCCGATTTGCCGGGTGGCGACGCCGGCCAGTTCCTCTGGAGGGCCAGCATCGCCTACGTCACGGAATCCTGCGCCTATTCCGATTTTGCGGGTTATGAGCGGTTCACCACGATTCTTGAGGGCAAGGGGCTCCAACTGGCCGTCGACGGCGTATCGGTGACGCTTCTTCGCCGTGACCCGGTCTTCGAATTCCCTGGAGAAGCCGCGGTCCACGGCACGCTGATCGACGGGCCGACCCGGAACTTCAACCTGATGGTCAACCGTGAACGCGCCAACGGACGGCTCGAACTCGTGGCTGGCGGCGCGGCGGTCCAGATCCCCGGAACCGGCGCCGCCCTGGTTCATGCGCTGGATGGCAATGTCGCGGTGCGCACCGCCGAAGGCGAGGTGCAGATCCCGCGCGGTTGGACCGGCCGCCTGGACGGCCTGGCCGGAACAGTGGAGCCGGATCAGGACGCCGCCGCGCTGCTGGCCCTGGTGAACGTTCTCGGCGAAGCCTGAAAGCGCAGCGGCGGAGGCTAATCCGCTCCCCGCCGGAACCCTTCGACGCCGCGCTGAAGCAGGGTTGCCGCCAGTCCGACGTAGCTTCCCTGCCGTTCCGGCGTCAGCGCCTCGAAGCGCTCGCGCGTGACGCCGTCCGGGAAGTCCCGGTCCAGATAGCCGGTCAGGGTGCGCTTGACCTCGCTGGTGAGGATGTCGCGCACGGATTGCGGCACGGAATCCCGGAAGTCCGGCTCCAGCGCGATCTGAAGGCCTTCCAGGTCGAAGGTCAGGCGTTCACCCCCGGCCGTGTCCACGGGCTTGGTCTCGAAAAGGGCTTGGCCGGATTCGATGAGCACCACGGTCGCCAGCATGTCGACGGCAGCCTCGACCGCCTCGTCGCGGGTCGCGAGCGGCCGGTCGGCGTCGGTCCCGATGACGCTGCCGCCGCCCGGTGCGGTGGATTTCAGCAGCAGGTCCGCCTGCCACCCCGTTCCATCATGGTAGACATGAACACCGGTGAGATTTGAGCGCTTCATGTGGAGACGCATCGGCGGCGGAACCGCCGCCGGGGCGAAGGCCTCCGCCGGCCTTCCGCCGGAGCGGACCTTGACCTGCGCCCTGACCAGCAGGGGCTTCAACAGCCGCTTCGCTTCCCGCTGGGCGTCCGCGTCCAAAAACTCGGCCAATTCCCGTTCCCCTGCCCTTGCCGAACGCGGCCGATCCGGGGCCGCCCTTTTCGTTCGTTTAGCCCACAGTCAGCCGTCAACGCAACAGCGCCGCAGCCCCCTCCTCCTCCAGGCTCTTGCGGGCCTCCTCCTGGACCCAGCGGCGGAACAGGTCGCGCCAGCGGTCGGGCTTGCGGCGGCTGCTCTCGACGATGAAATAGCCCTGCTCGGTCCGGACCGGCCGGTCCAGCAGGGCGACCAGATGCCCACTGCGGACCAGATCGTCGATCAGGGGCACCCAGCCCAGCGCCACCCCCTGCCCCATCAGCGCGGCCTGAAGGACCAGCGGGTAGTTGTTGAAGGTGAGATCATGGCCGCTCGCCGGCATCGGCACGCCGTGCAGCGTGAACCACTCCTTCCAGCTCAGCCAAGCGGCTGGCCCGACGCTTTCCAGGTGAAGCAGCGGCAGGCTGCGCAGATCCTGCGGGGAGATGGTCCCATCGGCCCCGTCCATCCCGCCATGGGCCGCCTTGAAGGCGGGGCTGCAGATCGGAAGCACCACCTCGGGGAACAGGCGCTCGGCGTCGCAGCCCGGCCAGCGCCCGCCGCCGAAGGCGATGGCGATGTCCACCGCCTCGCGCCGCATGTCGAACTCGCGCTGCGCCGTCACGATCCGCACGTCCAGGTCGGGCATCGCCTCGCGCAGGCGGCTGAGCCGCGGCATCAGCCACCAGGCGGCGAATCCGAAATCCGTCGCCACGTTCAGCACGCCCGGCCGCTGTCCGGCGCGGATCTCCGACACCGCGTCGGCGATTCCGTCCAGCGCCTCCCGCGTGGCCTCGTACAGCCGCACGCCGTCGGGGGTGAGCGCCACGCCCCGGTGCAGGCGGCGGAAGAGCGCCACGGCGAGATCGGCCTCCAGCCAGTTGATCTGATGGCTGACCGCCGACTGGGTCACCTTCAGTTCCCGCGCGGCAGCGCTGAAGTTCAGCAGCCGCGCCGCCGATTCGAAGAACATCAGGGTCTGGAGCGGCGGCAGACGGCGGTCGTTTGCCATGAACGGTGCTCATATCCTCATGATGAAATACCGTCTTCACGGCCCGTCCTCATGGCGGAATTCTACATGGACTGCACAACAAGTCCACAAGCAGGCGGAAGAGGGTAGATATGGCGAGGCGTCCGAACATACTCGTTCTCATGGCTGACCAGATGACGCCGATGGCGTTGCGCGCCTACGGCCACCCGACGACGAAGACGCCGCACATCGACGCGCTCGCGGAGAAGGGGGTGCTGTTCGAGAGCGCCTATTGCAACAGCCCGCTCTGCGCGCCCTCGCGCTACGTCTTCATGTCGGGCCGCCTGCCCTCGGCGATCGGGGCCTACGACAACGCGTCGGATTTCCCGTCGGGCATCCCGACCTTCGCCCATTACATGCGTCATGCGGGATACCGGACGATCCTGTCCGGCAAGATGCATTTCTGCGGCGCGGACCAGCTCCACGGCTTCGAGGAGCGGCTGACCACCGACATCTACCCGGCCGATTTCGGCTGGACGCCCGACTGGACCGACTTCCAGACACGGCCGAGCTGGTACCACAACATGAGCTCGGTGACCGACGCCGGCCCCTGCGTGCGCACCAACCAGCTCGACTTCGACGAGGAGGTGGTCTTCACCTCGGAGCGCAAGCTGTATGACCTCGCGCGCGGCAAGAAGGAGCGGCCCTTCTGCATGGTGGTGTCGCTGACCCACCCGCACGACCCCTACGCCATCCCCGAGGAGTACTGGAACCGCTACACGGACGAGGAGGTGCCCATGCCCCGCGTCACGCTGGACCCGTCGGAGATGGACCCGCATTCCCTTCGCCTGCGCCACGTCTCCAACATGGACAATGAGCCGGTGACGGAGCGGCAGATCCGCAACGCGCGGCGCGCCTATTACGGCGCCGTCTCCTACGTGGACGACCAGATCGGCCGCATCCTGAAGGTGCTGAAGGACACGGGCCTCGCCGACGACACGATCATCGTCCTGCTCTCCGACCACGGCGAGATGCTGGGCGAGCGCGGCCTCTGGTACAAGATGAGCTTCTTCGAGGGCGCCAGCCGCATCCCGCTGATCGTCCATGCGCCACAGTATTTCCAGGCCGGCCGCGTCGCTTCCTCGGTGTCGTCGGTGGACATCCTGCCGACCCTGGTCGATCTGGCCTACGATGGTGCCGCCCCGGCCTACCGCTCGGCGATCGACGGACGCAGCCTGCTGCCGCACCTCCAGCGCAGCGGTGGCCATGACGAGGTGATCGGCGAGTATCTGGCGGAGGGCGCCATCGCCCCGCTCGTCATGATCCGGCGCGGGAACGAGAAGTTCATCCATTCCCCGGCCGATCCCAACCAGCTCTACGATCTCGCCGACGATCCGGACGAGCTGAACAACCTCGCGGAGGCTCCAGCCGCGGCGGCCCGGGTCCAGGCCTACCGCGAGGAGGTCGCGCGCCGCTGGGACATGGCCCGCCTTTACGACAGCGTCATCGCCAGCCAGCAGCAGCGGCTTCTCGTGGCGGAATCGCTGCGTCAGGGAGCGCACCGCGCCTGGGACTTCCAGCCGGTCAACGACGCCAGCACCAGCTACATGCGCAACCATCTGGACCTCGACGATCTGGAGGCGATGGCCCGTTTTCCGCGCGTGCGGCCGGCCTGACGGTTTCCACCGGCGCTGAAACCGGCCACACTCGACCGATCCGGGACCGCCGACCCCTTATCGGCCAACCCTCTTCCAAGGAGATCACCATGTACGGACTGGGACGCGCAGCACTTCTGGGTCTGGCAACCACCGTCGGGTTGGCGGCCATGGGGCAACAGGCCCTGGCGGCGGATCCCGCCTCCTGCGAGACGGTGCGGATGGCCGATCCGGGCTGGACGGACATCACGGCGACCAATGGCGTCGCGGGCGTGCTGCTGAACGCGCTGGGCTATAAGCAGAAGGTCGAGACGGTCGCCGTCCCCATCATCTTCCAGGGGCTGAAGACCAAGCAGATCGACGTGTTCCTCGGCAACTGGATGCCGGCGCAGTCGACCTTCCTCGACCCTCTGCTCCAGGAGAAGTCGGTCGAACTGGTCCGCGCCAACCTGGAGAACGCCAAGTTCACGCTGGCCGTGCCGAGCTACGTGGCGAAGGAGGGGGTGAAGAGCTTCGCCGACCTCGCCAAGTTCGCCGACCGCTTCGACAAGACCATCTATGGGATCGAGCCCGGTGCGCCGGCGAACCAGAACATCCAGCGCATGCTGGACAAGAAGGACTTCGGCCTCGACGGCTGGAAGCTGGTCGAATCCAGCGAGCAGGGCATGCTGGCCCAGGCCGTGCGCAAGGCGCGCGGCAAGGACTGGATCGTCTTCCTGGCGTGGCAGCCGCACCCCATGAACACCAAGATCGACCTGACCTATCTCGCTGGCGGTGACGCCTATTTCGGCGCGAACTACGGCAGCACGACGGTCAACACCCTGTCGCGCGCCGGCTATGGCGGGGAATGCCCGAACGCCGCGAAGCTGTTCGGCCAGCTCGCCTACACGGTCGAGATGGAAAACCAGATCATGGCCGCCATCGTGGACGACAAGAAGGACCCGAAGGACGCGGCCACCGCCTATCTGAAGGCGCATCCGGACCTGGTCGGCCCCTGGCTGGCTGGCGTGCAGACGCGCGACGGAAAGGACGGCCTCAAGGCCGTTCAGGCCGCCCTCGGACTGAAATAACCCAAACCGGCGCGGCGGGGGACCGCCGCCCACCCAATCCAGAAGGAAATGTTCCGCCATGTTCGCCCGGTTGCACGCCTGGTTCCGGTCCCTGTTCAAGCCCGCCTACCGGCCGGAACGCCATTACATGCGCGGTCCCTCCGGCCGACGCTGACGCCCGTCCCGCCGCCTTGACAAGCGGGGGGCCGTCGGGCATTGCCGGAAGCGGGGGCACCGTCGAGGGTTGCCCGGGGAAGCGAGGTAAGGCGTGCGGCTGCTGCTGGTCGAGGACAACGAGCGTCTGGCGGATCTCATCGCCGCCGGGCTCGGGGAGGCGGGGTTCGCGGTCGATCCCGCCCGCACGGTCCGCGACGCCGAACACGCCCTCTCCGTCTTCGCCTACGATCTGCTGCTGCTCGACCTGGGCCTGCCCGACCAGGACGGGATGGCGCTGCTGCGCAGCCTGCGCGCGGCCAGGAACGGGCTGCCGGTCCTCATCATCACGGCGCGCGGCGGGCTGGATGACCGGCTGTCGGGGCTGAACGGCGGGGCCGACGACTATCTGATCAAGCCCTTCGACATGGCGGAGCTGGTCGCGCGCTGCCGCGCGCTGCTGCGCCGGCGGCAGGATGTCCTGACGCTCAGCCTCGAGGCGGGGAACGTCGCGCTGGACACGGCGACCCTCCAGGTGACGGTAGCGGGCCGCCCATGCGACCTGCGGCGCCGTGAGGTGCAGTTGCTGGAGCTGCTGATGCGGCGCAGCGACAAGGTCGTGCCGCGCGCGACCATCGAGGAGGCGCTCTACAGCATCGACGAGGAAATCGCCCCCAACACCATCGACGTGCTCGTCTCCCGCCTGCGCAAGCGGCTGATCGCGGAGGAGGCCGACGTCCAGATCCACACCGTGCGCGGCGTCGGCTACATGGTGAGCGGGCCATGACGGGGCGGGCCACGGAGGCGCGCCGGCCGCGCACCCTCGCCTTCCAGCTCATCACGAGGCTGGCGGCGGTGGCGCTGCTGGTGATCGCGGTGCAGTCGGTGCTGATCGCCTGGCGCGAGGCCGCCGATCCGGTGGAACGGATCGAGGGCGTGCTGGAGAAGGAGATCGCCGTCCTGTCCGGCTATCTGGAGCCGGACGGGCAGATCCGCCTCCCCGAATCCCTGGCCCAGCGTTACCGCGACTATCCCGACGATTACGCCTTCGCGGTCTTCGGCCCGGACACCCGCATCATCGCGCCCATCAACCAGCATCTCATCCACACCCCGCCCCTGACGGAGGACGCGCGGCTGCGCGAATGGCTGACGTCACGCGAGGAGCTGCGCGGGCCGGTCTGGTCGAGCGGGCGCATGGTCGAGCGCGGCGGCACGGTCTATTGGATCGCGGCGGCGATGCGCGACGATCCGGCCGACCTCTACCTGTCGGTGATCCTCGACCGCCTGATGGAGGAGATTGGCGTCATCCTCCTGCCGCTGCTGCTGATCCTGCTGCTGGCGACGGTCTGGACCGTTCGGGGCAGCCTGAAGCCCCTGCAGCGCGCCGCGGCGGAGGCCGCCGCGGTGGACGGCCGGACGGAGGGTGCCCGCATCGCCGAGACCCGGCTGCCGGCCGAGGTGCACAGCCTCGTCCGCGCGGTCAACGGGGCGCTGGAGCGCATGGACCGCAGCCTCGCCTTCCAGCGGGAGTTCACGGCCAACGTCGCGCACGAGCTGCGCACACCGCTCGCCATCCTGACGCTCCAGCTCGACACGCTGCCGGCCGGCGAGGCGACGCGGCGGCTGAAGGCGGACGCCGGGGGCATGGTGCGGCTGGTCGAGCAGCTCCTGAAGGTCGCGCAGCTCGAGGCCCTCCAGTTCAAGCCGGGCGACCGGGTGGAGCTGGGCGAGGTGGCGCGCGACGTCACCGCCCTGCTCGCCCCGCTCGCCATCCGCGACGGCAAGGAGCTGGCGTTCGAGGATCAGGAGGCCGGGGCCGTCCACGGCCACGCCGACGCCATCGCGGCGGCCCTGCGCAACCTCGTGGAGAACGCGCTGCGCGTCTCGCCGCCGGGCGCCACCGTCACCGTCCGGGCGGGTCCGGGACCACGCCTGTCGGTCGCCGACCAGGGACCGGGGATCCCGAGGGAGATCCGCGAGCGCGTCTTCGAGCGGTTCTGGACCGCCGACCGCAACGGCACCAGCCTCGGTCTCGGCCTCTTCATCGTCAAGAAGACCATGGAGGCGCATGAGGGCGGCATCGGCATCACCGACGGCGAGGCCGGCGGGGCCGTCTTCACCCTGTCCTTTCCGCGTCCGCCCCTGCCTGGCCCGTCTCTCCCCTGATGGCGTCGATGCGGACGGCGACCTGCTTGGTGAAGGGGCTGATCGCGAAGCATTGGTAGGCGACGCCCTGGTCGCGGACGAACTCCTGGAAGGCCTTGTGCTCGTCCTCCCGCCAGGTCCGGTTGCCGATATACTCGTCGAAAACCAGCACCGTTCCCGGCCGGACCCGCGGCGCGAGCGCGGTCAGCACCGTCCGGGCCGAGGAATAGATGTCGCTGTCGATGTTCACGAAGCGCAAGGGCTCGCCCCGTTCCCGCAGGAAGGAGCCGAGCGTGTCCTCGAACCAGCCCGCGTGCAGGGTCACGTTGGGGCGAACCGGCGGAAGCTGCCGCCCGGTGGAAAGCAGCCCCTGCGGGCCGTTCACCCAGGTCTCCGGCAGCCCTTCGAAGGAATCGAAGCCGTGGACGGCCTGCCCCGCCACGGCGGCGATGTGGTTGATCGAGGTGCCGCGCCGGACCCCGAACTCCAGCACCATGCCCGGTACCGCCGCCCGCGACAGCGCGTGGCGCAGCAGGTTGGCGCTCATGCCGAAGATCCGCGTGTCCGCAGACAGGTGGGGCTGCACGGCGGTGACGGATTCGACAAGAGGCAGGCGCTTCGGGTTGCCGGCCACATGCTCCCGGAAGATGCGCACCGCCTCCGCTTCCTGCCCGAGCAGCCGGTGGTAGGCGCACAGGAAGGCCCAGTAGCGGCCGTTGGCGCCGGAGCAGCCGACGGCGCGCCACAGGCGCCGCAACGCCTCCTCCATGCCAAGGGTCTGTAGCGCCGGCGCATGACTGCCGAACCAGGCGGCCGCGTGTTCCGGGTCGAGGCTCAGCAGCGCCTCGTATGTGGCGAGCGCGCCCGCCGCGTCGCCCAGATAGGATTGGCTGATCGCCTTCTCATACAGCAGGTCCACATCCCCGGCGGCGCCGGGCTGCGCATCGACGATGCGGATCGCGTCCTCGTAGCGGGCGTCGCGGCGGCAGGCCTGGGCCAGCGCCGCCGGCCCGCCGGGATGGTCCGGGGCAACGGCGAGGGCGCGTTCGAACCAGCCCACGGCGGCCAGGACATCGTTGGTCTGGAGGAGGGCTTGCCCCAACCCGGACATCGCCTCGACGCCGTCCGGCCGGCGCGCGAGCGCGCGGCGCAGGTGCCGGAGTCCTTCCTCGTTCCGGCGCCGTCCGAGCAGCGCCGCCGCCCTTAGCAGGTCATGCTCCGGCATGTCCCGCAGCTCTCCGGAATCCAGGAGCCGCAGGGCCGCCTTGAAATGGCGTCGGTCGAGCAGGTCCCGCACGGCGGCGAGCCCGCCGTTTTGTGGATCGTTCCGTTCGTCTGTCGCCACGGGATGCCTGCCGCAATTCGGGTGCTGCGCGGGAGCGCGCCGCCTTATAGCCGCTGCCCGCCGCCGCGCGCCATCCTCCTCGCTTCGGGCCGACGATTTCGGCGGAAAGCGGCCGCGGAGATCGGTTAGAGAAAGGGCCGCTGTTCGATGAAGGAGCCGTCGATGAAAGGGTGGCAGGCGGTGGCCGCGTGCCTGGAGGTCGTCACCATGCGGGCGGATCCCGGCGTGGAGACGGTTCCGCTCCGGCGGCTCGCCGAGCCGGAGACGGTCGTTCCACTGGTGCAACGGTTCGGGCGCGCCTATCCGGAGGGCGACCGGCGCGCGGTGGCCTCCATGTGGGTCAAATATTACTGCCGGATGGTCCTGTCCCCGCTGATCGCCTTTTCCCTGCGCGACCGCTCGGCCCTGCTGGAAGAGGAGAACGAGCCCGCGCTGATCCTGGCGGGACGGCTGCCCTACGGCCTTCTGCTGCCGCGGCTTCCCAGCCCGGGCCGGACGCTGGACGACATCTACGGAACCGGCCTTCGCGACCACATGGCCCCGGTCTTCGCCGCCCTGGCCGACGGCTTCGGCCTGTCGCCGCGCGTGTCCTGGGCCAACGCCGGGGTGATCGCCGATCATGTCCTCACCACCCTGGCCGAGGATCCGGAGCCGGACGACCCCGGTCTCGCCGCGCGGGCGCGGGAGGATCGGGCCGCCGTCATCGCCGCCCGGACCACCTCCTGGTTCCCGGACGGCAATCCCCTGTACGAGCCGGTGCGGACGGTGGAGGTGGCCTTGGACGGCCGGCTGGTCCGGCATCGTCAGCAGCGGGTCTGCTGCATCCGTGATCTCGTTCCGGGCATGCCGCTCTGCGGCAACTGCCCGAAGCTGAAGGGCGACGCGCTCGAAGCGGTGCTGAGGGGATGACGTCCTGCGTTCAGCGGCCCCGGCTCACCGGACTGCAGGAGTCCAGATGGCCCGCCGCGGCGATGGGAAGCTCGTCGTCGTAGCTTTCCTCGAAACGCAGGATCGTCTCGCCGCGGACGGTCAGGCAATGACGGGTCCTCGTCTCCACATGCTTGCCGGTGTTCAGGTTCACGGCCAGCACGCGGTTGCGCACATGGATCAGCTCGCCCTCCTCGGTCATCCCTTCCACCTCCCAGCGGATGAGCGCCCAGTCCTTCCCCAGGATCTCAAAGAAGCGCCGGACGCCCTCATGCCCCAGGAAGGTCCCCGCGATTGGCCGCAGGGCGGCGGTGGTGCTGTTCGACACCCAGACGACGTCCTCCGCCAAATGGGCGAAGAAACGCTCGGTCCGGCCGACCCCATAGTCTTCGTAGATCTTCGCCAGCCACGCCAGCGACGGGGCTGAAGCGGGCTCGGGGGCGGGCCTCATAACCTGTGTTCCCGTGCGCCATCCCCTGGCGCCCGTCGGGCGGCGGGAACGGCCGGGACAGGCCTGGGTTCGGCGGCCGGGCGGAAAAGAGGGATGTGCGGACCTGGCACGGGCTTCCTCCCGGAACCGTTGATTGGACATTTAATTATAATGCGTGCGATTGCGTTCCGCGACGGCACGATGGACATAAACCTGTCATAGGATCGCCGGCCAGCCGATGCCTTGCAGATTTGAAAGGCCGCCGGGTACGGGAAGTGGAAGGGCCGGTGGGCAGCCCCTCAGCCGCTCCGCCCCAGCCGCCGGAGCCCGACCCGCAGGTCCTGCTTGCGGAAGGGCTTGCGGACGATGGGAACCGCGGCGAAGTCGGCGGGTATGACGTCCCGTCCGTAGGCCGTGACGAACAGGAAGGGCAGGCCCCGGCGGCTCAGCTCCTCGGCGACCGGGAAGACGAAGCCGTCGGCCACCGACACGTCGAGCAGAGCGGCGTCCAGCTCCTCGGTCCGGGCGAGCGCCAGCCCTTCCTGCGCCGTGGTCACCGGCCCGACCAGCCGGTGGCCGAGTTCGCCCAGTATGTGCTCGACTTCCAGCGCGATCAGCCCGTCATCCTCCACCACCAGGATGCGCAGGGACTCCGCCGCCGCTCCGCGTTCCTCCAGGGCCGCTCTTCCGGGCCGCTCCGCCTCCGCCGCGGCGGACGCGATCAGGTGGACGGCCGGGACGCGGAGCCGGCACAGCAGCCCCTCCGGGCGCCACTCCTGCTCGACCTCCCCGTTCAGCTGGTGCCCGATGGTCTGCTGGATGACGGTGGAGCCGAAGCCTTCCCGGCTCGGCGGGGAGACCGGCGGGCCGCCGATCTCCTGCCAGGTCAGATGCAGGGAGCCGTCCCCGCGCTCCCGGCGCCAGCGCACGTCCACCAGCCCGCCGGGCGAGGACAGGGCTCCGTATTTCGTCGCGTTGGTCGCCAGCTCGTGCAGGGCCATGCCGATGGCCTGGGTCGCGTCGGCGGCGATACCCACCGCCTCGCCGTGCAATTGGACCCGCTCGGCTCCCTGCTCCTGGAAAGGCTCCAGCTCCTCGCGCACCAGCGTCCGCAGCTCGACCCCCGTCCAGCGGCTGAGCGACAGGGCCGTGTGGGCGCGAGCGAGCGCGCCCACACGGCCCTCGATCGCCTGGATGAAGGCCTCCCGGCTGTCCGCCTTGGTGAGGCGGAGCATCGCCTGCACGACGGCGAGCATGTTCTTGGCGCGGTGGTCCACCTCGCGGGCCAGCAGCGCCTGCCGCGCCTCGGCCTCCTTGCGCTCGGTGATGTCGAGCAGGACGCCGATGAGATATTGCGGGCGGCCCTGCGCGTCGCGC
Source organism: Azospirillum sp. SYSU D00513 (assembly GCF_017356015.1). Taxonomy (GTDB): domain Bacteria; phylum Pseudomonadota; class Alphaproteobacteria; order Azospirillales; family Azospirillaceae; genus Azospirillum. The sequence continues at coordinate 25,693 of NZ_JAFIQV010000041.1, forward strand.
GCCAGCGACATGCGGTTGTTGACCCAGACGCTGCTCCCGTCCGGGCGCAGGAAGCGGCGTTCGGTGACGAAGGGCTCGCCCGTGCCGAACAGCCGGACGACATGGTCCCTGTTCGGCGGCAGGTCCTCGGGGTGCGCGAAGTCCAGGAGGTGGCGGCCGAGCAGCTCATCCACCGGCCGTCCCAGGATCTCGCAGGCCCGCTCGTTGGCCAGCACGATCCGCTCGGCCGAATCCGTCTGTACGATGCCGACGCTCGCCTGGTTGAAGATGGTGGTGAGCCGCTCCCGGCTTTCGCGCAGATCCTCCTCCGCCCGCCGCCGCTCCGTGGTGTCGACCACCAGCACGCAGATTCCGCGCACCTCGCCGTCCGGTCCGATGTCCGGAATGTACTGGGTGTCGGTGAAGCGCGGCTGCCCGTCCCGGTGCGGCAGGAATCCCTCGAACCGGACCGTCTCCCCGGCCAGGGCCGCCTCGATCCGGGGCGCGCGAGCCGCGTAGGCCTCTTCCCCGATGACCTCGGCCATGCTCCTGGCGCCGATGGCCTCCAGCGACCGGCCGAACCAGTCCTCATAGGCGCGGTTGACGAAGCGGTAGCGCCGGTCGCTGTCCACATAGGCGATCAGAACCGGCAGGCTGTCCGTCAGCAGGCGCAGCCGCTCCTCGCTCGCCCGGCGCGCGTCCTCGGCGAGGCGGCGGTCGTGGACGTCCTCGAGCGCGCCGTACCAGAGCAGGATCCGGCCGTTCCCGTCACGCCGCGGATAGGCGCGGGCGCGCATCCAGCGGTAGGCGCCCTCGACCACCCGGAGGCGGAACTCGATGTCGTAGGGCTCCCCGGTGCGCAGCGCCTGCCCCCACACCTCCGCCATCCGCCCATGGTCGGCGGGATGCAGGACGCGCAGCCATCCGTTCCCGAGCGCCTCCTCCTGCGCGACGCCCGTCAGCTTGCTCCAGCGCGGGCTGACCGAGGCGATCTGCCCGTCGGGCGTGGCGGTCCAGGGGATCTGCGGGTTGAGGTCGACCGTGTGGCGGAGATGCTCCTCGCTGTCCTTCAGCGCCTGCTCGGTCCGCCAGCGTTCAATGGCGATGGCGGCCCAGCGCAGCAGCACGTCGCGCTGCTCCATCTCCGCCGCCGATGGCGCGCCCGGCGCCTCCCGCCGGTAGACGGCGAAACAGCCCATGACCTCGCCCGTGCGCGGCGACAGCATCGGCTTGGACCAGCAGGCCTTGAGGCCGAGGGCGAGAAGCCGGTCACGGAATCCCGCCGTGAGCGGATCCGTCGCGATGTCGCTCACCACCACCGGTTCGCGCCGAACGCAGGCGGTGCCGCAGCCGCCGCTTCCCTCGGCGACCGGTTGCCCTTCCAGCACTTCGGCCAGTTCGGGCAGCCCCGGCACGGTGGCCGAGTGGAGCCGCCGCAGCACCGGGTCGAGCAGCATGACGCAGCAGACCGATCCCGGCAGGCTTTCATCGGTCAGGCGGCAGATGGCCGTCAGCACCTCGGGCAGCGGCGCACCCGCGGCGACCATCTCCAGCACGCGGCGCTCGCCGTCCTGCACCGGGCGTCCCGAAGCCACTCCGTCCTGCCGCAGAGACGGTCCTTGCCGCATCTCGCCTTCCGTCCCGCATGCCGCGCGGCCGCCTTCACCCGGCCGCCGGCCACCCCGATGTCAATGATATTTCATTAACCATAGATGCCCGCCCGGAGCAACGCCGATCCATGCGCGCTTGGCGCGGCACCCCGCCCGTGAACCTCCGTCCCCCTACCCTGTTGTCCTCCCGCCCGCCCGCGGACCCCGCGGACCGCATCGCCGACAAGAGGACCCGTGCCCATGGCCCAGATTCCCCGCGACTCCGCCCTGGACAGCACCCTGTCGCTGCTGTCCGAGGGCTACCGTTTCATTCCAGAGCGCTGCCGACGCTACCGTTCCGATCTCTTCGAAACGCGGCTGATGCTCCGCAGGGCCGTCTGCATCTCGGGCGAGGAGGCGGCGCGCCTCTTCTACGACACGGGCCGCTTCACCCGGAATGGCGCCATGCCCCAGACGACGCTGAGGCTGCTCCAGGACAAGGGCAGCGTGCAGACGCTGGACGGCGAGGCCCACCGGGTTCGCAAGCGGATGTTCCTGTCGCTGGTGGCGCCGGAGGCGCTCCGCCGCATGAGGGAGGTCTTCGCCGCGCAGTGGCGGAGCGCCATCCCCAAATGGCAGGACATGGGGGAGGCCGTGCTGTTCCCCGAGGCGCGGGAGATCCTCTGCCGCGGCGTCTGCGCCTGGGCCGGCCTGCCGCTCGGCGACGAGGAGGCCAGACAGCGCACGGCGGAGTTCGGCGCCATGATCGACGGCGCCGGGTCCGCCGGGCCGCGGGCATGGCGCGGTCTGCTGCTGCGGTCAAAGACGGAGCGCTGGGCCAGGGGCGTCATCGACCGGGTCCGCGCGGGCGACCTGAAGGCGCCGGAGGGCAGCGCCGTCCAGCTCATCGCCGCCCACCGCGACGCCGACGGCTCCCTCCTGGACCGCTCCACGGCAGCGGTGGAGCTGATCAACCTGCTGCGCCCGACCGTGGCCGTGGACCGCTATATCGTCTTCGCCGCCTTGGCGCTGCACGAGCATCCGGAATTCCGCGAGCAGCTGGCGTCCCCCGCCGCGACGGACGAGGACCGCGAGCGCTTCGTCCAGGAGGTCCGCCGCTTCTATCCCTTCTTCCCCTTCGTCGGCGGCCGGGTCACGCGAGGCTTCACCTGGAAGGGGCATGACTTCGCGGAAGGCGCCTGGGTCCTGCTCGACCTGCACGGCACCAACCACGACCCGAGGCTCTGGGAGGAGCCGGAGACCTTCCGGCCGGACCGCTTCCGCGCCTGGAACGGCAGCCCCTTCAACTTCATTCCCCAGGGGGCCGGCGACGTGGCCAAGGACCATCGCTGCCCGGGCGAGCGGCTGACCATCGAACTGGTCAAGGAAGCGGTGGCGCTGCTGACCGGGGCCATGCGCTACGAGGTTCCGGAACAGGACCTCACCATCGACCTGTCGCGGGTCCCGGCGATCCCCAAGAGCCGCTTCGTGATCCGGAACGTCCGGTCGGCCTGACCGCCGCGCGCCCCCCTTGCGCCGGCGCCCGCCGGGGCGGTACGCCGCTTGGATGGGCTCCCGGCTCATGAAGATCATGGTAAGTCCGGCGCGGCGGTCCCATGTCCGGGGGCGCCGGCCGCCGCTCGCGCGGCGGAACCGAACCATTGTCAGGGAGTGAGGGCGCCGATGTTCGACTGGATCACGGGCTTCGTGGAGCAGAGCGGTTACCCGGGCATCGCCCTGCTGATGTTCCTGGAGAACGTCTTCCCGCCGATCCCGTCCGAACTGATCATGCCGCTGGCCGGCTTCACGGCGGCGCAGGGGCAGCTCAACGTCGTGCTGGTGATCGTCGCCGGGACGATCGGCGCCATGGCCGGCGCGCTGATGTGGTATTACGCGGGCCGGATGCTCGGCGCCGACCGCGTGCGGAGCCTGGCGGAACGGCACGGCCGCTGGATGACCATCACCCCCGCCGAGGTGGACCAGGCGAGCGACTGGTTCCGCCGCCACGGTGCCAACGCGGTCTTCTTCGGGCGGCTGGCCCCGGCGGTGCGGACCCTGATCTCGGTTCCCGCGGGCATCGCGGGCATGAGCCTGCCCAAGTTCCTGCTCTACACCGGTGCCGGATCGGCGCTCTGGACGGCGCTTCTGACGGGTGCGGGCTATCTGCTGCGCGACCAGTACCAGCGGGTGGCCGGCTGGGTCGATCCGGTGTCGACGGGAATCGTGGTGCTGCTGGTCGCCTGGTACGTCTACCGGGTCGTCACCTTCAATTCACGGCAACACCCGAAGGAGTCGCGGCACTGACCGGCGGCTGTTACTTGCCGTTCCTCAGGGTCCAGAAACGCTCGCTCGCCTTGGTGGAGCGGCCGGCCTCCTCCGCGCAGGCGTAGTGCCAGGGGCGCTCCTCCGGGTCACCGGCCCAGCGGGGCTGGCCGGGAGCGATGGGTTTTCCGCAATGGCAGCAGACAGGCTCATTGAGGGATGTGGGGAGGCCGATGACCATGTGCCGAGCGATGCCTGTGTCAGACGGTTGATGTTATCGACTCGGAACGACAGCCGTCCCTAACCTATGTTAAGGGACGGCAGGCTTCTCCCCGCCGTCCCTTTTTTGGCGCGGCCGCCGCAGGACCTACGGCTTGGGCTGGGGCGGCGGCTTGGGCTTCGCCGAGGCCTTGTTCCCCTTGAAGGCGCTTTCCAGCCGGGACGGCCCGCGGACGAGCTGGAGGTAGTGGTCGTCGAACTGCCCGATGTTGGACAGCTCGCCCACATTGTTCACCGTGATGCGCTGGCCGTTGATCTCGATCAGCCCGCTGTCGCGCAGGCGCCGCAGCGTCCGGTTGATGTGCACGATGCTGAGCCCCATCGCGTCGGCCAGTATCTCCTGCGTGACGGGAAGCGTGAACAGCCCGTTCTCGACCATGTTGATGACGCTGAGGCGGCGCTGAAGCTCCACGATCAGATGCGCCATCCGCTCCAGCGCGGTGCGGCGGCCGAGGCTGAGCAGCCGCTCGGCGATGATCGCCTCCTCCCGCGCGGCCGACCAGGCGAAGGCGGCGGCCAGCCGCGGATAGCCACGGAAGATGTCCAGGATCTTCTCGGATGGGAAGCTCGCCACCTCGACCGGGGTCAGGGTCGTGATGCTGTGGTCGGCCGTCTCGAACAGGTTCGAGTAGATGCCGATGATGTCGCCCGGCAGCACGAAGTTGATCACCTGGCGCCGCCCGTCCGGCAGGGCCTTGTGGCGGATTGCCCAACCCCCGCGCATGACCCGCACGCTTCCGTAACGTTCGCCCTGCACGAGAAGGTCCGTCCGCGCGGGGTGGCGCGACACCGCCCGTTCCAGTTCGGCCAGAAACGCTTGTTCGTCGTCGGTCAGCTTGAGGTAACTGCTGAGCTTCAGCCTCAAAGGGCTTTCCGGCATCGTTCCCGCCGGGCCGCTGTTCATGATCCTCTTTGCCTTCCGTCTTGTAACACTCTTTCCGAAGCGCCGGAGCCAGGGCCGCGGCGGACTGTACGATTGAGCCTTTCAGCGGGCGGGTCTATAACATAGGTTAAGGCTTATGCAGTTTTTCATTGCTGTGGCGAAACGAGGCCGCGAGGTACCTGTTTATCGCTGAACCAAACGCGCATAGGCCGTTTGGCGGGCAGCAGAAAGGGCTAGACGAGACATGGCGGCGCAGGACGATGCGGCAGGGCGGGCCGCACTTTCGATCTGTGAGTCTCTGATGATTGCACTGGTTGAAAAAGGCATTCTTTCGTTGGAAGAGGCGCGCGGTGCCTTGGAAGACGCGGCGGCGGCACATCAGAACATCGATACGTTGAATGATCAGGCGGCCGTGCACCAGTCCGCCGGCCTGATCATCGAACGGCTTCTGACACAGATCGGGGCGGCGAAGCCGACCGACAATTTAGGTTAGGGGCGGAGGTCCGCCCCCGGAATCCCAAGGGCCAGCTTCTGCCTGAACCGGAGGCAAACTCTTTTCCCTTATCATAGGCAAAAGGGCATAGACCTCTGTTCGGGACAAGGTCTTCCGCCATCGGTGCGGGAACGCTGGTATTTATTCCAAATCCAAAACAATCGATGCGGCGCGGTGAGCCGTGCTGTCCCCGGCGGGAACACGTTTCCTCCGGCTGTCGCTCCGGACGTTGTTCCTTTTCCGTCCGTGCGCTCGACGATTTCCCGCTCGTCCTTTCACGCGCGCATTGAATTTTGGATGCAATGTCCATAATCTTCACCCCAGGCAGGCTGCCCGCTGGGGCGCCGCACGCATCCAAGCTCCAAAAGGAAACGCCCGCGATGGCCCAGGCATCCCCCGTCATCAAGCTGAACCCGCTCGACAACGTCGCGGTCGCCCGCGTGGCGCTGGCGGCGGGCACGGTGCTCCCGGAATTCGGGATCACGGTGGCCGAGGCGGTTCCGCAGGGGCACAAGGTCGCGCTGGCGGGCATCGCGGAGGGCGAGCCGGTCCGCAAGTACGGGCAGATCATCGGCTTCGCCAGTACCGGCATCGAGCCGGGCCGTCACGTCCACACGCAGAACCTCGCCATGCGCGACGTGGAGCAGGAGCATCATTTCGGCGTCGACGCGCGCGAGCCGGACTATGTGCCCGAGGCGCAGCGGGCACGCTTCATGGGCTACCGCCGGGCGTCGGGCAAGGTCGGCACGCGCAACTACATCGCCGTGATCTCGTCCGTGAACTGCTCGGCCACCGTGTCGAAGGCCGTGGCCGACCATTTCAACCGCCAGGGGGGGCTGGAGGGCCGGCGCAACATCGACGGCATCGTGGCGCTGACCCACGGCGGCGGCTGCGCCATCAACACCCAGACCGAGGGCTACCAGTATCTGACCCGGACCATCCGGGGCTACGCGATGAACCCGAACTTCGGCGGCGTGGTCATGATCGGGCTGGGCTGCGAGACCAACCAGATCTCGCTGATCAAGGAGATGTACGGCCTGCAGGAGACCCCGACCTTCCGGACCATGAACATCCAGGGCGTCGGCGGCACCCGCAAGACCATCGACGCGGCGAGCGCCGTCATCCGCGAGATGCTGGACGAGGTGGACGGTGCGCAGCGCACGTCGGAGCCCGTGTCGGAACTGACGCTGGCGCTGGAATGCGGCGGCTCCGACGGTTATTCGGGCATCTCCGCCAACCCGGCGCTGGGTTACGCGTCCGACCTGCTGGTCCGCCACGGCGGCACCGCCATCCTGTCGGAAACGCCGGAGATCTACGGCGCCGAGCATCTGCTGACCAGCCGCGCCGCCTCGCCCGAGGTCGCCCGCAAGCTGCTGGAGCGGATCGAGTGGTGGCGCGACTACGCAGAGCGCAACCGGGCCGAGCTGAACAACAACCCCTCCTACGGCAACAAGGCCGGTGGCCTGACCACCATCCTGGAGAAGTCGCTGGGCGCCGTCGCCAAGGGCGGCAACTCGCGCCTGAACGCCGTGTACGAATACGCCGAGCCGGTCCGTGAGAAGGGCTTCGTCTTCATGGACACGCCGGGCTACGACCCGGTGGCCGTGACCGGCCAGGTCGCCGGCGGCGCCAACATGATCTGCTTCACCACCGGCCGCGGCTCCACCTCCGGCTTCAAGCCCGCCCCCTGCATCAAGCTGGCGACCAACAACGCCATGTACGAGCACATGTCCGACGACATGGACGTGAACTGCGGCGGCATCGTCACCGGCGGGGAGACCATCGAGGAGTCCGGCCGCAAGATCTTCGACAAGATCGTCTCGGTCGCCTCCGGCGAACGGACGCTCAGCGAGCAGTACGACTACGGCAATAACGAGTTCGTGCCCTGGCAGGTCGGCGCGGTGATGTGAGGATGTGGAGGGCGCCGGCGAGGCGCCCTTGTTTCATGGATTAATGAAAGACATCCAGTTAACCGTCACCCCTGCGGAAGTGCATGGGCACGAATCTTGACGGCCGGCTGGCTGAAACAAGCTTCCAACCACTCTTCCACCGTCATCCCCGCGGACGCGGGGATCCAGAGTTTCCAACGGGTTCGCTTGCGAAGGACTGGATTCCCCCTTTCGCGGGGATGACGGAGGTTTTTGTTTTGCTCTGCTCTTCTTTTACTTAGCTTCGACTGATCCTGCGCGCGCCTCATCCCGCTTCCTTTATGTAGGGCAGGTCCAGCGGCGCCGTGACCGAGCGGGAGTAGCGGACGCGGTCCAGCACCTTGGTGCGGGCCTTGCGCAGGTGCGCCAGCGTCTCGCGGGCGACGGCGGCCTCGTCGCGCCGCATCATGGCATCGATGATGCGGCGGTGCTCGTCGAAGAAGGGCTCTTCATTGGGGAAGGCGATCTCGCGCCCCAGCAGGTGCTTGCCGAAGATCAGGATGCAGCGCGTGCGCTTCAGCGCCTCCACCAGCTCCGGGTTCGGGCAGTGGCCGAGGCAGCGGACGTGCAGGTCCAGCTCCAGCTCGTCCAGCGTCTCCGCCGGCAGCTTCGGGTAGAGACGCAGGGCCTCCGTCAGCCGGCCGCCGACCCGCTCCAACTCCTGGGGCGGGATGGACAGGGCGGCCTTGGACAGGGCGACGGGCTCCAGATGCTCGCGCAGCTCATAGAGGAAGGTGACGCGGCTCTCGTCGAGCGGGACGCTGTACCAGCGCGACCGCTCGTCCTTGGTGACGAGGCCATTGACCTGAGCCAGCATCAGCACGTCGTGCATCACCGTGCGGCTGACGCCATAGCGGCTGGCCAGTTCCTGCTCGTTGATGCGGAAGCGGCCGTAGAGCGAGCAGTGGATGAGTTCGCTCTCGACGGGATCGTAGACGCCCTCCCAGGCCCGCTCTTTCAGGCCGCCGCCCTCCCCTTCCTCCAGCCCCAGGGATGCGGCGGTGATGGGCGCGCGGATCACCGTGCCGTTGCCCGGCACGGGGTCGGGGCCGACGATGAAGCCGCGCCCGTCGAAGCGGCTGATCAGCCCCTGGGCATGGAGCTGCGCGAAGGCCTGCTTGATCGGAACGCGGCTTGACCCCACGAGGTTCGCCACATGCGTTTCCAGGAGCAGCTGCCCGCGGGGAAGCCGGCCCGAAAGGATGGCGTCGCGCAGGATCCTGCTGATCTTCGCGGTCAGGCCGGTCTTGCCGGCGGGGCTGGCCTTGTCGGCCGCGCTCGTGGTGTTCTGCTGGATCTTCGCCGTCGGCATCGTTCGTAGCGGACCTTCAAAGCCCCGGTCACGGCGGAGGACCGCGCCGGCCGGGGAAACGCGGGGTTGGTGCGAACAGCCTTCCGCCGACCTTATGCCATCCTTCGCGGGGCCGCGGGAGAGGTTCGGCGCAGCGCCGGCAGCCTCCCTTGGCGACACGGATTATTTTTGTCCCGGATCGAAAATGGCTATTGTCGGCAAAAATCAGTGATGTTAAGTGTTGCTCATCGCGGGCGCCGATGACAAGCACGTTCGCACCGAAACAAAGAAAAAATTTCCCGGGGCACCAACCCTAGCGGGATCAACGGCCAGGCGACTGTCCTTCCCGAAAGAAGAGACACAAAGAGACAGGGCTTTTGCCTGGCCGACGGAGGGACGGAAAACATCATCCGTTCTGCCGGATGCACCCGTTCGTCTGCTCTCGGCTCCATTCATGTCCACGAAACCATGATGGGGAGGCGTGGACGCAATCCGTTGGCGAATCATGGTGAGGGTCATGGCAAAAATAGTGGACGGCTATTTCTTCGCACTGAAAATCCTGATCGCGGCCTGCCTTGCGGCGATGGTGGTGCTGGTGTTCGGGAACGTGGTGCTGCGCTACGGCTTCAACAGCGGCATCACCGTGTCGGAGGAGCTGTCGCGGCTGTTCTTCGTCTGGCTGACCTTCCTGGGCGCCATCGTCGCCCTGCGCCAGCACGGCCATCTCGGCATGGACAGCCTCGTCGCCGCCCTGCCCAGGGCCGGCAAGACCCTCTGCTTCGCCGTCAGCCACGCCATCATGATCTACGTCACCTGGCTCCTCCTCCAGGGAAGCTGGGACCAGACCCTCATCAACCTCGACGTCGCCGCCCCCGCCACCGGCCTGTCCATGGGCTTGTTCTACGGCTCCGGCGTCGTCTTCGGCGTCTCCGCACTCGCAATTCTCGCCGTCAACCTCCTCCGCGCGCTGGCCGGACGGCTCAGCGACGGCGAACTCATCATGGTCAAGGACTCCGAGGAGCAGGCCGAGCTGGAGGGCGTCCAGCACGCCACCGCCGGCCGCACCCCGCCCGGCAAGGCCGCCTGACCCGACGCCCCAGGAGTACCCGTTCCATGACCATCACCGTCTTCCTGGGCTCGCTTCTCGGCGCCATGGCCATCGGCATGCCCATCGCTTTTGCCCTGCTGCTGTGCGGCGTGGCGCTGATGTTCCACCTCGACCTCTTCGACGCGCAGATCGTCGCCCAGAACGTCATCAACGGCGCCGACAGCTTCCCGCTCATGGCCGTGCCCTTCTTCATGCTCGCCGGCGAGATCATGAACGCCGGCGGCCTGTCCAAGCGCATCGTCACCGTCGCCATGACGCTCGTCGGCCACGTCAAGGGCGGGCTCGGCTACGTTGCCATCCTGGCCGCCTGCATCATGGCCAGCCTGTCCGGCTCGGCCGTCGCCGACGCTGCCGCGCTCTCGGCCCTGCTGGTGCCGATGATGGTGCGCGCCGGCCACGACAAGGCGCGCTCGGGCGGGCTGATCGCCGCGTCCGGCATCATCGCCCCGATCATTCCGCCGTCCATCGGCTTCATCATCTTCGGCGTGGCCGCCAACGTCTCCATCACCAAGCTGTTCCTGGCCGGCATCGTGCCGGGGCTGATGCTGGGCCTGGCACTGGTCGTGGCCTGGTGGCTGGTGGTGCGCGGCGAGAACGTGACGCCGCCGCCGCGTGCCTCCAGGGGCGACATCCTGCGGGCGGTGCTGGACGGCTTCTGGGCCTTGCTGCTGCCGGGGATCATCATCTTCGGGCTGAAGTTCGGCATCTTCACGCCGACGGAAGCGGCGGTGGTGGCGGCGGTCTACTCGCTGTTCGTGGCGACGGTGATCTACCGCGAGCTGCGGTTCGCGCAGCTGTTCGAGCTGTTCGTGACGGCGGCGACCACGACGGCGGTGGTGATGTTCCTGGTGGCCGCGGCGATGGTGTCGGCCTGGATGATCACGGTGGCGGACCTGCCGAGCCAGGTGTCGGAGCTTCTGGGGCCCTTCATGGACAGCCCGACGCTGCTGATGCTGGCGATCATGGCGCTGGTGGTGGTGGTGGGCACGGCGATGGACATGACGCCGACGATCCTGATCCTGACGCCGGTTCTGATGCCGGTGATCAAGGAGGCGGGCATCGACCCGATCTACTTCGGGGTGCTGTTCATCATCAACAACGCCATCGGGCTGATCACCCCGCCGGTGGGCACGGTGCTGAACGTGGTGGCGGGCGTGTCCAAGATCAGCATGGGCAGCCTGATCCGGGGCGTGTGGCCCTTCATGCTGGCCCAACTCATCGTGCTCGCCCTCCTCATCCTCTTCCCGTCCCTCGTCACCGTCCCGGCGCGCTGGTTCTACGGCTGAACCGGCTCCGGCAGCCGATGCCGATCAGAAATTCGCCAATCAAGAATTTAAAGGAACGCCTCATGAGCAAGATGATGAAGTCCGTCCTGACCGGGCTGCTGCTGGCCGGTTCGATGCTCGCCACCGGCACCGCCCTGGCGCAGAACATCCAGACCCGCAACTTCAAGGTCGCCTTCGTCCAGAACAACGACCATCCGCACGGCATCGGCGCGCAGAAGTTCGCCGACCTGCTGGCGGAGAAGAGCGGCGGCAAGATGAAGGCGAAGGCCTTCGGCGGCGGCCAGCTCGGCGGCGATGCCCAGGTCATTTCCTCACTCCAGGGCGGCGTGGTGGAGATGACCATGGTCAGCCCCGGCCTGCTCGCCGGCCAGATCAAGGAATTCTCGGTCTTCGACCTGCCCTTCGTCTTCAACAACTACCATGAGGTCGACGCCGTCATGGACGGCGAGATCGGCAAGAAGCTGCTGGCCACGCTGCCGGAAAAGGGCCTGATTGGCCTCGGCTACTGGGACCATGGTTTCCGCAACCTCACCAGCGCCGACCGCCCGCTCACCAAGATGGAGGACATCGCCGGCCTGAAGGTGCGCGTGATCCAGATCCCGATCTTCATCGACACCTTCGCGGCCCTCGGCGCCAACCCCGTGCCCCTGCCCTTCCCCGAGCTCTACACCGCGCTGGAGACGGGCACGGTGGACGGGCAGGAGAACCCCTTCGCCTCGATCGAGACCAGCAAGTTCTACGAGGTGCAGAAGCACGCGGCCACCACCAAGCACGTCTACAACCCGCTGGTCGCCGTCTTCAGCAAGAAGGTCTGGGACAAGCTGTCCGAGGACGAGCGCCGCATCGTCCAGGAGGCCGCGACCGAGGCCGGACTCTTCGAGCGCAAGGTGTCGCGCGAGGCGAACGAGAAGTCCATGCAGACCCTGCGCGGCCACGGCATGACCATCACCGAGCTGTCGGACGCGGAGATCGACCGCATGCGCCAGAAGGTGAAGCCGGTGACCGACAAGTACACCCAGAGCATCGGCCCGGAGTTCGTCCAGTCCATGCTGGACGAGATCCAGAAGGTGCGCGGCGCCAAGTAAGGCGCCCGGAAAAGGACGGTGAACCGTCCCCGCCGGAGGGCTAGCGCCCCGGCGGGGACGGCCGGCGGGGGAGCGGAGATCAGGATGAAACGGCGGCTTTACCAGGGAACCGACTTTCGGCGCGCCCAGAACATCGACGAGCTGCGCGCGGTCGCCCGCAGGCGCGTGCCGAACTTCTGCTTCGAGTATGTCGAAGGCGGCTCCGACGACGAGGTCACGCTGAAGCGCAACCGGTCGGTCTTCGAGGAGATCGCCTTCGTGCCGCGCACGCTGGTGGACGTCTCCAAGCGCAGCCAGACGATCGAGCTGTTCGGAAAGCCGTCCGCCGCCCCCTTCATGATCGGACCGACCGGCTTCAGCGGCCTCCTCACCCATGAGGGCGACCTGGCGCTGGCCCGCGCCGCCGCCGCCGCCGGCATCCCCTACGTGCTGAGCAACGCCTCCACCATGCGGCTGGAGGAGCTGGTGAGCCGCGCCGGCGGGCGCGTCTGGATGCAGCTCTATCTGTACCGCACGCGCGCCTTCGCCAAGGCGCTGGTGGAGCGGATGAAGGCGCTGGACATCGAGGCGCTGGTGGTGACCACTGACAGCGCGATCTTCGGCAACCGCGAATGGGACCGGCGCAACTACGCTCGGCCGCTGACCCTGACCCTGCGCAACAAGCTCGACGTGCTGATGCACCCGCGCTGGATCTTCGACGTGCTGGTGCCGCACGGCGTGCCGCATTTCGCCAACCTCGGCGACCTGCTGAAGCCCGGCCAGGACAGCGTGCGCGGGGCCGCCTCGGCCATCGCCGACGAGTTGGACGCCTCGCTGAACTGGGCCGACATCCGCTGGCTGCGCGACCTCTGGCCGGGCAAGCTGATCGTCAAGGGCGTCATGACGGTGGAGGACGCCGAGACCGCCGTGGCCTGCGGGGCCGACGGCATCGTGCTGTCCAACCATGGCGGCCGGCAGCTCGACGGCGCCATCTCCTCCATGGAGATCCTGCCGGAGGTGGCCGCCGCGGTCGGCGGCCGGCTGACGGTGATGCTCGACGGCGGCTTCCGCCGCGGCTCCGACATCGTGAAGGCGCGGGCGCTGGGTGCGGACGCCGTGCTGCTCGGCCGCGCCACCACCTATGGACTGGCGGCCGGCGGTGAGGCGGGCGTCGTGCGCGCCATCGACATCCTGAAGACCGAGGTGGACCGGGTCGTCGGGCTGCTGGGCTGCTCCGACCTGTCGCAGCTCGACACCAGCTATCTCCGCTGGCCGGGCCATCTGCCGGTGCCGGCTCCGCAGGGCAACCCGGCGGCCCGCGCACCGCGGATCGAACTCTCCAAACAAAAGGAAGCGCAATCATGAGCACGCCGTTGCGGGTCGGATTCATCGGCCTCGGCCTGATGGGGGCGGGGATCGCGGGGAACATCCTGCGCAAGGGCTTCCCCCTGACCGCGCTGGCCCACCGCAACCGCCAGCCGCTGGAAACGCTCCTCGCGGAGGGTGCCACGGAGGCGGCAAACGCTGCGGACCTCGCGCGCAACTCCGACGTGGTGATCGTCTGCGTCACCGGGACGCCGCAGGTGCGCGACGTGCTGTTCCGCGAGGGCGGCCTGCTGGAGGGCATGCATGAGGGGCTGGTCGTCATCGACAGCAGCACCAGCGACCCCGACTTCGCGGCGGAGGCCGAGGAGGCGATCCGCGCGCGCGGCGGCCGCTTCCTCGACTGCCCTGTCAACCGCACGCCGAAGGAGGCCGCCGAGGGCCGCCTGAACGTGCTGGCGGGCGGCGACGCGGCGGTGCTGGAGACGGTGCGCCCGGTGCTGGAGACCTATTCCGAAACGATCCACCATGTCGGCCCGCTGGGATCCGGCTACAAGGCGAAGCTGATCCACAACTTCATCGCCCAGGGCACGGCCGTGCTGATCGCCGAGGCCTTCTGCACGGCGGCCAAGCTCGGGCTCGACCTGCGGGCCTTCGCCGACCTCTGCCGCCTCAGCGGCGCGCACAGCCGTACCTACGACCGCATCATTCCCTTCGTTCTGGAGGGTGACGATTCCGGCCAGAAGTTCGCGCTGCGCAACGCGGTGAAGGACATGCGCTCCTACACCCGGCTCGCGGAATCGGCGGCCAGCACCGCCTTCACCGCCCAGGCGATCCACCAGACCTATCTGCTCGCCACCAACCTCGGCCACGGCGACAAGTACGTGCCGCACCTGTTCGACGTGCTGGGCGAGATCAACGGCGTGAAGGTGCGCGCCTCCTGAGGCGCGTTTTCCGGACGAACCAAGAAATGGGCCGGCGGACCGCGAGGGGCGCGCCGCCGGCGAATTCACTGATAAGCCCCGGGATTTGAGGAGTTGTAACGATGACGGCAGGCGCGCAGCCCCGCTTCCGCGGCGTGTTCCCGGTGGTCCCGACCATCTTCGACGAGCGTGGCGAGCTGGACCTCGACGGACAGAAGCGCTGCATCGACTTCATGATCGACGCCGGCTCCAACGGCCTGTGCATCCTTGCCAACTTCTCCGAGCAGTTCGTCCTCACCGACGACGAGCGCACGCTGCTCATCGACGCCATCCTGGAGCATGTGGCCGGGCGCGTGCCGGTCATCGTCACCACCACCCACTTCTCCTCCAAGGCCTGCGCCGAGCGCAGCCGCCGCGCCCAGCAGGCCGGGGCCGCCATGGTCATGATCATGCCGCCCTACCATGGCGCCACCATCCGCGTGCCCGAGCGCGGCATCTTTGACTTCTTCCGCATCGTCTCGGACGCCATCTCCATCCCCATCATGATCCAGGACGCACCCGTCAGCGGCACGTCCCTGTCCGCCCCCTTCCTGGCCCGCATGGCCAAGGAGGTCGAGCAGGTCTCCTACTTCAAGATCGAGGTGCCGGGTGCCGCCTCCAAGCTGCGCGAGCTGATCGAACTGGGCGGCAGCGACATCGAGGGGCCGTGGGATGGCGAGGAGGCCATCACCCTGCTGCCCGACCTGGACGCCGGCGCCACCGGCGCCATGACCGGCGGCGGCTATCCCGACGGCATCCGCCAGATCCTCGACCCCTACCAGGCCGGACGGCGCGAGGAGGCGGTGGAGGCCTACGGCCGCTGGCTGCCGCTGATCAACTACGAGAACCGCCAGTCCGGCCTGATCGCCGCCAAGGCGCTGATGAAGGAGGGCGGCGTCATCGCGTCGGACGCGGTTCGCCACCCCTTGCTGCCCATGCACCCGCAGACCCGCGCCGGCCTGATCGAGACCGCCCGCCGCCTCGACCCGCTCGTCCTGCGCTGGGCGCGCTGAGCCGCTGCCGAAAACAAGGAGAACGCGACCATGACGACCATCACCGGCGAGATGCTGATCGGCGCCACCGCCCTGCGCGGCACCGAGACCGAGTTCCACGCGGTCAATCCCGCGACCGGCGAGACGCTGGAGCCGGCCTTCGGCGGCGGCGGCGAGGCCGAGGTGAACCGCGCCTGCGAGCTGGCCTGGGCCGCCTTCGACAGCTACCGCGAGACCAGCCCCGACGACCGCGCCCGCTTCCTGGAAACCGCCGCGCAGAAGATCCTGGACCTTGGCGACGAACTGGTCGAGCGCGCCTCGGCCGAGAGCGGCCTGCCGCGCGCCCGCATCGAGGGCGAGCGCGCCCGCACGGTCGGCCAGCTGCGCCTCTTCGCCGAGGTGCTGCGCGAGGGCAACTGGGTGGAGGCGCGCTTCGATACGCCGCTGCCCGAGCGCAAGCCGCTGCCCCGCGCCGACCTGCGCCAGCGTCACATCGCCGTCGGCCCGGTCGCCGTCTTCGGCGCCAGCAACTTCCCGCTCGCCTTCTCCGTCGCCGGCGGCGACACGGCCTCGGCTCTGGCCGCCGGCTGCCCGGTGGTGGTGAAGGCGCACTCCGCCCACCCCGGCACCTCGGAGCTGGTCGGGCGCGCCGTGCAGGCGGCGGTGAAGGAATGCGGGCTGCCGGAGGGCGTCTTCTCCATGCTGTTCGGCTCGGGCAGCCGCATCGGCACGACGCTGGTCGCGCACCGGCACATCAAGTCGGTGGGCTTCACCGGCTCGCGCCGGGGCGGCACCGCGCTGATGGAGGTGGCGGCGTCGCGCCGCGAGCCGATCCCGGTCTATGCCGAGATGAGCAGCATCAACCCCTTCTTCGTCATGCCGGCGGCACTGGCGAGCCGCGCCGAGGCCATCGGCAAGGGATTCATCGCCTCGCTCGCCATGGGTGCCGGGCAGTTCTGCACCAACCCCGGCCTCGTGCTGGTGGTGGACGGGCCGGGGCTGGACGAGTTCCTCACATCGGCCACCACCGCGCTGGGCGCCACGCCCGCGGCGACGATGCTGACGCCGGGCATCCACGCCGCCTACTCCGCCGGTCTGGAGAAGCTCGCCGCCAACCCGAAGGTGACGGAGCTGGGTCGTGGTGCGGCCTGCAACGGCCCGCACCAGTGCCAGGCGGCGGTGTTCGTGACGGATGCCGAAAGCTTCCTGTCGGACCCGAGCCTTGAGGAAGAGAATTTCGGCTCCTCCTCGCTGGTCATCCGCTGCCCGGACATATCGTCGATGCGCCGCGTGGCCGAGCATCTGGAAGGGCAGCTCACCGCGACCGTTCACATGGAGGAGGCGGACACCGAAGAGGTGCGCGCGCTGCTTCCGACGCTGGAGCGCCGGGCGGGCCGCATCCTGGTGAACGGCTACCCGACGGGTGTCGAGGTCGGCCACGCCATGGTGCATGGCGGCCCCTACCCGGCCACCTCGGACAGCCGCACCACCTCGGTCGGCACGCTGGCGATCCGCCGCTTCCTGCGCCCGGTCTGCTACCAGGACCTGCCCCAGACGCTCCTGCCCGAGGCCCTGCGCGACGGCAACCCGCTGAAGCTCTGGCGCCTCGTGGACGGAAAACTCGTGGACGGGAAGCTCTCCCGCGACTGAGCCGGGCGGCCTGGACGTAAAAAAGGGGCGGAGCCGGGATGCCGGCTCCGCCCCTTTTTCCGTTTCTGAACCCGGCATGGGAAACGCGACGATCCCGTGCGACGTTGGAGCGTCTTGACCGAAAGGCGTAGATACCGGACCTTGCGCGGCATGCGGCGATTTCGATCAGAGCGGACGGTGTGGCAACGGGCGGTTCTGACCGTCCTGGCCGCCTATGCCCTGATCATCCAGGCCTACTGGGCGGGCGTGATGCCCTTGCGCATGGCGTCGGGCGACCACATGCGCCCGGCCCATCACGCCGTGATGGCCCAGGAAGATGGAGACCATGGCGGCGCCCATGACGGCCACGGCACCGTCGCACAAAGCCTCCTCTGCCATGGCATGGAAGCGCCGCCCCCGGCGGAGCCGCACACGCCGGCCGGCAAGCACGCCAATCTCTGCTGCACGCTGTTCTGCCGGGGCGGGTTCGTCGGCGGCGATCCCTTCATCCTTCCCGACCTGCCGAGCCTGCGGGTGCCCGTGGGCACGCGGGATCGGACGGCCCCGCCACGCGTCGAAACCCTCGCCTGGATCCCGTTGAAGACGTCGGGCGGCGCACGCGCGCCGCCGGTTCTGGCCTGATTCCCTCCTCCACATCCCCTTTCATTCGATAGCGCCGGCCCCGCAGCGGTTCTCGCAGAACCCTTGCGCGGGGCCGCGCGCGTGGAGTCGGACCATGACCGTGTCTTCGCTTTCCCGAGCGCCCGCCCGACCGGCGGCGGGCGCGTCGGACCTGTACCGCGCCGTGTGGCGCTGGCATTTCTACGCGGGGCTGATCGCCCTACCCTTCCTGATCCTGCTCGCCGTCACCGGGGCGCTGTACCTGTTCCATGGCGAGATCGACGGCTTCATCCACCGCGACGTGAAGTCGGTCGAGGCACAGGCCTCCACCCCGCTCCCGCCGAGTCGCATCGTGGAGGCCGCCCTGGCCGCGCGCCCGGGCACCCTGACCAAATACCTGCCGCCCGCCAGCCCCTCGGCCTCCGCCGAGGTCGGCGTCCGCACGCCGGACGGCAAGCTGTCCGTCTTCGTGAACCCCTATGACGGGCGGGTGCTGGGCGAGATTTCGGACAAGGGGACCTTCATCGGGGTGGTCCGCCAGCTTCACAGCCTGTCCTATTTCGGGACGGTGGCGAGCGGCGCGATCGAGATCGTCGGCGGCTGGACCATCCTTCTGGTCGGAACCGGCGTCTATCTGTGGTGGCCCCGCAACCGGGGCGGCGGCGTGGTGTCGGTGCGCGGCAGCCCCCGGCAGCGCGTCTTCTGGCGCGACCTGCACGCCGTCACCGGCGCCCTCGTCGGATTCTTCATCCTGTTCCTGGCGGTCACCGGCATGCCCTGGTCGGGCTTCTGGGGAGGCTACGTGAACGAGTGGGCCAACGGCAGCAACTTCGGCTATCCGTCCGGCGTGCGGGTGGAGGTCCCCATGTCGGACCAGCGCCTGAGCAGCACCGCCCCAACGAGCTGGTCCCTGGAACAGGCGCAAATGCCGCAATCCGGCGGCCATCACGGCCCGGAACACGCCATGCCGGGCCATGAGGCCGGCCCCGGGGGCGGCGCCATCGGGCTGGACGAGGCCGTCGCCATCTTCGACCGGCTCGGGCTGGCGAAGGGCTACACGGTGAACCCGCCCGGCGGGCCGACGGGCGTCTACACCGGGTCCGCCTATCCGGGCGACCTGGCGCGGCAGCGGGTGGTCCATCTCGACCAGTATTCCGGCAAGCCGCTGATCGACATGAGCTACGCGGATTACGGGCCGCTCGGCAAATCCCTGGAATGGGGCATCAACGTCCATATGGGGCAGGAGTTCGGGCTGGCGAACCAGCTCTTCCTGCTGGCCGTCTGCGCCGCCATCGTCCTGCTGTCGGTCTCGGCCGCCGTCATGTGGTGGAAGCGCCGACCGAGCGGCAGCCTCGGCGTGCCGCCGCTGCCCTCGGACCGGCGGGCCTTGCGCGGGGTGGTCGCCATTCTGGCGGTCGGCGGGATCCTCTTCCCGCTGGTGGGCGCGTCGCTGCTCGTCATGCTCGCCGTGGACCGGCTGTTCCTGTGGAAGCGGCAGCACCTGCAAACGGCCTGACGGCGGACCGGGCCGGCGCCCCGACAGGGGGTGCCGGCCCGGGAAAAAGCTCATTTGCAAATTTGCTGGCTGACAAAACAATACGGCCGCCCATTTTTCTGTTCGGTCGACAGTGGATTGACAGGTTGTTGACAGGTTCGACAGCTAACGTCCGCCGCATGCGACGGGCCGCCCGCCGGACGGGCGCCCCACAACGACAGCAAACGGCTCATCCGGTACGTGCCAGCGAGCACGCGCCCCAAGGGCCGGACCGAACTCTGTGGAGGAACACGCCATGGCCACCCGCAACACCGGTTTCCTCAAGGGGCTGCTCGCCGCCGCCACGGTCGCGGCCGGCGCCCTTGCCGCCACCCCCTCGCTGGCCGAGCTGAAGGGGCTGGAGATCATCGCCCCGGCCAGCCCCGGCGGCGGCTGGGACCAGCACGCCCGCACGCTCCAGCAGGTTCTCCAGAACCAGAAGCTGGCGTCGGGCATCCAGGTCGTGAACATCCCCGGCGCCGGCGGCACCATCGGCCTCGCCCAGTTCGTGACGGCCAAGAAGCGCTCGCCCTCGCTGCTGGTCGGCGGCCAGATCATGCAGGGCGCCATCCTCACCAACAAGTCGCCGGTCACGCTGGACCAGGTCACCCCGCTGGCGCGGCTGACGGGCGAATACACCGCCTTGGTCGTGCCCGCTGATTCGCCGTTGAAGTCGCTGAAGGACCTGCTCGACAAGTTCAAGGCCGAGCCGGGCTCGGTGTCCTGGGGCGGCGGTTCGGCGGGCGGCAGCGACCAGATCCTGTCCGGCCTGATCGCCAAGGAACTCGGTGTCAGCCCGACCAAGATCAACTACGTCGCCACGGCCGGCGGCGGCGAGCTGCTGTCGCAGATCCTGGGCGGCCACATCACCGTGGCGATGGGCGGCTACAACGAGTTCGCCCCGCAGTTCGAGGCCGGCAAGCTGCGCCCCATCGCGGTCTCGGCACCCGAGCGGCTGCCCGGCACCGAGACGCCGACCCTGAAGGAGCAGGGCGTCAACCTGGAGTTCGTGAACTGGCGCGGCGTCTTCGCCCAGGGCAACCTGAAGCCGGCGGAGAAGAAGGAGCTGTCCGAGGCGGTCGGCAAGGCCGTGGCGAGCGACGAGTGGAAGCAGCTCGTCAAGCAGCGTGGCTGGATCGACCTCTACCAGCCGACCGAGCAGTTCACCGCCTTCCTCAAGCAGGAGCGCCCGCAGATCGAGGGCACCCTGAAGGAACTCGGCCTGGTTCAGTGACCACGGCACCGTGAGTGCCCGGCGCGGGCGTGGCCTCGGCCGCGCCCGTGCTTTTTCGCCTTCGCACCTTCTTCAACATAGGGACATTCGGGAATGACGACCGGCCGCACTCTGCGCCTCGGCGAATCCGTGCTCGGCGGCGGGCTGGCCGCGCTGGGCCTCTTCATCGCCTACGAGACGATGAACACGCCGGGCGCCGGACGCGGCGTCGTCGGCCCCGCCCTGTTCCCCTACATGATCGCCGCCGGCCTCGTGCTGGTCGGGCTGTCGGTGCTGCGCGAGGCCTTCTCCGGCCACATCGCGCACGAGGCAGGCGTGGAACTCGACGCGCCGGCCGTGCTGGTGGCCAGCGCGGGGCTCGTGGCGCAGTTCCTGCTGATCGACCAGCTCGGCTGGATTCCCTCGGCGACGCTGCTGTTCATGGCGGTCGCGTGGGCCTTCGGCAACCGCAACCTGCTGGTCAACGCCCTGTTCGGGCTGGCGCTGTCGGGGGCGACCTTCCTCGTTTTCAATTACGCGCTCGACCTCGACCTGCCCATGGGCTCCCTCATCGAGGATCTCGTGGAGCCGGCCGACGAAGCGGCCGAATAAGCCAAGCCAAGAAAACCAAAGCCAAGAAACCGAAGAACACGAACGGGCCAGGACGGAAGGTTCAGAGACATGGAAACCCTCAGCGCACTCGGCCACGGCTTCACCGTGGCGCTGATGCCCTACAACCTGATGTGGGCGGCGGTCGGCGTCACGGTCGGCACGGCGGTCGGCGTCCTGCCCGGCATCGGCCCGGCGCTCACCGTGGCGCTGCTGTTGCCCGTGACCTACAATCTGGAGCCCACCTCCGCCTTCATCATGTTCGCCGGCATCTATTACGGCGCCATGTACGGCGGCTCCACCACCTCGATCCTGCTGAACGCGCCGGGCGAATCCGGCAGCATCGTCACGGCCATCGACGGCCACGCCATGGCCCGCCAGGGGCGCGGCGCGCAGGCGCTGGCGACGGCGGCCATCGGCTCCTTCGTGGCGGGGACCATCGGCACGGCGGCGCTGACCTTCGTGGCGCCGCTGATGGTGCAGGTGGCGCTGCTGTTCGGCCCGGCCGAGTATTTCGCGCTGATGGTGCTGGCGCTGACCACGGTCACCGCCGTGCTCGGCCAGTCGCTGGCGCGCGGCCTCGCCAGCCTCTTCCTCGGCCTGTCGCTCGGTCTGGTCGGCATCGACATGCAGACGGGACAGGCGCGGCTGACCTTCGGCATTCCCGAACTGCTGGACGGCATCGACGTGGTGGTGGTCGCGGTCGGCCTCTTCGCGGTCGGCGAAACCCTCTACGTCGCCGCCCGCCACCGCTTCGAGAAGGAGGAGATCTACGCGCTGAAGGGCTCCATCTGGATGAGCCGGGCCGACTGGGGCCGGTCCTGGAAGCCCTGGCTGCGCGGCACCTTCATCGGCTTCCCCTTCGGCACGCTGCCGTCCGGCGGCAGTGAGATCCCGACCTTCCTGTCATACCTGGTCGAGAAGCGCCTGGCCAAACATCCGGAGGAGTTCGGCAAGGGCGCCATCGAGGCGGTGGCCGGGCCGGAGGCCGCGAACAACGCGGCGGCGGCCGGCGTGCTGGCCCCGCTGCTGTCGCTCGGCCTGCCGACCTCGGCGACCGCCGCGATCATGCTGGCGGCCTTCCAGCAATACGGCCTGCAGCCCGGCCCGACGCTGTTCGACAGCAACCCGGAGCTGGTCTGGGGCATGATCGCCAGCCTCTATGTCGGCAACGTGCTGCTGCTGCTGCTGAACCTGCCGCTGGTGGGTCTGTGGGTGAAGCTGCTGGTGATCCCGCGCCCCTGGCTCTACGCCGGCATCCTGGTCTTCGCCACGCTCGGCGCCTACACGCTGAACAACAACGTGGTGGATCTCGTCATCCTCTGGGTCATCGGGCTGGTCGGCTTCGGCATGCGGGTGCTGGACGTGCCGGTGGCGCCCTGCGTGGTCGGGCTGATCCTGGGGCCGCTGGCCGAGCAGCAGTTCCGCCGCGCGCTGGCGATCAGCCAGGGCGACGCCAGCGTCTTCCTGACCCACCCGATCTCGGCCGGGCTGCTGATCGTCGCCCTGCTGCTGGTGCTCGGTCCGATGCTGCTGCGCCGCCGCAAGGGTGCCGCGGGGGCCTGACCGGGTCCCGCGGCCGAGGGAGGGCGGCCCCATGCGCATTCTGGTCGTCGAGGACACCGAGGATCTGGCCGACGCCATCGTCCACCGCCTGCGCAAGCTCGGCTACGCGGTGGACTGGGCGGCGGACGGCAACGAGGCGGAGGAGCTGCTGCGCCAGGAGGCATACCAGCTCGTCCTGCTCGACATCATGCTGCCGGGCATGGACGGGCAGGCGCTGCTCGCCCGGGTTCGACGGAGGCGCGACGCGACCCCGGTGCTGGTGATGACCGCGCGGTCGGAGGTGGACGTGAAGATCGACCTGCTCGACCTCGGCGCCGACGACTTCATCGTGAAGCCCTTCGACCTGCGCGAGCTGGAGGCGCGCTGCCGGGCGCTGCTGCGCCGGTCGCACGGGCTGTCGGCCTCCAAGGCGCAGTTCGGGAACTTGACCTTCGACGCCGCCGCCAAGAAGGTGGAGGTGGAGGGCCGGCCGGTCGAGGTCGGCGGCCGCGAGTTCCGGCTGCTGGAGCTGTTTCTCAGCAACCTCAACACGGTGATGTCGAAGGAGGACCTGATGGACCGGCTGTTCAGCCTGGACCAGCCGACCGCGCTCAACGCCATCGAGCTGTACGTGTCGCGCCTGCGCCGCAAGCTGGACGGCGCCTCGCTGGAGATCCGCACCGTGCGCGGCCTGGGCTATGTGGCGGAAATCCGCACCCCCGGCTGAGGCCTATTCGCTCGGCCGGCGGCTGTTCGTCCGGCTGCTCGGCGCGCTGCTGGTGCTGGCGGGCGGGCTGTTCCTGTTCGTGAACGCCTACGCGCAGCGCGCGGCCGACAGCGCCTTCGACCGGCTTCTCCTCGCCTCCGCCCTGTCGATCGCCGACTCCGTGCGCATCCAGGAGGGGCGCTTCTCGGTCGACCTGCCCTATTCCTCGCTCGCCATGCTGGCCCAGGCGCGCCGCGACCGTATCTTCTACCGGATCACCGCGCCGGACGGGGCGGCCATCACCGGCTATCCCGACCTGCCCTCGGCCGGCGGCGACACCGGGAGCGTGCCGCGCTTCGAGAACGCCAGCTACCGGGGCATGCCGCTGCGCGTCGCGACGCTCGACCGCTTCGTGGCCCAGCCGGGGCTGGCCGGCTGGGTCAGCATCACGGTCGCCCAGACGGGGGAGGAGCGCACCGCCCTCGCCCACGACGTGCTCGCCAACGCCTTCCTGCCCATCGCCTTCGCCGTGCTGGCCGCCGCCGGGCTGATCTGGCTCGGCATCCGGCAGGCGCTGGCGCCGCTCGGCGCGCTGGAGCGGATGATCCGCGAGCGCCAGGTGCAGGACCTCTCCCCCATCGCCATGCCGCCGCCGCAGGAGGTCTCGCAGCTCGTCCACGCCATCAACCAGCTCATGCTGCGGCTGAAGGGCAACCTGGACACGATGCAGACCTTCCTGGCCGACGCCGCCCACCAGATCCGCACCCCGCTCGCCAGCCTGCGCCTCCAGGCCCAGCTGGCGATGGATGAGGACGACCCGGAGGCCCTGCGCCGCATCGCGGGCCGCGTCCACCGCAACGCCGTGGAGGTGAGCCAGCTCACCAGCCAGCTCCTCAATCACGCCATGGTGGTGCACCGCCGCGAATCCCTGCGGCCGGAACCGCTCGACCTCGGCGCGCTGCTGGAGCAGGTGGTGCAGCGCGCCCGCGCGGTGGCCGAGGACACGCCGATCCGGCTGGAGATCGACCCGGCGCTGGAGCCGGCCATGGTGCCCGGCGACCCGATCAGCCTGCGCGAGGCCCTGACCAACCTCGTGGACAACGCGATCAAGTACGCGGGCGAACATGCGGGCGGGGGGGGCCCCATCGACGTGTCGCTCGGCGCGTCCGCCGCCGGATCCCTGCGCGTCGAGGTGGCCGACCGCGGCCCCGGCATTCCGGACGATGAGAAGCCGGCCGTGCTGGAACGCTTCGGCCGGGGCCGCTCGGCCGCGTCGGTCGCCGGCAGCGGCCTCGGCCTCGCCATCGTCAAGGCGGTGGCGGAGGCGCATGGCGCCACGTTGAGCCTGCACGACCGCCCCGGCGGCGGCCTGATCGCCCGCATGGACTTCCCCGTGGCGGCCGCGGCCCGGCCGGCGGCGGCACCGGCCCACCCCGCCCTGCCGCCCCTGATGGGCGTGGCGCTGCTCCTGGCCGCCCTGCTCGGCCCCTGGCCCGCCGGGGCGGAACCGCTGCTGAGCTACCCGGCGCCGGGCGCGCCGACGGAACGGCTGCTGATCCATTCCGCCACCGACCGGCTGGTGATCGAGCCGCTGATCCTGGATTTCCAGCGGACCCACCCGGACGTCGCGGTCGATTACCTGAATCTCGGCACCGCCGAACTCTACGCCGGCGCGGTGGAGCGCGGCGACCGGGCAGCCGGTCCCGGTGCCGCCACGGGCGGGCCGGACCTGCTCATCAGCTCGGCCGCCGACCTCCAGGTGAAGCTGGTCAACGACGGCTACACGCGGCCCCACATCTCCGAACTGACGCTCGCCCTGCCGGAATGGGCGAACTGGCGGGACGAGGCCTTCGGCTTCACCTTCGAGCCGTCGGTGATCGCCTACAACCGCGACCTCCTGCCGGAACAGGACGTCCCCCGCACCCGCGAGGACCTGATCCGCCTGCTGGAGGGGAATCCCGACCGCTTCCGCGGGCGCATCGGCAGCTACGACATCGCCG
Source organism: Azospirillum sp. SYSU D00513 (assembly GCF_017356015.1). Classification (GTDB taxonomy): domain Bacteria; phylum Pseudomonadota; class Alphaproteobacteria; order Azospirillales; family Azospirillaceae; genus Azospirillum. The sequence continues at coordinate 50,989 of NZ_JAFIQV010000041.1, forward strand.
ACAGCGGCATCGGCTATCTCTTCGCCGCGCACGATTCCATCCTGTTCGGCCAGTTCTGGCAGCTCGTGGAGGCGATGGGCCGGGCCGATGTGCGGCTGGCCTGCTGCACGGGGGAAATCCTGGACGGCATCGAGCGGGGCGAGCTGCTGATCGGCTACAACATGCTGGGATCCTACGCCCAGGCGCGGGCGAACGCGGGTGCGCCCATCGGCATCCTGCTGCCCCAGGACTACACCCAGGTGATCTCGCGCGTCGCCGTCATCCCGCGCACCGCGCCGAACCCCGGTCTGGCCGGGCAGTTCATCGATTACCTGCTGTCCCGGCGCGGGCAGGAGGTCATCGCCGGCCGCTCGGCCCTCTTCGCCATCTCCGCCGAGGTGATGAGCGAATCCTCCGCTATCCAGCTCCGCGCGACGGCCCCCGGCCCCTTGCAGCCGGTGACGCTCAGCCCGGCCCTGCTGGTCTTCCTGGACCAGCTGAAGCGCCAGCGCTTCCTGCAGCGCTGGCAGGCGGCCCTTCAGCCCTGACCCTCGCCCGGCGTTTCGCCCGGCGTCTCGCGCAGGCCTGGCAGCGGGCCGGTCGTGTAGAGCGTCACGCGCAAGCCCCCGTTCGACACGGACCCGGCCGGCTGTTCGAAGGGCAGCCCGGTCGCCTTGGCGAGCGAGGGCTCGCTGGTCACCAGCCCGACCCGCCAGCCGGCGAAACGGGCCAGCAGCGTCTTCCCGAAGGCGCCGTAGAGGGGAACCAGCTCCTTCTTGTCGCCGAGCCGGCCGCCGTAGGGCGGGTTGACGATGACGAGGCCGGGCGGTCCCTCCGGCGGGGTGAGGTCGCTGATCGCCTGCTGCTTGAACTCCGTCCAGGCGGCGACACCCGCGCGCTCCGCGTTGGCGCGGCTCATGGTGACCGCACCGCCATCGCGGTCGCTGCCGTGGAAGCGGACAGCCGGCGCCACGGCGTGGCCCGCCCCGCGCAGGGCCGCCCAAGCCGCCGCGTCGAAGCTCGCGAGCCGTTCGAAGGCGAAGCCGCGCGACCGGCCGGGCTGGAGGCCGGCGGCGATCTCCGCCGCCTCGATGACGAAGGTGCCCGACCCGCACATGGGATCGACCACGGGTTCGGTGCCCGTGTAGCCGGCTTGGCGCAGGAAGAGGGAAGCCAGCGTCTCGCGCAGCGGCGCCTTGTGGATGGCGTCCTTGTGGCCGCGCTTGTGCAGGGATTCGCCCGACGTGTCGATGCTGATGGTGCAGAGGTCGTCGTCGATGCGCGCCTTGACCACGACCTCGGCCTCGGCGGAGACCGGCGCGCCGGTGGCCTCGGCGATTGCACGCTCGATCCGCTGCGCCGCCGCCCCCGCGTGGTAGATGCGCGACGCCTTGCAGGAAGCCTCGACGCGGAAGGGCGTGTCGGCGCGCAGGATCTCGCTCCAGGCCACGCGGCGCGCCCGCTTGTCGAGCTGCGCCAAATGCAGGGCGCGGAATTCGGCGACGCGCGCCAGCACGCGCGTGGCGCCCCGCAGCTCCAGGTTCGCCCGCCAGACCTCCGGCCAGCCGCCCTTGACCGTGACGCCGCCCTTGATGGTCGCGGGCTCGCGGAAGCCCTTCTCCCGCACCTCGGCGCCGAGCGCGGATTCCAGGCCGGGGGCGGTGACGATGAAGATCTCGAATTCGGCGTCGGTGTTCATCGCGCCTACATATCCCGAAGCCACGCCTCCTTCGACATCTTTCTCGCGGCATGGTCCCCCGCTTTGCCGGGTTGGCGGGCGGGCGCGTCTGTGGTCAGACTGCGGAAAATCATCGACTGGAGGCTGACATGATCCTGTTCATCACCGGGGCCACCGCCGGATTCGGCGCGGCCATCGCGCGCCGCTTCGTCGCCGAGGGGCACAAGGTCGTCGTGACCGGCCGGCGCGCCGACCGGCTGGACGCGCTGGTGGCCGAGCTGGGTGCGGCCGCCCACGGGCTGGTCTTCGACGTACGCGACCAGGCCGCCGTGGAGGCCGCCGTCGCCGCCCTGCCCGCGGCCTTCGCGGAGGTGGACGTGCTTGTCAACAACGCCGGTCTGGCGCTCGGCCTCGACCCCGCGCACAAGGCCTCGCTCGACGACTGGAACGTGATGGTGGACACCAACGTGAAGGGCCTGATGTACGTCACCCGCGCCCTGCTGCCGGGCATGGTGGCGCGCGGGCGCGGCCATGTCGTGAACATGGGCTCGGTCGCCGCCAACTGGCCCTACCCCGGCGGCAACGTCTATGGCGCCACCAAGGCCTTCGTGCGCCAGTTCAGCCTGAACCTGCGGGCCGACCTGCTGGGCACGCCGGTGCGCGTCACCGACATCGAGCCCGGCCTGGTCGGCGGCACCGAATTCTCCGCCGTGCGCTTCAAGGGCGACGGCGACCGGGCCGCCAACCCCTACAAGGGCACCACGCCGCTGACGCCGGAGGACGTGGCCGAGGCCGTTCGCTGGGTCGCCACCCTGCCCCCGCACGTGAACATCAACACGCTGGAGATGATGCCCGTCTGCCAGACCTTCGGCCCGCTGTCGATCGACCGCAAGCCGGGCTGAAACCGGGCCATCGGAGAATTCTCAGCGGAAATGCATTTTCCCCTTTGACAGGACCGCGCCGGCTTGCTACTTACGCGGCCCGCCGGCAACGTTGGCAACGACGAAAACCGGCGCGGATGCGGGCGTAGCTCAGGGGTAGAGCACAACCTTGCCAAGGTTGGGGTCGAGGGTTCGAATCCCTTCGCCCGCTCCAGTCACGGTAGCGGTATCAGGTCGGGGCCATAGCTCAGCTGGGAGAGCGCCTCGTTCGCAATGAGGAGGTCAGGAGTTCGATCCTCCTTGGCTCCACCAACCTGATGCGCCGCACATGCCGTTTGGGGGATCGTCTAGCGGTAGGACTCCAGACTCTGACTCTGGCTACCTAGGTTCGAATCCTAGTCCCCCAACCAACTCTTTTCCATTTGACCAGCGGTTCCAGAGCCAGCGGGAAACACCCCGCTCCGGCGGCATCGCGCCGATCCCTCAAGGATTGTGCGGAGCGTGCCGTGGACGGGCACTGGTGCCCGCCTCCCCTTCTTGTTTCTGGCGTTCAGACGGCAGCGCGGCCGCCGTCCTTCAAGACTCCTCGTAGCTGCGGACGAGGAGCGGCGTGGCGCGCTCCAAGTCCTTCATCGTGTACAGCGTGACCTCCAGGTCTCCCGTGCCGAAATGGCCGATGTTGCTGACGTCGCGGCTGAAGCCCGGTTCGAGCGTCACGGTCTTCGGATCGACCTTCAGGAACACCGTCACCTTGCCCGACTGCGGGTACACCTCGACGCACACGAAATTTTTGATGCGCTTGAAGGCGAAGTAGAACTGAAGCTGTTTGAACTGAACGTCGTCGCCAAGACCCATCAGGAACGCCTTCAGCGCCTCGTAGAGGTCCTTGATCGGCTGACTCGCCTGCGCGAGGCGATAGTCGATGAACTGCGACTGGTAGGGGTTCGCGGCGCTCGTCTTCGGCGACGGCGCCTTGGCCGGCGCGTCGGCGGGGTCGCCCGCCGGAGCCGGCGCGGCGGGCGACGCCGTGCCGGCCGTGGTGGTGGCCGTGGTGGCGTTGACCAGTTCCAGCAGCAGCAGGTCGTCGCCGCAGTGGCGGTAGCGGATCAGCTCGATGTTGCGGTTGATCTGCTTGACCGCGTGCTGGTCGTAGTTGGTGAAGTCGCCGGCGATGCACAGGAGGCGCGGCGCCGACCACTCCACCGCCTTGGCCGTGTCCGCTCCCAGCGTCTCCATGACCAGCCACTGGAACTCCTTACGGTGGTCGAGCAGCCAGTCGAGGTAGAAGAGCCCCTGGTTGATGACGTTCTCGTTGACCGCCCGCTTGTACTCGATGATGACCGGGCAGCCGTTCTCGTCGATGCCCAGCGTGTCGATGCGCCCGCCATGCGCCTTGCCCGTCACATACTCGCTGGCGAGAAAGCGCACGCCAAGCAGCGCTTCCAGGTTCTTCTCGAACAGCATCTGCAGCGACTTCTCGATGCTGGCCGATTTGGTCGGCAGCTCGGCGACGCCGGAGGGCGTGACGCGGAACACCTTGATGTCGGACATGAACCCAGTCTCCTCAGCCCGCCTTGCGCGCCCGCCCGCGCCGGGGCTTCTCCCCGCCCGCCGCGCGCTCGGCGCGGATGCGCTCCAGCAGCACCGAGGCCGGCTCGTCGTTCGGGTCCTGCGGTACCAGCTCGCCCCGGAAGGCTTTGGCGAGGATGGATTGGTCGAGAGTGGAGAGGCGCTCTATTGCAGTTCTTGCCACGACTTTCACTATCTCAAACCGCTCCAAATGGGACATCATTTGGCTCGCAATTCGACGCTGTTCCTCCTTTGAAGGGAGAGGCATTCTACATGAATTTACAACCCCAGCGCTGACGTGCGGCAAGTCTTTACCATCCTGAGTCCCATTTTGCTGCGAAATGATGTACTTGCGAAAAGCATGCGACCTTAAGAACAAATATAAATACTCAGGCTCCACATCATCAGAAACCTGAAATTTTCCGACTCGCTGAAGGAGTAGCGCCCCATCCCATTCAGGGCCCAGTTTCGCCACCTTGGCTTCTTTGCTTCCACTTGAATAAACTGGACGATCCATAGCCAAAACAATATCACCTTGCCTTAGAGAGAACCGTTTATATTGCTCTACATCTCCGGAATCCCAAAAATCTACCGACTCCTCAGATATCCATCCATTCCTGACATTAACTCCTTTCAGCAGACGAACACCTGATTTCTTAAATCCTTTGCTGCTAAACGCGTACCCGGCGAGCAGCGGCGCCACCTCTCCAAGAGATGCAAAGCGCCATTCTCTGGGTAAATGCTTTGTAGATGTCGCATTTGTAATTTCCAAAGATGGCGCATCGGGTGATGAAATAGCCACTTTATTCTCTACATGATCATCGCCAAACATGATCGAGAAAATGGATTGGCGGTAGCGGTCGATGAGCGCCGGCAGAGCGTCCAGCGACTCGCGCGCCCGGCGCGAACGCGCCGTCAGTGCCTCGATCTTCTCGACGATGCGGCGCTGTTCGTTAGACGGTGGGACAGGAATCCCAAAATCTGACAGCCTATCTGAACTTATACTTGCAACGGTCGTACCTGCCTTTGAGCACTGCTTCAGAATTGACTGCTTTTCCGCCACTAGGGCAAGACGCAAATATTCTGGGACGAGTCCTGAACTGGGCGTCAGGGCCTTCATGTCCTGATTAATTGTGACCGGCCGATTTGTCGTAGCAACAGGGAAAGAGTGAGCAAGAATGCCGCTTCGCGTGACCATGAGAACTGATCCGGCAGGGATCAAGTTACATGCAGAACCCTCTACGGCCGCCTCCGTGATGTAATCTTCAGCGTCATCGATAGTAGACCGTTTCATGTCCTTGGGGGACACCCAAGGAATACTGCCGTTTTCCCAATATTCAGGTTCTGCCTTGCTCGGCGTTCCGCCTCCGCGCCAAGTACCCAGGTCTCTGAGCTGGTGCTGAACCCAGCCCGCCGGCAATTCCCGCCCACTCATTCCGCCGCCTCCGATTTGGCGACATCCGCGTCCTCATCCGGACCCAGCATGTCCGCCAGCGCCTCCATCTCCTCCAGCGCAGTGCGCAGCGTGTCGATGATATCGGCGGCGATCACGTCGGGTTCAGGCAGCACCTCGTCAGCGCCTTCATCACGCAGCCACGAGATGTCCAGGTTGTCGCCGCGCGCGGCGATCTGCTCGCGGGTGAAGCGGCGGAAGCGGCCCTGCTCGCCCTCGTCGGTGCGCGGCGCCTTGCCCAGGGGATCAGCGCCGAAAACGGCCTCGAACTCGGCAAAGTGCTCGCGTGTCAGCGGACGGGTCTTGCCGAACTGCGGCATGTTGGAGCGCAGGTCGTAGACCCAGACGTCGCCTGTGTTGTTCTTGTCGGTGCGCCCCCGCGTGAAGAACAGGACGTTGGTCTTGACGCCCTGGCTGTAGAAGATGCCGGTGGGCAGGCGCAGGATGGTGTGCAGATCGCACTTGTCCATCAGGTCACGACGGATGTCACGGCCGGCGTTGTCCTCGAACAGCACGTTGTCGGGCAGCACGACCGCGGCACGCCCGCCGGGGTTCAGGCCCCGGTAGATGTGCTGGAGAAAGGCCAACTGCTTGTTGGAGGTCGGATAGGTGAAGTCGTCACGCGACGGCAGGCCGCCGCCCTTCTTTGTGCCGAAGGGCGGGTTGGTGAGGATCAGGTCGGCCTTGTGCATCCGCGTCCCCTGTTCCGACAGCGCGTCGCCGAGCTGCAGGTCGCCCGAGACGTCGTGGAGCATCAGGTTCATCAGGCCCAGCCGGTGGGCGTCCGGCACCAGCTCCATGCCGTAGAAGGCGTTGTGGCGCTGGAAGTACTGCTCGGACGCCGTCAGGTCCCACAGGTCGTTGGTCTGCGCCTTGACCCAGCGGTCGGCGGCGATCAGGAACCCGCCGGTGCCCGCGGGACTATCCGGAATTTCGTGCTCGGCGGGGGTATGCTGAGAACGGAAGGAGCCCCCGATGGCACGACGCAAAGAACCGATTATCCCC
>NZ_JAFIQV010000042.1 GCF_017356015.1 Azospirillum sp. SYSU D00513
ACGGTCGGTCACCCTTCCGCAGTTGCGCTTCACTTCGCTCGCCGTGATCAGCTTACGATGGGACTTGCACCCACAAGAGAACGCCCATGTTGGGCGCACATCGAAAACGGCATCCCGGTTTCCCGGGATGCCGTTTTCTGCCGACCCGATGGAGTCAGTGCTTCATTTCGGCCTGCTGCTTCAGGGAGTCACCGCTCTTGTCCTTGATGATGTCGTCGTTCGCCGGACCTTCGACGACGAGGTGGCCGATGAGGCCCTTGGTGGCGCGGCTCAGGGCGTGGTCCACCAGCGCGTAGGTGCCGGGATAGTCCACCTTGAATTCCACCATGGTGGCGCCGCCCGGCGGTACCGTCACGGTCTGGACGCCCTTCGCCGGCGCGCTCTCGAGGTCGCCCATGTTGTAGACATGGTCGAAGATCTCGCCGATGACGTGGAAGGAGGAGGTGAGGTTCGGACCGCCCACACCGAACCAGACGCGGACCGTCTCGCCGACCTTGGCCTTCAGGGCGTTGCCCTGCGTCAGGGCGCCGACGGCCCCGTTGAAGACCATATAGTGAGGGTTCTCGTTGACCAGCCCGTCATAATCGTCCTCGGCGTTCGGGATGTTCTTCGCCTTGGTCGCGTAGACTTCCTGCTGCATGACGTAGAACTCGCGATCCACCTTCGGCAGACCGGCTTCCGGCTCCACGACGATCAGCCCGTACATTCCCTTGCTGATGTGGTGCGCCACCATGGGCGTCGCGCAATGATAGACATACACGCCCGGAGACAGGGCCTTGAACGAGAACTCCTTCGTCTGGCCCGGTTCCACCTGGGTGACCTGGCCGCCGCCGAGGAAGCCCGTGGCGGCGTGGAAGTCGATGGAGTGGTTCAAGGCCGATTCCGGGGCGTTGGTGATCTTGACGTCCACCGTGTCGCCGACACGGACCCGGTACATCGGGCCGGGGATCTTGTTGTCGAAGGTCCAGTAAGTGTAGGTCGTGCCGTCGTCGAGCGTGCCGTCGACTTCCGTCGTCAGGATCTCGACCGTGTGGGTCTTCGGTGCGCGCTTGCCGAACTCGGGGGCCGGCACGGCGGACGGACTCTGCACGATGTCCATCGTCGCGGGCCGGGCCGTCGGGGCCGCGTACAGTGTTTCGGCGGCGGACGGGGCCGCCATGCCGAGAAGGACGGTCAAGGCGGCGGCGCTGACGGAGGCAAGAAGATGACGGGAGTTCATGGCTTTTCTCGCTGACGATGGTCAATAAGTCGAAGGCAGCATGGCTGTTGCTTTTGTCTTTCACTCCGCACGGCGATGACGCCTTGCGCGTCGTCAGCCACCTTCTTTCAGAAAGAACGATCACCACTTGATATTTTTTGTGGCGAGTTCTTTCGTTGGAGAAGTTTTACCTGGCGCCGAGGACGGGGAGTTTGATCTGGAACAAACAGGCGGAGTTTTTCTAAAAATGCGCCGCGATGCCCGTCGGCACCCACGCGCCTTCGCGCGCGGGCCAAGTCAAGTCAAGCCAAGCCAAAAAACAAAACGCGCTGCGGCGCTCGCGAGGGTCATGGGGGACCTCCGCGAACGCCGCAGCGCGTTGGATTCAGGAACCGTCTCCGGCGCGGCCGATGCCGCGCCGGCCCATCGTGAGAGTTACAGGCCGGCCAGGGGATCGACGCCGATCACCAGAGGGTGCAGGAGCAGGACCAGCTTGGTCAACGCCAGGGCGGCCACCACCCGCCAGATCCGTATCTCCCAGAAATCGAAACGCTCGCGGCCCAGCAGGATGCGCGCGAAGGGAACCACCCCGAGCAGCCCGTGCTCCGTGTTGCGGGCGTTCCTCGCGATGGCGGCGACGGCGATGACGGCCATGCCGACGAAGACCAGGACGGTCCGCGCCTCGCCGACGTTCAGCAGATGCACGAGGCTCCAGATCAGGACCGCGAGGCTGCCGGGCGTGCTCGTGATCCGGTAGATCCCGAAGCTCGCCCAGGCGGACGGCCTCTGGGTGAAGCGGCAGACCAGCAGGAAGAGGGCGAGGGGCATGAGAGCGAGCGCCACGTAGCGCCCCTCATAGAGGGGAACCCAGAGCCACAGGTCCGATTCCACGCTCCGATAGGCGGTGATCACCGCGGCGAGCGCCAGGAAAGAGACGAGCGAATAGCCGGCGTAGAAGGCCGGGCGCCCGGCCACCCCGATCAGGCTCATCCTGATGGCGGGGCGTGACGGGACAAGATGGCTCGCGATCAGAAACAGAAGAGCGAAGGACAACCAGAACACCGCTGTTCTCCCAGCCGGAGGGCCATGGACTGGCCGGAAAAGGGTTTCGGGACATGGCGGCGAGCGCCACCCGAGCGGTCTTAACCATAGTGCACCGGGCCGCCCGCCCCCTTGATCCAGCGCAAACATCCGCCCGGCCGGCCTTCGCCCTTCCCCACCCCTCCGTTTCGCCTCGATCTTTGCCCCGGCGCAAAGACGGCGGCCGGGTTGGCGCTTAGGGTCCCGCTCATCCACAGCGGGTCCGTTCCCCGGACCCGGCATCCGGAGATGACTCTCCATGAGCGCACTGCCCTTCACCGAACCCGCCGCACCACGCTTCGTGCCCTTCGCCTACGGGTTTCGTCCCTTCTTCCTGCTCGCCGGCCTGTCGGCGGCGATCCTCGTTCCGGTCTGGCTCCTCGTCCTGTCGGGAGTGGCGGTGCCGGTCCTCGGCGTCCCTCCCGCGGCGTGGCATGGCCATGAGATGCTGTTCGGCTTCGTCGGCGCCACCGTGGGCGGATTCATGTTGACCGCGGTGCCGAGCTGGACGGGCGCCCTGCCGGTCACCGGCAAGACCCTGGCCGGCCTCGTGGCGCTGTTCGTCGCGGGACGGCTCGCCTCGCTGCCCGCCGTCGCGGCGCTTCCCGCCGCAGCCGCGGTCGATCTGCTGTTCTATCCGGCGCTCGGCCTCGCCATCGCCCTGCCGCTGTTCCGGGCGGGCAAGGCCCGCAACACCGCCTTCCTGGCCCTGCTCGCCCTTCTGACGCTGGCGAACCTGCTGGTCCGGCTGGAATGGATGGGCGTGACCGCCGACACGGCCCGTTTCGGCACCATTCTCGCCATCGACGCCGTCCTGATGATGGTCGCCGTGGTCGGCGGCCGCATCATCCCCACCTTCACCCGGAACGCCCTGCGCAAACGCGATCCCGCGGTCGAGATCGCCGCCTGCCCGCGGCTCGACCGCGCAGCACTGGTGCTGACGGCGGCGCTGATCCCGCTCGACCTCCTGTTTGCCGACAGCGCCTTGCCAGGCGCGGCGGCGCTCGCGGCGGCGGCGGTACACGGCCTCCGCATGGCCCGCTGGAAAGGGCACCGCACGCTCCACGATCCGCTGCTCTGGATCCTGCACGCCGGCTACGGCTGGCTGATCGCCGGGCTGGCGCTGAAGGGGGCCGAGCTGGCCCTGGGGCTGCCGCTCGGGAACGCCTGGCTGCACGCCGTCACGGCCGGCTGCTTCGGCACCATCATCCTGGCGGTGATGAGCCGGGCCGCCCTTGGCCACACCGGCCGGGCGCTCAAGGCTTCGGCCCCGACCGTCGCAGCCTATGGGCTGGTGATGGCTGCCGGGCTGGCGCGGACGCTGGCGCCCGCCCTCGACGGGGCTTTCCACCAGCAGGCCATCGGCCTGTCGGGCCTGTTCTGGGCGCTGGGCTTCATCCTCTTCTGCGCGGTCTACACGCCGATCCTTCTCCGGCCCCGCGCCGACGGCCAGCCGGGCTGATCCCCGCGCGGCACCGATCCGTCACCCTTCTGTCCTGCCGACCTTTTCTGGAGATAGCCGAGAATGACCGACTTCCGCATCGCCCTCGACCGCACGGGCAAGGCAACCCTGGCCGGGCCGGAGGTGTTTCCCGGCGCCAAGCTGAACGGCAGCGTCGTCTATGACGTGGTGGACTGCCCGCCCGGCATCATGGACCAGGACGTCATCGCCCTGACCACCGGCTTCCGCCCGCCGGCGGGCGCCACGGAAATCCCCTACGGCCGTCTCCTCGCGAGGCGGAACGGGTCCTGCTGCGGCGGCATGTGCGGCTGACCGCAGCATTCCCCGCGCTCCCCGAAGGGGCTGGGCAACCGGGTGGCCGCAGGCGCGGCCGCCCGGTTTTCGTTTCTACCGCCTGTTCCCGTACTTGCCGGCCTCGGCCCTGGCAATGGCGATGAGGTCGGAGGCGGCACAACCCCGCGCGCCGTGCATCAGGATGATGTTCTGCTGGATGCCGACGAACATCGTGACCAGCTCGGGCTTCTGCTGCGCCATCTGGGCCATGCTGCCGCCCTGTCCCTGCCCGCCTCCCTGGCCGCCCTGCCCGTGGGACCCGATCTGGCGCAGGCCGTCGTAGACCTCCTGGAAGGACCGTTCGAGAAAGGCGCAGTCGCTTTCATTCCCGCCAGCACCCTGATTGCCCTGCTGGGCGAAGGCTGTCGTCGGCGCGGACAGGACAGCGAGGGCGGCGAGAGCATGACGGATCTTCATTGGTGTTCTCCTGGCATTGCCGTTCTTCTGGCTTTCCACTTACTCCTCTTCAAACAGCCGTGCCCTCACGGCGTTCTGTTCTTCTTTTTGCCCCGTAAGGGTATTCCCTTAAGGGAATTACCGGACAGATTTCGACCGGCGGATTCCCGCATGGTGTTTGCGCGAGAGCAAGGAAGGCAGGCGTGACGGCGGCTAGCCTCACCCCATCGGGCGCGGCTCACCGGGGCTCCCCGCCCCGCCGCGATGCGACGCCAGACCCTGCTCCGGTAAAATGAAAGAACACCAGCGATGCAGACCAAGAGACTTTGGCTGATCCTCGCCCTGGTCATGGCGGCCTCGTTCGCCGTGCTTGGGCTGATGGGCCGCCAGATACACCGTGAAGCACCACCCATGCCGGCGCAGGTCGTCACCGACGGCGGCGCCGTGCTGTACACGCAGAACGACATCGAACAAGGCCGCCTCGCCTGGCAGTCCATGGGCGGCATGCAGGTCGGCTCCATCTGGGGCCACGGCGGCTACGTCGCCCCGGACTGGTCGGCCGACTGGCTGCACCGGGAAAGCGTGGCGCTGCTCGACATCTGGGCCAAGCGCGAACAGGGCAAGCCCTACGCGGCGCTCGCCTCCGAACAGCAGGCCGCCCTGCGCGACCGGCTGAAGGCCGAGATCCGCACCAACCGCTACGACGCCGCGAGCCGCAGCATCGTGGTCGGCGCCGACCGCGCCGCCGCGATCCGCGAGGTCGCCGCGCACTACACGGCCCTGCTCGGCAACGACCCCGCGCTGGAGCCCCTGCGCGAGCAATACGCCATCGCCAACAACGCCGTTCCCGACGCCGGCCGGCGCGCCGGCATCGCGGCCTTCTTCTTCTGGACGGGCTGGGCAGCCGGCACGGAGCGTCCCGGCGACGTCATCACCTACACCAGCAACTGGCCGAACGAGCCGCTGACCGGCAACACGCCGTCCACGCCCAACATCATGTGGTCGGTCCTGTCGGTGGTCCTGCTGGTCGGCGGCATCGGCGCCCTGGTCTGGCATCATGCGCGCACCGCGCATGAGGATCACCTGACCCCGCCCACGGCCGACCCGCTTCTCTCGCTGAAGCCGACGCCCTCGATGAAGGCAACCGGCAAGTATTTCCTGACCGTCATCGGCCTGTTCCTCCTGCAGATCTCGCTCGGTGCCGTCACCGCCCACTATGCGGTGGAGGGCCATGATTTCTACGGCATCCCGCTCAGCGACATCCTGCCCTACGCGGTCACCCGCACCTGGCACACCCAGCTCGCGGTGTTCTGGATCGCGACCGCCTGGCTCGCCACCGGCCTCTACATCGCGCCGGCGATCTCCGGCCATGAGCCAAGGTTCCAGACACTCGGCGTGAACGTCCTGTGGGCCGCCCTGGTCTTCGTGGTGCTGGGCTCCATGGCCGGCGAATGGCTCGGCGTGCAGCAGGTGCTGGACCTCGACGTCAACTGGTGGTTCGGCCATCAGGGCTGGGAATACGTCGATCTCGGCCGTTTCTGGCAGATACTCCTGTTCGTCGGGCTGATGCTGTGGCTCGTCCTGGTCGGCCGCGCCCTCTGGCCCGCTCTGAAGAGCCCGTCGGAGAGCAAGCCCGTCCTTCTCGTGATGTTCCTGTCCACCATCGCCATTGGCCTCTTCTACGCCGCCGGTTTCATGTGGGGCAAGCACACGCACCTCAGCATGGTCGAGTACTGGCGCTGGTGGGTCGTGCATCTGTGGGTCGAGGGCTTCTTCGAGGTCTTCGCCACCGCCGTCATCAGCCTGCTGTTCGTGAAGCTGGGCCTGGTGCGCGCCCAGACGGCCAACGTCGCCGTCCTCGCCAGCACCATCGTCTTCCTGTTCGGCGGCGTGCTGGGAACGGCGCACCACTGGTACTTCTCGGGCACGCCCGTGTCGGTGATCGCCATCGGCGCCGTCTTCTCGGCCCTGGAGGTCGTGCCCCTGGCGCTGGTCGGCGGCGAGGCCCTGGAAACCTACCGCCACTCCAAGGCAGCACCCTGGGTGCAGACCTACAAGTGGCCGATCCTGTTCTTCGTGGCCGTGTCCTTCTGGAACCTGCTGGGCGCCGGCGTCTTCGGCTTCCTCATCAACACGCCGATCGCGCTCTACTACGTGCAGGGCCTGAACCTGACGGCCAACCACGGCCACACCGCGCTGTTCGGCGTCTACGGCATGCTCGGCATCGGGCTGATGCTCTTCTGCCTGCGGGGCCTGTCGAACCGGGCACGCTGGAACGACGGGCTGCTGAAGTGGACCTTCTGGCTGCTCAACGGCGGGCTGGCGATGATGTCCTTCCTGTCGCTCTTCCCGGCGGGCATCTATCAGGCCTGGGCCAGCATCACCCGGGGCATGTGGTTCGCCCGCTCGCCCGAGGTCATGCACTCCCCGATCATGGAGACGCTGGTCTGGATGCGCGTGCCCGGCGACATCGTCTTCAGCGCGGGTGCCGTGATCCTCGCCGTCTTCGCCTACCGCCTGATCCGCGGCAGGAAGGCGCCGGCCGGAATCCCGGCCTCCGCCCAGCCGGCGGAGTGAGCGTCCTGAACTGAAATCCGCACAGTGAACCGGAAGGGGAGGCAGCCGCCTCCCCTTCCTTCTTTCCGATGCCGAGCCTCACGGTCGATCATGTATGTCTGCATCTGCAACGCCCTGAACGAGCGGCGCGTGCGCCAGGCGATCCGCCAGCACCGCCCCGCGACCGTCCATGACGTCTACGCCGCCTGCGGCGTGACGCCCCAATGCGGCAAATGCGCGCCAACCATCCGGGACATTCTGGAAGAGGAGCGCGCGGCCGCCCTGCCGGCCCTCGCGCTTGCCGCCGAATGATCGGGGCCGAATGACCGGCGCACAATGATCGGCGCCCAATGATCGGTGCCGGATCCTTTTCCGCTTCCTGAACAGCCCTGCCAGACCGCCGAAAGGAGATGCCGATGGCATCCGCCTGCCCGCCTCCCGCTACCCTCGCCCGTTACGCCGACCAGCGGCTTCCGCGCTACACCAGCTACCCGACCGCGCCGCACTTCACCGAAACGGTCGATGCCGAGACCTACCGGCGCTGGCTCGGCGCGATCCCGCAAGGGGCGCCGGCATCCCTGTATCTGCATGTCCCCTTCTGCCGGTCCATGTGCTGGTACTGCGGCTGCCACACCACCATCACCAAGACCGACGATCCGATTCTCGACTATCTCGGCACGCTGCGCGCGGAGATCGGGGCCGTGGCGGACGCCGTGCCGCATCGGCTCGAGGTCGGGCACATCCATTTCGGCGGCGGCACGCCCACCATCCTGGCGCCCGAGGATGTCGAAGACCTCATGCGGCTGCTGCGGGAGCGCTTCTCGCTGCGCGAGAATGCCGAGCTGGCGGTCGAGATCGATCCCCGCACCCTGAGCCGGGGCATGGCCGCGGCACTCGGCCGTGCCGGCATCACCCGCGCCAGCCTCGGCGTGCAGAGTTTCGACTCCGTCGTGCAGAGGGCGATCAACCGCATCCAGAGCTTCGAGCAGACCGCCGCCGTGACCCGCGGACTGCGCGGGGCCGGCATCGCCGGCATCAATTTCGACCTGATCTACGGGCTGCCGCACCAGACCGTGCAATCCTGCCGGGACACGGTGGCCCGCTGCCTGGAACTGGCGCCGGGCCGGCTCGCCGTTTTTGGCTACGCCCACATCCCGAGCTTCAAGCCGCACCAGAAGAAGATCGAGGAGAGCGCCCTGCCCGGCGCCGAGGAACGCCTCGCCCAGGCAGACGCCATCGCCGCCGATCTGCTGGCCGCCGGCTACCGCCGGATCGGGCTGGACCATTTCGCCCATCCCGGCGACCCGATGGCCGCCGCCGCCGCAGACGGCTCCCTGCGGCGCAACTTCCAGGGCTACACGGTCGATCCCTGCGACCTGATGCTCGGCTTCGGCGCCTCGGCCATCGGGCGGCTGCCGCAGGGCTACGTGCAGAACGCCGTGGTGCTCGGCGGCTACGCCAAGCGCGTCGCGCAGGACGGCCTCGCCACCATCAAGGGCTACGCGCTCACCGAGGACGACCGGCTGCGGGCCGAGTTGATCGAGCGGCTGATGTGCGACTTCCGGGTGGATCTGGCGGAGATCGCCGGCCGGCACGGGGCGGACGCGCGGGCGCTGCTCGCAGAGGCCGACCTCGGCCCGCTGGAGGAGGACGGGCTGCTGGAGCTGCATGGCATGGCCATCGAGATCCCGGAGACGGCACGGCGCATCGTGCGCGCGGTCGCCGCCCGCTTCGACGCCCATCTCGCGGCCTCGGTCCGCCGCTATTCGCCGGCGGTCTGAAGCCCGGACCCAAGGCCGGACTCAAGGGCCGGATCAGGAGCCGGAGGCGCTGCCCTCCGCAAGGAGGGTCAGCGCTTCCAGGTCGCGCACGACGATGCGGCGGCGCGAGCTTTCCACGATGCCCTGCTCCTCCCAGGCGCTGAGCGTGCGGCTGACCGTGTGCAGCGTGGTGCCGATCATCTCGCCCAGCTCCTGCCGGGTGATCGGGAAATCGATCTCGATCCCGTCGCCGGACGGGCGCCCGGCCTGCTCGGCCAGCCGCGCCAGCGCGCGCGCGAGCCGTCGGTCCACGCGCTCGGTCGCGATCTCGCGAAGCCGAGCCTGCAGATCGACCAGCCGTCCGCCGGTGATCCGGTTCGAGGCGAGCGCGATCCTGGGGTGCCGCTCGATCAGCTCCGCCATGGCCGCCGCCGTCCAGTGCATCTCCACGCTGTCCACCACCGCGATGGCGTCGGCCGGAAGCGGAATGCCCATCAGAACGGCCACGGTCCCGTACATCTGGCCGGGACCGAGATAGCGGATCACGACCTGCGCCCCGTCCGGCGTGACCTGGGAGATCTTGATGCGGCCGTCGATCAGCGCGTGGCAGCTGATGGCCGGATCGCCCTGAGCGAGCACGAGCATATCCTTGGGCAAGCGGCGGACATGCCCCGCCTGAAGGACGTCGTCGAGCGACGCCTCGTCGAGATCGGCGAACAACTCCATCGTCTTCAGCAGCGAGCGGTGCGGAGTCAGCGGCATGGTCCCATTCCCTTTCCGGTTCACGCCCGGCATCCGGCCGCCGCGGGCGGCCTGCCTGGTCCTGCGGATCACAGGAGAGCCCGGAAATCCGGCCTCTTGTATGACGAAGATCAAGCAACGCCGAATATGCCGCCCCCGTCACGTCGGTCATCCCCATGAAAACGCCGCCACGACTACGTCACCATGAGAATAGGGGAGCCTCGCGGCTCCCCTTCTTCGTTTCCGGCCCTGCCCTGCCGGTCAGGCGGCGCGGACGGTGGAGAGGAAGTTGCCGACCTCGGCCTTCAGCCGCTCGGCCTCCTCGGCCAGGCTGTTGGCGGTGCCCAGCACCTGGGTGGCGGCGGAGCCGGTCTCGGTCGCGGCCTGGGTCACGCCGGTGATGTTGAGGTTGACCTCCTCCGTCCCGCGCGCGGCCTGGGCGACGTTGCCGGAGATCTCGCCGGTGGCGGCGTTCTGCTCCTCGATGGCCGCGGCGATGCCCGTCGCGATCTCGTTCAGCTCGCCGATGGTCCGTCCGATGTTCGCGATCGCTCCCTGCACGCCGCCGGTCGCCCCCTGGATCTCCTTCACCTTGGACTGGATCTCCTCCGTCGCCTTCGCGGTCTGGCTGGCGAGCGCCTTCACCTCGCTGGCGACCACGGCGAATCCCTTGCCGGCCTCCCCGGCGCGCGCCGCCTCGATGGTGGCGTTCAGCGCCAGCAGGTTGGTCTGGCCGGCGATGGAGTTGATCAGCCCGACCACCTCACCGATCTGGTGGGCCGCCTCGACAAGGCCCTGCATGCTGCTCTGCGTCCGCTCGGCCTCCATTACGGCCTCGCCGCTGATGCGGGTCTGGGCGGAGACTTGGCGGCCGATCTCCAGGATGGAGGCGGCCAACTCCTCGGTCGCGGCGGCGACCGTCTGCACGTTGGCCGAGGACTGCTCCGACGCGGCGGCGACGGCGGTCGCCTGGCTGCTCGCCTGGGCGGCGGAAGAGGACAAGGCCGTGGCCGCACCCTGCATCTGCGTGGCCGATGCCGCGACCGTCTCCACGATGCCCTGGACGCTGTGCTCGAAGTTCGCCGCGAGCTGCGCCAGTTCGGCCTTGCGCTGCGCCTCGGCCCGCGCCTTCTGCTCCTCCTGCTCATGCTGGAGGCGCCGCATCTCGATCCCGTTGTCCTTGAAGACCTGGAGCGAGCGGGCGAGCGCCCCGACCTCGTCCTTGCGCGCGGTTCCCTCGACCGTTACGCCGAGATCGCCGCCCGCCAGGGTACCCATGGCGCCCGCCATGCGGACCAGCGGACGGGCGACCAAGCGGACGAGAATCCAGAAGAGCAGGGCCGACGAAAGGGAGAGGCCGGCACCGGTCACGCTCCAGATCATAACCTCAGCGTCCTGCGCGACCGCGCCGGCGTCGGCGACGCCCTGGTGGACGGCCTTCTTGTTGAAGGCGACCGCGTTCTCCGCCAGCTCCGTCGCCTTGGAACGGTGCGCCCGCGCTTCCGTGTCGGACAGCCGCTGGGCCTCGTCGTTGCGGTTCTGGAGCCCGAGTTCGATGACGCGCGCGGCGGCCTGCTCATAGGCGGCGACACTGGCGGCCAACTGCTCCAGGATCGCGCGCCGCTCGGCGTTGGGCGCGAAGGCGACGATCGCTTCGGACGCCCGGCGCGCGTTGGCGATGCGCTCGGCGAACAGCGCGGCGTTCTCGCGCATCTTCGCCTCGTCCGTTTCGATGATGACGTTCTTTTCGGCGATGGCCGCGCCGTTAAGCCAGGCCCAGCTTTCGAAGGCGAGTTCGTGGCGCTGGATCACCCGGTCGCCGAGATAGGTCATGCTGTCGTTCAGGCGGCCGATGCTCGCCTGGGACATCCAGACGATGGCGCCGATCACGCCGAACAGGATTGCCAAGGGGATGGCGAGCTTGCGAAGCAGGGGGAGATTGGTGAACCAGTTCAACATCGTGACCTCTGGCCTGTGATCCGGCCGCAAGGGGCGTTCTTCCGAGGGATGGTTCAACTGCCCTGGAACATCGCCGGTCAAGCCGCCGCTCCATGCACGAGAACCTATGACTATAGTCTAGATTCGTCCTGCATTTTACCACTAAGGGGATATACCTAGACGGGAGATTCCTGCGGCTGGCTGTGCGCAGCCGGCTCCACGCTTTCAGGCCGACGGTCCGGCCAGCTCCGAATGCTGGACAAACCGTCCCTTGCCGGCCTGCTTGGCGGCGTACATCGCCTCGTCCGCGCGGCGCAGGACGTCGTCGAGGCTTCGGCAGCCCTCCGTCGGGCGGGCGATGCCGATGCTGCATCCCACCGTGATCCGCCGCCCGGACCAAGTCATCGGCTCGCGCAAGGCCGCCAGGATCCGTTGCGCGACCATCTCCGGAAAATCCGGACCGGCCCTCTCGGGCTCGTTGATCAGAACGACGAATTCATCGCCGCCCAGCCGGACGACCATGTCCCTCTCGCGCACGGCGGAGAGAAGCCGCTTGGCGACATGGCGCAGGGCGGCATCGCCGGCGAGATGGCCGAGGCTGTCGTTGATGGATTTGAAACCGTCCAGATCAATGAACAGGAGCGCGCAATCGGGCTCACGTTCCGCGTTCCTCAGCTTCGCATCGAACACGCGCTCGAGCTGGAGGCGGTTCGGCAGTCCGGTCAGGCGGTCCTTGTGCGCCAGCGAACCCAGCGCCTGGCCCATCTCCTGTATCGACAGCGCCAGGGCTCCCAGCGGACCCGCCGGCCGCTCCACCGCACCCTCCCCGGTCATCTCCCCGCGCGTCATGCGGTCCGCGGCGGCCTGCAGGTTCTTCACGACCCGCAGCACGGACAGCTCGACGAGAAGCCATCCGCCCACGATGCTGCCGATGAAGACGAGCCCGAGCACGGCAAGGCTCACGCGCCAGCGCTGGTCGATCGCGGCGAGGATCTGGTCCCTGCGGAAGGACACGGCGATCACCGGATCCTCGGTGCCGAGCGACGCGAAGGCCGTGATCCGCTCCTGCCCGTCGAGCCCTTCGCCGTCGAAGACCCCTTCCGTCCTGGACATCATGGCCTGCACCAGCGGGTGCGGCCGGTAGGACCGGCCCAGCGTGACGCCGTCGTTCCGCGGCTCGGAGGCTAGAAGGGTCCCTTTCCCGTCGAGAATCAGTATGTCGCCTTCCGTCTCCAGCGCCGCTTCCTGTGCCAGCTGCTGGACCCAGATCAGGTCGATGCCGCCGAGCATGTGGAACCGGATGTTCCGCGAGGGATCGAGGACGGGGAGCAGGGCCACCCGCACCGCCTTGCCGCTGGTGCGCCCGAGGATGTAGTCGCTGACGGTGAAGACCTTCGTCGAGCTGGCACGCTGGAAATAAGAGCGGTCGGCGATGTCGACGCGGCTTGGCCCAAGGTCGTCGCAGACGATCCTGCCATCGGGCGCCACCACCGACAGGCCGGTGAGGAAGGGATGCATCGGCAGGGTCTTCGCCAGGAAATCCGTGCAGGAGTCCGGGTCGGTGCTCCGGACCGCGGGAACGAAGCTGAGCGTCTCCAGCAGGCCGCGCGCCTCCCTGAGGATCCCCGCCTGTGTCCGCGCGCCCTGCCGGGCCAGCAGCAGGGCACGGCTCACCACGGCGGAAACCTCGTCCTGCCTCATGCTTTCGACGAGGCTGAGAACCAGCCCGAACAGCGGCAGCAGGGTCGCGATCACGAGCAGGAACAACCGCGCGCGCAGGCCGAGGCGGCCCGGCAGCCGGCATATTCCAC
Source organism: Azospirillum sp. SYSU D00513 (assembly GCF_017356015.1). GTDB lineage: Bacteria > Pseudomonadota > Alphaproteobacteria > Azospirillales > Azospirillaceae > Azospirillum. Next base: position 13,276 of record NZ_JAFIQV010000042.1, read on the forward strand.
GGATGATGCTCTTCAACACGCGTCGCGCCCTCGATATTCGCGCGCACGCTAGGCCAAAAGGGTTAACGGATGATGGGGATCGGCTCCGCCGCCCTTGCCCGCCCCGGAGCCCATGCTATCCTGGGCGGCCCTTCCCACCTTTCACCAAAAGCGGATCCCCGATCATGCCGGCCAACCGGCGGCTGTCCCTTCGTCCCTATGAAGAGTCCGACCTGGACGCGGTCATCGACATTTTCCTGCGCGCCATCCGGGAGGTCGCGTCCAAGGATTATGGGCCGGCGCAGATCGACGCCTGGGCCCGCGCGGACCGCGCCATCTGGGCGGAGCGCCGGTCGAGCCGGCCGACCTGGATCGCCACGGTCGACGGCGAGCCCGCCGGCTTCACCGACCTGGAGCCGGACGGCCATCTCGACATGATGTATGTCCATCCCGCCCATCAGCGGATCGGCGTCGCCCGGGCGCTCGTCGGGCAGGCCGAAGCCGCGGCGCACGCGCGGGGCCTCGCGCGCATCTACTCCGAGGTGAGCATCACGGCGCGTCCCTTCTTCGAACGGCAGGGCTTCCACGTCCTCGAGGAGGAGCGGGTGACGCGCAACGGGCAGGAGTTTCTGCGCTACCGGATGGAGAAGCGTCTCGGGTAGGGACCCCGCCCGCCCGCACGCCACCGGCCCATCACCCCTCCCGCAGTGGTTCGAACCGGGCGAACCACTGTCCGCAGCCGTCCGGCGCGGCGGAGTCGTAATGGAGTTCCTCCATGCGCAGCCGTCCCTTGGCCCCCAGTTCCGGACCGTCGATCAGCGTGTGAACGCTTTCCCCGCCGATGAGCCGGTGCGCGATGGTGACGTAGAGGCGGGAGAGCGCGTCGTCGCGCAGCATCGTCTCCAGCATGCGCGGGCCGGACAGCATGAAGAGGCTGCGGAAGCCGAGCCCGCCCAGCGCCCGCACCAGTGGCCCGCCTTCCACCGCGCGGCCCCGGCCGGCGGTCACCACCTCGTAGCCGCGCCCCCGCAGCTCCGCCGCCCGGTCGGCGGGCGCATTGTCGCCGGTCGCGACGATGACCCGCTGGCCATGGCGGGCGAGGGAGTCCGGGATCGGGAAGTCCAGGCTGCCGCTCGCCACCAGCACGGCCGGCTGGGGCGCCAGCCCGTTGTCCGCGCGCCATTGCGCGAGGTCGCGGTTGAAGTCGCGCGTGCCGATCTGAAGGATGTCGTCCAGATGGCCGTCGGCGATGGCGCGCAGATAGCCGCCATGGGTGATCAGGCAGTCCGCCTGTGCCTGCAGTTCCAGCAGCAGCCGGTAATCGCTGCCACTGGTCAGCCCCTCGGGCATGCGCCCCTCGCCCGTGGCGGGATCCCGGACCGCGATGCGCCCGTCGAGGCTGGAGACGAAATTCGCATAGACAAAGGGCGCCTGCGCCGTCCCCAGCTCGTGCAGCCGGTGGGCGAGATAGGCGCCCTTGAGGTCAAGCTCCCGCGGCGGGCCGGGGTGCAGCTTCAGGATGCGGGGCATGGCGGTCCTCCCTCCGTCAGGAATTTTCCTCGGCCTCGGCCACCGCCGCTCCGGATGCCGCCGTCTCGGATGCCGTCGCGTCGGTCAGGAGCGTGCGCCGGCGCCGGCGGGCGGTCGCGGCCTCGGCCCCGCCGAGCCGGAGGAAATCGCCGGCCTCGGCACCCGCCGCGGCCGCCTTGGTCAGTTCCTGCGCGTTGTGGCTGGCGATCTGCAGGGCGGTCTCGACCTCGCGCAGGAAGGTGGAGGAGGGGAACATGGTGTAGATCTCGTCGCTCAGGCGGCGCCCCTCCTTGACCTGCTCGACCTCGACCGACTCGACGATGCCCGCGCTCTTCAGCGCCATCACCGTGTCGCGGACGGCGCGCAGGGTGTCGCGCGGGCGGCTGTACTCGTTCATGCCGCTGTCGCGGATGATGGCGCTCGCCCGCATGACGGTCGGAGTGGGCGCGCTGGCGGACTCGTAGCGCAGGACGAGGCGCTTGTAGAGCCAGCGGGACACCGGATTCTTCAGCCCCATGAGCCAGCGGTAGGAGATCATGCGGAAGTTCATCGAACGGATGGAGTCCGCCACCAGCGGGTTGAACTGGAGCTGCGTCTCGTTGACCGACGGCCTGTCCTCGTCGTCGCCCTGGAACCGCGTGCGGAAGGCGAGGGTGGGAAAGGCCGTGGAGGACAGCTCGGCGCTGCCGCCCTTGCCCTTGCGCCGGATCTCGATGAAGGACTGGTGCAGGATGGTCAGCGCCTCCTTGATCTCCGTGATGTTCAGCGTGTGGTTGACGCGCTCCAGCTCCTTCTGCACCTCATAGAGGCTGAAGCGCAGGATCACGCGGTCCTGCCGGTCGAGCGTCAGCCGCCCGCGCTCGGTCGCCAGGCGCCGGATGACCTCCTCGACGATCTGCTCGCGCTCGCCGGGGAAGACGTTCACCCAGCCCTCGTCGGCACCCTGGTCCTCTCGGACCTTGCGCTGGATGAAGGCCGGCTTGAGCGTCAGCTTGTAATCCTTGCCGTGGAACTCGAAGTCGCGCTGGATGGGCGTGTCGTTGCGGCTTTCCACGCGCTCGCCATTCTCCGACTTGTAGGAGGGGAAGACCCAGCGCGGTGCGATGTCGTAGATGCCGACCGTGTTGGTCCGGCGCCGGTTCGGATCGGGATCCGGGTCGAATTCGAACAGCACGAGCTGAAGGGCGGTGCCCGCCTCGAGTTGATCGCCGCTGCCATCCTGCTTCATGACACCACTCCATCCGCGCTCGCCGCACCGTACCGGTGCCGGCCTTCGACTCGCAACCGCGCCAAAAGACTCTCCCCGACCGTCCCTGTGGGAACGGCTCGCGCTTCGCTGGAAGCGGCCCGCGCCCCTGTGGGAACGGCCCGCGTTTCGCCCCATGCCGGCCAAGCGCGGGCCGTTCCCATAGAAGGTGGCCGCGCCGAAGCGCGACTCGGACCCACAGGACCACTCGCCATCCCCACCTCCGCCCGAATCCCCCATCCGCGAGCCGTTCCTCCATAAAAGAGGGCTGGAAAACCCGGCCGAAGGGCAGGGCGGGCGGACTAGGAACCTCTACCGGAAGGACAGGAAAAGAAGCGCGAGCCGGTCCTACAGGGCCGCCCCGCCGGTGAAGCGCGAGGCGTTACCACATGGCTGGCGGACTCCGCACGCGATTCCAGCGCCCGGAAACGCTTTGCCACAGCCCCGCCGGCGGCCCCGGCCTCCCGTCCGGCCCGCCCAAGCGCGAGCCGTTCCCACCGAATCGCGGAAGATTCCCCTAAAAGCGCGACCGGTTCCCCCAGGATTCCGATTCGGGAGTCCAAACGCGAGCCGTTCCCACAGGGAAAATCGGGGGACTCGGAGGAGCGCGACCCGTTCCCACAGCCCCGCGAGCCGTCCCCACGCAAGCGCGAGGCGTTCCCCTACGGTGGAATCCGTCGCGCTTTCCGGCCTTCTGACTCGCCGGAATCCTGTGGGTCACGCGATCACGGAGGCCTTGCCTTGACGACCGATACCCACAGCAAAGACAGCCGGAGCCGCTGGGGGCGGATCCCCGCCTGGTGGCTCGACCATCCCGAACTGGACGCCGACGGCCTCGCCGTGCTGGCCGCCCTTGCGACCTACGCCGACGACCAGGGCGTGTGCTGGCCATCCCAGGCCACGCTCGCCGCGAAGCTCAAGCGCAGCCGGCCGACCGTCAACCGCATTCTCGGCCGGCTGGGCGAGATGGGGCTGGTGGCGATCGAGCGCCGCTCGGCCAAGGACGGCGCGCGCCTGTCCTGCCGCTACCGCCTGCGCCTGTCGCCCGACGGAACGGAGAGCGGCGTGGAGGCGGCGTCGAAGGCTTCGGTGGAAGAGGGCAGGGCTCAGCACGTCCAGGAACACGCCCGGAAAGAGGCTGTCCAGCCGGCGAACCGGCCTGACTCGGAAACGGACTCCCCCTGTTCGCCGGCGAGTCATGAACAGCCCCAACCCGAACAGATTCCAGACTCGCTCTGCCGGCGCGAGCAGGGTCAGGCGGACGCGGTTCCGGAAGGCTGGACGCCGGCTGCCGGGGATCTGCGCTGGGGCCGCGAGCAATTCCCCCATATCGACCTCGACCGGCATGTGGAGGGTTTCGTCCTGCGCTGCCGGGCACACGGCTACCGCTACCGGGACGTCGGCGCCGCCTGGCGCGCCTGGCTGATCCAGGACGCCGCCCGCAAGCCCGCCTCCGCCAAGGAGCCCGGCGTTGCGGCGGCACCGGCCCGCCAGACCCGTGAGGCTCCCGCCGAGCAGCGCGTCGCCGCCTGGGCCGCCGTCGCGGCCCGGCTGCAGGCCGCCGCCGATCCCCTTCACTTCCGTTCCTGAGAGGCCCGACCATGGCTGGCAATGTGACCCCGCTGCATGACGGCGCCCGCCTTCCCTTCGACCCGGCCCTTCCGGCCGAGGCTCGGGTCCGGGCGCTGACCGACGCCTTGCCCAAGCCGCTCCAGGACATCCTGAAGGCTGGCCGCACCGAGCGCCGCGCCCGCTTCGGCGAGGACGGCTTCGCCGGGCTTATGGAGGAATGGCTCGCGCCTGAGGGCACGCAGCCCCAGCACGCCGCCCTGGCGCGGCGCGTCCTGGAGGAGCTGCACCGGACCTCGCTGGCCCCGGCGGCACCCAACCATCTGCTGGGCCGCATCCTGGCCCTGCTCAGCCATTTCCCCGCCAAGGGCACGACGCCGGAGGTGGAGCAGATGATCGCCATGGACTGGGCCGACGATCTTGGCGAGTACCCGGCCTGGGCACTCGATCAGGCGGCCCGTACATGGCGGCGGACCAAGAAATGGCGGCCGAGCATCGCCGAGATGCGCGCACTCTGCGAGGAGGCCTGCGCCGCCGAACGGGCGCTCGCCGAACGGCTTCAGGCCGTGGCGATGGCGGGCGAGGCCGCCGCCAAGCCGGCTGGGGGCGGTTCGGTGCGGGCGATGCTGTCCCGTTCGGTGCGGCGGATCGCCTGATGGCAGGGCCGGTCCGGTGCGGACGGGTAGGGGGGAGACACTATGGCCCATTCGATGGGTCTTGACCGGTTTAGTGTCTCCCCCTTAAGGATGGGCACGGCCACGGTGCGATGGCCTGGGATGGCATAGGGGGACGGTGCATGCTTGGCGACGCCATGCGGGGTTTTCGCGAGCGGCGAAACCTCAGTCAGCAGGATCTCGCGGCCTGGCTCAACGAGCGGCTCGGCCGCAAGTACGACCGGCAGCGGGTTTCCAAATGGGAGAGCGGGTCGGAGAAGATCCCGGAGATCGTGGCGGACCTTCTTCAGAAGGAGATCGCCGGACCGGAGATCGAACACGGCCCCGCTCTGGTCGTCGCCGTCGCCAACCAGAAGGGCGGTGTGGGGAAGACCACCTCGGCCGTCAACGTCGCGAGCATGCTGTCCCAGGACGGGCACAAGGTCCTGCTGGTGGACGTGGATCCGCAGGCGAGCGCCACCTTGCATCTCGGCTTCAACGTGATGGAGCTGCAGCGCAGCGGCCGGACCATCGACAATGTGCTGCGCGAGAACTTCCCCATCGCGGACATCCTGCTGACCGTCCCGGCGACGGGGCTGGACCTGCTGCCGTCCAGCATCCGGCTGTCCAAGACGGAGGCCGAGCTGCTCGCCATGCCGGCCAGCAACTTCATCCTGCGCAAGCGGCTCGTCGAGATGCGCAAGGTCTATGATTACATCGTGATCGATACGCCGCCGCATCTTGGCCAGATGACGATGAACGGGCTCACCGCCGCCGACACGGTGCTGATCCCCTGCCAGACAGAGGTGATGTCGGTGGTCGGTGTGGAGTATCTGCTGGACACGGTGAACCAGCTGAAGGAGCTGTGCCACCCGGATCTCGGCATCCTCGGCATCCTGCCGACGCTCTACAGCCAGCGCCTGACCCAGGACCGCGACTCCCTCCAGGACATCCACCGGCTCTATGCCAAGAACCTGCGGGTGTTCGAGCCGATCCCGCGCGCGACGGTCTACGGCCAGTCGGTCGGGGCCGGGCGCGCGGCGGTGGAGGCGGCACCCGACGCCGCCGGCATCGCCGTGTTCCGCAGCGTCGCCGCCGCCGTGACCGCCGAGCGCAAGAAGCGCCTGGGCGGCAAGACCAGGGAGCTGCCGCATGTCGCGTAAACTCGCCCGCAAGACGGTCTCCGTCCTCGACGACATGGCGGCGCGCCGCGAGGGAACCGCCCCGGCCATGCCGGAGGGCGCCGGCACCCTGCCGGGCATCCGGCAGAGTGCCGCACCCGTGGCGCAGATCGGCATCGACATGATCGCCGACAACCCGCACCAGCCGCGCACCCGTTTCGAGGCCGAGCCGCTGGAAGCGCTGGCCGCCTCGATCGCGCGGCATGGCCTGCTGGAGCCGATCGGGGTCAAGCGGCTCGACGACGGGCGCTACCAGCTCGCCTACGGGGAGCGGCGGCTGCGCGCCTGCCGCTCGCTCGGCCACGACACGATCCCCTGCGTGATCCTGAAACCGGAGGTCCCGGAGGACGAGATCACCGTGCTGGAGAACATCCTGCGCGAGGATCTCGACCCCTTCGAGGAGGCCGACGCCTTCGCCACCCTGCTGGACCGCCGCGGCTACACCCAGGCGGAGCTGGCGAAGCTGGTCGGCCGCAACGCGTCCGACATGTCGAAGAGCCTGTCGCTGCGCCGGCTGCCCGATCCCATCCGCGAGGAGTATCCCCGCTACAAACCGGCGCGCTACAAGCTGCACGAGATCGCCGCGCTGAAGGAGGAGGAGGCGCAGCTCCAGGCCTGGAGCGCGTTGAAGGCGGCCGCCGAGGCGCCGGAAAAGCCGAACGCGCCGGCGCGGGCCGCGCGCCCGGCCCCGGCCGAGGATGTCCCGAGCGCCTTGCCCAGGCGGGTGGCGGCGAAGATCCACCAGGCGCAGGAGGTGCTGCTGGCGCTTCGCGATGCGCCGAAGCCCCTGTGGGACAGCGACGTGGAACGGCTGCGCGCCATCCGGGACGCCATCGACGGCATTCTCGAAAAGGCGGAAGAAGAAGCGGGATCCGTCCGGCCGTGAGATTGTGGCGAGGCTTTCAAATTTGAAAGCCTCGCCACGCCAGCCCGGCAGATTTGCGGGCGCGCTTGCAAATTTGCCGGGCTGGCAGACGGGCCGGCAGGCGGCACTGTCCCCGGCGAAACGGGACCGGCTTGGTCCCGGCCGAGCCTGGAAAAGGGGATATGGTGCGATGATGGACCGGGTCCGCATCCGTGACGTGCGCGTGCTGTCCGACGACTGGTACGTGCTGCGCAAGACGACCTTCGACTACCGGCGCCGGGACGGATCCTGGCAGACTCTCTCGCGCGAGACCTACGACCGCGGCAACGGAGCCGTCGTCCTTCCCATCGACCCGAGCCGGGGCACGGTGCTGCTGACGCGCCAGTTCCGCTACCCGGCCTTCGTAAACGGCCATCCGGAGCCGCTGATCGAGGCCATTGCCGGGCTGCTCGACGAGCGCAGCCCGGAGGAGGCGATCCGCCTGGAGGCGGAGGAAGAGGCGGGCTGCCGGGTCCACTCCCTGCGCCGGGTGTTCGACTCCTTCATGAGCCCCGGCTCGGTCACCGAGCGGCTGGCCTTCTTCGTCGCCGAATACAGCTCGCAGGACCGCATCGCGGCCGGCGGCGGCGTGGCCGCGGAGGGGGAGGACATCGAGGTGCTCGAGCCGACCCTTGACGAGGCGCTGGCGATGGTCGATCAGGGAGAGATCGTCGACGGGAAGACCATCATGCTGCTTCAGCACGCCAAGCTGCACGGCCTCGCGCAGCGGGGCTCATGATCGACCTCGCCACGCTGGACTGGGAGGACGTGCGCGCCTTCCTGGAGATCGCGCGGCGCGGCAACCTGCCGGACGCCGCCCGCGCGCTCGGCGTGAGTGCCGCGACCATCGGGCGGCGGCTGCAGCGGCTGGAGAGGCTGGTCGGGGCCGCACTTTTCGACCGGCTGCCGAACCGCCTGGCCCTTACCGCGCTGGGACGGGAGCTGGCCGAGGCCGGAGCGGCGATGCGGCAGGGTGCCGAAGCCTTCGCGCGGATGGCGATGGCGGGAACGGCGCTGGACCGCGCGCCGGTCCGGGTCACGGCGACGGGATCCCTGTCGCTCTTCCTTGCCGGGCAGGCCGGCTGGCTGGCGGACCGGCTGGCCGAGGCGGGGGCCGCCATGGAGATCCTGACCAGCAAGGCGACCCTCGACCTCGCCGGCGGGGAGGCGGAGATCGCGCTCCGCATGCGGCGCCTGCCGCTGGAAGGCCCCCTGACCGCGCGGCGGCTCGGGCGCGTCGCCTTCGGCGTCTACGCGGCGCGCGCGGCCGCCGGGCAGCGGATCGAGGCGGGGGAGAGTGCCTGGGCGTCGCTGCCGGTGATCGGGCTGCCGCTCACCGGCCGGGCGCCGTCGCAGTCGCGTTGGCTGGACGACCGCGCGGCGGCGCAGGGATCCCGGGTCGGCCTGCGGATCGCCGATGTCAGCGCCCGCCATCGCGCCGTGCGGGCGGGGGGCGGTGCCTCCCTGCTGCCCTGTTTTCTCGGCGACGCCGATCCGCTCCTGGTCCGTCTGTCCGAGCCGCCGGAGGAGCTGGCGGAGGATGTCCATCTCATGCGCCACGACCAGCCGCGCAACCCGTCCGCCACCCGGGCCGTGACGGAGATCCTCGCAGCACTCTTCCAGGAGCAGGGCCGGGCCTTGCGCGGCGAAGCGGGCGGCGCAGTTCCGTCCCCGGCGTGAGGGCCGGGCGCCTGTTCCTTGTCACTCGACTTCACCCCTTTCCGCCCACACCCTCGCCACGGCCGAGGGATGAGGGAATGAGCTACACCCTTCTTTACGTTCATGAAAACGAGCTTCTTTCCGCCTCCTATCCCGGCCGCGACGCCGCGCTGGAAGGGGCGCGCGACGTGCTCGCCTGGGGTGGAAGGCAACTCTCCATCCTCGACCCCTCCGGCCGGGAGGCCATCCTGCACGAGGACATCGTGCGGCACGCCAAGATCCTCAAGCGCTGGAGGGAGCGTTTCGGCCCGCCGCCGGGAGGACCGCAAGCCGATGGGGGGCAGGGACGCCCTGGACAGGCTGCGCCGCGCTGATCGAGCTAAACATCATGCCGCCAGTAAAGCGTATGACCGCTTCCGCGACCCATTCCTTTAGGGTTGTCTCGGGGTGAGACCCGTGGACGGCGGCATGGGCTGATCGCCGGGAGCCTTGAACGACATGGCAGGGCTTGGACCGAACCGCCGCTTCAGCGCAACGATCCGCCTTTTCGCTGCGGGGTCCCGGTGCGGTTCACGCGTCACTTTGCGGCAAAAACCGGCACACCGAACGAGTTGAGCGTCGAGAGCAGGAACAGCATCGCCGGAAAAAGGAATCCGAGCCATATCAGCAACGAGATGATGAGGGTAAGCGAAGCATCAGCTCTCTTGAGGTTGCCGCTCTTCAAGACCCTTTTAAGGTACAATGGGATCATTACCAAAGGCACGGAAAGGATCAGCACCATGAAAATCCCCAGTGCTATTCCCGTGTAACTGGCGACTGAATGCCCGTCCGGCATGCCGTTTTCCCTTTTTCGCGCGCTCTGTAGGAACGTGAGTTGCCGCCCTTGGAAGCCGGACTGCGGGTGGGACTATAGAGCATGTGATGGTGTTCGGGGTGCCCCGCGGCTTCTTTTTCCGGCGGCGGGCTACGCATGGCCGGGAAACCCCCTCTGGCCCTTCGGCTCGACCATGCCGGGCCTGTCATGGCCTACCCCAGCGAACAGCTAGTTCAGGAACCGGTTCTCCCGCAGACGGGAGACCGCCAGGTCGACGAAGGCCCGCACCTTGGCGGGAGCGTGGCGGCCTTCCGGGTGCAGCACGTGGATGGGAAGCGGCGGTTCCTCATGGTCGTCGAGCACGATCCGCAAGGTGCCTTCAAGCAGCGCCGGCCCGATCTGGTAGTGGAGAACCCTGGTCAGGCCCAAGCCGGCCTTGGCGGTGGCGATCGCCGCCTCGTTGGTGTTGCATTGCAGGAAGGCGCCGACCGTCACGCGCTGGTCCCCGGCGAAACGCCATTCCGGCGATGCCCAGGCGCTCGTCGATGCGGCGATGCGGTGGCTCTTGAGGTCGGCAGGCGCCGTGGGGATCCCGTGCTTTTCGAAGTATTTCGGAGAGCCGCAGATCACGCGGCGGACGGTTCCGACCTTGATCGCCGTGAAGCCGGAATCCGGAAGGTGGCCGATGCGCACCGCGACGTCGATACCCTCCTCGACGACGTTGACCGGGCGGTCCAGGAAGAGGGTTCGGCCGGACATCGTCGGATAAAGGTTCAGATATTCGGTCATGATCGGCAGGACATACATCTGCCCGAACAGCGCCGAGGCGGTGACGGAGAGCGTTCCCGACGGTGTGGCGTAGGAGCCGGCCGCGGCCGCCTCGGCCTCGGCGATATCGGACAGGATCCGGCGGCAATCATCGAAGTAGCGCACCCCCGCTTCGGTCATCTTCACCGAGCGGGTGGTGCGGACGAACAGGCGGGTGCCGATCAGGTCCTCGAGCGCCGCGACGGTGCGCGTCACGGCGGGAGCGCTCATGTGCATGTGGCGGGCGGTCTCGGCGAAGCTCTCCGTCTCCGCCACCTTCACGAAGATCCGCATCGCCTGCCATCGGTCCATCCGAGTCCTCCCCTTTCACCCAGCCCGTTAGATCACCCGCATCAGCGTTTCGGCAAGGGTGGCGGGAGCCTGCCTCAGCAACTCCCCGTGATGGTCCGGCCCGTGATGGTCCGGAGAGGCCCGGCACTGTGCAAGCTGGCCGAGCCGATCCCAGAGCCGGCCTGCCCCGGCCGTCAGCTCGTGGACGGACCGGGGCGGTCCGGGAGGAACGATGTCAGCGGTTGTCATGGGCCGTGCCCTCCTGCCTGTGAGTGTTCGGCTAAAAGCCGAAGTGGCTCAGGCCGGGGTGGTCGTCCGGGCGCCGGCCGAGCGGCCACCGGAACTTGCGGTCCTGCTCGGCGATGGGGTGCTCGTTGATGCTGGCGTGCCGTTCGCGCATCAGGCCGTCCTCGGCGAACTCCCAGTTTTCGTTGCCATAGGCGCGGAACCACTGGCCGCTGTCGTCGCGGTACTCGTATGCGTAGCGCACGGCGATGCGGTTGCCCGTGAAGGCCCAGAGTTCCTTGATCAGGCGGTAGTCCAGCTCCTTGTTCCACTTGCGGGTCAGGAAGGCCTGGGCCTCCTCCCGGTTCGTCACGAACTCGGCGCGGTTCCGCCAGCGGGTGTCCGCCGTGTAGGCCAGAGCGACCTTGGCGGGATCACGGCTGTTCCAGCCATCCTCGGCCAGGCGAACCTTTTCGATGGCGCTCTCTTCGGTGAAGGGGGGCAGCGGGGGGCGGGGCATGGTGGATCTCCTGTTTGGATTGTTGAAGTCGAAGAGGGCGGGCGCATCAGAGGGCCAGCTGGATCCGGTCTTCCTCATCCGTTTCCGGTTGCGCGGGAACGGCGCAGCAGATCAGCACTTCGTCCGCCGCCGTTGCCGCGGCCGGCTCCCTGACGTAGGTCACCGCACCTTTGAGCAGCTTGGTTCTGCAGGTGCCGCAGCTCCCTTCGCGGCAGCTGAACTCGGGCTCCAGGCCACGCGCTTCCGCCAGCTCCAGCAGCGTGCCGGCGCCGGGCGTCCAGCGCGCTTCCTTGAGGGAGTTCATGAAGGCGACGGGCACCGGCTTCGTGGAGGCCGAGCGGCGTGCCGGTGCGGCAGCACCCGCGTCGGGGGTCCGCTTCAGCGACGAGGGGCCGAACGCTTCCGCGTGAATGCGCGCATCGGCGACCCCGTACCCGCGCAGCCCGTCGTAGAGCGACTGGGTGAAGGCCGGCGGTCCGCAGAGATAGAAGTCGTAGTCGTTGAAGGGAAGGAAGCGGGTGAGCAGCGCCATGTCGATCCGGCCCGTGGCCTCGTAATCGACGCCCTCCTTCGCGTCCGTCGGATCGCTCAGGACACGGATCACCCGGACCGCACCGAGGGACGCATCGACCAGCGCCACCAGCTCGCGGTCGAACGGCCGCTCCGGCTTGCTGCGCGCCGCGTGGAAGAGGATGGTCGGCCGGACCCGCTGCTTGCGCACGCCCTCGTACACGACGTGCCGCAGCATCGCGAGCATGGGGGTGATTCCGACGCCGCCCGCCAGCAGCACGGCGGGCCGGGTGGCCTGGGCGTCTATCGTGAAGTCCCCGGCCGGCGCGCGCGCTTCGATGGTGTCGCCTTCACGGACCCTGTCGTGCAGGTGCCGGGACACCAAGCCGTCGCGCTTCACGCTGATGCGGTACAACCCATCGGACGGCGCGACGGAAAGCGTGTAGGTCCGGATAACGGGCTTGTCCTCTCCGGTAACGGCAACGCGGATGGGCAGATGCTGCCCCGCTTCGTGCGGGAGCAGCCCGATCCCGTCGTCGGGCTGAAGGTGAAAGGACCGGATTGAGGCGCTTTCCTCGACGATCTTCGCGACCTTGAACGGGCGCCAGCGTGTCGTGAGTTCGGCCGCGCGGAGCCGGTCCGCGGCCTGCCTCCAATCGCCGGTCATGAGTGAACTCGGCGACCAGCCGTCCTCCCGGAAGGTCCAACGCAGGGCCAGCGCGCCACGCCTGCGGACGACGCGGCTGGCCCGGAAGGTCCAGAGCCGCTCCGCGCCCTGGAAGGCGGCGATCTCCGGGGAGTCGAGCAGCACCTCCGCCTTGCCCGTCATCTGCAGCATGTCGCCGGTTTCGAAATCGACGAAGAGCAGGCCCGCCCTACCGTTCAGGAGAATGTTCCCGAGCGTCGCGAAGAAGAGATTGCCGTCGAAATCCGGGATGGTCAGCGTGCCGTCCCCGGTGACGCGGACGAAGCCGCTCCGCCCACCGCGGTGGGAGACATCGACCTGGCGCCGGTCCTCGCGATCGGCGTAGGACGCGACGAAGAAGGCATCCGCCCGCCCGATCATGGCGCGCGCGTCCCCGTCGAGTTCGGTGCTCTCTTCGACCGTGCCGGCGAAGCGGGGGCCGGGATCATGCGCGAAGGTGAAGTCGCGAAGCTGGATGTAGCGCGGACAGTTGCCGAAGCTCTGGTCGACGTCGACCCGGATGCCGGTGCTGGTTGTCGTGACGAAGCCGTTCATGCGGTTGCGCCGCCGGCTGTGCATCTCGATGCCGAGCAGCCCGACGGGATCGCCGTCGCCCATCCCCTGGCCTGCGGGATCGCCGGGGTCCGGCCGGGCCGCGATGTCGAGGATGGTCGGGCCCGGCGATGACATGAAGCCCGGCGGCCCCTCGACGAAGGTGGCCCAGGCATCGCCCCGTGCATCGACGCTGCCGAGCACGATGAAAGGGAGCTGCGCGTAGAAGCTGCGGTGCTGATCGGGCATGAAGTCACGCACGACGCGCTTGCCCACCTCCGCCATGCGCTCGGCCCCGCCGACCTTTTCCTGAATGAGCCTCTCGCCCTCATGCCAGGTCGGCAGCTTTTTCAGATTCCCGCCCATGATCCTTCTCCTCTCCCGCGAAGGGGCTTCGGGTGCACCGCACGCCGGGCGGCGCACCGGGAACGGTGTTCAGGCGGCGAGACCCGCCGGCGTCCGGGCGAAGGGGACGAAACCGGGCAGCGCCTCGACGCGGTGGAGGAAGGTGTTGACGGCCGGGTAGCCGGACAGGTCGACATTGCCTTCGGGTGCACGCGCCACGTAGCTGTAGATCGCGACGTCCGCGATCGTCGGACGGTCACCGGCCAGCCATTCGCGGCCGGCGAGATGGTCGTCGAGCCTGGTCAGCAGGGCATGAGCCCGGGCGATCACCTCGTCCGGATTGTACTTCGCGCCGAACACAGTGATCAGCCGCGCGGCCGCCGGGCCATAGGCGACCTCACCGGCCGCGACCGACAGCCAGCGCTGCACCGCGGCGGCGGCGCGCGGCTCCTCCGGCAACCAGTCGGCGCGGCCGGCCTTCTTGGCGAGGTAGACGAGGATGGCGTTGGAGTCCGAGACGATCACGCCCTCATCGTCGAGCACGGGAACTTGTCCGAACGGGTTCAATGCGAGGAATTCCGGCGTCTTGTGCGCCCCCGCCGCGAGATCGACCTCGATCAGTTCATGGGGCAGCTGGAGTAGCGAGACGAACAGACGGGCGCGGTGCGCGTGGCCCGACAGCGGGTGATGATAGAGCTTCATGATCCTGTTCCTGGCGTTCGCGGCCGGGTCCATTCCCGATCCGCAAGGCCAGACTGAGGCCGTTCTCCGGCAGCGGGAATGTCCGGTGTGGGCAGTTCATCATTGCGCTATGCGGAATAATCGCCTTGGCGAAGGACCAGCCCTGGGCATGCCGGCCTCACCGCCGCGTCGGCTCTGGCGGGGGCGGGGGCTGGAGCGTGGCGCGCGCGGCCCGCAGGACGGCGGCGTTGACGCCGGCCAGCGTCGTGCTCGCGATCCGGCTGCGCTGCCAGAAGAGGGGAATGTCCAAGGGCCGGTCCGGCGCCAGCGCCACCAGCCGGCCGTCGCGCAGGAGCCCGGCGACCTGGGGCTCCGCGTTCATCCCCCAGCCGATTCCGGCGAGTGCCGCATCCACGAAGGCCTGGGAGGAGGGAAGCCAGTGGGTCGGCCGCGCGACGTCCGTCCCGAACAGACCTTCCAGCCAGAGCGCCTGGAGCCGGTCCTTGCGGTTGAAGGTCAGGGACGGCGCGCGGGCGAGGGCGGCCTCGCTCAGCCCGTCGGCGAACCAGCGCGCGGCGAAGTCCGGGCTGGCCGTGGCGATGTAGCGCAGGCTGCCCAGCGGGTGGCTGTCGCAGCCCTGCACGGCCTTCTCGTGCGCGGTCACGGCGGCCAGCACCTCCCCCGTCCGCAGCCAGTCGGCGCTGTGGTCCTGGTCGTCGAGGACGAGGTCGAACAGGCAATTCCCGGCCTCCGCCATCGCGGCGATGAACCAGGTGGCGAGGCTGTCCGCGTTCACGGCGATGCGCAGGGTGACCGGCTCCTCCGCCCCTTCCAGCGCCGGCAGCCCGTCCCGCAACTCGCTTTCCAGCAGCGCCACCCGCTCCACGTGCTGGCACAGCCGCTGGCCCGCGGCGGTGCCCGTGCAGGGCTGGCCGCGCACCACGAGCACACAGCCCAGCCGGTCCTCCAGCAGCTTGATCCGCTGCGACACGGCCGACGGCGTCACATGGAGCCGCTGTGCGGCCCGTTCGAAGCTGCCGGTGCGGATGACGGCGGCCAGAGCCGAGAGCAGCGCGTAATCCAGCATGGATTAGAGATCCTTCATCAAGCGAAGAATCCTTAACTACGCTCATGCGGCGTCCGGTGATAGTCATTCCCGCCCGAACGCGACAGAGGATCGAGACGACATGGACATGGCCGCCTTCCTGCCCGGCTTCCTGCTGGGGCTCAGCCTCATCGTCGCCATCGGCGCGCAAAACGCCTTCGTGCTGCGCCAGGGCTTGAGGGGCGACCATGTGCTGGCGATCTGCCTGACCTGCGCCCTGTCCGACGCCCTGCTGATCCTGGCGGGCGTTCTGGGCTTCGCCCAGGCGAACGCGCTTCTGCCCTGGCTGGAGCCGGCGGCGCGCTATGGCGGCGCCGCCTTCCTAATCGTCTATGGATTCCGCAGCTTCCGGGCGGCGCTCCGCTCCGGCGATGCCCTGTCCCCGGCGGACGCCGCCCCGGCCGCGCTCGGCGTGACGCTGGCGGCCTGCCTCGCCCTGACCTGGCTGAACCCGCACGTCTATCTGGACACGGTCGTGCTGATCGGCTCGGTCTCCACCCAGTTCGCGGACGGAAAGGCGGCCTTCGCGCTGGGGGCGATGACGGCGTCCTTCGCCTTCTTCTTCGCGTTGGGCTATGGCGCGCGGCTGCTGCGGCCGGTCTTCGCGCGGCCCGCGGCCTGGCGGCTGCTGGAGGCCGTCATCGGCATCGTCGTGTGGGCCATCGCCGCCAGCCTGCTGCTGGGATGATCCCGCAAAGCCGGAGCCCGCCACCAGAGGTGAGTGAGACCGGCGGCGGGCTCCGCGCGGCCGGGGGGATGGTATCGGGGGACCAGCACGCGGCCGCAAGCGTGATACGGGCGGGGTCGCGGGGCTCCTGCGCGGATCCGATGAAAAAACCCGCCCCGGCGGCGGCCGGGGCGGGCTGAAGTGTGGTGCGCCCGCCGGGGGATCGACCAGGATTCCGGCAGGCTCGGCGCGGCCGGCGTGAGGAGCCGGGAAAAAGCTCTCGACCGCGCCGATGGTACGCGCCGGCCGCCCGGCCTCCTGCGCGAAGGCTTGGAGGTAGCCCGTTCGCCGGGGCCGGCGCGGAGCGGACACCGTTGTGTCCTAAAATGCGGTATCTACGACATTCAAGACATGGAGCGGCGCGGATAGGGTGTGTCTCACAGGGCCGGCGACGGCGGCACGGACCAACGGTCCCCGACCAGAGCAAAGACACACCCCAATCCAAGGAGACTCCATCATGCAGCTCACCGGAAACACGATCTTCATCACGGGTGCCACCTCGGGCATCGGCCGCGGGCTGGCGGAGGCGTTCCACCGGCTCGGCAATCAGGTCATCATCTCGGGCCGCCGCCGGGCGCTGCTCGACGAGGTGGTCGCGGCCAATCCGGGGATGAAGGCGGTGGAGCTGGACATCACCGATCCGGCAAGCATCCGTGACGTCGCGGCGAAACTGATCGCCGAGAACCCGTCGCTGAACGTCCTGATCAACAACGCGGGCATCATGCCCTTCGACGACGCGTCCGGCGAGATCGACGACGCCGTGGCGCAGTCCATCGTCACCACGAACCTGCTCGGCCCGATCCGCATGACCTCCGCCCTGATCGAGCATCTGAAGCGGCAGGAGCGCGCGGTCATCGTCAACAACACGTCGGTGCTGGCCTACACCCCGCTCGCGGTGACGGCCGTCTATTCCGCCAGCAAGGCGGCGCTCCACAGCTACACGCTGTCGCAGCGCTTCATGCTGCGCGACAGCTCGGTCCAGGTGCAGGAAATCGCACCCCCCTGGGTGAACACCGACCTGATCAAGAA
The DNA here is from genome assembly GCF_017356015.1 of Azospirillum sp. SYSU D00513. GTDB lineage: Bacteria > Pseudomonadota > Alphaproteobacteria > Azospirillales > Azospirillaceae > Azospirillum. Next base: position 30,288 of record NZ_JAFIQV010000042.1, read on the forward strand.
GGGCGACGATCCGCGCGCCATGCCGCTCGACGCCTTCATCGCGGAAACGATGGCGGCCCTCGCCACCGATGCCGAGGAAGCCATCGTCGAGAGCGCCCGGCCGATGCGCGACAACCCCGGCCCCGGCGAGCATGCCCTGGTGAACGGCTTCAACGCCTACATCGCCGAGAACCCCATTCCGGTGTGATCCGGGTTCGCCTGATCCCGACGGCAGTGCTGCGGGGCGGGACCGTTCCGCCCCGCCGCGCCGGCCGGCGCATCCGCACCTCCAGCCCGGACGAGAACCATGAGCCTCAAGATTCACCCGATCAACCTCGGCAACATCACGATGGACGCGAGCGGCCTCGTGCTGTTCCGCGGGCCGGGCATGACGACGACCATCCCGACCCTCGGTTTCCTGATCACCGGCGGCGAGGGGCCGGTCCTGGTGGACACCGGGCCGCGCAACGTCCAGCAATACGCCGAGTTCGGCTTCCTGGGCGAACAGACGCCCGAGATGACGATCGAGCATCACCTGGCACGGCACGGGCTGCGGATGGGCGACCTGCGCTACGTCGTCAACACCCACGCGCACATCGACCATGCCGGCGGCAACGATCGCTTCCCCCTGTCCGTCCCCATCGCCATCGCCCGGCGCGAGATGCAGGCCGCGGCGTCGGGCGTCATGGGATCGGCCATGTACACGGCGGCCGACACCAAGCACCTGATCGACCGGCTGCACACGCGCGGCGCCTTGCGCCTCTTCGACGTGGACGGCAGCTTCGAGGAAGAGGTGATCCCCGGCGTCGCCGTGCGGCTGACCGGTGGACACACCGACGGGTCGATCTCGGTCCTGGTCGAGACCGACGAGGGCATCGCCAACATCTGCGGCGACATCGTCTACGACCTCAAGGACCAGCTGATCACGCCTCACCTCGACCGCAACCATATGGAGCCGACGGTCACGGCCAACCGATCCACCACGATCCTGGCCGAGAAGACCGCGATCAAGCGCGCCCTGGCCGGCAGCCGCTTCCTGCTGCCCAGCCACGACGTGCCGGCGCTGGTCAGCGGCGGGCGGGTGGTCGGGTTGCTGGAGAACGCGATCTCCAACCCCGCCGCCGACGTGACGGCGGCGGCCGGCTACGCCCCGCTGGCGGACACGCGCAAGGCCGCAGCCTGAACCGGCGCACGTTGCCGCCGCATCACGGAGCATGGAGGGCATTCCCATGAGACACGGTCTGGGACGGGAAGCGGGCTTCTGGGTCAGCGCGGCCGTCGTGGCGCACACGCTCTGGACGAGCGCCGCACCGGCCATGATCTATCCGCTTTACGCCGCGCAATGGGGACTGACGCCGACGGTGACCACGGGGTTGTTCGCGGTCTATCCGATCGTGGTCGTCGCCGTCCTGATCGGCTTCGGCACCTTGTCGGACCGGATCGGCCGCCGCGCCGCGATGCTTCTCGGCCTGGCGGCCTCGGCCGGGGGCGTCCTGCTCCTCGCCGTCGCGGCGGATGTCGGCACCCTCTTCGCCGGCCGCATCCTCATGGGGATCGGCGTCGGCCTGTCCGCGGGGCCAGCGGCGGCCGCGCTGGTCGAATTCGCCGGGCCGGGCGGTACCGGGCGGGCGGGCTCGGTCACGGCGGCGGCGCAGTCGCTGGGGCTCGCGCTGGCGCTGCTGCTGGGCGGCGCCCTGGTCCAGCACGCGCCCTGGCCGGCGCGGCTGAGCTTCTGGCTGCTGTTCGCGGTGCTGGTCCTGATTTTCGCGGCGGCATGGTTCCTTCCCCACGGGCGGGCGGACTCGCCGCCAGCCCGCTGGAGGCCAGGGACACCGTCGGTACCGCCGCACGCTCGCGGCGCCTTCGCCACGGCCGCACTGGCGGTGACGGCGGCCTACACCCACGGCGCGATCCTCATGTCGCTCGGTGCCCAGATCGCCGATGACCTCGTCGCGTCACCCGACGCCTTCGTCAATGGTGCGGCGCTCTCGCTCTTCGCGCTCGCCTCGGGCGCGGTCGGCATCCTGGCGCGCGGCATGGCGCCCCGGGCGGCGATGATCGGCGGGGGTGCGGTCTCGGTCGCAGGGGCCGCCTTCCTCGCGGGTTCGGCCGCCCTGCAAAGCCTGGTTTTCTTCCTCGCGGCGACGGCCATGGCCGGGGCTGGCTACGCGCTGCTGGTTCTGGGAGGGCTGGGGATCGTCAACGCGGCCGTTCCGGACCGGCAGCGCGGGGGCACGCTGTCGGCGCTCTTCCTCTTCGCCTACCTGTTCACGGGCGTCCTGACCGCCGGGCTGGGGCGCGTCGCTGCGGGCGCGGGTCTGGAAACCGCCGTCGACATCGGGGCGGCGGTGATGGGGCTGCTCGGCGGGCTCACCGTGCTTCGCGCCGCCGGGAACCATGCGAAGCCGGAGTCCCCCGCGCGGGCCGGTGCCTGCCCGGGCTAAGTTCCACCGTTTGAGCGCGGCACAGCCGAGCCTGTATTCTCGCCCGGCCTCGGCCGGGACAAGGTCGGATCGTTTCGGAGGTCGTCCGTCATGCATCGCGTCGGTCTTCTCGTCCTTCCCGGCTTCCAGAACATGTGCTTCGCGGCGCTCTCCGCCTTCGAGGTGGCCAACCGCAAGACGGCGCAGCCGGCCTATGGCCTGCATGTGGTGTCCGAGCGCGGCGGGCCGGTTCCCTGCTCGATGGGGATGGAGGTGACGACGGTCGCGATGGACGCGCTCGACCTCGACACGATCCTCATCGCGGTCGGCATGGAGGTGCCCGCCGCACCGGAGCCGGTCCTCGACCATCTGCGCCGGGCCGTCCGGTCGGGCCGCCGGGTCGCCTCCATCTGCCTGGGCGCCTTCGTGCTGGGGCAGGCGGGGTTGCTGGAGGGCCGGCGCGTGACGACCCACTGGCGGTGGGCGGAGGAACTGAAGGCGCGCCATCCCGCGGCACGGGTGGAGATGGACCGGCTCTTCATCCAGGACCAGGACCTGTGGAGTTCGGCGGGGATGGCGTCGGGCATCGACCTGGCCCTGCAGCTCATCGAGTCCGACCAGGGCCGCGACGTCGCCCGCGCCACCGCCAAGGGGATGGTGATCCACCACCGCCGCGCCGGCGGCCAGTCGCAGCATTCGGCCCTGCTCGACCTCGACGCCCAGGCCGACCGCATCCAGTCGGCGCTCGCTTACGCGCGGCGGAACCTGCATGAAGCGCTGTCGGTGGAGAATCTTGCGGAAGTCGCCTGCCTGAGCACGCGGCAGTTCTCGCGGCTGTTCCGGCAGGAGACCGGGACCTCGCCGGCCAAGGCGGTGGAAACCCTGCGGCTGGAAGCCGCCCGGGTGATGCTGGAGGAGAACGGCCTCTCCATCGACAGCGTGTCGCGGCGCACCGGTTTCGGCGATCCCGAACGCATGCGCCGCGCCTTCCTGCGCGCCTATGGCCGTCCGCCCAGCGCCTTCCACGGCCGCCGGAGCGAGCAGGAACCGGCGGATTAGGGAACCCAAGGCAATTGCGCCGACCTTTCCCCCGACCTTTGGAGCCACGATGACGAAACCGTTGACAGGACCCGCCCCCGGGACGCCTGAATCGGCTGCGGACAGCCCGTCCGGACAGCCGGAGAGTCTTATGCCAGCCATCGGTTTCGTGGTTTTCGAGGGCTTCCAGGTGATGGGGATGGCGGCGCTCTCCGCCTTCGAGATGGCGAATCTCGTGCTCGGCCGGACCGGCTACGAGGTGCATGTGCTGTCCGAGCATGGCGGTCCGGTGAAGAACTCCCTGGGCTTCTCCATCGACACGGCACCCTTCGGCCCCACCTTCTTCGACACGACGATCACGACCGGATCCCTGGTCGTGACGCCGTCCTCGGCGGGCCTGCTCGACTACATGCGGACCGCCGCCCAAGAGTCGCGGCGGGTCGCCGGCATCTGCACCGGCGCCTTCGTGCTGGCCGAGGCGGGGCTGCTCGACGGCCGCAAGGCCACGACCCATTGGGGCCACGCCCGGACCCTCCAGCGCCTCTATCCCAAGGTGAGGGTGGAGGAGGACCGCATCTTCAGCGTGGACGGCAATGTCTGGACCTCGGCCGGGATGAGCGCCGGGGTCGATCTGGCGCTGGCGCTGGTCGAGAACGACTTCGGGCAGGAGGTCGCCAAGGCCGTGGCCCGCAAGCTCGTCGTCTATCTGCGCCGGACGGGCGGGCAGTCCCAGTTCTCCACCCTCCTGGAGCTGGAGCCCAAGTCCGACCGCGTGCGCAAGGCGCTGGTCTACGCGAAGGAGAACCTGAAGAACGAGCTGTCGGTCGAGGAGCTGGCGGAGGCCGCGAGCCTCAGCCCCCGCCAGTTCAGCCGCGTCTTCCGCCAGGAAACCGGCCAGTCACCCGCCAAGGCGGTGGAGCATCTGCGGCTGGAGGCGGCGCGCGTGATGATGGAGGACGGGCGCCATCCCATGGACGTCATCGCCCGCGAGACGGGCTTCGCCGACCGCGAACGCATGCGGCGTGCCTTCCTGCGCTCCTACGGCCAGCCGCCCCAGGTCATCCGGCGCTCGGCGGAACAGGAGCGCGAGCTGGCGGTCCATTGAGCGGCTGAGGGTCGAGGGGCAGCGGTTCGAGAGGCCGTGCCGACATGTCCGAAAAGGAGGGACTTTCGACCTTCGGCGTCTGAGGCGCCGGCCCTAACCTCATGGCGGTTCAGCCCCAGTTCCGGACACCGCCATGACCACCATTCACGTCAACGGCCGCGCCCATGAGGTCGCGGTGGAAGCCGACACGCCGCTCCTCTGGGTCCTTCGCGACACGCTCGGCCTGACCGGGACGAAGTACGGATGCGGCATTGCCCAGTGCGGCGCTTGCACCGTCCTGATCGACGGCGAGGCCACCCGCTCCTGCCAGGTTCCGGTCGAGAGCGTCGGCAACGCCGACATCCGCACCATCGAGGCGATCGAGGAGGACGCCGTCGGCCGCAAGGTGGTCGAGGCCTGGGTCGCCTCCCAGGTGCCGCAGTGCGGCTACTGCCAGTCGGGCCAGGTCATGGCCGCGACCGCGCTGCTGAAGCAGACTCCGCAGCCGACCGAGGCCGACATCCAGGACGCGATGACGAATCTCTGCCGATGCGGGACCTACAACCGCGTCGCCTCGGCCATCCGCCAGGCCGCCGGCTGAGGGGGGACCGGACATGAACAGCCTGCAGACCCTGCACGCCCGGGCCGCCGCCACGCTGATGGACGCGCCCCTGGAGTCACCCGCCGGCGCGGGGACCCGCGTCTCCAACCTCTCGCGCCGCGCCTTCCTGGGCTTCGGCGCCGGCGCGCTCGTCCTGGGCGCGCTGCTTCCGCCCATGCCCGCGCTCGCGCAGGCCGCGGCGGCACCCAAGCCCGGCACGCGCGTGCCGGCCTTCCTGGTCATCGGCAAGGACAATGCCGTCACGCTGCTGAGCCCCTTCGTGGAAGGCGGGCAGGGGATCAACACCGGCCTCGCCCAGATCGTCGGCGAGGAGCTGGACGTCCACCCGTCGCGCTTCACCGTCGAATGCGCGCCGCCCGGCGCCGATTACGCGGTCATCAACGGGCTGCGCATGACCGGCGGCAGCTTCTCCACCCGGTCCAGCTACGATCTCATGCGCCGCCTCGGCGCCACCGCCCGCGACATGATGATCCGCGCCGCGGCGGCGCGGCTGAAGGTCGTGCCGGGAAGCCTGACCACCGACGACGGGCATGTCGTCCACGCCGCCTCCGGACGGCGGCTGACCTATGGCGAGTTGGCCGACGAGGCGCTGGCCCTGGCGCCGGACGAGGCCGTCGCGCTGCGCGATCCGGCGAACTTCCGCTACATCCGCAAGCCCATGGACCGGCTGGACGTGCGGGCGAAATCGACCGGCAAGGCCGTCTACGCCATCGACCAGACGGTCGAAGGGATGCTCCACGCCGCCGTCCGGCACGCGCCGCATCTCGGCACCCAGCCGGACGCGCTCGCCAACGAGGCGGCGGTCGCCGTGATGCCGGGCGTCCATTCCGTGCACCGGCTGCCGGGCGCCGTGGCGGTCGCCGCTGACAGCTGGTGGCGCGCCCGCAAGGCCGTCGAGGCGCTGGAGGTGGCCTGGTCCAAGCCGGCGCCCACGGGGTTCGAGACGGTGGCCGCGGATTACTCCTCGCAAGGCATCCTCGCCGCGCTCAAGGCCTCGACGGCGTCAGGTCCGCTCGCCGAGACGGAGGGCGACGTCGCCGCCGCCTTCGCCTCGGCCGCCAAGGTGATCGAGGCGGAATACGACGCGCCCTACCTCGCCCACGGGCAGCTCGAACCGCCCTCCAGCATCGCGCGCTTCAACCCGGACGGGACGCTGGAGCTGTGGGCGCCGAACCAGATGCCGGAGCTGTTCCAGTCGGTCGCCGCCCAGACGGCCGGGCTGCCGCCGGAAAAGGTCATCCTGCATTCGCCGACCCTCGGCGGCTTCTTCGGCCGGCATTTCCTGTACGGCAGCTCCAACCCCTTCCTCCAGGCGATCCAGCTCGCCAAGGCCACCAACCGCCCGGTGAAGGTGCTGTGGTCGCGGGAGGAGGAGTTCCGCATGGACGCCGTGCGTCCGCTGAGCTTCAGCCGCTTCAAGGCGGCGCTGGACCCGCAGGGCCGGCCCACGGCGATCCAGGTCCGCACCGTCGGGGAGGGGCCGCTCGGCCGCTGGTTCGGCGCCATCTTCAACGGGCCGGTGGACAGCTCGGCCGTGGAAGGCATCGTCGCGAAGCCCTACGCCGTGCCGAACCGCAGCATGGAATACGTGAAGGTCCCGCACCCCGTGACGATCGCCTTCTGGCGGTCGGTCGGCCATTCCATGAACGACTATTTCTATGAGGGCTTTTTCGACGAGATCGCGGACGCCGGCGGGCGCGACCCGTACGAGCTTCGCCTGGAGCTGCTGAAGGACAAGCCGCGCCACCGCGCCCTGCTGGAGACGGTCGCCAGGCTCTCCGGCGGCTGGAAGCGCGGCCCCTACGAGGCCGAAGGCGGCAAGCGGGCGCGCGGCGTCTCCATGGCATCGCCCTTCGGATCGGAGACGGCGACCGTCGCGGAGGTCTCCATCGAGGACGGGGAGGTGCGCGTCCACAACCTATGGATCGCCTTCGATCCAGGCAGCATCGTCAACCCGGCCATCGTGAAGGCGCAGGTGGAGTCGGCGGCGGCTCTCGGCCTGTCGGCGACCCTGTTCGAGGATCTCTCCTACGAGGGCGGCGTCCGGCAGTCGCACAATTTCGACGACTACCCCATCCTGCCCCGCCGCGCGATGCCGGCGGTGCATGTGGAGATCGTGGAAAGCGGCGCTCCGATGGGCGGTGTCGGGGAGCCCGGCCTGCCGGGGGTGGCGCCCGCCGTGGTGAACGCCGTCGCGGCGCTCACCGGCCAGCGCATCCGCAGCCTGCCCCTGGCGAAGGCCAAGATCGGCGTGTGAGGCGCGGCGGCCCTCCCCGGAGCGGGAGGGCCGCCGACGAAGCCGCGTGATTTCACGTTTTCTTCGCGCCCATGGCGCCGCATAATGGCCGGACCGCGCCATGGCCGATGCATGCCGAATCCCGATTTCAATCTGCTGCTCACGCTCGACGTCCTGCTCGAGGAGGGCAGCGTCGCGCGCGCGGCGCGCCGGTTGAGGCTCAGCCCCTCGGCGATGAGCCGGGCGCTGGCCCGGCTGCGCGAGGCGACGGGCGATCCTCTGCTGGTCAGGGCCGGGCGCGGCCTCGTGCCCACGCCGCGCGCGCTCGAACTGCGTGAAAGCGTCGGCCGGATCGTGCGGGACGCGGAAGCCGTCCTGCGCCCGGCGGGGGCGCTGGACATCGGGCAACTCGACCGGACCTTCACGCTGCGGACCGGCGAAGGGTTCGTGGAGACCTTCGGGCCGGGCCTCCTCGCCCGCGCCCGTGAGGAGGCGCCCGGCGTGCGGCTCCGCTTCCTGCCGAAGCCGGACAAGGACAGCGCGCCGCTCCGCGACGGGACCGTCGATCTGGAGACCGGCGTCGTGGGAGAGGCGACGGGGCCGGAGCTGCGCGCTCAGGGCCTGTTCCGGGACCGTTTCGTCGGGGTCGTGCGGGCCGGCCATCCGCTCGGCCGGGGCGCGATCACGCCCGCCCGCTACGCCGGCGGACGGCACATCCTCGTCTCGCGGCGCGGCTTTGGCAGGGCGCCGGTGGACGAGGCGCTGGAAGCCCTGGGGCTGGAGCGGGAGATCGCCACGAGCGTCGGCGGCTTCTCGACCGCGCTGGCGCTGGCGCGGGCCTCCGACCTGATCGCCACCGTTCCCGAACGGCACACCACGGGGCTGCGGACCGATCTGTTCAGTTTTCCCCTCCCGGTGCCCGTGCCGGACATCCTGGTTTCGCTGCTCTGGCACCCGCGGCTCGACGCCGACCCGGCGCACCGCTGGCTGCGCGGCTGCGTCCGGGAGGTCTGCGCGGAGCCGCTTCCGCCGTCCCAAGCCGGCGCCGCGTCCGCGTCATGACGCGTCGCCGGCGCGGCGGCCAGCCGGGGCACGGCTCGCCACGGCAATGGCGAGCGCGGCGACGACCAGGATCGCCGCGGCGGCGAAGGTGATCCGCGTGCCGGCGGCGACCGCATCGGGGCTCGCCGCCGCGACGTCGGTTGCCGCCGAGGCGACGGCGAACAGGGCGCCCATGGCCGAGGCCCCGGTGACGAGGCCGAGATTGCGCGACAGGGTGAGCATGCCGGACACGACGCCCCGCCGGTCCGGGGGCACGTCCGCCATCACGGCGGTGTTGTTGGCCGTCTGGAACAGCGCATAGCCCACGGTGACCAAGAGGATGGGAGCGACGTAGCCGGCAACGCCGAGCGTCGCGGGGATCACGGACAGCAGCAGTGAACCGGCCGCCATGCCGCAGAGCCCGGCGACCGTCATGCGCCGCGCGCCAAAACGGTCGGCGAGGCGCCCGGCCGCCACACCGGTGAGTGCTGCGGCGAACGGGCCGGCCGACAGGACGAGCCCGGTCATGGCCGTGTCGAGCCCAAGCGCGCGGGAGAGGTGGAAGGGACCCACGACCAGCGTCGCCATCACCACCGTCGAGACCAGCGCGCTCATGGCGAGGCCCGGCCCCAGCACCGGATCGCGGAACATCGCCGGCCGGATCAGGGGCGGCGACGCCCTCGCCTCGACGCGCAGGAAGAGGACGGCGCCGAGCACGGCGGCGGCCAGCAGCGCCAGGTTGAGCGGGCCGAGACCGCCGCGCCCCACCGTCATGGCCAATGCATAAGCCGCGAGCGTCAGGGCGAGCAGCAGCATGCCCGTCCCGTCGAAGCCGTCCAGGCCAGCCTTCGGCGTTTGGCGGTCGGGCGCCAGATGGCGGCGGGCGAGGAGGAAGGCCAGCGCGCCCAGCGGCAGGTTGAGGAGGAAGATCGCCCGCCAGCCCGGCCCGGCGATCAGCAGGCCGCCGAGCGAGGGTCCCAGCGCGGTGCCGACGGCCGACATGGTCCCGAGCAGCCCCATGGCGCTGCCAGTCCTCTCCTTGGGAACGGTCTCGCCGATGAAAGCCATGGTCAGCGCCATCATGACGGCGGCACCAAGGCCCTGCGCCGCACGGGCGGCAACCAGCAGCGGGAGCGAGGGTGCTGAGCCGCACAGGGCCGAAGCCCCGGTGAACAACAAAATCCCCGCCAGCAGCAGGCGCCGCCGGCCGATCAGGTCGCCGAGCCGCCCGACGCCGACGATCAGGCTGGTGACGGCGAGCAGATAGGCGATGACGACCCATTGGACGTCCTGGAAGGACGCGCCGAACGCCTGTCCGAGCGTCGGCAGGGCGACATTGGCGACGCTGGTGCCGAGCGAGGACAGCAGCATGGACAGCGAGAGCGCGGCGAGCGCCCAGCGGGCGGAGGCCGCCGGCCGGGCGCCCCCGGTCCCCGCCTCCATGCCCGTGGCGGTGGTGCCTTTCATCATGACCTTCCTTTCCGGCTCCCCGATTGGAGCCCCGGCAAGGCTGGACCCATGGCGGGCATGGCGGAACGCGCGTCGTTTGCAGTCCATTCGTGCATGGAACGCCATGTCATGGCCGAAGGCGGCGTGATGTGGCCGGTGAAATGTCCTGAAACGCTGTTTACCCGACATTCAGGCCGGATCGGGAAGGGGCTAGCCTGTCCTCGGCAGACACGTCCCTCCTTCAGGAGTTCGCTCCATGTCCTCCAAGGTCCCGCTCTATTGGATGGCCCTCGGCTCCTTCGCCGTGGGCACCGAGAGCTTCATGATCGCGGCGATCCTGCCGGAGATCGCGGCCGACCTGTCGGTCAGCGAGCAGGCCGCCGGCCAGCTCGTCTCCGTCTTCGCGCTGACCTACGCGGCCAGCTCCCCGATCCTCACCGCCGCGACGGGCGGGCTGAGCCGGCGCCTGCTGCTGATCGGCACCATGACCGCCTTCGTGCTCGCGAACATCGTGGCCGCTATGGCGAGCGGCTACGCCGGCCTGCTGGTGGCGCGCGTCCTGCTCGCCATGGCGGCTGGGCTGTTCGTCCCCAACGCCAACGCGCTGGCCGGCACGCTGGTCGGGCCGGAGGAGCGCGGGCGCGCCCTGTCCATCGTGACGAGCGGGCTGAGCCTCGCCATCGTCTTCGGCGTGCCCCTGGGCGCGCTCGTCGGCAACAGCCTCGGTTGGCGGATGACCTTCGCGGCGGTCGCGGCGCTGGCCGTCGCCGCGGTCATCGGCCTTCTCGTCGGGCTGCCGCGGTCGATGGAGGTCGCGGCGCCCGTCGCCAGCCTCGGCGCGCGGCTGGCGGCCTTGAAGAACCCGGCCGTCCGCCGCCCGCTCGCCATCACCGCCCTGTGGGCCATGGGTCCCTTCACCGTCTATCCCTACATCGCCTCCTACCTGCGGGAGGCCACGGGGCTGGACGGGGCGGCCGTCGGCTTCGCCCTCTTCGCCTGGGGGCTGGCTGCCTTCGCCGGGCTGACCTTCGGCGGGCGGGCGGCGGACCGGCTGGGCAGCCGGCGCGTCGTGAGGGCCACGCTGCCCCTGACGGCCGCCGCGCTGGCGAGCCTGTCCCTGACCGCCCATGTCGTGCCGCCCTCCCTGGCGCTCCTGCCCGTGCTCGCCGGCATCCTGGCCTGGGGCTTCGCGGCCTGGGCCTTCTACCCGGCGCAGCAGGCGCGGCTGATCGCCGCCGTCGGCCCGCAGGGCGCGCCGATCATCCTGTCCGTGAACGCGTCCTTCCACTATTTCGGCTTTTCGGTGGGGGCGGCGGCCGGGTCGCTGGTGCTGGGCTTCGGCGGCGTCCGGGACCTCGGCTGGGTCGGCGGCCTCTGGGTCGCGCTCGCCTGCCTGCTGGAATTTCAGGCCTTCTCGCGGTCGGCCGCCGTGTCGGCCAGCACGGAGTCGAGCAGCCGGATCAGGTCGTCGATGCGGTAGGGCTTGGCGAGCACCTGGACCCCCGTGGCGCGGGCGATCTCCTCGCTGTAGCCGGTGGCGAGGATCACCGGCAGTCCGGGGTAGAGGCGCCGGACCTCGCGGGCCAGATCCACCCCGCTCATGCTGCCGGGCATGACCACGTCGCTGAACAGCACGTCGACGCTTCCCGCCGCGACCCCCGCCTCGAGTGCCGCCAGCGCCTCGTCGGCGTTGGCCGCCCGCGTCACCCGCCAGCCGGCGTCCTCCAGCGCGGCGGCGACGGTGGAGGCCACGACGGGGTCGTCCTCCACGAGGAGCAGCCGGCCGCCACAGCCCGCCGCCGGCCCGCTGTGGCCGGACTCCTCGGCCAGCTTGGGCAGGGCCAGCTTGGGCAGGGTATGAGAGCGGCGCAGCAGGAGGGCGATGGTCGTGCCCCGTCCCTCCTCGCTGTCGATCCAGGCGGTGCCGCCGGCCTGCCGGGCGAGGCCGTAGACCTGGGCGAGGCCGAGGCCGCTGCCCTTGCCGACCTCCTTGGTGGTGAAGAAGGGGTCGAAGGCGCGGGCGCGCACCTCGGCGGGCATGCCGGTGCCGGTGTCGGCCACGGACAGCCGCACGAACTCGCCCTCCAGCCCGGACGGATCACCGGCCTCCAGCGTCACGTTCCCGGCCTCGACCGTCAGGCGCCCGCCGCCGGGCATGGCGTCGCGCGCGTTCACAGCGAGGTTGATCAGCGCCAGCTCGAACTGCGTCGGGTCCAGCTCCACCGGCCACAGGCCGGGGCCGAAGCGCGTCTCCAGCCGGATGTCGGCGCGCAGGGCGCGTTCCAGAAGGCCCGACATGCCTAGCACCCGGTCGCGCACGTCGATCGGCTCCGGCCGCAGGCTGTCGCGCCGGGCGAAGGCCATGAGCTGCTGGACCAGCTTGGCGCCCCGGTCCACCGCCTGCTGGCCCGCGTCGAGCAGCGGGCGGATGCGCGGCTCGTCCGTGCGCCGGCCGATCATGGTCAGGCAGCCGCCCAGGGCCTGGAGCAGGTTGTTGAAGTCGTGCGCCACCCCTCCGGTGAGCTGGCCGACGGCCTCCATCTTCTGCGCCTGGCGGAGCTGGTCCTCCGCCTGCCGCAGGGCGGCGTCCGCCTCGCGGCGCGCGGTGACGTCGCGGCCGACCGCGTGGATGAAGCCCTCCTCCGGCACCGCGATCCAGGAGATCCAGCGGTAGGACCCGTCCTTGTGGAGGTAGCGGTTCTCGAAGCGCATCGTGGACAGGTTCTTGGACAGCTGGCCAACTTCCGCCAGCGTCGCCGCGCGATCGTCCGGATGGACCAGATCCAGGAAGCTGGTGCCGATCAGCTCTCCCTCCTGCCAGCCGAGCAGGGCGGTCCAGGCCGGGTTCGTCGCCGTGACGCTGCCGTCGAAGCGCGCCACCAGCATGATGTCGGTGGAGAGCCGCCACATGCGGTCGCGTTCGGCCGTGCGCTCGGCGACGCGCCGCTCCAGCGTGGCGTTGAGGTCCAGAAGCGCATCCTCGGCCCGCTTGCGGTCGGTGATGTCGTAGCAGACGCCGAAGACGCGGGCGGGGCCGCCGGCGTCCTCCGGCACGGATTGGCCCTGCCGCGCCACCCAGCGCAGCTCCCCGTCGATGGGCCGCCGGATGCGGTACTCGACATAGCCCAGCCCGCCGGTCGGCACCGCTCCGGGGCTCAGCGTGTTCAGGCGCGGCCGGTCTTCGGGATGGATGATCGCCGCCAGTTCCGGCAGCGGGACCAGGGGGCGGGGCGGGATGCCCCAGAGGCGGCAGAACTCCGCCGACACGGCGAGCATGCCGTCGTTGCGCAGCTCGAAGGTGCCGATGCCGCCGGCCTCCTGCGCGATGCGCAGCCGCTCCTCGCTGGCGCGCAGGGCCTCCACGGCGCGGCGCGCCTCGGTGATGTCGTTGCCGGCGACGAAGATGGCCGTCACCCGTCCTTCGGCGTCGCGGATGGGCTGGTAGACGAAATCCACCCAGCGCTGCTCCAGCGGGCCGCCGTCCCGGCGCCGCAGCCGGGAGGAGACGCCGTGCCCGACGAAGGGCTCGCCCGTCGCGCGGACCCGGTCCAGCAGCTCGATGAAGCCCTGTTCCTCCAACTCCGGCAGCGCCTGCATGATCGGCTTGCCCAGTATGTCGCGCCGGCCGACATGCTCCTGGTAGGCGTCGTTGGTCATCTCGAACGCATGGTCGGGGCCGCGCAGCACGCACATGAAGCCCGGCGCCTGGCGGAAGAGGTCGCGCAGCCGGTCCCCCTCGGCGGCCAGCCGGGCGTTGGCGGCCCTGACCGCCTCCCGCTCCGCCTGGAGCGCGCGGTTGGCCTCGGCCAGCGCCTCGTTGGCGCGTCGCAGCGACAGTTCCGCCCGCGCGCGCTCGACGGCGGACCAGGTCCGCTCGGCGACCTCGCGCACCAGCTCGATCTCGTCCGGCCGCCAGCGCCGGGCCGTGCGGTTGTGGACGTAGAGCGCCGCGACCATGCGGCCGTTCTTCACGAGGCTCGCCGTGATGACGGCCGCCATCTCCAGCGCGGCGAAGGCGGCCTGATGCTCCGCCGAGGCGGTCTGCGGATCGGTGGCGGCGTCGTGGACGACGACCGGGCGGCCCTGCCGCAGGGCGGCGAGGATCTCCGGCCCAAAGGCCTCCAGGTCGTGCGTGCCAACGTGCGAGGCGACCGTGCCGTCGGTCCAGTTGCGGGTGGTGGTGAAGTAGCGGGCACCCTCGTCCACCACGCCGTAGCCGACGCGGCTCGTGGCGAGCGCGCGGCCGAGCGCCTCCTCCGCCGCGGCGACGATGTCGTCGGGCTCGGCGAGACCGCGGAGTTTTTCCTCCAGCTCCAGGTGGAAGGCCGCTCGCCGCTCGCCGAGCACCTTCTCCGTCGTCTCCGACGCAGCGCAGAACATACCGGCCACCCGGCCGCTCTCGTCGCGGACGGGCGTGTAGGAGAAGGTGAACCAGGCCTCCTCGCGGAAGCCCCGGCGCGCCATGGGGATCAGCAGGTCCTCGTACCAGGAGGCCTCCCCGGCGAGCGTGCGTTCCACCAGGGGCAGGATCTGCTCCCAGATGTCGGCCCAGACCTGCGCGAAGGGCAGCCCCATCGCGGCCGGCCGCCGCTCGCCGAAGATGGGCGCGTAGGCGTCGTTGTAGACGAAGGCGAGGTCCGGCCCCCAGGCGACGAACATGGCCTGCCGGGAGCTGAGCACCAGCTCGACCACCGCGCGCAGGCTCTGCGGCCAGCCCTCCGGCGGGCCGAGCGGCGAGGCCGACCAGTCCTGCGCCGCGATCAGCGCGGCCGCTCCGCCGCCGGCCGGGCCGGCGGCCTCCTGCCCGTCCCTCATGCCGCCTCTCCGGCGCGGGCCACCTCGGCGCGGTGTTGAAGGCTGGTCGTGCGTCTCGGGAGGATCATGCGGAAGGGCCGATGTGACCGCGGGACATTCGGAAGGATAGTGTCTTACCACAAGCCCGCCGGGAAGATAGCCCGCCTATGGTCAGCCTTCCGCCGCATGCCCTTGCCCGGCCACCATAGCCATGGGTCGTTTCCAAGTCACCGGGCGATCACCACCGAATGGGTCTGCGGCCAGGGCGCCGTGACGAGCTCCACAATGGATGCGGCGATCTTGCCGCCACCCTGGACCGACGGCTCGATGGGGTTGGCGTAGTCTTCGGCTTCGTCGCAGATCAGCCGCAGGTCGAGCAGCGGCAAGCCGCGCGCGAAGGCCTCGCGCGTGATGACGTCGTTGAAGACCGTCAGCCCGGTGACCACCAGCCGGTGCCGCAGCGGGTCCGGGTAGCGGGCGTCGTAGACGGTGCAGAGCGCGGTGGGAAGCCGGCGCGCCAGCACGGCCTCGACCATCGCGCGGTAGTCGCGCTGGAAGCGCTCCCGGATGTCGGCCAGCAGGTTGACCGCCCCGGCGACGGAGCGCGCCCCCTCCTCCAGCACGCTGGAATAGCCCAGCGCGTCGTTGCCGCCGACGCTGACGACGAGGTGGCTGGCGTCGGCGGGAATCCGGTCGAGCTGGCGCGCGACGCCGTTGGTGACGGCGCCGTCCACGGCGCAGAGCGTCGCCTGCCATTCCGCCGGTAGGCGCTGGCGCAGGTGGCGGATAACGTCCGGGCCGCCGCCGACATAGGCGGCGTTGTCGAAAATGGAATCTCCCAGGAGGACGGCGTGGGGCATGGCTTCGGCGATCCGTTGTTGTCCCCGGTCAACAGGGCCGCCGGGCAAAGCTCCCGCCGGCTGGCGGCGCCCGCAGGGAACCGCGCCACGACCGGGCATGTTGCAGGGGAAACCAATCACCGACGGGACACGCCGCCATGGCCGAGCCGAACGACATCGACCCCAAGAACCTTGAGGAGACGCGCGAGCGGCTCGCCCGCGCCGACACCTCCCATTCCCCCGCCGCGCAGGGCTCCGGGACCGGCACCGGCCCGGCGGGCGCCGCCGAGCGCGGTCCCGCCGACACGGCCCAGGCCGAAGGCGGCCCGGCCGGGGGCACCCCGCCCTCCACCGGCTCCTCCGGCCTCAACAGCGGCCTCCAGCCCGGCGGCATGAACCCGAAGACCGGTGCCGGCGGCACCGGCGACCTGCACGGCAGCATCAGCACGCCGGGTCCGGGTTCCTCGTAAGCGAGGGAAGTTCCGAGCATGTTCGGATAAGGTAAGCGGCTTGCTGGCCGCTTACTTGCGCCAACAAAGGGCAATGTTGTCGGACCGCAGCGATAGGCGCTTTGGCGTGGATGAATGGAGATTCAAGCGTTGCAAATCACCGCCGCCGAATTGCTTTCTCAATTTTTGCTCAAGTGTTCTGGTTCGTTTCTGATTTTCGCTCGTAAAGAAAAGCAAGAACCGCTCTTGGGGAATCCTCGTGCATGTAGCGGCGCCCTTTCTCGGTCGGGGTGATGTCATCGGCAACCAGAGTCCGATATTGCGGCACGATACGCGAAACCCGGTCGATCACCTTGTCGAGCTTATCCTCAACCTCGGACAGAGCGGACCAAAGCGGGTCGCGATGATGCTCCAAGACGGCGGCGAGGTCGAAAACATCGCGCACTTTGAACGTCGAAGGCCGGTAAAAGATTTTTTTGACCGCGATCTCCCAAGGATTCTCCAACCTTATGGTCCTTCCCTCGAAGGTCCATGGTGAGGAAGGATCATCCGTACGTCTGCCCGCAACGATAAAATCAATCTCACCTTCATCCATGCGGAGCTTCAGGTACTGTCCTGGATATTCGAATTTTCTATTGCCGAGCAGCTGCTTGGTAAGAGGGTTTCGTGCTGGTGCGAGGTCTCTTAGGACGTCTGAATCCTTAACGAAAATGTCGATATCATAACTGATGCGGTGATCGAGATGTACGGCCAAAGCCGTGCCGCCGCCGAATGTCCATACCGGCTCTTCCTTCAATGATTCGATAAGCCTAATGGAATCCCTCAGGAGGCCTTGCCAATGAGAGGTCCGCCATTTCTCTGATCCATGGGACGGCTCTGCCATCAGTCACCCTCCAATTCCTTGCCGCCCTATACAGCTCTTCGAAACCGAAGACCCCGGCCAACACGAGATCATGAATTGATTCCACGGACAACTCGTCGAAGAATGCTTCGATATGAGGCCGCCATTCCTGCTTGGGCCGGTCCGTGAGCAAACACTGAATTAATTTTTCCCGGCTGATCGGAAATGGACGGGGCGCGTTAATCGTTCCGAGAACAAAATCGAAATGGCGGTCCGCTCGGGAGCCTTTCTCCTGGGCACTGCGATAACGCTCAGCGGTTGCCTTCAAGTCGTCCCGAGACACCTCTGGAACTTGAACCTCCACGCGTTGAATGCCCCGGCTGTCCTTCTGCGCCAGACGATAGCGCTGCACACGCGAACTTGCGGTCCTATCGGTCACGAGAACCTCCACCGGCAGCGGCTGACCGGGCGGTCACCGTAACCGGATTACGGGGTCAAAATCAAGGTAACGCTTCTTGGGCCGTGAATAGGGTGGGGGTGATATCCGGCGGGATTTCAACGCCTTGCTCTTACCTCCACCCCCCATCCCGTCCCGGCACGTCCCGCCCGTCGATGAACCCCAGATCGCGCAGCAGATGCGCGTTCAGGTCCTCCGGCTCCAGATAGGCCGCGCGCCGGCCCGGCCAACCGGCCGGCCAGCGCAGCAGGCGGGAAAGCCGGTCGCGCAGGGAGGGCCGTGCGGCGGCCGGCGTGGCGATGCGGTCGATGTGGGTCATGGCGTCCGTCCCTCAAGGCTGGTTGATCGCTCCGCATTGACTTGGACCGCCGGGCGCCGGCTGTACAACGAAAGCTCCGGGGGTTAGCATAAGGCCAGCTTATAGGTCGCCATGCCCCTCCCGCCCCTGTCCGCCATCCGCTGCTTCGAGGCCGCGGCCCGTCACCAGAGCTTCACGCGCGCGGCGGAGGAGCTGGGCATGACGCAGGCCGCCGTCAGCTACCAGATCAAGCTGCTGGAGGAGCGCTGCGGGCCGTTGTTCCTGCGGCGGGCGCGCGGGGTGGCGCTGACCGAGGCCGGGCGGCGGCTGGCGCCGGCGGTGACGGAGGCCTTCGAGAGCTTGCGCGCCGCCTTCGAGGATGTCGGGCAGTCGGCGGAGGGCGTGCTGACGGTCAGCGCGGTCAACACCTTCGCCTCGCACTGGCTGGTGCCGCGGCTGGGCTCCTTCCAGATGTCCCATCCCCGGATCGCGGTGCGGCTCGACGTGACCGGGCGGCTCGTCGATTTCACGCGGGAGGAGGTGGACGTCGGGATCCGCAGCGGGGGCGGGTCCTGGCCCGGTCTCGCCGCCCACCGGCTGCGGCCGATCCGCTACACGCCGGTGCTGGGGCCGGCGCTGCTGGAGCGCTGCGGCCCGCTGACGGAACCGGCGGATCTGCTGCGGCTGCCGCTGATCGACCCGGACGATCCTTGGTGGGCGGAATGGTTCGCGGCGGCCGGCGTCGCGGCGCCCGACCTGTCGCGGCGGCCGGACATCCGCGTCGGCACGCAGCAGTTCGGGGCCAGCCTCGCCATGGCGGGGCAGGGCGTCGCCATCCTGTCGCCCGCCTTCTTCCCCGAGGAGCTGGCGAGCGGGCGTCTGGTCCAGCCCTTCCCGCTGGTCCACAGCCCGGACGCCAGCTACTGGCTGGTTTATCCGGAGGCGCGCCGCCGCTCGCCGAAGATCCGGGCCTTCCGCGACTGGCTGCTCGCGGCCGTGGCGGAAGGGGAGTAGGGCGGAGCCCCCGTGCTTTCCGAATTCGGCGGCTTTCAAATTTGAAAGAGCAAGACGCGGGCCTGGCATCCGGTGCTGGGAATGATGCCGCGCCAGAACGGCTTTCGGCGCTGCGGAACGGTTCTGCCCGCCGCCTGCATCGCGATGCCGAAAATGGCCGTCCTGTTTCCGTCGACCGTCACTTCAGGCCGGGCGTGCCGTCGAAGCGCTTCTCGATGCCGGACCAGCATTCGGCATAGCCCTCCTGCAGGGTCGGCAGGCTGGCGGCGAACTCGGTCAGCTGCTGCGGGAAGCGCGTCTCGAACATGAAGGCCAGCGTGTCGGTGAGCTTCACCGGCTTCAGCTCCGCCGTGCTTGCCTTGGCGAAGGCGTCGGCGTCCGGCCCGTGTGGCAGCATGCAGTTGTGCAGGCTCATGCCGCCGGGGGCGAAGCCCTCCTCCTTGGCGTCGTACTTGCCGTAGATCAGCCCCATGAACTCCGACATGATGTTCATGTGGTACCAGGGCGGGCGGAAGCTGTGTTCGGCCACCATCCAGCGTTCGGGGAAGATGACGAAATCGATGTTGGCGGTCCCGGCCTCGCCCGAGGGCGCGGTCAGCACGGTGAAGATCGACGGGTCGGGATGGTCGAACAGGATGGCGCCGACGGGCGAGAAGGTCCGCAAATCATACTTGTAGGGCGTGTAGTTGCCGTGCCAGGCGACGACGTCGAGCGGCGAATGGCCGATCTCCGTCTCCTGGAAGCGCCCGCACCACTTCACGACCAGCCGGCAGGGTGTCTCCTTCCCCTCGTAGGCGGCGACTGGCGTCTTGAAGTCGCGCGGGTTGGCGAGGCAGTTGGCGCCGATGGGGCCGCGCTCGGGCAGGGTGAACTTGGCGCCGTAATTCTCGCAGACATAGCCGCGCGACGGCCCGCCGACCGGCTCCACCTTGAACTTCATGCCGCGCGGGACGACGGCGATGTCGCCGGCCCCGGCCTCCAGCTTGCCCAGCTCGGTGAAGATCAGCAGCCGCCCGGCCTCGGGCACGATCAGCAGCTCGCCGTCGGCGTTGAGGAAATACTCGTCCAGCATCGGCGCGGTGACGAAGTAGAGATGCACCGCCATGCCGACCTGGGTGTGGACGTCGCCGGCCGTGGTGACGGTGCGCAGGCCGGACAGGAAGGTCAGCTCCTCGTCCGGGATCGGCACCGGGCTCCAGCGCAGGGGGCCGAGCGCCAGGTCATGGTCGACGATGTGCGGAGCGGTCTTCCAGAAGGGCAGCTCGATCCGGTGGAAACGGCCGACATGCCGGACCGACGGGCGCATGCGGTAGAGCCAGGAGCGCTCGTTGGTGCCGCGCGGCGCCGTGAAGGGGGACCCGGACAGCTGCTCGGCGTAAAGCCCATAGGCGCAGCGCTGGGGCGAGTTCTGCCCCTGCGGCAGGGCGCCCGGAAGCGCCTCGGTTTCGAAGTCGTTGCCGAAACCAGGCATGTAGCGAAGGGTCATCGTCTCCTCCCTGGAGGCGCTTGACCGGATGTGATCGGCCGGACTGGCTGGCCGGACCGTAGGGGCCGATGAGCGCTTGCCTTGCCGGCCGGCCCTGCGGAGGATATCATCTCAATTGCAAAGACTGTCAATGGCGATGACCGCGAACGGCCCCTCCCTGGACCTCGACGGGTTCCTTCCCTACCTCATCAACGTCCTGGCCGGCCGCGTCAGCCGCGAACTCGCCGCCGTCTATGAGGAGCGCTTCGGCATCTCCATCGCCGAGTGGCGGGTGATCGCCCATCTCGCCCGGAACCGGGAGGTGTCCGTGCGGGAGATCCGCCGGCGCGTGGACATGGACAAGTCGAAGGTGAGCCGCGCCGCCGCCCGTCTGGAGCAGGCGGGGATCATCGAGAAGAAGGCCAACGCGAGCGACCGGCGGCTGGTTCGGCTGTCGCTGACCCGTAAGGGCCGCCGCATGTTCGAGGACATAGCGCCGCTCGCCGTCGCCTATGAATCGGAACTGCTGTCCGGCCTGCCGGCCGAGGATCTGGCGGCCTTCCGGCGGGTGCTGGACCGGCTGCTCGCCCGCACCGCGGCGACGGCTCCCACGGAGGAAGCGGACGGCTGACCGGCCGGCGGGCAATGCGCCAGGTCATTGCCGCATCAGGCCATCCTGTTGCGGATGAGACGAACTCCGTGTGAGGATCGCCTTCCATCCAAGGGCGTCCGGAAAGCACGGCCGCCGTGTCGCGGGAGGGCGCTTTCATGGCCACGATCCTTTACGATTACTGGCGTTCGTCGGCGGCCTACCGGGTCCGCATGGCGTTGAACCTGAAGGGCGTCGCCTACGACAGCGTGCCGGTGAACCTGCTGGAGGGCGAGCACCGTGGCGCGGCCCACCTCGCGCGCAATCCCCAGGGGCTGGTGCCGGCGCTGGAGATCGATGGCCGCATGATGACGCAGTCGCTGGCCATCATCGAATATCTGGACGAGACGCGGCCCGCGCCGCCCCTTCTTCCGGCCGATTCGGAGGGCCGCCAGCGCGTGCGGGCGCTCGCCCATGCCGTCGCGATGGACATCCACCCGGTCTGCAACATGTCCGTTTCCAGATACGCGGCCTCGCTGATCGGCGGGGAGGATGGCGCCGCCCAGTGGATGCGGCGTTTCATCCGCCCCGGCCTGGAAGCCGTCGAGGCGTTGCTGGACAGCCCGGCGACCGGTGGCTTCTGTCATGGCGATGCGGTGTCCATCGCCGACCTCTGTCTCGTGCCCCAGATCTACAACGCGCGGCGCTGGCAGGTGCCGGTCGAGGATCTGAGGCGGGTCGGCGCGGTGATGGCGGCCCTGGAAGCGCTTCCGGAGGTGGCGGCGGCCCATCCCGACCGGGTTCGCCCGGCGGCCTGAACGGTGCGCGCCGTCAGGGCTGCGTCAGCACCGCGAGCCTTCCGGCGGCGGACATGACGGCGGCGATGGCGACCTCCGTGTTCAGGTCGTCCATCGCCACGACGCCGATGCAGGCCTCGAAACCGGTGCGGGGCCGGTCCGGCGAATGGATGGCGCTGGTGACGCCGGCGGCACAGAGCGTCAGCGGATGGCGGCTGCCGAACCGGTGCCCGACCCGCAGCAGCGCTTCGTCGTGCTCGGCAACCATGATCACGACGCATTCCTCCCCTTGCGCCAGCGAGACGTAGGCGGTCGCCCGCGTCTCCTGCAGGCACGCCTGAGCAATGGGGAAAGGAAAAATCCCTGCATTCTTCTGAGTTCCGCATCGGGATCTTGGCTGAGGTCCCGTTCTTCGTGCTGATTTGGCGTGGGAACGCCGCTCCCCCATGCATCGGCTGTCGCGCTCGCCACGCCAACCTCAGCTTCAAGAAAAAGCAAGTCGTCCACAAGATTACGCCTTAAAAAATATCCCTGCATGCATCAATCGAAGCGACGATTGGAAATGGTAATCATCCATTAACATCTCGCATGTAGCTAAGATCTCAGCAGAAACCATTTTTCAATGGGGCGATCGGATGAGCATTTCTAGCCGATATGCGGTCCTTCACGACGCAAAGAAGAAAAGCTGGAGCGTTATTGATCGTGTTTCCAACGACAATGCGCAGGCGAAAGGCCTCTCGTTGACCGGGTTGTCCAAGGTGGTTGCGATCGTGTGGGCGGATCGCCTCAACAGCGAAGCCGACAACCGCGGCCTCTGACCGCTTCCTGTGCAGAGTTCGGCCGAAGGCGCACGCTTGAGGAGGGCCAGGCGGCGACGCCGAACAGGCCGGCGGACAACGCCGCCTGTACCGGCATGTCGTTGGCGGGAACGGCCCGGACCTGCCCTTTGCGGCTCATGGCCACGATCCCGCCGCCGGGGATCGTCCGACGAGCGCTTTGGAAGTCCTTGAAGCCAAGCACACGTTCAAGGTCGCGGCAGCTGATCGGGAATCGCAGGCCCGGCGCACCGCCTACCGGATCACCTCGGCCGGCGGACCGGCGCCGCGAACGCTGCATCAGAACCACGCTTGCCTGAGCCTCGATCGACGCCGCCCCCGGAACGGTTGGGAGCAGCGTGCCGCCATTTTTTGGTGATGGATTGGTCTATGAGGTGTTGGTTTCCTCGAGTGGAAAGGGCAAGGCACATGAGTCTTGCGCCGCCACGCTGAGGAAGGAGACGGGAAATGTTGAAGTTTCTGGGCGGAACGGTCGGGGTCATATTTCTGATTGGCCTTCTGGTCGTGATCGGCCTTCTGTCCCTGATTTTCTAAGCCCTGCGAAACGGAAATGCCCCAACCGAAAGCATCAGTTGGGGCGATGGGCATTCCGCATGGGTGGTCGTCTCACAGGGGTGAACCGTGCCGAAGTGATCGCCACATCCGGTGCATTGCCCAGCCAAGGCCGGCGCTGTCACTGCGGGAGGACCGGAGGCCACCGCTCCGGGGGCGTTCCGGCTCCATGGCATGGCGAGGTGTGCTCAAAGCGGGACACGAAAGCGTCCAGGGGGCCGGTCTCCATCGGCCCCGCCGCTCACTGATCCAAAGGCATACCTCTTCGGACGCGTGTCATGTCGCCGCATCTTCATGGTTCAATGATTCCATATGGAGGAGCGGATGCCAGATCGTACCGAAAGCGTCATTTCACAGGCACGCAAGGTTGAGGACTACACCCGCCGTGTGTGCGCCGAAACTCAACGATTGCAGGCCCAGTCGATCGCTCCAACCGCCGCGAGGCGCGGCCCCATGGCCACGACGCGGGCGCGCCTTCAGACGCTCGACCTCAACGAGCTGCGGGAGGCCTACCGGCTGACCTT
Organism: Azospirillum sp. SYSU D00513; assembly: GCF_017356015.1. Taxonomy (GTDB): domain Bacteria; phylum Pseudomonadota; class Alphaproteobacteria; order Azospirillales; family Azospirillaceae; genus Azospirillum. The sequence continues at coordinate 53,615 of NZ_JAFIQV010000042.1, forward strand.
CAGCGCCATCCAGTCCGCGAAAGCCACGGAAGAGCAGGGCATCCTGCAACTCACCCGGACCCTCATCCGGCAGGAGATACGGCGGCGTGGCGTCAACCTCTACGACCTGTTCTCGGCCGGGGAAGTGGGCATGAAGGAATAGCCCGTTGATCGAAGGCAGCCGATCGAAGCGGAGCGGCGGCAGCGGCGGGCCGGAACAACGGCGTTCCATGAAGTTCCCGAATTCCGGCCGGCAAAGCCCTTGTACGATTTTCATGAAGTCCTGACCTGTGGTCAGGACTTCCGCGCCATGGGGCGCGGGGGCGCAGTCGCGGCCCTATACCGGGTTCGGAGGTCGGGCTGCGGGCGCGCGGTCCTTCAAATCTGGACCTCGTCCAGTTTCCAGACGCCCAGAGACTTCGTCGTGCCGCTGTGCTCCTCGGACAGCAACCGCATGGGGGCGGGCAGGTTGAAAGGGGCGGCCGTCAGGTTCATGGGGTGCCATCCGCCCGTCGCCACCCAGCGATTCCGGTTCGTGGTGTGGGTCGTGGCGATCAGGTAGCGTGACTTGCTCGCCTTGAAGCGGGCGAGCGCCGACAGCGCCTGCGCCGGAGGCAGGTGCGTCAGGCAATCGCGGCAGAGAATGGCGTCGCCCTCCGGCAGCGTATCGGTCACCAGATCGGCCTGGCCGAAGGCGTGGCTCCGGCGGTCGCGGAAGCGGTCGCGCAGCTCCGCCACCAGCCCTTCGACGATGTCGAAGCCCAGATAGAGCCGCAGGTCGCCGCTGATGGTCTGCATCCAGTTGAGATCGCCGCACCCGGCATCGACCAGGATGCGGATGTCCAACGCGCCGAACAGGGCGGTCAGGCGCTGGCGCAGCACGGTGGTCGCGGCGAGGGTGGACCCCGTCCCGCTGCGGCTTTCCGGGCAGCGCCAGCCATTCTGTTGCCAGATGGCGGTGAAAACATCCTTCCGGCTCTTGGCTTGGTTGGCGGCATCGGGAGCGTCGCCGGGCAGGCACTCCGCCTTGCCCTGCACCAGCCGCGCGGTGAAATCGAGACCGCTGAACCGTTCATAGGCGTCCAGGCTCCGGGCCTGCCCCAGGCCGTACCGCTCGATGTCGCGCAGCACGTCGGGATCCCTGGAGGTTTCCATTCCCAGCACATGGCGGACGCGCCGAAGCGACAGGTCGTTCCGCTTGCCCCAATCGCCGTTGTCGGCCCAATGGCGGGGACGCGCCGGCCGCTTGGTGTAATCATGCCACGCGACCGGGCGGTTCGGGGTGAAGATGTCCCAGCCATGGGTCCACAGGCGGGCCGCCAGGGTGATCTCCTCGCCCTGGAAATACAGGTGCGGGTCGTACGGAACCTCCTCCATGATGCCGCTCGGGCCGAACAGCAGGCCGGCCGCCACGAAGGCGGCCGGTGCCGGCGGCGGCGGATCCTCCCGCGGCGCCTCGCCCCGCGACTTGAACATGACGATGCCCTGGGCATCGAACGCCTTCGCCTCGATGGTCACGACCGACGGCGGCGCCAGCGTGTCGGGCGGCTCATAGGCCATGGGGTAGGTCGACAGCACCGCGCGCCGCGAGGGGCATTCGTCCAGCATGGCGAGCAGCAGCTCGTCCCAGCCGTCGACGAAGCGCATGTGGCTGTCGATCTGCAGGACATACTCCTCGCCCTGCCACAGGGACTGAACCCTGCTGCGCGCCCAGCAGGCGCCCTTGCTTTCCTTGGCGTGCACCTGGATGACGCGGCACTGTTCGGGGCGCGTTTGGACCCGCAGGCAGTCGTCGTCCTCGCCGGGGACGAGCTGCAGGCACATCCCGACCGTGACCCGGGCGGGATGACGGGCCTTGGCGAACAGATCCTTGACCGTCCATTGGCACTCGGGATCGCGATAGCTCGCGATGCCGACGAAGATGCGCGGCCAGTCCGCGAGGGGCGTCATCACCACTCGATCCTGTCGATGTCGTCGAAGGTGATCGATCCCTTCTGCGTGTGGATCGTACCCGACTTGTCCTCGAAGTCGAAGGACCCGTGCTCCTGGTCGCTGGTGAAGGTCTGCCCTTCGATCTCCAGCGTCCAGCCGCCGTTCTTGACGGACGCGCCGGGGCCGCGGTTGAAATCGACCTGGATCACGTCGATCCAGCCCGATCCCGACCCGCCGTGAACCACCGAGTTGCCCGTCACCTGGCCCATGACGAAGAGGTCGCTGCCGGCACCGCCATCCAGGACGTCGTCACCGTCGCCGCTGGCGATGGTGTCGTTGCCGGCGCCCCCGAGGATGGTGTCGTCGCCGGCTCCACCGGTGAGATGGTCGTTCCCGCCATTGCCCCGCAGCGTGTCGTCGCCCTTGCCTCCATCGATGGTATCCGCACCTTCGCCACCGGACAGATCGTCCTTCCCGTTGGTCCCGGTCAGAGTCTTGCCCGGTTGGACCGTGACCGGCGGCGAGGTCGTCGCGGGCGGTTGGGTGGTGGCGTTTTCGGCGTTGTTGTTGCTGCCCGAGTTTCCGGGTGCCGACTGGTCACCGTTCCCATGGCCATTGTTGCCGTTGCCGTTGCCGTTGCCGTTGCCGTTGCCGTTGCCGTTGCCGTTGCCGTTGCCATTCCCGCCGCCGTCGGACGGAGGCTCGGTCACGACAGGGGCGGCCGTCGTGACGGGCGGTTCGGTGGTGGCGTTCTCGGCGTTGTTGTTGCCGCCTGAGTTGCCGGGCGCGGACTGGTCACCGTTCCCATGACCGTTGTTGCCGTTGCCATTGCCATTCTCATTCCCGCCATCGTCAGACGGAGCCTCTGTCACGACAGGGGCATCTGTCGTGCTCGGCGGTTCGGAGGTGGCGTTTTCAGCGTTGTTGTTGCCGCCTGAGTTTCCAGGTGCGGTTTGGTCACCGTTCCCATGGCCATTGTTGCCGTTGCCGTTGCCGTTGCCGTTGCCAGTGGACGGCGGCTCGGTCACGACCGGGGGAGCGGTCGTGGCTGGCGGTGCGGTGGTGGCATTTTCGGCGTTGTTGTTGCCGCCGGAGTTGCCCGGCGCGGTCTGGTCACCGTTCCCAAAGCCGTTGTTCCCGTTGCCGTTCCCATTCCCATTGCCGTTCCCATTGCCGTTCCCGTTCCCGTTCCCGTTCCCAGAGCCGCCATTCTCGGCGTTGTTGTTGCCGCCAGAGTTGCCTGGAGCGGACTGGTCGCCGTTGCCCCAGCCATTATTACCCTGACCGCCATTTCCTGATGGCGGTTGCGTCGTGACCGGGGGCTCCGTGGTGACCGGAGGCTCCGTCGTGACCGGAGGTTCCGTCGTGACCGGAGGCTCTGTCGTGACGGGCGGCTCTGTCGTGACGGGAGGCTCTGTCGTGACGGGCGGCTCTGTCGTGACCGGAGGCTCGGTCGTGACGGGAGGCTCGGTCGTGACGGGAGGTTCCGTGGTGACCGGGGGCTCCGTCGTGACCGGAGGCTCCGTCGTGACGGGAGGTTCCGTCGTCACCGGGGGCTCCGTCGTGACCGGGGGCTCGGTCGTGACGGGAGGCTCCGTTGTGACCGGAGGCTCGGTCGTCACGGGCGGTTCTGTCGTGACCGGAGGCTCCGTCGTGACCGGGGGCTCGGTCGTCGCGGGCGGTTCCGTCGTGACGGGAGGTTCCGTGGTGACCGGGGGCTCCGTCGTGACCGGAGGCTCCGTCGTGACCGGAGGCTCGGTCGTGACGGGAGGTTCCGTGGTGACCGGGGGCTCCGTCGTGACCGGCGGCTCCGTCGTGACAGGCGGCTCGGTCGTCACGGGCGGTTCCGTCGTGACCGGAGGCTCCGTCGTGACGGGAGGCTCCGTTGTCACCGGAGGCTC
>NZ_JAFIQV010000043.1:0-47573 GCF_017356015.1 Azospirillum sp. SYSU D00513
TCCACGCTTCCTCCCCACGGTCGGTCGCCCTTCCGCAGTTGCGCTTCACTTCGCTCGCCGTGATCAGCTTACGATGGGACTTCCACCCATAAGAGAACGCCCATGCTGGGCGCACCATGAGAAAACCCCCGCCCCGGTTTCACGGGACGGGGGCTCCTGAACCCTCGCGATTGCGCGCCGCCGGCTTACCGGGCGGTGAACCAGGCGAGCGGGACCATGACGATGTCGGGGAACAGCACCAGCAGGAACAGCACGATGGTCTGGGCCAGCAGGAAGGGCCCGACGCCCTTCATCAGGTTGGACATGGACATGCGTCCGACGCCGCAGACCACGTTCAGCACCGTGCCGACCGGCGGGGTGATCAGGCCGATGGCGTTGTTCATGATGAACAGCACGCCGAAATAGACCGGATCGATGCCCGCCTGCTTCACGATCGGCATCAGCACCGGCACCATCAGCAGGATGGTCGGGGCGAAGTCCAGCGCGGTGCCGACGATCAGCACGATCACCATCAGCGCCAGCATCAGCAGCAGCCGGTTGTCCATGATCGGGGCCAGCAGTTCGGCGAGCTGCGCCGGAATGTTCGACGCCGTGATCAGCCAGGCCGAGATGCCCGCCGCCGCCACCAGGAACATGACCACCGCCGTCGTCTTCGCCGCCGCCAGCATCAGTCCGTAGAGGTCGGAGAGCTTCATCTCGCGGTAGATCACCAGCCCGACGAACATCGAATAGACCGCCGCGACCACCGCCGCTTCCGTCGGAGTGAAGATGCCGACCTTCAGCCCGCCGATGATCACCACTGGCAGAAGCAGCGCCCAGAAGGCCTCGCCGGTCAGGCGCAGGCGCTGCTTCAGCGGCACCTTGGGCGGCATGGTCAGGATCTCGCGCCGCGCCAGCCACCACCAGGTGCCGAGCAGAGCCACGCCCATCAGGATGCCCGGCACGATGCCCGCCAGGAACAGCTTGGTGATGGAGACCTGCCCGGCGACGCCGAAGAGGATCATGCCAATGGACGGCGGAATGACCGGCGCGATGATGCCGCCGGCCGCGATCAGGCCGCCGGACCGGTGGATGTCGTAGCCGGCCTGCCGCATCATCGGCAGGAGGATGGAGGCGAGCGCCGCCGTGTCGGCGACCGCCGAGCCGGAAAGCGAAGCCATGACGATGGCGGCGAAGACCGCGACATAGCCGAGGCCGCCGCGCATGTGGCCGACCCAGGCCAGCGCCATGGCGATGATGCGCCGGGACATGCCGCCGGCGTTCATGAACTCGCCGGCCAGCATGAAGAAGGGCACGGCGAGCAGCGGGAAGCTGTTGGCGCCGTCCCACATGTTCTGCACGACGATCTGGGCGTCGAGCATGTTCATGTGGGCCATCAGGGCGAGGCCGGAGACGATCAGGGCGAAGGAGACGGGCAGGCCCAGCGCCATGACGCCGAGCAGGCTGCCCACGAAGATGAAGATGGTCACGGCGCGGTGCCCTTCAGCGTGTTCGGGTTGACTTCGTGCATGCCCTCTTCCTCGACCTGGATCAGCTCATCCTCGGTCACGCGGCCGAGCGCCAGGCGGACGAGGTTCAGGATGCACATGATCCCGATCACGATGCCGGTGAGATAGGTGATGCCGTAAACCCAGATCATGGAGATCTCGGACACCGGCGCGTAGTTGGTCGCGTTCAGGTCGTGCTGCAGCAGCGTGCCGTAGAAGATGTACCAGCAGCAGACCAGCATGATGACCTGGTTGATCGCCCAGCAGACCTTCTTGCCCGCGCGCGGCAGCAGCCGCACCAGCGCGTCCACGCCGAGGTGCGAACCCTCGCGGAAGGCCACGATCGCGCCGATGAAGGTCAGCCACACGAACATGAAGCGCGGCAGCTCTTCCGAGATGTCGATGCCGCTGTTGAAGAAGGCGCGCAGCACGACGTTGCCGAACACCATGACCAGCATGACCGAGATGCACAGGACCAGCACCGCGTCACACAGCTTGAAGAACCAATCCACGATTTTCATAGCGCACTCCTTCCCGCGCCGGTCCGTTCCCGCGCGCCGCGCGGATCGTCCGGTCGGCGGATTCCGTCACCCGTCCGGCCCCTGGGGGCCCTGTTCCGACGTTCCGTCGTCATTGCTGCGTCCCCTGGCCGCCGCCTTCCGACAGCAGCATCATCGCCCGGCCGAGATTGGCCTGCGCCAGGGTCAGCAGATGGTGCATGGCCCGGCGCGCCCCTTCGGGATCGCGCCGGGCGATGGCCTCGGCGATGTGCCGATGCTCCTCGATGTTCTGGATGTAGCCGGTCTCGTAATGGATCGAGATCCGGAAATTGCTGCGCAGAAGCACCGCGAAGGACTGGAAGAGGCTGATCAGGAGCTGGTTGTGGGAGGCCAGGAACAGCCGCTCGTGGAACAGGATGTCCGACGCGATCGCCTTCTCGGCGTCGTGGACGTGGGTCTGCATCAGGTCGCAGGCCTCGAACAGCCGCAGCATCTCCGGGGTCGTCGCGGCGGTCGCGGCGAGTGCCGCGGCCTCCGGCTCGATGATGCGGCGCACGTCGGTCAACTCGGCCAGAAGCTGCTCGCGGATCGCCGGGTTGGCGAGCGACCAGCTCAGCACCTCCCGGTCCATCATGTTCCATCGGGTCTTGGGCTCCACGATGGTGCCGGCCCGGCGCTCCGTCCGCACGAGGCCCTTGGCGGCCAGCACCTTGACGGCCTCGCGCACGGCGTTGCGCCCGACGCGCAGCCGGCCCACCAACTCCGTCTCGGTCGGCAGCGCCTCCCCCGGGGCGTGGACGCCCGAGACGATCCACTGCCCCACGGTCAGGATGACGCTCTCCACCCGGCTCATGCCTTCCTCGGACACCGCGATTGTCCTCTCACCCGATCATCCGTGACAATGGTGGGAGTATAGCGGCTTTTTCATCCCATGAAAGCGGGTTTATCGTCCTCTCAAACAATCAGAAGGGTGAGCATCTAAAAGGCGGGGGATCGAATTGAGGCGCCTGGACGGGGTTTTGCGTCGGCACCCCGCCCTGGCCCGCAGCCATCCGGCGTGCGCCACCGCCACGGGCACACTCACGAACGAAGAAGGGCGGCGGAATTTCCGCCGCCCCCTCCGGATGCGAAACCCGTTCCGGCAGCGGTTACTGCTTGCGGATCGCGGCCAGCGTGGCGAGCATCTTGTCCACGGTCTCGCGGCCGATGCTGTCGGCGTGCTTCTCGTAGACTGCCTTGGCCTGCTCGCGCATGCGGGCCTGCTCGGCCGGGGTCAGCTCGTTGACCTCCATGCCCTCCGCCTTCAGCTTGGCGAGCGACTCGTCCGACTTGGCGCGCAGGACGCGGCGCTGCTCATCACGGCCCTGGATGGCGCATTCCTGGACGATCTGGCGCTCCTCGGGGGAGTAGCTGTCCCAGATCTTCTTCGAGAAGAGCGCCATGAAGGGCGTGTAGGCGTGCTGCGTCACCGACAGGTACTTCTGCACCTCGTAGTACTTGGAGGTGTCGATGGTGACGAAGGGGTTTTCCTGGCCGTCGATGGCCCGGGTCTCCAGCGCGGTGAAGACCTCGCCGAAGGCCATCGGCACGGCGTTGGCGCCCATGTTCTTGAAGGTGTCGAGGAAGATGTTGTTCTGCATCACGCGCATCTTCACGCCGCTGAAGTCCTCCCACTTGGTGATGGGACGGCGCGAGTTGGTCGCGTTGCGGAAGCCGTTCTCCCAGTAGGCGAGGTTCACGAGACCCAGCGCCGGCATCTTGTCGGAGATGTACTTGCCGAACTCACCGTCGAGGACCGCGTCGGCCTCCTTGGCGTTGGCGAAGAGGAACGGCAGGTCGAACACGCCGAGGTCGGGGAGGATGCCGACGAGCGGCGAGGTCGAGGTGATGACCATGTCCAGCGTGCCGCCGCGCAGGGCCTGCGTCGCCTGGAGGTCGCCGCCGAGCGCGCCGCCGTAGAAGCCCAGAACCTTGATCTTGCCGCCGGACTTCTCCGCGGCACAGGCCGCCATCTTGTTGACGCCGTTGCCGGCCGGGTGGTCCTGGTTGACGCCGTTGGAGACGCGGATGGTGCGCTCCTGGATGGCGGCGTGCGCCGGCATCACGGCCGACAGGCCGATGCCGGCGATGGTCACCAGGGCGGCCAGCGCCTTTTTCGTCACGTTCGCGCGCTTCTTCATGAGAGTTTCCCCCAATTTGGTTCGAGAGTTTCGTGTTGACCGCGTCACGGCTGGGCTGCGGCGGGTTCGGCTGCGGCGGAGGGCGGACGCCCCCAAGGAGCGCATCGCTGACCGTCAGTTGGCGCAACAATAGCCGATTGACTTCGCTTCGCCAATAACCTTTCATACAGACACGCACCGACCTGACTGATAGGTTTCCCTCATGCCGCCGGTTCCCGGGGACAGCGCCCACGCCGACAGCGGCGGGGGAACGGACATGGACGCGGGCTCTCCCTCCCCGGGACGGACGGCCCCGGCCGGGGCGCAGGCCGCAACGCATGCCGGGGCGCATGCCGGGGCGCAGAAGGGTGACGGGGTCGTTTCGCGGATCATGCAGGCGCTGATCGAACACATCCGGTCCAACGGCCTGCGGGCCGGCGACGGGCTGCCGGGGGAGACCGCCTTCGCCCAGACGCTCGGGGCCTCGCGCCCCAGCGTGCGGGAGGCCTTCCGCTCCCTCGGCTCGCTCGGGATCATCGACATCGGCAACGGCCGGCGCGCGCGCGTGTCCTCGATCAACGACGACGTGCTGGGGCTGATGCTCGACCACGCCGTCCACTGCAACCAGATCTCGGTCCAGCAGGTCTTCGACTTCCGCCGCACGATCGAGATCCGGACCGCCGGGCTGGCCGCACTCCGCCGCACGGCAAGCCAGTCCACGGACATCCTGGCGCTCACCGCGGCGATGCGGGCCGATTTCGACCGGCCGGAGCGGATGATGGAGCATGACGTGGCCTTCCACACGGCCATCGCGCGCGCCTCCTGCAACCCGATGTTCGGGCTGATGGTCGGCTCGCTGGAACCGGTGGTGCGCCAGGTCTGGCCCCTGACCTGGGGCTGCCGCCGCACGGACGAACAGCGCTTCGACCAGATCCGCATCCACGAGGCGGTGGCGCAGGCGATCTCGGCGCAGAACGCGGCCGCCGCCGAACGCGCGATGACCGACCATTTCGACAACACCATCTTCGTCCTGGCCTCCGCGGGCATGACCTGAGACGGACTCGACGCTGCACCGTTTGACCTTTGTTTTTGAATCGAATGGAGTTCGTGATGCCTGATGGTCTTCTGGAGCGCCCGGCGGCGCCGGTGGTGGCCGGTCTTCTCGCCGAACTGAAGGCGCTGCTCGGGGATCGTGCCGTGACGTCGCAGGCGGTGCGCGAGCATCACAGCCGCGGCGAAGGGCTGGCAGACGCCGTCCTGCCGGACATCGTCGTCTATCCCGAGACGAACGAGGAGGTCGCGGCGGTCGCGCGCCTGTGCAGCGCGTCCCGCGTGCCGATCGTGCCGTTCGGCGCCGGCTCCTCGCTCGAGGGGCATGTGGTGCCGCTCGCCGGCGGCGTCACCATCGACATGACCAACATGAACCGGGTGCTGGAGGTCAACGCGGACTCGCTCGACTGCCGCGTCCAGGCGGGCGTGACGCGCGAGCAGCTCAACACGGAGATCCGCGCGACCGGCCTGTTCTTCCCCATCGACCCCGGCGCCAACGCGTCCATCGGCGGCATGTCGGCGACGCGCGCCAGCGGCACGAACGCCGTGCGCTACGGCACGATGCGCGACAACGTCATGGGGCTGACGGTGGTCACGCCCGACGGGCGCATCGTCCGCACCGGCGGGCGCGCCCGCAAATCCTCCTCCGGCTACGACCTGACCCGCCTCTATGTCGGCAGCGAGGGCACGCTCGGCATCATCACGGAGATCCAGCTGCGCCTCTACGGCCTGCCGGAACAGATCACGGCGGCGGTGTGCCAGTTCCCCGACCTGACGAGCGCGGTCAACACGGTGGTCGCGGCGATGCAGATGAGCATCCCCATGGCCCGCATCGAGCTGCTGGACGACATGCAGATGCGCGCCTGCATCCGTCACTCCAAGCTGGAGGGCTATGCCGAGACGCCGACGCTGTTCCTGGAGTTCCACGGCTCCCCCGCCGCGGTGGCCGAGCAGATGGAGATGATGCAGGCCATCTCCGACGAGCATGGCGGCAGCGCCTACATCCACGCCACCCGGCCGGAGGACCGCACCCGGCTGTGGAAGGCCCGGCACGAGGTCTATTTCGCCTGCATGGCGCTGGTGCCGGGCAAGCGCGCCATGGCGACGGACGCCTGCGTGCCGATCTCGGAACTCGCCGCCTGCATCCTGGAGACCCACGCCGACGTGGCGCAGACCGGACTGGTCGCGCCCATCGTCGGCCATGTCGGCGACGGCAACTTCCACCTCAGCATCCTGTTCGACCCGAACGACCCGGACGAGTGCGCGCGCGCCGACGCGCTGTCGAAGAGGGTCAGCCTGCGCGCCATCCGCATGGGCGGCACCTGCACCGGCGAGCATGGCGTCGGCTTCCACAAGCTGGACGCCATGGAGGTCGAGCATGGCGAGGCCGTGAACCTCATGCGCGACATCAAGCGCGCGCTCGACCCCCACAACATCATGAACCCCGGCAAGACGGTGCGGCTGGCCTGACCCGGCGCCTTCGCCCCGTCCATAAACCGCGTCCCGCGCGCAAGAAGAACGGCTTGGAAGAAACATGCACATCCTGATCATCGGAGCGGCCGGCATGGTCGGCCGCAAGCTGACCGAACGTCTCGCCGCCGACGGGCGGCTCGGCAACGCGGAGGTCTCCGCCCTGACGCTGGTGGACGTCGTCGAGCCGCAGCACCCCGCCGGCTTCACGGGCGAGGTCCGGACCGAGGCGGTGGACGTCTCGGAGCCGGGCGTCGCCGAGCGTCTGATCGCCGCGCGCCCCGACGCCGTCTTCCACCTCGCCGCCATCGTGTCGGGCGAGGCGGAGGCCGATTTCGACAAGGGCTACCGCATCAACCTGGACGGCACGCGCTTCCTGTTCGACGCCATCCGGCTGGAAGGCATGAAGGCGCCCTACAAGCCGCGGGTCGTCTTCACCTCCTCCATCGCGGTGTTCGGAGCCCCCTTCCCGGAGAAGATCGGCGATGAATTCTTCAACACGCCGCTGACCAGCTACGGCACCCAGAAGGCCATCGGCGAGCTGCTGCTCTCCGACTATTCGCGGCGCGGCTTCTTCGACGGCATCGGCATCCGCCTGCCGACGATCTGCATCCGCCCCGGCGCGCCGAACAAGGCGGCCTCGGGCTTCTTCTCCAACATCCTGCGCGAGCCGCTGGTCGGGAAGGAGGCCGTCCTTCCCGTGTCGGAGGATGTCCGGCACTGGCACGCCAGCCCGCGCGCGGCGGTGGGATTCCTGCTGCACGCCGCCACCATGGATCTAGACCGGCTCGGCTGGCGCCGCAACCTGTCCATGCCCGGCCTGTCCGCCACGGTCGGCGAGCAGATCGAGGCCTTGCGCCGCGCCGCCGGCGACAAGGCCGTGGCGCTGATCCGGCGCGAGCCCGACCCCTTCATCGCGAAGATGGTCGCGGGCTGGGCGCGCGACTTCGACGCGAGCCGGGCGGCGTCGCTCGGCTTCACGGCGGAGCGCTCCTTCGACGAGATCATCCGCGTGCACATCGAGGACGAGCTGGGCGGCAGCCTGCCCGCCTGATCCCGGCCCCATCCGGTGCTGGCGGGCCGCGGCTCCAGCCACGGCCCGCCAGCACCGGTTCCCCTTCCACAGAGCAAAGTCCCATGACCGCAGCCATCGCTTCCCCGGCCTCCGACAGCCGCGCCGGCATCCTGTTCATGGTGCTGGGCATGTCGCTCTTCACCTTCAACGACGCGCTGGGCAAGTGGCTGGTCGCCGACTATTCCATCGCCGTGGTGATGGCGGTGCGCAGCCTGTTCGCGGTCGCGATCCTGATGCCCTTCGTCACCCGCCAGGGGCTGCGCCGGGTGTTCGGCGGCGGCCGCACCGGATTCCACCTGCTGCGCGTCGCCTGCGTGACGGGGGAGATGGGCCTGTTCTATCTCGCGGTGCGACACCTGCCGCTCGCCAACGTCATGACGATCTACATGGCCGCACCGCTGATGGTGACGGCGCTGTCGGTCGTGCTGCTGCGGGAGAAGGTCGGCTGGCGGCGCTGGGCCGCCGTTCTGGTCGGCTTCGGCGGAGTGGTGATGGTGCTGAACCCGACCGGCGACTTCGAGCTGATGCCGTCGCTGATCGCGCTGCTCGGCACCTTCGTCTTCTCGGTGGGTTTGATCACCACCCGGATGCTGCGCGAATCCTCAAGCCTGACGCTCGTCAGCTACCAGACCTTCGGCGCCCTCTTCGCCGGCGGCGTCGCCCTGCCGGTGGCCTGGACGCCGCCCGCGACCATGACGGACTTCCTGCTGCTGGGACTGCTGGGCGTGGTCGCGCTGAGCGCGCATGTGGCGATGAACCGCTCGCTCCAGATCAGCCCGGCCGCCGTGGTGGTGCCTTTCCAGTATGTGTCCATCGTCTGGGCGGTGGCGCTCGACCTGCTGGTCTGGGGCACCGCGCCCACCGCCCGCATGCTGCTGGGTGCCGCCGTGATCATCGGCAGCGGTCTCTTCATCTTCTACCGCGAACAGGCCGTCCAGCAGGGTGCCGCCGCCGAGGCCGGCGCCAGCCCGAGCCGGGAAACCTGAGGGCGGGCATCGCGCAAAGGCCGGGCGGCAGGCAAGCCCGGCCGGCATTGCGGATGCGCACCGGACTTCAAAGAGGATTGTCACAAATTTTAGGAAAATGATCGGCAACATAGCCTGCGTGATCGGCTACATCTGGTGGCGCGCGGGACGCACCGCCACGGTGCGCGCCGCCTCCTCATTCGGGCGGAACACGGAATGCCGAATACTCCGGTGCAAGGCGATGTGCGGGCTGCGGCCATTCCCGGCCCTGGTCCTTCCCTGTCCCTCGCCGGCCTGCGCGCCGATCCGGATGGCGGCCTGAAGCGCGTGTCGGACGCGCTGGCGCCGATGAACCACTGGCAGAAGCTGCACCTGTACCGGATGATCCGCGGCGGCTGCCTGGAGGAGATGACCGAGCCCGTCGCGAAGCTGCTGGTGGAGATGATCAACGGCCGCCGTTCCGAGCATGCGCGGCGGCTCTGGACGGGCTGGTTCGATCCGCTGCTCGTCCGCGACGATGCCGTGCTGCACAGCGGGGTGCGGCTCCCCGGATGCCTGCATCTCGCCGACCTCGGCGCTTGGTGGTTCGCGCTGTCCAGCCGCATGGAACCCCAGGTCCGGCACGTCCAGCAGGCCGTCACCCGCCTGTCCAGGGAGCAGCCGCTCAACGAGATCTTCGACTCCCCCCTGGCCTGGGGCTGGGCCGAGGAGCTGCGGCAGGGCAGCCTCGCCGTGCTGGCCGGGCTGCGCGCCCGCCCGGCCGAGGCCGGCGCGGTGCTGGCGGAGGTCACGGGCTACCGCGCGCAGCTTCTCAGGCAGGAGGGCATCCGCCAGCGCGACGATGTGGCGCGGTCCGACATCGCGGTGATCGAAATCGCCCTTGAGGCGGCGCCGGCCTGGCGTGCCCGCCCGCCCGGCGGCCTTCACGGGGAGGACCCGGTGGACGCGGCGCGCGGCATGGCCGGGGACGGCTCCTGCGGCCCAATGGGTGCCGCCCTGTTCGCGCTGGCCGCGCTGCACCGCAGGGATGAGCCGGCGCTGGGCGCCCGGCTGCACGAGGCCTTTCCCCTGCCAGTCGTCCGGGACGGCATCACCGGGCGCCTGCTCCTCGCCGCCGAAACCCTGCGGGCCGCGCTGCACGCCCGCTCCCTCGCCCCGGCCGGAGCGGCCGCCGTTGATCCGGGTGCCGACGGCCCGGCGGTGCCGTTGAAGCGCTTCCTGGACTGGCATGATCTCGTCCGCAGGCTGGAGCCGGTTGCCGGCGACCGTGAGCGCGCCCTGGTCAGTCAGGCCCTGCGCGAACTGGGCAACACCGTCCATGAGGGCCTCGTGCCCGCGCTGTCGCGACAGCTGGCCGCGCTGACGGCGCACGGCATGCCCGAACCGCTGATCGAACAGGTCGGGTTCGTCAACGACGTCCAGGCGCAGTTCGCGCAGCGGGGAATCCTCTCTCCGGGCAAAGTCTGGCGGGCCGAGGACGGCGGCCATGTCGCGGCGGCCTTCCGGCAGGTCGCGGCGGTCGGAACGGCGGAGGCGCTAGGACAGCTCTCCCGGCTCGCCCGGCTGGCCGACATGCTGGACACCCCCATCGAGATCACCGCCCGGGACAGATCGCTGGCGAGCCTCGTGGAGGTCGCCCTGCGCCGGAGCCGGACCTTCGATGCCCTGGAAGCCGCCCTCGTCGGCCGGGTGATCGAAGTGTCACGGGCCGAGCGCAAGCGCGGCAAATGGTGGCTGTCGCGCGAACTGATCGGCTTGCTGGAAGCGGCCGATCAGTTCGCCGGATCCCCGGCGCTGCTTTCGCGAAATTAGCGGCCCTCGGGCGAGGGTGAGAGAGGATGAACAGGCACGCACGCTTTTCCGGAAATGCGTTTTTCGGAAAACAGGGGTCTTGAAAGAGCAGCCGCTTGGCACCAAGTCCCTGTTGCTTGGATCCGGGCCCCTCTGGCGACTTAGACGTGGTCGCGATGTCGGATCTCTTCACCTGCTCTTGCGCCGACGGGCGTAACCGCACTTGGAGGGACCGATGCACTCATCGCCCCAGAACCATTCCGTCTCCTGTCCCACAGCGATTCCGTTCATGACCGGTCGTGAGGCTGTGCAGTGACCGAGTATCTGATCGCTCTCGCCTCCGACCCCGCCGCCTGGGCGGCGCTCCTGACGCTGATCGCGATGGAAGTCGTGCTCGGCATCGACAACCTCATCTTCATCTCGATTCTGACGAACAAGCTGCCGGAGCACCAGCGGGAGAGGGCCCGCCGCATCGGCATCGGCATGGCGTTGCTCCTGCGGCTCGGCCTGCTCGGCACCATCGCCATCATCGTGCAGCTGACCGAACCGGTGATCAGCGTGTTCGGCCAGGGTCTCTCCTGGCGCGACCTGATCCTCATCGCGGGCGGCCTGTTCCTGGTCTGGAAGGCCACCAAGGAAATCCACCACAACGTCGACCACAACCCGGCACCGGACGTCTTCGACCGCAAGACCGCGTCGCTGGGCTTCGCCGCGGCCATCGGCCAGATCCTGGTGCTCGACCTCGTCTTCTCGATCGACAGCATCATCACGGCGGTCGGCATGACCGACCATGTCGTGATCATGGTCATCGCCGTGCTGGTCACCGTGGCCGTAATGCTCTTCGCCGCGACGCCGATGGCGAACTTCATCAACGCGAACCCGACGGTCGTGATGCTGGCGCTCGGCTTCCTGCTGCTGATCGGCACGACCCTGATCGCCGAGGGCTTCGGCGCCCATGTGCCCAAGGGCTACATCTACGCGGCCATGGCCTTCTCCGCCCTCATCGAGGGGCTGAATCTCCTGTCGCGCCGCGCCAAGCGCAAGGCGGAGTAACGGCCGGGCCATCGCGGCCCGGCTGAGTCAGAAGGCGGCGGACCTCACCAGTCCGCCGCCTTTCCCATTGCGTTGACGGGCAGCGCAGCACCAAAGGCGAAGGCACGCGGGCGTTCCGGAGAGGAGAGGTGCTCGTCGACCCAAGCGGTCAGGCTGGCGCGCAGTTCCTCCTCCGGCTCGGCCGCGCTCGGCACGATGAAGGCCTTCAGCCGCTCGCCCTCTTCCGGCCGCATCAGCCGGACGCGCGCCTCGGACACGGCGGGATGGCGGGAGAGGATCTCCGCCACGCGGTCGGGGAAGACGTTGATGCCGCCGACCTGAACCGCCCCGTCCCGCCGTCCCTTGACCTGGAAGCGCCGCGCGTCGAGCCAATCCAGATGGTCGCTGAGGAGGTGGCGCTCCGGGCGGCCCCGGCTGTCCAGCCGGACCAGACCGTCCGGCACCGCCGGATCCTGTTCCCAATGGGGGAAGAGCGTGAAGGAGGAACCGGGCGCCAGACGCCATCCAACGCCCCCCGTTTCCGACGAGCCGTAGATCTCGACCAGCCGCCCGAGGCCGCAGAGCGCCAGCGCGTCGGCGGTGCCGGCCGGCAGAGGCGCCGTCGAACTCGTGCCCTCCACGTCCGGGGCGAAGCGCACGGAAAGCGGCAGCAGCTTCCAGTAGGAGGGGAAGCCGACGATGAGGTCGCCCGGCTCGGCGATGCGGGCCAGCGCCGCCGGACCGCGCGAGCGCACGTCGACGACCGGAATGCCGAGCCGGCGGGGCAGCAGCACCGTGAAGAGGAAGCCGTAGATGTGGTGCGAGGGCACGGTGGACAGGATGCGGCGGCGCCCGGCGAACAGCACCTCCAGCGCGTCCACTTCCTGCTCCAGGATGGAGATGTCATGGGTGCAGGGCTTGGCGGCGCCGGTGCTGCCGGACGTCCGGAAGGTCAGGCGCCGGCAGCCCCGCCGCAGCCCCTCGATCACCAGATCCGCCCATTCCCCCAGCGTGGTGCGGACGAGGAGATAGTCCTCGATCCCGCAGTCCTGGAGGTTGAAGCGCTGGGCGACCGCGGTCGCCAGCGCCAGAAGCTCCAGGGAATCCGCGCCGATGCCACCCGGCCTCGGCGCCGTCACCGAGGTCTCCGCCCCCCAGCCCGGCCCGAAGGACGCGGCACCGCCCGGCCGGAGGCTCTTCAGCTCTTCGGTCAGAAGGTCGTTGAGGACGCGGACGGCGGCCTCGCGGTCCAGGAAGGACGGCGCCTTGGCGAGCATCTCGGTGTCTCCACTCTTGCCGGTGGGGTTGCGGGGCACGGTCGTGAACGGGTGGGCTGGAGGATGGGCCGGGGCGTCAGAGGCGCTTCACGAAGACCCAGTAGCTGTCGCCGATCAGGGCCTTCTTCATGTGCACCTTCACCTTCGTCGGCTTCATGTTGTAGTCGAAGGTGTATTCGATCATCGTGTTCAGGTCGCCCGACGCGACACCCTTGTCGAAGGCGCCCTTGAAGGCCGGGGTGTTGGTGCAGGGCGCCACTTCGGTGAAGAAGTTCTTGCCCAGCACCTGGCCGGGCTGGCGGCCGGTGATCTGGCCTTCCATGAGGTTGTACTGGAGGATCGTCCCCTTGGCGTCGAGCTGGATCGCGCCGAAGGCCAGCTTGTCGATCTCCGCCTTGGACATCTTGGACACGGCGTTCTGGATGTCGGATTTGCCGAACTCGACCAGTTCCATGGTACCGCTCATGACCCGCACTCCCTGTGATGTGTTGTGCGATTAAGTACGAGCCACCTACCCGAACGGATGAGCTATTACTCCAAGAAAAAGGGCATAGTTGAGGCGCCCCGCGGAAACTCCCTCAATCGCCCAACAGGGCCGCGATGAGCGCGAGCAGAAGCAGCAGGCAGAGGATCTGCCAGAAGCGGACGGGGTCGCGGTCGTAGAGCGGCACACGCCGCACGATGACCGGGCGGCCACGCGCCAGCCCGTTCTCCAGCTCCAGCGCGAACTCGATCACGTCGCCGAAGCGGTCCTTCGGGTCCGCCGCCGTGGCCCGCGCCAGCAGGAGGTCGAGCCAGGCCGGCAGGTCGGGCCGGTGGCGCGACAGGGGAGCGGCCTTCGTGAAGCGCGGCCGGCTGAAGGGCTCCACCTCGCCGTAGGGATAGGCGCCGCTGAAGGCGCGGTAGACGGTGACGCCCAGCGCGTAGAGGTCGGTCAGCTCGTCGCCGCCCTCCCCCCGGAACAGCTCCGGCGCCATGAAGCTGGGCGTGCCGGGAATGTCGGCAACGGGGAAATCCTCGACCTGCGGCAGGCGCACCACGCCGAGGTCGATCAGCTTCAGCCCGCCGTCCCGCTGGAGGATGACGTTGTCCGGCTTGATGTCGCGGTGGATGATGCCGGCCCGGTGGAGGGCGCTCACCGCGCGGGAGAGCTTGATGGCGATCTCCACCCCTTCCTGGAGCGGCAGGCGCGGCTTGCGGCGCAGCCGCTGTTCCAGCGTCTCGCCCTCGTAATAGGGCATCAGCGAATAGAGGCAGGAGGGCCGCTCGACCGGCGGCTCGATCAGCTCGCCGACCCAGGGGCTGTGCACGCGCGCCGCCACCCAGGCCTCGCGGATGAAGGCCATGCGGTAGGTCGCGTCCGCCGCGACGGCGGGCTGCGGAAACTTGATGACCGCCGCGCGCCCGTCCACCGGCTCAGCCAGACGGAAGAGCCGGCTGTAGCGCCCTTCCGACAGCAGCGGCCCGAGGGTGAGGCCGTCCACCCGGTCGCCGCTGGATGGCGGCGGATCCTGGATCGGCAGCGACGCCATGGTGACCTCCAGCTCCTCCTGCGCGATGGCGGGGAGCCCGACCACGTCCAGCACGATGGCGCTGCTGTTGTCGGCGCTGCCGGCGCCGAGCGCCGCCTCCACCAGCTCGCGCGCGGCCTCCTCCGGTGCCGAGCGCCGCAGCAGCAGGTCCCGGATGGCGCCGTCATCGAGCGCGCCGTGCACCCCGTCGCTGCAGATCAGGAAACGGTCGTGCGGGCGCAAGGTCAGCGCCAGATGGTCGAGCCGCACGGCTTCCTCGATCCCGATGGCGCGGTAGAGCACGTGGGACAGGTTCGGGTTCCTGAGGGTGTGGTCCTCCGTCAGGCGGGTGAGCCGTCCCTCGCTCAGCCGGTAGACGCGGCTGTCGCCGACATGCAGCACATGCGCCTTGCGCCCCGCCAGGACGAGGGCCGCGAAGGTGCAGGAGGCGTTCTCCATCTCCGGGTCGCTGCGCCCCTGGGCGACGATCCAGCGGTTGACCGCCTCGATGGCCGCCGCGGCCGCGCGCTGGACGCCAAGCGTCTCGGGCTGGGCGTAATAGCCTTCGATGAAGCTGCGGATGGTCAGCTCGGCGGCAACGCGTCCGCCCTTGGCACCGGCCACCCCATCGGCCAGCGCCGCGACGATGCCCTGGCGCGCGCGCTGGCCCGGCGTGCCGAGGCAGACGCCGAGGTAATCCTCGTTGCGCGGGCGCTTGCCCGTCTCGCTGAGGAAGCCGAACTGGACCCGGAGCTGGCTGGAGGGCAGCTGGCTGGAGGAGAGGGCGTTCACGTCATCGATCCTCATTCAACCGGCGGCCCTGAATGCACGAAATCCGATCAAAAATCCAGCGATTGGACAAGCTGGCTAATTCTTGATCATTCTTCGGCACCCCAGGCCCTTCGGCCTAACGTTGCTTTCCGACCTCATCCTTAGGAATGAGTCCACTCATTCCTAAGGCTCTGCACGGTTCGGGCCAGCCGCGGGTGCCCTCATCCCGCGCAAAGGGGTGATCGGGCGCATCCTGGCATGACCGGTGCAGGGAAGACCGCGGCTGCGAACGCATGTCCCGCCCGCCTCCACGCCTCGAGCGAAGCGGAGGCGGGGAGAACGCCCCGCTTCCTGGTAGCGAGATCTGTCATGCAAACGAGTTTCTGGAAGGCCGGACACCCGCCCACCCTCCTCTCCGCGTTCCTCTATTTCGACATGAGCTTCATGGTCTGGGTCCTGCTTGGGCCTCTGGCCGTGCAGATCGCGGCGGACCTGTCGCTCAGCCCGGCCCAGCGCGGGCTGATGGTCGCCACCCCCGTCCTGTCCGGTGCGCTGCTGCGCTTCGTCATGGGGCTGCTGGTGGACCGGATCGGTCCGAAGGCCACCGGACTGTTCGGGCAGGTGCTGGTCATCGCGGCGCTGGCGCTCGCCTGGGGCTTCGGGGTGGACAGCTTCACGCAAGTGATGCTGCTGGCGGTCTTCCTCGGCGTCGCCGGCGCCTCCTTCGCGGTGGCGCTGCCGCTCGCCTCGCGCTGGTACCCGCCGGAGCATCAGGGAACGGCGCTCGGCATCGCCGGAGCCGGCAACTCGGGCACGGTCTTCGCGGCACTCTTCGCGCCGACGCTGGCCGCCTGGTACGGCTGGGGCAACGTGTTCGGCATCGTGCTGCTGCCGCTCGTCGGCACCCTCCTGGTCTTCGCCCTGGTCGCCAAGGACAGCCCCGACGCACCGCCGCCCAAGACCATGAAGCAGTATCTGGCGGTCTTCCGCGAGGCGGACGCCTGGTGGTTCATGTTCTTCTACAGCGTGACCTTCGGCGGCTTCGTCGGGCTGGCCTCCTCGCTGACGATCTATTTCAGCGACGAATACGGCCTCAGCCCCGTGATGGCGGGCTACTTCACGGCGGCCTGCGTCTTCTGCGGCTCCATGATGCGGCCGCTCGGCGGGATGATGGCCGACCGCGTCGGCGGCATCCGCTCGCTCAGCGTCATGTACGCCGTGGCCGCGGCCTTCCTGATGCTGGTGAGCGTGCGGCTGCCCGAATCCTGGATGGCGCTGGTCGCCTTCGCCTGCGCCATGCAGGCGCTGGGCATGGGCAATGGTGCGGTGTTCCAGCTCGTGCCCCAGCGCTTCCGCAAGGAGATGGGCGTCATGACCGGGCTGGTCGGCATGGCCGGCGGCATCGGCGGCTTCTATCTCGCCTCCAGCCTCGGCCTGTCGAAGCAGTGGTTCGGCACCTACCAGATGGGGCTGCTGATCTTCGCGGGACTGGCGCTCGTGGCGCTGGCCGGCCTCTTCATGGTGAAGAGCCGCTGGCGCACCACCTGGGGTGCGGCGACCGTCGCCCGCGTGTGAGGCAGCTCCTTATCCGGCTTACGAGACGGCGCGCGGCCCCCCGCGCGCCGTCTCCTGTTTGCGGGGCTCGTCCCGCCCGGCCCCCTCCCGTCCGGTCTCGTCCCGCGCCAGGGCGACCGGCTCCTTGAAGGTGAGGGTGCGGTAGGGGAAGGGAATCTCGATCCCCGCCTCGTCCAGCGCCCGCTTCACCGACGCCACAACCTCGTCGCGGGAGCGGCGGATGTCCACCGGCTTGGCGCCCGTCCACCAGGTCACCTCGAAGTCGATGCTGCTCTCGCCGAAGGCCTTGGCGAAGATCTGCACGGGCTGGTCCTTGCGCACGGTCGGCAGCCCCTCCACCGCCCCCCGGATGACCTCGCGCGCCCGGTCCACGTCCTCGCCATAGCCGACGCCGCACATGACGGTGGTGCGGCGGCGGTCGAGGTCGGTCAGGACGCGCACCGGCTGGCGGTAGAGCATGGCGTTGGGCATCACCACGCGCTGCCCGTCGGTCTGGCGGATGTGGGTGTCACGGATGGTGATCTCCTCCACCCGCCCTTCGATCCCGTCGCAGTCGATGTAGTCGTCCAGCCGGAAGGGCTCGCGGTAGAGGATCAGGATGCCGGCGATGAAGTTCTCCAGTATGTCCTTGAAGGCGAAGCCGATGGCGATGGAGCCGAGCCCCAGCGCCGTCACCACGCGGGCCGGCGTCACGCTGGGAAAGGCGATGGTCGCGGCGATCATCAGCCCGCCCATCCAGATGCTGATGGCGACCAGCATTTCCAGCACCTCGGCCAGCGACCGGCGCATGCGCGTGCGGCCCAGCTCGCGCGTCATCACCCGCTTCCCCACGCGCGACAGGAACCAGGTCGCCACCAGAACGGCAAGCGCCACCAGGATCTGCGGCAAGGTGCGGAGGAAATCGGCGAAGAACTGAAAGATCTGGTTTTCGAGGATGACTTCCGGATTCACGCCCGTCTCCGTTTCCGTTGTGGTGAGAGAACAGGCGAATGGCTCTCCTGGTTCAGGCCCGTGATCCACGACGCCCATGAAACGGCCTTTTCCGCCTTGAACGGCGCGCGGCCCCCTATGATCTAAGGACCGATTTCCAGACCCTTTCCTTTCAGGCCGGACGCCCTTCCCCGCATGACGACCGCTCCCCCACACCCCGGCGACGACCGCGAGCTGGTCGTCGGCACCGTCGAGCGGGTGACCTTCCACAACGCGGAGACGGGATTCTGCGTGCTGCGGGTGAAGGCGCGCGGGCGGCGCGACATCGCGACCGTCGTCGGGCGCGCCGCCGCCATAGCACCGGGGGAGAGCATCCAGGCCGCCGGCAAATGGGTGAACGACCGCGCCCACGGCCTGCAGTTCCAGGCCGACTTCCTCCAGGCCGCCCCGCCCGCCTCGGCCGAGGGCATCGAGAAGTATCTGGCCTCCGGCCTCATGCGCGGGATCGGCCCGGTCTACGCGCGCAAGCTGATCCAGGCCTTCGGCGACGCGGTCTTCGACGTGGTGGAGAACGAGCCGGAGCGGCTGCGCGCCGTGCCGGGCATCGGTGCCGGCCGCGCCAAGCAGATCGTCGAGGGCTGGCACGAGCAGCGGGCCATCCGCGACATCATGGTCTTCCTGCACGAGCATGGTGTGGGAACGGCCCGCGCCGTGCGGATCTACCGGCTCTACGGGACCGACGCGGTCCGCCTCATCACCGAGAATCCCTACCGCCTCGCCAAGGACGTGCGGGGCATCGGCTTCGTCACGGCGGACGGGATCGCGCAGCGTTTCGGCATCGGGCGGGACTCCCTGCTGCGCGTGCGCGCCGGCCTGTCGCACGTCCTGTCGGAGGCCATGGGCGAGGGGCATTGCGGCCTGCCGCGCGCCGAGCTGGTCGAGAAGGCCGCCGGGCTGCTGGAGGTGGAATCCACCCTGGTCGAGCAGGCCCTGAAGGAGGAGATCGGCGAGACCACCCTGGTGGAAAGCACCCTGAACGGGGAGCCGGCCCTGTTCCTGGGCTGGCTCTTTCATTCCGAACGCAACATCGCCGAGCGGCTGGTGCAGGTCGCCCGCGGCCCCCTGCCCTGGGGCGAGATCGACCTGGAGCGCGCCCTGCCCTGGGTGGAGGGCAAGGCCGGCATCACGCTCGCCGAAAGCCAGGCGGCGGCACTCCGCCGGGCGCTGACCTCCAAGGCGCTGGTCGTCACCGGCGGGCCCGGCGTCGGCAAGACGACGCTGGTCAACGCCATCCTGAAGATCCTCGCCGCCAAGGGCGTGCGCATGCTGCTGGCCGCTCCGACCGGCCGGGCCGCCAAACGCATGACCGAGGCCACCGGGCTGGAGGCGAAAACGCTGCACCGGCTGCTGGAGATCGACCCGCGCAGCGGCGGCTTCAAGCGCAACGAGGAGAACCCGCTGGAGGGCGACCTGCTGGTGGTGGACGAGACCTCGATGGTGGACGTGCCGCTGATGTACGCGCTGACCAGGGCGCTGCCGCAGCGCATGGCGCTGGTCCTGGTCGGCGACGTGGACCAGCTGCCGAGCGTCGGGCCGGGCCGCGTGCTGGCCGACATCATCGAGTCCGGCATGGTGCCGGTGGTGCGGCTGACCGAGGTGTTCCGGCAGGCGGCCAGCAGCCGCATCATCACCAACGCCCACCGCATCAACGCGGGCCAGCTTCCCGAGCTGCCGGCGAAGGGGGAGGCGAGCGACTTCCACTGGGTCAACGCGCCCAGCCCGGCCGAGGCCGTGCGCACCATCACCCATCTGGTCGCCCGTCACCTGCCGAAAAGCCAGAGCTGCGACCCGGTGCGCGACATCCAGGTGCTCTGCCCGATGAATCTGGGCGCCGCCGGGGCGCGCTCGCTGAACGTGGAGCTGCAAAAGGCCATCAACCCGCCCTCCGGCCCGCAGGCGGCGCGGGTGGAGCGGTTCGGGCAGCTCTTCGGCGTCGGCGACAAGGTCATGCAGCTGACCAACAACTACGACAAGGAAGCCTTCAACGGCGACCTCGGCCTCATCCGCTCCATCGACATGGAGGAGGGGGAGCTGGTCGTGGAGTTCGACGAGCGGCCCGTCCCCTACCGCTTCGACGAGCTGGACGAGATCGCGCTGGCCTACGCCACGACGATCCACAAGAGCCAGGGGTCCGAATACCCGATCGTGGTCATTCCGGTCCTGCTCCAGCACCGGATCATGCTGCAGCGGAACCTGCTCTACACCGGCGTCACGCGCGGCCGGCGGCTGGTGATCCTGGTCGGCGACAAGCGGGCCTGCGCGGTGGCCGTCTACGGCACCATGACCAAGCCGCGCCACACCCGCCTGAAGGAATGGGGCATCGCCTACGGCGGCGGGGCCGGGAGCGAGGGCGGACTCCTGTCCATATATGCCTGATTTTTGGGCAGAGCTATTTATACACAGCCCACACCCGCCAGAGTCAGGGTCCGTCCGTGCATCATCCGCATTCCATGCACAGGGCTATCCACCGAATTTGTGGAGAAAGCCCGCCTCCGCCGGATTATCCACCCGATCGTCCACACAACCATCCCCAGAAAACTTGAGTCTTTCGCGGCATTGCCCTTGCCGTTGGCCCGGGGTTCGGAATAATCGGAAGTGTATCGGCGAACCAAACGATGATCGCGCACCATGGCTCCTCCCGGCTACCGGCCCAAAAAGGCGACCATTTCCTTGCGGATCGACAGCCGCGTGAAGGTCGCCGCCAGGAATTACGCACGGCAAAGGGACATTCCCTTGGCCGAAATCGTGCGCGATTACCTGACGCGCTATGTCGAGGAGTGCGCCCGCGAGAATGAACAGGCCCCCGCCGACCTGTTCGGCCAGCGCCCCCGCCAGTTCGAACTGCCCATCGGCGAAGTGCCGCAACCGCCCCGCCGGTCGTGAGGGGCCGTCCGTCTTCCGAAGGAGATTGCTTTCCCGCCGGGCGTGCGCGAGGTCGTCATCCTGCGCGAGGGTACCCGTCGGGTGATCGTTCCGGCGGACAGCGTCTGGGACGATTTCTTCGACTCCCCGCTCATGAATTTTCCTGACCGGGACCAGCCTGCCATGCAGGAGCGTGGACCCTTCTGACGATCTCCTCGCGGAATTCTGCTCTCTCCCGTCTGTTTCCCGCAGCGCCGCCGCGCACAGCCCGTCGGCGCGATCACATCCGGGATGCAGGACCATGGAGAGCCAACCCGCCCGTTCCGACGCGACCGTGAAACGGCGCTACCCGATCGGCATGGAGGTCGTCGGGGAGAACCGGGCGCACATCCGCGTCTGGGCGCCGAAGCGCCAGCACGTCTCCATCGTGCTGGAGCCGGAGATGCGGTCGGTGCCGCTGGAGGCGGAGGGGAACGGTTATTTCTCCACGCTTCTGGAGGGTGTGGCGGTCAACAGCCTGTACCGGCTGCGGCTCGACGATGACCGGACGCTCTATCCCGACCCGGCGTCGCGCTTCCAGCCCGGCGGGCCGCACGGGCCGTCGCAGCTCGTCGATCCCCGGGGCTTCGCCTGGACCGACCAGGGCTGGAAGGGCCGGCCCATCGAGGGACAGGTGATCTACGAGATGCACATCGGCACCTTCACGCCGGAGGGAACCTTGGAAGCGGCGATGCGGGAGTTGCAGCACCTCGCCGACCTCGGCGTCACGGTGCTGGAGCTGATGCCGCTGGCCGAGTTTCCGGGCCGCTTCGGCTGGGGCTACGACGGCGTCGGGCTGTTCGCGCCGACGCGGCTCTATGGAAAACCGGACGATGTGCGCAGCTTCGTCGACCGGGCGCACGCGCTGGGGCTCGCGGTCATCCTGGACGTAGTCTACAACCATTTCGGCCCTGACGGGAATTACCTGAAGTGCTTCGCCGACGCCTACTTCACGGACCGGCACGAGAACGAGTGGGGCGAGGCGATCAACTTCGACGGGCCGGACAGCGGGCCGGTGCGCGAGTTCTTCCTGTGCAACGCGGCTTTCTGGATCGACGAGTACCATATGGACGGGCTGCGGCTCGACGCCACGCAGCAAATCTTCGACGACGGCACGCCGCACATCCTGTCGGAGATCGCCCGCGCCGTGCGGGGCGCCGCCGGGGACCGCGCCACCATCCTGATCGGCGAGAACGAGCCCCAGCACGCCAGCATGGTCCAGCCTATCGAGGATGGCGGCTTCGGGCTCGACGCCATCTGGAACGACGACTATCACCACGCCGCCATGGTGGCCCTGATCGGGCGGAACGAGGCCTATTACACGGACTATCGCGGCACGCCGCAGGAGTTCGTGTCGGCCATGAAGCACGGCTTCCTCTACCAGGGCCAATGGTACGCCTGGCAGGGCAAGCCCCGGGGCATGCCGGCCTTCGCCGTGCCGCCGCCGGCCATCGTCACCTTTCTCCAGAACCATGACCAGATCGCCAATTCCGGCCGGGGCCTGCGCATCGACCGGCTGGCCGCGCCGGGGCGGCTGCGCGCCATGACGGCGCTGACCCTGCTCGGCCCCGGCACGCCGATGCTGTTCCAAGGGCAGGAGTTCGCGGCCTCGGCCCCCTTCCTCTATTTCGCCGACCATGCGGACTGGCTGGCGCTCAAGGTGGCGGAAGGCCGGGCGGAGTTCCTGTCCCAGTTCCCGAGCCTCGCCACCCCGGCGATGCAGGCGCGGCTCGCTCCGCCGCACGAGGAGGAGACCTTCCGGCGCTGCAAGCTCGACCATGCGGAACGGGAGCGGGAGCCGCATGCGGGCATGCTCGCCCTGCACCGTGACCTGCTGCGCCTGCGCCGCGAGGATGCGGTGTTCCGCCGCCAGCGCCGGGGCGGGCTGGACGGCGCCGTGCTGGGCGAGGAGGCCTTCTGCCTGCGGTTTTTCGGGGAGGAGGGGGACGACCGGCTGATGCTCGTCAATCTCGGGCGCGACCTGACCATGGCGGTCCTGCCGGAACCGCTGCTCGCCCCGCCGCTCGGCCGGGAATGGTGTCTCCTCTGGTCCAGCGAGGCCCCCGCCTACGGCGGCCACGGTGCGCCGGAGCCCTTCACCGGGAAGGGCTGGTGCCTGCCGGGCCATGCCGCCCTGGTGCTGGCGGTCAGGGGGCCATCAGGGCGGCCGGCGGCCTGACGAAGGTCTGCCGCCCCGCCTTGAAGCCCATGAGCGGATCCGCGATCTCCGCCAGGGCGTCGGCGGGGCTCGCCGCGTCCAGCACGACCAGATCGGCCGGGTGCCCGACCGCCACGCCGTAATCCCCAAGACTCATCAGCCGCGCCGGCAGCTTGGTTACGAGGTCGAAGCAGAGGTCGAAGTCGCCGGGCTCGGCCTGGGCGACGTTCGCGTAGAGGTTCGCCATCCGCAACAGCGAGGCGTCGCCGAAGGGGGTGAAGGGGTTGAGGACGTTGTTCGTCGCCACCGAACAGACCACGCCGGCCTGCACCAGCCGGTGCGCCGGCGCCACGCCGCGCGGCACGTTGTGGCTGGCGCCCCGCCCCATGAGATAAAGGTCCGTGGCCGGCAGGACCGTCACCGCGACGCCCGCCTCGGCGAGCCGCCCGGCGGCACGGGCAAGATCGTCCGGCGGCAGGGCGGAGAGCTTCGTGACATGCCCGACCGCGACCCGGTTCCGGTAGCCGCGCCGGACGGTCTGGCGGCACACCTCGTCGAGATGGAACCAGGATGCGTCGAGATCGAAATCGAGATGGAAGTCCAGATCGACGCCGAACCGCTCCGCATGGTCGAACAGCCGGTCGATCTGCGCCTCGGGGTCGCTGTCGGTGTAGGGGCATCCGCCCAGGACATCGGCCCCGTCCGCCAGCGCGGCCAGAAGCAGCTCCTCCGTTCCCGGATCGTTGGTCAGGCCTTCCTGCGGGAAGACGCAGATCGACAGGTCGATCGCCCACGCGTAATCCCGGCGCAGGGCTTTGATCGCTTCGAAGCTGCGCAATCCGACACGGGGATCGACCTCGACATGGGTCCGCATGCGCGTGGTCCCCTTCAGGATCGCCTTTTCCAGGACGCGCGCGCCCCGGGCGTAGACGTCCTCTTCCGTGAAGTCCCGCTTCATCTGCGACACGGCGCGGATCGCGGCGCCGAGATCGCCATGGCGATGCCCGCAGCGCCCGAGAAGGCAGGCCTTGTCGAGATGCACATGCGTGTCGACGAATCCGGCGAAGACGAGCTTGCCGCCGAGGAGGATCTCCGGCGCCTCCACGTCCAGCAGGGGCGCCATCGCCGCGATCCGGCCGCCGCGGACGCCGATGTCCACCAATCCGCTGGAGCCGCTGGGCCTGCTTGCGCGCAGGATGAGGTCGAAGCCGTTGTCGCTCATGGGGCGCGTCCCGCAGCCGTTGTGTCCGATCCGACGGGAACGCTACACCGGGTGAACCCAAATGTCAGTTGAAACTGCATGCAGTTTTCCACTTCCATCGCACGCAGTTCCTGTGATGTCATCCGGTCCGGTCGCGGCATGGGCCGCGGCCGAACCGAAGAGGATTCTCCATGCCGAACCCGCCCGCCGAGACACCGCACGCACTTTCCGACGCCGAGATCGTGCGGGCCTATCTGGAGGCCTCCATGGCCCCGGATCCGGAGAAGGCCGCCAGCTACATGGCGCCGGGAACGCGGATCACCTTCACCGGCGGGCGTGTGTTCGATCACCCGAGCGGACCGACGGGCTTCAACGCGGGGCGGTACCGCTGGGTCAAGAAGCGCATGGACCGCTTCGACGTCTGCCCAGGCGAGGGAGAAACCGTCGTCTACAGCGTCGGCACCTTGTACGGGGAATGGCCGGACGGGACGCCCTTCGAGGGCAACCGCTACCTGGACCGCTTCGTCGTGCGCGAGGGGCGGATCGTCGCCATGGACGTCTGGAACGACAGCGCCGAGCGCCTGCTGCTGCGCCACGGCATCGAGGCCTGACCGGCGTCAGGCCGTCGTCTTCCGGCGCCCTGCCCCACCTTTCGCCGGGGCCTTGCCGGCCTCCGGCGGGGCGGTCTCCGCCTCCGCGTAGGGCGCCAGAATGTCCATAATGTCGCGCCCGCGTGGCTTGCCGGGCGCCACCAGGGCGCGGCTCGCCACCGAATCGAGATGGTGGTCCATCATCCCCATCGCCTTTTCGGTCTCGCCAGCGGCGAGCGCCGCGATCAGTGCGCGGTGCTCGCTGATCGCGCATTCCGACGAATGCGGCCGGCTGTAGAGCGACAGGGTCAGGCAGCAGCGGTAGGCGATCTCGCTGACGTAACGGATCAGGATGGGGCTGTCCGTCATCACGGCCAGCATGACGTGGAATTCCGTCGCCAGCCGGATGGACACCGCGTCGGGGCCGTTGCGCGCCTCCTCCTCGGCATCGACATGCGCCTGAAGCTTCGCGACCTGCGCCTTCGTCAGGCGGCCGGACAGCTGGCGGACGACCAGGCGCTCCAGTCCCAGGCGGATGTCGAAGGTGTCGCGCGCCTCCTGCCAGCTGGGGGTCGCCACGACGGCGATGCGGTTGCGGCGCAGCTCGACCAGCCCCTCCGCCGCGAGTTGCCCGAGCGCGTGGCGGGCGATGGTGCGGCTGACGCCGAAACGCTCCCCCAGCGCGTCCTCGGGCAGCTTGGCCCCGGGCTCCAGCGCCTGCTCGATGATCGCGCGGCGCAGCGAGCGGCAGATGAAGCCGACCCGGTCCGTCACCCTGTTGTCCTTGTCCTCGTCCCGCGCCATCACCGCTTCTCCTGGGGCATCGTCCCGCTTGTAGGCCTGTCCGCCGCCGCGCGCAACCCAGTGGCATTGCCCATGCCGCATGCAGTTTTCCCGTTCATGCCCAAAGAACGCGCGCTTCAAGTGCATGCACTTTGGCCGCGACGGCGATTCGCAAGGCGGAAACGCGATGGCATCGCCATTGCATACAGTTTCCAGCATGACAAGCATGCAGAACAGATCGGCCGACGCCACGCCTTCCGGTCAGCAGGCCGGATCGCCCGCCGTCCCCGCCGACCGGCGCCCGGCCATCGCGATCGAGTTGTCGCGCGCCGCCGTCACCTTCGGGCAGGGCGCCGGCGCCCTGCCCGCCCTGTCCGAAACGACCCTGCGCATCGCCGACGGGGAGTTCGTGGCGCTGGTCGGCCCGTCGGGCTGCGGCAAGTCCACGATCCTGCGGCTCGCCAGCGGCCTCGTGCAGCCGACCGCGGGTGCGGTCATCGTCGGCGGCCGCGAGGTCGCGGCGAAGGCCCTGCGGGTCGGCATGGCCTTCCAGAATCCCACCATGCTGCCCTGGATGACGATCGAGCAGAACGTGATGCTGCCCTTGAAGATCGTCGAGCCCTTCCGGTCGCAGTTCCGGAGCCAGCGCAAATCCGCCTTCCGCGACAAGGCGCACGCCTTGCTGGAACAGGTCGGGCTGAAGGGGTTCGCCGGCCGCTACCCGTGGCAGCTGTCCGGCGGCATGCTCCAGCGGGCCAACCTCTGCCGCGCCCTGATCCACGAGCCGCGCGTGCTCCTGCTCGACGAGCCCTTCGGCGCGCTCGACCAGTTCACCCGCGAGGAGCTGTGGTCGATCCTCCAGGACCTGTGGCTGGCCCACCGCCCGACGGTCCTGCTCGTCACCCACGACCTGCGGGAGGCCGGCTTCCTCGCCAGCCGCATCTGCGTGATGAGCGCCCGGCCCGGCCGCGTCATCGACGACAGCGCCGTTCCCTTCGCCCGCCCCCGCAGCATCGCGATGACGTTCGAGCCGGACTTCGTCGCGCTCAACCAGCGGCTCCGCGACCTCATCGTCGAGGCGCGGACCATGCCCATGACGGAGGCCGGCGCATGACCATGGCGAACCAAGATATGAAACGGAAGGCCTGGGCCGCCGGACTGATCCTGGCCTTCTTCGCGGGGTGGGAGCTGTTCTGCCTCGTGACCGGCATGTCGGACCTCGTCCTGCCGCGCCCGACGCAGATCGCCGAGGTGCTGGTCGCCCGGCTTCCCGTCCTATGGCCGCACATCCTGCAGACGCTCGCCACCACCATGGCCGGCTTCGTGCTCGGCGTCGCGCTGGGGGTCGTGCTCGGCGCCTTCATCGGCGTGTCGAAGGTCGCCTACGACACGGCCTACCCGCTGCTGATCGGCTTCTCCTCGATCCCGAAGGTCGCGGTCGTTCCGATCTTCGTGCTGTGGTTCGGGTCGGGCACCGTGCCGGCGATCCTCACCTCGCTGGCGATCTGCTTCTTCCCGATCGTCGTGAACATCGCCACCGGCCTCGCCACGACCGAACCGGAACTGGAGGACGTTCTGAAGGCGCTCGGCGCCAGCAAGATGGACATACTCTGGAACGTCGGGCTGCCCCGGACCATGCCCTTCCTCTTCGCCTCGCTGAAGGTCGCGGTCACCTACGCCTTCGTCGGCACCGTGCTGGCGGAGACGGTGGCGTCGAACCGGGGGATCGGCAACGTGATGATGAGCGCGTCCTCGAACTTCGACGTGCCGCTCGTCTTCGCCGGCCTCTTCATCCTCGCCGCACTCGGCGTCGCCCTCTACGTCGCCTTCTCGCTCGTCGAGCGGCGCGTCACCGGCTGGGCCACCCGCAAGAACGATCTGGTCGCCTCCGCCCAGTGAAGGGCGACCAGTGATCGCCTCCCCTTCCCGCCCACACCCTTTCCCGTTCAGGAGAACAAGGATGCTCAAACGACTGACCGCGACCCTCGTCGCCGGCCTGCTGTTCGCCGGCGCCGCCAAGGCCGAGGAAACGACGATCCGCTTCACCCTGGGCTGGAAGACGCAGGGCAGCGACGCCGCCTTCTTCTATGCGAAGGACAAGGGCTTCTTCCAGGAAGAGGGGCTGAACGTCGTCATCGACCAGGGCGAAGGTTCGGGCGCCACCGTCACGCGCATCATGTCCGGCGCCTACGACGCCGGCTTCGGCGACGTGAACGCCATCATCCAGAACGCCGCGTCCAAGCCGCAGGACGCCCCCGTCATGGTCTACATGATCTGGAACCAGCCTCCCTTCGCCATCGTCACCAAGGCGACGAGCGGCATCAATTCGGCCAAGGATTTCGAGGGGCGGACCCTCGGCGGCGCGCAGGGCACGCCGACCACCCGCCTCCTGCCGGTCTTCGCCCACAAGAACGGGCTGGACATGGCGAAGATCAAGCTGTCGAACATGGCGCCGAACCTTCAGGAGCCGATGCTGATCAAGGGCGACATCGACGCGGCCCTGGTCTTCAACATCACGAGCTACTTCAACCTGGTCCTCAACCGCCAGGACCCGGACAAGGATTTCAAATGGTTCGCCTTCGGCGACCATGGGCTGGACCTGTACTCGAACGGGCTGATGGTCTCGCGCAAGCTGATCGCGGCGAACCCGAAGGCCGTGGCCGGGCTGGTGCGGGCGACCAACAAGGCGATGATCGCCATCGCCAAGGACCAGAACGCCGCCATGGAGTCGGTGATCAACTACGACAACCTCGTCAACGCCGCCGTCGAGAAGCGGCGCCTGCAATTCTCCTTCGACAAGCTCATCGTGTCGCCGGAGATGAAGGAGATCGGCGTCGGCGACATCAAGGACGACCGGATGACGCGCGCCATCGGCATGGTGGTGGAGGGCTACCAGCTCGGCCGGGCGCCCGCCACGACCGAGGTCTTCTCCCGCGAGTTCCTGCCGCCCCGCGCGGAGCGTGAACTGGTCTACACCGCCAACTGAACACGGAATGGGCAGGCCCGCATGACCAGCATCCTCACGGCCACGGGCCTGTTCCTCGGCGGCGGACGCGGCGTCGCCGCCGGTATGGCCCTCCATCACGCTGACGGCGTGATCACCAGCGTGACGGAGGGCGGCCCGCCGCCCTCCGGCGGGCGGCGGCTGGTCATTCCGGCGCTGGTCAACGCCCACGATCACGCGCGGCCCTCCATGTCCTCCTTCGGTGCCGCGAACATGCCGCTGGAGACCTGGATCGCGCGCTCGGCCTTCGGAACACCGCCCGATCCCTATCTGGCCGCCGCGGTATCGCTCGGCCGCTCGGCGCGGGCAGGCTGTGGCGCCATGATGGTGCATTACACGCGCCCCAGCGGGACGATGACCATGGTCGAGGAGGCCAAGGCCATCGCGCGGGCCGCAAGCGACGTCGGCATCCGCCTCGCCTTCGCGCCGGCGGTCCGCGACCGCAACCCGATCGTCTACGGCGATGAAAGCGGCCTGCTCGCCGGGCTGCCCGAGGAGGCGCGGCGGACCGTGGAGGACAGCTTCATCCGGCCCGCCATGACGCCCGGCGCCTATGTCGATCTGGTGGAAGACATCGCCTCCGCCATCGCCGGCCCCATGGTGGACGTGCAGTACGGACCGGCCGGCGTGCAATGGTGCTCCACGGCGTTGCTGGAAGCCATCGCGGAGGCGTCCGCGCGCACAGGACGCCGGGTGCACATGCATCTGCTGGAGACGGTCTACCAGCGCGGCTGGGCCGACCGGACCTTCCCCGGCGGAATCCTCCGCCATCTGAAGGAGATCGGCCTTCTCTCGGAACGGCTGAGCCTCGCCCACTGCACCCACGCCACACCTGAAGAACTCGACCTGATCGCGGAGTCGGGCGCCACCATCGTCACCAACTTCAGCTCCAACCTGCATCTTCATTCGGGCCTCGCCCCCATAGCCGACGCCCACCGGCGCGGCTGCGCCATCGCCGTGGGCATCGACGGGCTGGCGCTGGACGAGGACGACGACGCGCTGCGCGAGATGCGGCTCGTCCAGACGATGCATGACGGCACCGGCTTCGAACGGACCTGGAGCCGCGCCGATTTCCTGGAGCTGGCCGTGCGGAACGGGCGCCGTTCGACGGGCGCGCCGGGAACCGGCAGGCTGGCGCCCGGAGAGCCGGCGGATTTTCTGGTGCTGGATTACGACCGCCTCGACCGCGACGCCATCATGCCGGTCGATCCCCTGGACATGCTGTTCGCCCGCGGCAACACGGCCTGCGTGCGCGACGTCGTCGTGGCCGGGCGGACCATCGTGGCGGACGGCAAACCGACGGGGGTCGACCTGGACGCCATGGAGGCGGAGCTTCGGGCGCTCTACCGGAAGAGCGTGCCGCGCTTCGCGGCGCTGGAGCGGCACTGGAAACCGTTCGAGAGCAGCGTCGCGCACTGGTTTCAAAGCTGTGGCTGCTGCTGACCCGACCCGCCGGACACAGGAACCCCAATGAGGACCCGCGCATGACGACGCCCGCCGAACAGCCCGCCATCAATCTTCCCGACGTTCTCGCGGAGGTCACCGCCGCCTTCGAACGGTACGAACGCGCCCTCGTCGGAAACGACGTGGCGGTGCTGGACGAGCTGTTCTGGGACAGCCCGCACACCGTGCGCTACGGCGCCGGGGAGAATCTGTACGGCTACGAGGCGATCGCCGCCTTCCGCAAGGCGCGTCCGTCGGCCGGGCTCGACCGCACGCTGCGCAACACGGTGATCACGAGCTACGGGCGCGACATGGCGACCGCCAGCACGGAATTCCTGCGCCCCGGCACCGAGCGCGTCGGCCGCCAGAGCCAGAGCTGGGTGCGCATGCCCCAGGGCTGGCGCATCGTCGCCGCCCACGTCTCGCTGATGGGCTGAGGGATGCGCGGGTCTCCGGACGGGTCAGCCCCTGGCGAGCGGCACGCCCAGCCGTTCCGCTGCACCCGCGATGTGCGACGCCATGGCGGACGAGGCCGCGCGCGGGTCGCGGGTGCGCAGCGCACGGACGATCTCCTCATGCTCGCGGACGGTTTCCCAGACCCGCTCCTGCCGCACGAAGGGAAGGCGCTGGATCTCTCCCAGCACGCCGCCGACGGTGCCGAGCAGTTCGGCCAGCATGCGGTTGCCGCATTGCTCGACGATGGCGGCGTGGAAGGCGCTGTCGGCGAGGCCGGCCTCGACCAGGTCATGCCGTTCGAAGGCGGCGCGCATCCGGTCGAGGCTCCGCGCGAGGGCGTCGATCTCACCGTCTGCCATGCATCCGGCGGCAAAGCTTGCCACCTGCGGCTCGATGACGAGGCGTGCCTCGTAGACCTCCCGCAGGGAGAAGCGGTCAGCGTAGCGCCATTTCGGCACCGCCTCCTGCGCCCGGCCATCCGTGACGAAGACACCCCGGCCCACCTCGATCCGCACGACGCCGAGCGTTTCCAGGGCGGACAGGGCCTCGCGGAGGGAGGCGCGGCTGATGTTCATGCTCTCCGCCAGCTCCCGCTGGGGCGGAAGCCTTTCGCCGGGCTTGATCCCCTTCTCGGCGATCATCGCCTGGATTCGCTGGGCCGCGGCCTGCGGCACCAGCATGCGGCCACCAATCATATCCGCTCCTCAGCCCCGAACAGGGTTTTGCATACCATGGGCTTGACGGTAGCGCAGAAAAGAGGTCCAATCAAACTGGTCTGACCGGTCAGGCCCATTTTTCGAGCAGCCGCCGGCGAAACTGCTCCTTTCCGCGCCTTTCACGAACGATCCGCTTCCAACGGCTTGGGGAAAGAACCATGCGAGTAAAATTTTTCAGGACGATCACCGTCGCCTTCGCGGCCCTGACCGGAGCCGTGGGAGTCCAGGCCCAGGCGGCCGACTGGACCGTCGGCGCCAACATCGGCAACGTTCCCTGGGAGTTCCAGGACGCCAGCGGCGCCTATGTCGGCTTCGAGATCGACCTTGTGAACGAGGCCGCCAAGCGGCTCGGCAAGTCGGTGGAGATCGTCAACATCCCCTTCAACGGCCTCTTCTCCGCCGTGCAGTCCAGCCGCATCGACATGGCCATCTCCTCGATCACCATCACCGACAAGCGGCTGGAATCCGTGTCCTTCGCGCAGCCCTATTATGACAGCGACCAGTCGCTGACCGTGCTGTCCAAGAGCGGCATCACGAACCTGGAAGGGCTGGGCGGAAAATCCGTCGGCGTGGACACCGGCTCCACCGGCGACATGTGGGCGGCGAAGAACGCCCAAACCTACAAGATCGCGGAGATCCGCCGTTTCGAGGGGCTTCAGCCGGCGATGCTCGACCTCGCCGCCGCCCGTCTCGACGGCTACATCAGCGACATCCCGGCCCTGCTCTACTACACCAAGGACAAGCCGCAGTTCAAAGTGGTCCAGCGCATTCCGACCGGCGAGCGCTACTCCGTCATGCTGGCCAAGGACAGCCCGCTGCTGGGGCCGGTGAACGAGCAGATCGGCGCCATGAAGAAGGACGGCACCCTCGCCGCCCTTCACGAGAAATGGTTCGGCGCCAAGCCGGAGGCGGGGACGAGCACCGTCGAGCCGCTGGACATCCCGAAGAAGAAGTCCTGATCCCTCCAGGCCGCGTGCCCGCCATCCGGGCGCGCGGCCAAAAGTGGCGGAGCGAGCGCGAGCCGGACCCATGGATATCGTCGACACCTTCTTCAACCTGGCCGTCCTGAGGGACTCGCTGCCGCTGCTCCTGATGGGGCTCGGCACGACGCTCGGGCTCGGCCTGACCAGCATCGCGCTGGGGCTGCTCGGCGGCCTGGCGATCGCGCTGGCGCGGCTCTACGGCCCACGGCCCCTGACCTGGCTGGCCGTCGCCTACATCGACCTGTTCCGCGCGATCCCGATCCTCGTTCTGCTGATCATCACCTATTACGCCTTGCCCTTCGTCGGGATTCGCCTGTCGCCCTTCGCCGCCGCCACGACCGCGCTGTCGATGGTCAGCGCCTCCTACGCGGCGGAGATCTTCCGTGCGGGCATCCAGGCCGTTCCCCGCGGGCAGTTCGAGGCGAGCCAGGCGCTCGGCTTCCGGTCCTGGTGGATGATGATCGACATCATCCTGCCGCAGGCGGTTCGGATCGTGATCCCGCCGCTGACCAGCAACTGCATCAACGTGATGAAGGACACGGCATTGGCGTCCGTGGTCGCCATGCCGGACCTGCTGAAGCAGGCCACCCAGGCGCAGGCGCTGGCCGCGAACCCCACGCCGCTGATCGGGGCCGCCGCGATCTACATCCTGCTGCTGCTGCCGCTGGTGCGTGCCGTGGGCACGCTGGAGAACCATCTCGCAAAGGGGCGCCGCTGAATGAAGCCGATTCTGGACATCCGCGGCGTCAGCAAATTCTACGGGTCCTTCCAGGCGCTGGACCGCATCGACCTGACGGTCGCCGAGGGCGAGGTCGTGGTGGTCGTCGGCCCGTCCGGATCGGGCAAATCGACCCTGATCCGCTGCGTCAACCTGCTGGAACGCTACGACACAGGGGACATCCACGTGGACGGGATCCGCGTCGAAACCGGCCGGAACCTTGCCGCGGTGCGCAGCGAGGTCGGCATGGTGTTCCAGAACTTCAACCTGTTCCCGCACATGACGGTGCTGCGCAACGTGGCGCTGCCGCCCATGCGCCTGCGCGGCCTGTCCCGCGAGGCCGCCGAGGCACGGGCGCGCCATCTTCTGGACCGCGTCGGCATCGGGGCGCAAGCCGACAAGCACCCGGCGCAGCTGTCCGGCGGCCAGCAGCAGCGCGTCGCGATCGCCCGCGCCCTGGCGATGGAGCCCAAGGTCCTGCTGTTCGACGAGCCGACCTCCGCCCTCGACCCGGAGATGGTCGGCGAGGTGCTGGACGTCGTGCAGAGCCTCGCGCGCACCGGCGTGACCATGATCGTGGTGACCCATGAGATGGGTTTCGCGCGGCGCGTCGCCGACCGCGTCATCTTCATGGAAGCTGGCCGCATCCTCGAGGAGGCGACACCGGACGCCTTCTTCACGGCGCCGCGCGAGGAGCGCACCCGCGCCTTCCTGCATTCGGTGCTGAACCATTGACCGCCCTGCTTCCTCTCATCCCGCAGCCGCTGACGCCGGAGGGCTTTGCCCCCTTCGGGCAGGTGGCCTCCGCCGGCTCGGGCCGCGCCCTTCCCGTGAACGAGGGACGGGGCATCCGTTACGACGGCGACTGCCTGTTCGAAAGCGCCGGCCAAGTCACGCCGGTGCTGGCCGTCTACCGCATCCAGCCATCCAGCCTGCCCTTCACCGTCCGGGAGATGGAGCAGCATCCCAGCAGCAGCCAGGCCTTCATCCCGATGTCGGCCGGGCGCTTCCTGGTGGTCGCCGCCCTGGCGGACGCGTCCGGGGGTCCCGATCCGGCGACAGCGGCCGCCTTCGAGGCGTCGCCGGGCCAGATCGTCAATTACGGCCGCGGCGTCTGGCATTGCCCGCTGGTGGCCCTCGACCATCCGGGCGACTTCGCGATGGTGATGTGGCAGGAGGCCGACCCCGCCCTGGACTGCCGGGTCGTCACGCTCGACACGCCGCTCACCGTCGAAAGACAGCCCTCTTCCCAGTTGGAGTTCACCCCATGACCGCCCCGCTCGACCTCGGCTTCGTCCGGTCCCAGTTCCCCGCCCTGGCGGGCGAATGGGCCTTCATGGACAATGCCGGCGGCTCCCAGGTCCTGACGCGCGTCGCCGACCGGATCCGCGATTACCTGCTCACCACGAGCGTGCAGCTCGGCGCCAGCTACGAGGTGTCGCGGACGGCGGGTGCCCGCCTTGCCGACGCGCACGCGCAGATCGCCGAACTGATCGGCGCGCGGCGGCCGGACGAGCTGGTCATGGGTCCCTCGACGACCGCGCTGATCTACACGCTGGCTTCGGCCATGGCCGAAAGCATCCGGCCGGGCGACGAAATCATCGTCACCGACAGCGACCACGAAGCGAACATCGGCCCCTGGAAGACGCTTCAGGAGAAGGGCGCCACCATCAAGGTCTGGTCCGTCCGCGCCGACACGCTGGATCTGGCCCTGGAGGATCTGGAGGCGCTGATGGGGGAGCGCACGCGCCTCGTCTGCGTGACCCACGCCTCCAACATCCTGGGCACCATCAACCCGGTGGCCGAGATCGCGCGGGCCGTCCACGCACGGGGCGCCAAGCTCCTCGTGGACGCCGTCGCCTACGCGCCGCACCGGGCCGTGGACGTCGCGGGCTGGGACGTCGATTACTACGTGTTCAGCTTCTACAAGGTCTACGGCCCGCATTTCGCCGTGCTGTACGGCAAGCACGAACATCTCCTCGCCCTGCCGAGCCTGAACCACTATTTCATCGACCGTAGCGTGGTTCCCTACAAGCTCCAGCAGGGCAACGTGAATTACGAGCTGGCGGTCGGCTGCACCGGGATCGTGAGCTATCTGGAGGAGCTTGGCGCCCGCGTCGGGAGCGAAGGTCCCCGGCGCGCCCGCATCCTCGCCGCCTTCGACGCCATCGCGGCGCACGAGGAGGCTCTGGCCGAACGGCTGCTGTCCTATCTGCGCGGACGCAACGACGTGCGCATCATCGGCCACCGCGAGGCGGACCGCGCCCTGCGCGTGCCCACCATCAGCTTCGTCGTGCCGGGGCGCCCGTCCGACGACATCGTACGGCGGGTGGACGAGGCCAGGATCGGCATCCGGTTCGGGGACTTCTACGCCAAGCGCCTGATCGAGACGCTCGGGCTGGCGGAGGCGAACGGCGTCGTCCGCGTCTCGCTCGTCCACTACAACACGCTGGACGAGGTCGACCGGCTGATCGCCGCCCTGGACCGGATTCTGTAACGCCCACGGGCAAGGCAAAGGGTTTCGCGCCGGGTGGCGCGCATGGAACGGCGCATGGAAAAGGGACTCTGACGATGGCGGATTTCGACCGGGTGATCCGGAACGGCACGGTGGTGACGGCGGCGGACGTCAGCCGCTGCGACATCGGCATCCGGGACGGGCGCATCGTGGCGCTCGCCGAGCGGATCGTCTCCGACGCGCCGTCCATCGACGCCGCCGGGCGGCTCGTGATGCCCGGCGGCATCGACAGCCACGTCCACATCGCCCAGGACGGCGACGACGGGACGGTGATGGCCGACGACTTCCTGTCCGGCACCACCTCGGCCGCCTGCGGCGGCAACACGACGGTCATCCCCTTCGCGCTCCAGGCCAAGGGGCGCAGCCTGCGCGCCGCCGTGCAGGACTATCACGCCAAGGCCGATGGCCGCTGCCTCGTCGATTACGCCTTCCACCTGATCGTGTCCGATCCGACGGAGGGGGTGCTGGGCCAGGAGCTGCCGGCCCTGGTGAAGGACGGCTACACCTCCTTCAAGGTCTTCATGACCTATGACGGGCTGAAGCTGAACGACCGCGAGCTTCTGGAGGTGTTCGACGTGGCCCGGCGCGAGCGGGCGCTGGTCATGGTCCATGCCGAGAATTACGACGCCATCCGCTTCCTGACCGACCGTCTGGAGCGGGCCGGCCGCACCGAACCCTACTATCACACCGCCTCGCGCCCGGTTCCGGTGGAGCGCGAGGCCACGCACCGCGCCATCTCCTTTGCCGAGATGATCGACGTGCCGATCATGATCGTCCATGTCTCCTCCGCCGACGCCATCGAGCAGATCCGCTGGGCGCAGGGGCGCGGGCTGAAGGTCTTCGCGGAGACCTGCCCGCAGTACCTGACCCTGACGGCGGAGGACCTGAAGGCCCTGAACATGGAGGGGGAGAAATACGTCTGCAGCCCGCCTCCGCGCGACAAGGCCAGCCAGGAAGCCTGCTGGACGGGGCTCGGCAACGGGCTGTTCTCTGTCTTCTCCTCCGACCATTGCCCCTTCCGCTACGACAGCCCCGCCGGCAAGAAGAAGCACGGCGAGCGCACCGCCTTCCGCTGGGTCCCGAACGGCATCCCCGGCGTGGAAACGCGGCTTCCCATCCTCTTCTCCGAAGGCGTCGGCAAGGGGCGCCTCTCGCTCCAGCAGTTCGTGGCGCTGACCTCCACCAACCACGCCCAGATGTACGGCCTCGCCCCGCGCAAGGGCAGCATCGCCGTGGGCGCCGACGCCGACATCGCGATCTGGGACCCGGAACGGCGCGTCACCATCACCCAGGACCTCCTGCACCACGGCGCCGACTACACCCCCTACGAGGGCATGGAGGTCACCGGCTGGCCGGAAACGGTGCTGGTGCGCGGCGAGACGGTGGTGGAAGCCGGCCGGGTCGTCGGACGGCCGGGCCACGGCCGTTTCCTGAAACGCGACCTGTCGCCTTTCGCCGCCCCGCGCGGAATCCGGCCGACTGAATACGAGGCGTGAAGGACACCCCGGCGGAGCGATCCGGAACCCTTGCTCAAGAGCGGAACTGTCGATCCCGATGCCGTGCGATGCGTCTCCAGCCAAGGCGCCGAAGCATCGCACGCATGGTCAATCCATGCGCCGCCACCCTGGACAAGAACGCCGCTTACCCATTTGCAAAGGAGCCGTACCTCTCGCCAACATCCCAGGGAACTCTTCTACGTTACTGCTAAAGAGGCATATCGACTGCGTCCTTGCCGCATCCCAGGCGCCACTTCAGGATTTCCGGCAATGATCGGACCCTGAAGCCGGTCGCGCGTGCAAGGGAGGACCTGTGGCATCCAAAATGGATCGGTCAGCGCCGGGCTCTCCGGGCATGCTTCCCGGATGGACGGGTTGGATGCCGTCGCGCGCCATTATGCTCGGGCATCCGCCGCAGCCCTTCATCGGGCTCTAAGGGCATGCCCACGTCACCGCGGGAAAGCCCTGGCCGTTCCTTTCGGAAAATAGATCTGGAAAATTGGGCGGCAGCCCTGATCGAAGGCCAAGCAACCGGTTCGGTGGTCAATGCGCCAAAGGCGGGGTCCGCCCTGGCCGACCCACGGACCGGCGCGGCTGAGCTGCTGTCCTTCGATGTATTCGATACGCTGATCACGCGGC
This sequence comes from Azospirillum sp. SYSU D00513, assembly GCF_017356015.1. Taxonomy (GTDB): domain Bacteria; phylum Pseudomonadota; class Alphaproteobacteria; order Azospirillales; family Azospirillaceae; genus Azospirillum. Next base: position 37,257 of record NZ_JAFIQV010000043.1, read on the forward strand.
TCTGGTTCAAGCCGGCCGACCTTTTTCTCGTGGTGGGGCGGGATGTGGAGCGGACTGGGCTGTACCCCGGGGACGCAGAGGCCTGGGCTGATGCGCGCAGGGCAGCGGAACGGGACGCGCGTGAGATCTCCCCATGCGAGGAGGTTTCCCTCGACACGATCTATGGCGTCCTCGGCCAACGGCTTGACTGGACGCCGGAGCAGAGCCGGCGCGCTCAAGAGCTGGAATGTCGCCGGGAATTGCGGGCGGTGCGGCCCATTGCGGAAATGCTGTTCAGGCTGCGGCGTGCGCCGGGCTCGCCTCTGCTGATTTCGGACACCTATTTCGATGAAACCTTCGTGGAGCGCCTGCTTGACCAGTGCGGCCTCGACAGGACGGGGATCCGTCTGTTCACCTCATCCCGGTGCGGGCTGACGAAACGAACCGGCCGTCTGTTCGATCATGTTCTGCGCAGCACCGGCGTACCGGCGGATCGGCTCGCCCACACGGGTGACCATCCGCGCAGCGATTACAAAAACCCCAAGCAGACCGGAATCCGCGCCCAACTCTACCGGAACCAGGAGCCGACCCGGTATGAGGAGGGCTATTACGCGGCCAAGGGCAACCCAAAGGCACCAAGACTTCTGCGGTCCGCCGTGGCGGGCTGCGCTCGGGCCGCGCGTCTCGGCGGTTCTTTCGAAGAGGGAAGACTCCAGTCGATCTGGAACACCTCGGCCAATGTCGCAGGCCCCCTTCTGACGGGTTTCGTTCTCTGGACGCTGCTGGAGGCGAAGAACAGAAAGCTGGGCCGGCTCTATTTCCTGGCCAGGGACGGTCAAATCCTGTGTGAGATCGCCAAGGTCCTGACGGGCTGGTTGGGCTGGTCCATCGACTGCCGCTACCTGCATGCCTCCCGGCAGGCGTATTTCCTTCCCTCCGTAACGTCCCTCGACACGGCCACGGCCGGGTGGTTCTCGGAGAGACCCGCGGGAAAAACGCTGGCGCAGATCCTCGCCCGGGCAAAGATCGGCCCCCTGGAGGTGGCTTCGGCTCTTGCGCGCGCCGGGTGGGAACGCGACGCCTGGGACAGGCCGCTCGCCGTTCCGGATTCGGTCCGGTTGCGCCAACTTCTGGAGGATACCGATGTTCGGACGCTCCTTCTGGAGCGCGCGAGCGATGAACGCGAGTTGGTTCTGGCCTATCTGCGGCAGGAGGGCGTCGGCGACGGAACCCCCTTCGGCATCGTCGATGTCGGCTGGCGCGGGCGCCTTCAGCGCTGTCTTCAGGACATCATGGCGACGGCGGACGATCTGCGGGAAGTGGGCGTGCACGGATTTTATTTCGGCCTCACGGAAAGGCCCGCTTTTCCGCCCCAACACACCGTCACCACATACACGCACCGCGCCCTGCCGTTCAATGCGGCCCTCGTGGAGACCTTCACCGCCGCAGACCATGGCGGCGTGAAGGGTTTTCAGCGCATGGAGAAGGGCACGACCGGTCCGCTTCTGAGAGAGGAGCGGAACACGGCGGCGCTCGAGTGGGGCCTTGAGATCCAGCAGAAATCCATCATGGCCTTCGCTCGCAATCTCACGGAGGCGCTGGACGCCGGTGATGTGCCGGCGCAGGAGATGGTCGAGTTTCTGCGGACGGAAGGCTGTCGCGCCCTGGACCTGCTGACCTATCGCCCGGATCCCGGGGAGGCGGAGGCTTACGGCAGCTTCCAACATTCGGAGGACCTGACCCACGCGATGTCGGCAGACATCGCCACGAAGATGGTTCCCGCAGCCTTGTTCGGACTGGTCTGGGCGCCGGGCATCACGATCAATGAACGAACGATATGGCTGTCCGGCTCCATCGTGCGGTCCTGCCGTCCAACCCTGCTCAGGCGGACGCTGCTGGAAGCCTGGAACATGCGGCGGCACGCGGCAGGCCTCCTGCGGGCCTGGCAAGCGCGCCGTCGCCATGGACCGGCGTCCAATGCAGACCATGATCCGGCGCTGCTTACCGGGGTAACCCTGGCGACAGATCCGCGCCGCGAGGTTTGAGCCGCACCGCGCCGTCAGGAAATTGCACCGTCTGGAAACTCCGGCGGAACAACCGCGAAACGCGTCCGCCGGAGGCGCCTAAGGGTAAACCCTAGTAGGGTTCACCCCAATTTTATCCTTTTCCGAGCGGTGCCAGTCTGCACCCCGCCGCCAAGCGTCGGCAGATACCAGACGGGAGCACCCCCATGACGTTGGTCAAGAAAATGGATGTCGGCCACCCGGCGGCTTCCAACGGCAGCGCGCCGGTCAGCGCACGCACCGGTTCCTCCACCGCGGACGCGCAGCGCAAGCGCGCGCGCACCTTCGCGCGCCAGCAGAAGGTCGCCGAACGCGTCGCCTCCGCGACGACGCAGATGGCCAGCGGCATCGCCGAGTCCGCCTCCGCCTCGGAGCAGCTCCGCAAGTCGATGGAGCAGATCGCCGTCGGCGCGCAGGAGGCGTCGGGCGCCGCCCAGCAGTCCCTGACCGCCGTCACCAACATCACCAGCGCGATCCTGGAAGCCAAGGAGCGCGCCGAGGCCAGCCGCCAGAAGTCGGACACGCTGCAGATCCTGCTGGGCGACGTGAACGCCCAGATGACCGCCTCGGTCAACAGCATCGGCGCCAACGCCGAGCGCCAGCTCGCCTCCGTCACCATGGTGATCGAGCTTGAGCAGCAGGCCGCCAACATCGGCGAGATCGTCAAGGCGGTCGCCCGCATCGCCGACCAGACCAACCTGCTGGCGCTGAACGCCGCCATCGAAGCCGCGCGCGCCGGCCAGCACGGCAAGGGCTTCGCCGTCGTCGCCGACGAGGTGCGCACGCTCGCCGAGACCTCCGAGAAGTCGGCCCGCGACATTCAGACGCTCGTCGGCCAGATCCAGTCCGAGGTCAAGGTCATCGCCGACGGCATCAACTCCGCCGCCGAGGTCGCCAAGACCGAGGTCGAGAAGGGCCGCGAGGTCACGACCACGCTGGAGCAGATCCGGCAGGACATGGTGACGCTCGCCAAGGGCGCCGGCGACATCTCCGCCGCCGCGGTCGAATCCGAGCGCGCCGCCCGCGAGGCCCAGAAGGGCTCCGAGAGCATCGCCGCCGCCGCCGAGGAGCAGTCCGCCGCGTCGGACGAGGCCCTGCGCACGGTGGACCAGCAGACGGCCGCGCTGAACCAGTCGCAGACCGCCTCCAGCGAGCTGCAGACCATCGCGGAGGAGCTGAAAAACTCCACCGACATCACCAAGAGCGCCGAGGAAGTCGCCTCGGCCGCCGAGGAGCTGTCGGCCGCCGTGCAGGAGATCTCCAGCGCCGCCACCCAGATCATGGCGGCCATCGAGCAGATCAACCGCGGCTCCCAGCAGGCCTCGGCCGCGACCCAGCAGTCTTCGGCCGCGATCAACCAGATCGAGCGCGGCGCCAAGATCTCGCAGGACACCGCCTCGGGCGCCCTGGAGCGCGCCCGCGAGATGTCGGACCTGCTCAACGGCAGCAACAAGGCCATCGAGGCGCTGATCAGCGGCGTCGTCAAGGCGTTGGACGACACCCGCAAGAGCAACGAGCAGATCACAGCACTGGAGCTGGTCAGCCGCCGCATCGACAAGATCGTGGACGCCATCTCGACCGTCGCGGTGCAGACCAACATGCTGGCGGTGAACGGCTCGATCGAGGCGGCGCGCGCCGGCGAGTTCGGCAAGGGCTTCGCCGTGGTCTCGACCGACATCCGCAACCTCGCCCGCGACAGCGCCGAGAACGCCGAGCGCATCAAGGACGTCGTCAAGGCCACCCAGGACCAGATCGTGGCCGTGCGCCGCGACCTGGAGCTGATCGCCCAGGCCTCGGCCGCCGAGGTGGACAAGAACAAGGCCATCACCCTCAACATCGCCAACGCGGTGCGCGACATGGCGGTCGTGCTGGAAGGCAACGACGTCATCCTGAAGGGCGCCGACGTCATCCTCAGCTCGATCGAGGAGGCCAAGAAGGGCGTCCAGCAGATCGCCGCCGCCGCCGAGGAAGCCTCGCGCGCCTCGTCCGAGGCCGCCGTGGCCGCCAAGCAGCAGTCCCGCGGGGCCGAGGAGCTGGCCGCCGCCGTCGAGGAGATCGCATCGCTTTCCGACGAGCTTCAGAACTCGGCCGATTGAGCCTTGCCCCGTCAACATGAGGGCTGACCCATGAACATGATGAACCCGGCCGCCGGTCCCGGCGGCGAGGCGGGCATCGGCGGGGATACGCGGCAATACGTGACCTTCTACGTGCAGAACGAGATGTTCGCGGTGCCGCTCGCCGAGGTCCAGGAAATCATCCGGATGCCCGACGTGGTCGGCGTGCCCAAGAGCCCCGCCAGCCTCGAAGGTCTCGCCAACCTGCGCGGCACCGTGATGTCGGTGACCAGCCTGCGGCGGATCTTCAGCTTCGCCGACGTGCCGCACGACGACGCCACCCGCGTCGTCGTCATCAACCAGGGGGTTCCGGTCGGCTTCGTGGTCGACCGGATGGCCGCCGTGGTCACCGCCGACCCCGACCAGATCGAGCCGGCGGAGTCCATCGGCGCCACCGTGGACACCGACCTGCTGCGCGGCATGATCAAGGGGGTCAACGGCCACCCGATGATCATGATCATCGACCCCGCCCACCTGCTGCAGGGCGACGGCCTGAACGCGGGGCGGCGGGCCGCCCGCGTCGCGGCGGCCGCCGCCGAGGCCCGCGACACGCTGGCCGAGGCGAACGACGAGCTTCAGCTCGTCAGCTTCGAGGTGGCCGGCCAGGAATACGCGCTGGGCATCGAGAGCGTGCAGGAGATCGTGCAGGTGCCCGAAAGCATCAGCCGCATCCCCTGCACCGACCGCCACGTGCTGGGTGTCGTGACCCTGCGCAACCGGCTGCTCCCGCTGGTCAGCCTGCGGGCGATGTTCAACCTTCCGGAATCGGACCTCGACGAGCGCAGCAAGATCGTCGTCGTTCCGCTCGACGAGAAGAACTCGGTCGGCGTCGTCATGGACACGGTCCGCGAGGTGCTGCGCGTCCGCAAGGACATCGTGGACCCGCTGCCGAACATGCTCGGCGACGGGCGGGGCGAGATCCAGTCCATCTGCCGCCTGAACGGCGGCAAGCGGCTGGTCTCCATCCTGTCCGCCGACCGGCTGTTCCAGCATGACGCCGTGCGCACGGCCATGGCCGCCGCCGAGGGGATGGAGGAGGAGCAAGTGGCCGAGATCCTGAACGACAGCCGCACCGCCGTCGTGGACGAGGAGGAGCAGTTCGTCGTCTTCCGCCTCGGCAACGAGGAGTACGGGGCGCCGATCGAGAGCGTGAACGAGATCGTGCGCGTGCCGGACGAACTCACCCGCGTGCCGAAGACCGCCGCCTTCATCGAGGGCGTCGTCAACCTGCGGGGCTCGGTGCTGCCGGTCATCGACCAGCGCCGCCGCTTCGACCTGCCGGAGGTCGAGCGCAACGACCGCCAGCGCATCATGGTCTTCACCATCAACGGCGTGCGAACCGGCTTCATCGTCGACAGCGTGTCGGAGGTCCTGAAGATCGCCCGCAGCGCCATCGGCCCCACCCCGTCCCTGTCCGACGAGCAGGCCAAGCTCATCAGCCGGGTCGCCAACCTGGAGAAGCACAAGCGGATGGTCCTGCTGCTCAACGTCGAGAACCTCCTCGACGCCGCCGAGATCGGCGCGATCGGCCAGTCCATCCACTGATCGGGTGACGGGACGCGCCGGCCCGGGGCCGGCCGGCGCGCCCCATCCCCCGCACGACCCGCCCCCGCACGACCTGTTTCCCACACGTCAGCATGATCAAACTTCTCATCGTCGACGACTCCGCCCTGATGCGACGGCATCTGGGCCGTATCTTCGAAGGGCAGGGCGACTTCGAGGTGACCTTCGCCCGCAACGGCGCGGAAGCCCTGAACCTGGTGCGCGAGCGGCAGCCCGACGTGGTGACGCTCGACATCAACATGCCGGAAATGGACGGGCTGACCTGCCTCAGCCACATCATGACGGAGAGCCCGCGCCCCGTGGTGATGGTGTCCTCCCTGACCTCCAAGGGGGCCATGGCGACCTTGGAGGCTCTGGAACTCGGCGCCGTCGACTTCATCCCGAAGCCCGACGGCACCGTCTCCCTGAACATCGACAAGATCGAAGGGGAGCTGGTCGCCAAGGTGCGGGCCGCCGCCAGGACGCGGATGCGCTCGCGCAACCTCGCCCAGCGCATCCGGCGCCAGCACACGGAAAGCCGGGAGACGCCCCGCAAGGCCCCGCTCTCCGCCGCCGGCGGCGAAGCGAAGGGGCTGGTGCTGGTCGGCGTGTCCACCGGCGGTCCGGGTGCCCTGGACTGCGTGCTGCCTGTGCTGCCCGCGGACTTCCGCTGGCCGGTCCTGATCAGCCAGCACATGCCCTCCAGCTTCACCGGCGTCCTGGCCCGGCGGCTGGACGGCAGCAGCCGCATCCATGTGGTGGAGGTGGACAAGCCGACCCCGCTCCAGCCGGGCTGCGCCTACATCGCCAGGGGGGACGCCGACATGCTGGTGGCGCGGCGTCCGAGCGGGCTGGTCGCCCTGCCCGCTCCGGCCTCCTCCCGCTATCTCTGGCATCCGAGCGTGGAGCGGATGGTCCAGAGCGCCATGGAACATGTCGATCCCACGCGCCTCGTCGGCGTCCTGCTCACCGGGATGGGCAACGACGGGGCGGAGGCCATGACGATGCTCCGGCAGAAGGGCGGCCGGACCATCGCCGAGGCGGAGGAGACCGCCGTCGTCTGGGGCATGCCCCAGGACCTGATCCGGCGCGGCGGCGCGGATCTGGTGCTCCCCGTCCACCGCGTCGCCGAGCAACTCGAAAAATGGGTCCGTTGACATGCCGCTCGTGAAAGCCCCTGCGCCGCAGACGCCCGCCGCCCCGGCCTTCCCGGACCGGGCCTCGGTCCTGGCCGCCATCGAAAGCCTCGACCCCTCCGAACGGCGCGCCGCCGCCTGGGCCTCGCGGGCCTACGCCGACGGCATCGACATCATCGCCCACCGGCTCGCCGTGGAAAGCGACGCGGCGGTGGTCGAGGCCATGATCCTCAACCTCGTCGCCATCGGCAGCCCCAAGGCCGCCGCCGTGCTGGCACCGCTGCTGCGCTCGGGCAGCGCCGCGCGCCGCTTCGCCGCCGCCGAGGCGCTGCGCGACCTGGGCCCCGACGCGCTGCCGATGTTCGACGCGCTGATCCGCGACGAGGATCCGCAGGTCCGCATCATGGCGGCGGAGGTCGCGCGCGGCCAGCTCGGAGGGGCGGCCGCCCAGACCCTGGAGCGGCTGCTGCCCGACGAGGACCACGTCAACACGGCCTGCGCCTTCATCGACGTGCTGGCGGAGATCGGCTCGGCCGGGACCGCCCCCGTGCTGCGCCACTTCGCCGACCGCCATGCCGGAAACGCCTACGTCCGCTTCGCGGTCGACACCGCGCTGGCCCGGCTGCCGGCGGCATGACGGGCGGCGGAAAGGGAGGAGCAGCGCCATGCGCGTGACCGGAGCCACCAAGACCGTTCCGACGGCCGTCACCGATGACGAGTTCCGGAAGTTCTGCGACTTCATCTATCGCCGCACGGGCATGTCCTTCGGCGACAGCAAGCGCTACTTCATCGAACCGCGCCTTCTGGAGCGGGTCGCGGAGACGGAATCCTCCGGCGTCCAGTCCTACCTGTCGCTTCTGCGCTTCGACGCGACGGGACGGGAGCTGGAGGTGATCGTCAACGCGCTGACGGTCAACGAGACCTACTTCTACCGCGAGGAGCACCAGTTCGCCTGCCTGACCCGCTCGATCCTGCCGGACCTGGTCAAGCGCAAGCGCCCCGGCGAGCCGGTGCGCATCTGGTCCCTGCCCTGCTCGACCGGCGAGGAGCCCTATTCGCTGGCGATCTGGCTGCTGGAGCACTGGAGCGAGGTCGACCGCTGGGACATCCAGATCCTGGCGTCGGACATCGACACCCGCGTGCTGGAGCGGGCGCGCGAGGGCATCTTCGACGCGCGTTCGGTGAACCGCCTGCCCAAGGCGGTCCTCGGCCGCTACTTCCAGCCGATGCTGGACGACCGCTGGCGCATCCTCGACACGCTGCGCGGCTCCATCGACTTCTCGCGGGTCAACGTGTCCGACCGCGGCCAGATGGCGGCCTTCCGCGACATCGACGTCATCTTCTGCCGCAACATGCTGATCTACTTCGACGACGTGTCCCGCCGCGAGGCGGCGGAGAGCATGTTCCATTGCCTGCGGCCCGGCGGCTTCATCTGCCTCGGTCACTCGGAGTCGATGAGCCGCTTCTCCTCCCTGTTCGACGTCCGCCGGTTCGAGGACGCCATCGTCTATCAGAGGCCCTTCACATGATGGAAGACAACGTCACACCTCTGAGGCCCGGCACGGCCAAGCGGCTCCTCGTCATCGACGACTCCGCCATCGTCCGCGCCTATTACCGGCAGGCGCTGGAGCCCGCGGGCTACGCCGTCGAGGAGGCCTTCAACGGGCTGGAGGCGCTGGAGAAGGCGCTGACCACGCCCTTCGACCTCGCCATCGTCGACGTCAACATGCCGAAGATGGACGGGCTGAGCTTCGTCCGGCGGATGCGCGCGACGGAGGAGATCGCCTGCCTGCCCGTCCTGATGACCAGCACGCTCGATCGGGACAGCGACATCGCCGCCGCCCGCGCCGCCGGGGTCAACCTCTACGTCGTCAAGCCGATCGCCGAGGACGAGCTGCGCCGCTTCACGCACATCATGACGGGAGCCGAGACCCCATGAACCCGCTTCTCGCACAATTCATCGTCGAGGCCCGCGAGCAGATCACCGCGACCACCGACGGCCTGCTGGTTCTGGAGCGCGACACCGGCAATGCCGAGCTGCTGAACGGCATCTTCCGCTCGGTGCACACGCTGAAGGGCTCCTCCGGCCTGTTCGACTTCCCGGCCCTGACCTCCACGCTGCACGCGGCTGAGGACCTGCTGGTGTCCCTGCGCGAGCGGCAGCTCGTGCTCGACCCGGCCATGCTGGACCAGATCCTGGCGGCGCTCGACCTCGTGTCGGTGTGGCTGGACTCGATCGAGGACAGCGAGGCGCTGCCGCACGACGCCGCCGAGCGCGGCGCGCCGGTCGCGGCGGCGCTACGCGCTTGGCTCGCCGGCCCGGGACCGGCGAAGGCCCCGGAGACGGCCGGTGCGGCCGATGCGGCGGAGGACGCCAAGGTCGTGCCCCTGCGCCGCCCGGCCCCGCCCGCCTGGCTGGCCGAGGCGCCGGAAAGCGCGCTGCTGGAGACGGTGGAGCAGGCCGTGGCGAACGGGGCGCCCGTGGTCGCCCTGTCCTACCGGCCGGAAGCCCAGTGCTTCTTCAAGGGCGACGACCCGCTGGCCCTGGTGCGGCAGGTTCCGGACCGGCTCTGGCTGGGGCTGGAGGAGCCGGCCCCCTGGCCGGCGCTCGGCGACTACGATCCCTTCTCCTGCGCGCTGGGATTCCGGGCGATCAGCCTCGGCCCGAAGAAGGAGGTGCAGCACCTCCTGCGCTACGTCGCCGAGCAGGCGGAGATCACCGAACTGGAAGCCGGTGACCTGCTCCGCTTCGCCGGGACGCCGACCGGCGATTCCATGGTCCGCGAGTTCGCCGCCGACGCGCTGGCGCAGCTCCAGCGCGGGCACCGCGCGTCGATCCCGGACTCCGCCGGGACCATGCTGGACCTGGTTCCGGCGGACGGCGGCGACGCCCCGGCGCTGCGCTGGCTCGCCCGCCTGTCGGCCAACGCGGCCGTTTCGGCGCCGGTGCTGGAAAGCCTGCTGACGGCGCTCGCCCAGGGCACGGCCCCCGTCCCGCCGCAAACCGTCGAGGAGTCGCCGGCCGAGGCAGCCCTGTCGGCGCCCGCCGCCCGGCTGCTGCGCGAGCAGCGCGACATGCTGCGCACCCCCTGCGACCATCTCGAGCTGGCCGGGCGCATCGGTTCCGCCGCCAAGGTGGCCGCCAATGCCCTGCGCCACGAGGGACGCCCCGCCCGCGCGGATGCGATGACCACGTCCGGCGGAGAAGCGATGGCGGCGGCCGATCCCTCCGCCCTGCTCGCCCTCATCGAAGGGGTTCTGGAAGAGGGACCGCCGAAGCCGGCGGACGCCCCGCCGGCCGCCGACAGCAGTGCCCCCCGCAAGCCCGAGCGCGCCGGCGCAGTCGGGGACGAGGTGCATGAGCGCGCCTCGACGGTGCTGCGTGTAGACCAGTCGCGCATCGACGCGCTGATGAACCTCATCGGCGAGCTGGTGGTCGCCAAGAACGGCCTGCCCTTCCTCGCCCGCCGCGCCGAGAACGTC
>NZ_JAFIQV010000043.1:47666-56972 GCF_017356015.1 Azospirillum sp. SYSU D00513
GGAAAGCCGGCGGCGGCGCGGCTGACGCTGTCGGCCAGCCAGGACAACGACCAGGTGGTGATCCGGGTCATCGACGACGGGCGCGGCATTGATCCCGTCATGGTCCGCCGCAAGGCGGTGGAAAAGGGCGTCATCGACGAGGAGCAGGCCGCGCGCATGAGCGATGGCGAGGCCGTCCGCCTCATCTTCGCCGCCGGCTTCTCGACCGCCGCCGAGGTGACGCCCATGGAAAATATAGGCGTGTCGGACCGGGGCGTCGGCATGGACGCGGTGCGCATGGCGGTGGAGAAGGCCGGCGGGCGCATCGACGTGGCGAGCGAGGTTGGGGCCGGCACCACCATCAGCCTGCACCTGCCGCTCAGCATGGCGGTCACCCGCGTCATGACCGTCTCGGTGTCCGGCCGGCCCTTCGGCATCCCCATGGACGAGATCAGCGAGACGGTGCGCATCGACCGCTCGGAGATCGTGTCCATCAAGGACCGCCAGGCCTTCGTGCTGCGCAACCGCATCATCCCGCTCTTCCACCTCGACCGGCTGCTCGCCCTTCCGGAGAAGGAGGAGAGCGAGCAGGTGGCGGTGCTGGTAGCGCAGATCGACAAGCAGACGGTGGGGCTCGCCATCGACGCCTTCGGCGAGGGCATGGAGGTCATCGTCAAGCCGCTCGACGGCGTGCTGGAAGGCATGCCGGACTATCTCGGCACAGCGCTCCTCGGCGACGGGCGCGTGCTGCTCGTCCTCAACCTCAAGGAAATCGTCCAATGATCAGGATCGACGGAACCATCGTGCATCTGGAAGGCGCCTGCCCGGTGGAGGAGGCGGAAACGTTGCTGGAGGCGCTGCAAAGCGGCGGGATGACGGGGCTGAATCTCGGCACCTGCCAGTCGCTGCACACGGCGGTGTTCCAGCTCGTGCGGGCCTGCGGCCTGCCGGTCCTGGCCGCCCCGGCCGACCCGGTCCTGGCCGGGCTGCTGCCGGCCTCAGCCGGCTCCGGCGGCCAGCCGCTCCCGCAGGTCGCCTGAAGCGCCGCCCGCCGTTGCGCGGGCGAGAAGCAAAAGAAAACAGGTTCGAGATGGTCACGCGGTCCCCGCTCCTTTCGGCAGGCCATTGCGGCACCTGCCTGCCGGCTCTGTCGAAGCTGTTCGACGAGCTGCCGATCGGCTTTTGCCTCATCGACCGGGACCTCCGCTTCATCAGCGTCAACCGCTGGCTGGCCGACGCCCACGGCCTGTCCGTCGAGGCCCATGTCGGCCGCCCGGTCGCCGAGCTGCTGCCCGAGATCTACCCTGCGGTCGAGCCGGCGCTCCGCCGCGCGCTGGCGGGCGAGGCGGTGGACGAGCTGGAGATCCGCCTGCCGCCGCGGGGGGCGGTCTGGCAGGGCCGCGTCCATCTGGCGGCGTTGCGCTCCGTCCTTGCCGAGGACGGAACGGTCAGGGGCGTCCTGGCGTCGGTGACGGACATCACCCGCGCCAAGCAGGTCGAAGCGGCGCTGCGCGAGAGCGAGGACCATTACCGGCACGCGGTGGAACTCAACCCGCAGATCCCCTGGACCGCCGATCCGGACGGCAGGCTCCTGGAGATCGGGCCGCGCTGGCTGGCCCTGACGGGCATGGCGCGCGAGGAGACGCTCGGCACCGGTTGGGTGAAGGCCCTGCACCCCGCCGACCTGGCGGCGACCCAGGATGTCTGGTCCGAGGCACTGCGGACCGGCGAATCCGTCGATCTCGAATACCGGCTGCGTCTGGCCGACGGCGGCTACCGCTGGTTCCGCGCCTGCGCCGCGGCCCGGCGCGGCGAAAGGGGCGAGCCGGTCCGCTGGTACGGCGCCGTGGAGGACATCCACGAGCGCAAGACCGCGCACGCGGCATTGCGGGCCAGCGAGGAACTGTCCCGCAGCATCCTGGAGAACAGCCCGGACTGCGTGACGGTGCTCGACCTTGATGGCCGGCTGCTCTCCATGAACGAGCCCGGACTGCGCATGCTGGAACGCGACGGCTTCGAGCCCCTGCGAGACCAGCCCTGGCACTGCTTCTGGCCCGAAGGCGCCGAACTCCGCCTCCAAGCCGCGGTGGAGAAGGCCCGGACGGGCCGGACGGTGCGCTTCACCGGCTTCTGCCCGACGGCCGGGGGCACGCCCAAATGGTGGGACATCTCGGTCTTCCCGATCCCCGGCCAGGACGGCCGTCCCGCCCGGCTCGTGGCGACGTCCCGCGACATCACCGAGGCCATGCACACGCGCGACGAGATGGAACGCGCGCGGCAGGAGGCCGAATGGGCGCGGCAGGAGGCGGTGGCCGCCGCCGGGCGGCTGGCGGCGGTGCTGGAGAGCACGACAGACAGCGTCATCGTCCTCGACCGGAACTGGCACATCACCTACCTGAACCGCCGCGCCGCCGAGGGCGTCGCGGGCGGCCGCGACCTGCTGGGCGCCAACATCTGGGAGGCCTATCCCGAAGCCGTGGGATCGGTCTTCGACCAGAATTACCGCCGGGCGCTGGCCGAGCAGGTTCCCGTGGAGTTCGAGGCCTTTCTGACGCCGCTCGGCCTTTGGCTGGAGGTGCACGCCTACCCCAACGCCGACGGGCTCTCGATCTTCTTCCGGGACATCTCCGAACGGCGGCGTTCGCAGGAGCAGCTCGCGCGGCTGGTGCGGTACGACCCGCTTACCGGCCTCGCCAACCGGTTGCACTTCCAGGAACGGCTGGAGCAGGCGATCGCCGGTGCCGGTGCCGGACTGCATGTCGCGGTGCTCTGCCTGGACCTCGACCATTTCAAGGCCGTGAACGACACGCTGGGCCATGCCGCCGGCGACCTGCTGCTGCGGCAGGCGGCCGACCGGCTGCGCGCGGAACTCTCCCCCGCCGACACGGCCGCCCGCTTCGGCAGCGACGAGTTCGCCGTCCTCCAGCCCGGCCGGAACCGGCCGGACGACGCCATCGCCATGGCCCTGCGCCTCGCCACGGCGCTGAACGAGCCCTTCGAGCTGAACGGCCGCACGGCCGTCGTCGGGGTCAGCATCGGCATCGCCTTCGCGTCCGGCGGCGCCCCCGCGGCGGATGAGGTCGTCAAGAACGCGGACATCGCGCTGCACGGCGCCAAGAGGGACGGGCGCGGCACCCACCGCCTCTTCGAGCCCGGCATGGAGGAACGGCTTCACGAGCGCCAGTCGCTGAAGATCGACCTTCCGGGCGCGCTCGGCCGCGGCGAGTTCGAGCTGTACTACCAGCCCCTGGTGGACCTCCGGACCGTCCAGGTCAGCAGTTTCGAGGCGCTGTTGCGCTGGCGCCATCCGGAGCGGGGCTTCGTCTCACCGGCTGACTTCATCCCGGTGGCCGAGGAAACCGGGGCGATCCAGGCGATCGGCGCCTGGGTGCTGTTCGAGGCCTGCCGGGAGGCCGCGCGCTGGCCCGACGGCATCGCCGTGGCGGTGAACCTCTCCCCCATCCAGTTCCGCAGCCGCGATCTCGTGACGACGGTGGCCGACGCGCTGGCCGGCAGCGGCCTCGCCGCGGAGCGCCTGCACCTGGAGATCACGGAATCCGTGCTGCTCCAGGACAACGAAGCCAACCTCGCCATCCTGCACGCCCTGCGCGCCCTGGGCATCCGGGTGGCGCTGGATGATTTTGGAACCGGCTATTCGTCGCTCGGCTATCTGCGCAGCTTCCCCTTCGACAAGATCAAGATCGACCGCTCCTTCGTCGGCGACCTGCCGGACGGCCAGGAATCCGGCGCCATCGTCCGGGCGGTCGCCGGGCTCGGGACCAGCCTCGGCATCCGGACGACGGCGGAAGGCATCGAGACGCAGCCCCAGCTCGCGCGGCTGCGCGACGAGGGCTGCGACGAGGGCCAGGGCTACCTGTTCAGCCGACCCGTGCCGCGGAAGGACGTCCGGGATCTGATCCGCCGGCTGAACGGCTCCAATCTGGACGGCAATGAGGTGGCGGGCTGAGCGCGCGGCGCGTTCAGCCGTCCTGCCCCGCCTCGATCCAGCAGCCGGCCCGCCGCGCCGCCTCCGCCGCCTGGAGCACCAGGGTGTCGGCGCCGGACGGACCGAAGACGAGCACCCCCAGCGGCAGGCCGGCGTCCTTCCCGACCGGCAGGCTGGCGACCGGGCTGCCGGCGAGGCTCGCATACATGTTGAAGGGCGCGAAGCCGACCCAGTCCGGCTGGACCGGCCGACCGCCGATGACGGCCGGCGGTTGCCGCAGGGGAAAGGCCGGGCAGGCCGTCGCCGGCGCCAGCAGCAGGTCGTGCTCGTCGAAGAACAGCTCGAAGCGGCGGACCACCAGCTGCCGGCGGACCAGCGCCTCGGCGTAGCGCGCCGGGTCCATGGCTCGGCCGAGATCGAGCAGCGCCGCCGTCTCCGGATGGAGCAGGTCGCGCTTGGCCAGCAGGTGCCCGCGCGCGCGATGCTCCTCCACCGCCCCGATGTCCTCGGCGATGGCCCCGGCTGGTTCTACGTCCGGCGCGGCGCGCACGACCTCATGGCCAAGGCGGGAGAAAGTCTCCGCAAGCTTCGCCACCACGTCGGCGCAGGCGGACTCCACCGGCTGGCCGGCGATGGTCGGCGTCCAGGCGATCCGCAGCCTCCGCGGGGGCGCTTCCAACGCTGCGATGAAGTCCGGCACGGGACCGCGCAGGCAGTAGGGATCCCGCGCGTCGAAGCCGGCAGCCACGGTCAGTGCCAGGGCCGCGTCCTCGACGGTCCGGGTGATCGGGCCGACGTCGTACAGCAGGGGCCAGTCGTCCCAGTTCGGCCAGACGGGGATGCGGCGGTGCGTCGGCTTCAGCCCGAACACCCCGCAGAAAGCGGCGGGAATGGTGATCGACCCGGCCGTGTCGGTCCCGGTGGCGAGCGGCACCAGCCCGGCGGCGACCGCCGCGGCGGACCCTCCGCTGGAGCCGCCCGTGGTCCGCGACGGGTCGGCGGGGTTCCGGCAATCGGGGCCGAGCGCGTTGCAGGTCTCACCCAGAAGAGTGAATTCCGGCGTGTTGGTCTTGCCGACGATGATGGCGCCCGCGTCGATCAGCCGTTGCACGTGGATCGTGTTCTCCGCCGGAACATGGTCGGCGAAGACGCGGGAGCCGAAGGTCGTGCGGATGCCGGCGGTGACCTCCGCGTCCTTCACCGCGAGCGGCACGCCGAAAAGCGGCGGCAACGGCCCGCCGGACGCGAGCAGCCCTTCCGCCCGACGGGCGGCGGCCAACGCGCTCTCCCCCGCCACGGTGAGGAAGCCGTTGAGGCCGGGGTCGGCACGGGCGATCCCCTCCAGCACCGATGAGATCAGCTCGACCGGCGACAGGGCGCGGGCGCGGTAGGCGCGCTGAAGGGCGGCGATGGTGGGAAAGGCGTGACTGACGGCGTTCGGTGGGATGGGGGGTGGCGGCGCGGCCGTCATTGATGCCTCGGAATGGTGTCGGACCGGTGCCGCGTTCGGGCGGCGGACGCCCGTGGCCTGTCTTAGGGGTGTGTGGCGGAACCGCCGGTGCCGCGTTCGGGCGGCGGACCGTTCATCGCCAGGCGGGAGGACAGCAGCCGTTGCAGGTCCCTCGGGTGGAAGGGCTTGCGGATGAAGGCCAGCGGGCCGAACTCCTGGATGCGGCGGAGCGTGGCCGGGTCGCCGGAGCCGCTCAGGAAGACCACGTCGGTGCCGTGGCGGCGGCGCAGCTCCTGGGCCAGCTCCACCCCGTCCATCTTGCCCGCCAGCTTGATGTCGAGCACCGCAAGGTCGGCGGTGGCCGCGTCCATCAGCTTCAGCGCCTCCTCCGCCTCGTCGACGGCGGCGACGACCTCGCAGCCCGGCACATCCTCCACCGCCATGGACAGGGCGTCCTGGATCAGGAATTCATCCTCGACGATCAGCACGCGCATCATGCCCCCGCCGCGGTCCCGCCGGCCGTCTCCTGGGCCGGAACCGGGGCCGGAACCGGGAAGGACAGCGTGCAGGCCGATCCGCCGGCCCGCTCCGGGAAGGACAGCTCGGCCCGTGCCTGGCTGGCCAGACGGGAGGCGATGTGATGGGCCAGCGATCCCTCCGGCACAAGTTGCGGGGCGGCCTCGCCCGAAAGCATGATCGCCATCTCGGCGCGCCCCTCCATCACCGCCAGCGTCACCCGGACCGCGCGCCCCTCCCTGGCCGCCCTCTTGATCGCGTCCAGAAGGAGTTCGTTGACCAGCAGGGCCAGCGGCGACGCGCGATCGATGGGCAGCCGCAACGGCGCAAGCTCCATCTCGACCTTAACACTGTTGCCATAATCCGCGGCAAGCTGCGGGATCAACTCCTCCAAATAGCCTAGAACGTCGATCCGGCGCAGATCGCGGGTCCGGTACATGCGCTCCTGCAGCAGGGTCAGGGAATGGATGCGCTCGACGATGTCGGTGAAGGCCTCCCGCACCTCGGGATCCCTGAACCGGCGCGCGGCGAAGGTGACGAAGCTGGCGACGACCTGAAGGTTGTTGTGCAGCCTGTGGTAAAGCTCCTCCAGGAGGAGCGCCCGTTCCTCCTGCCCCGCCTGATGGCTGGCGCGGGCGTCCCGCAGGGCGCGGCGGTCTTCCGCCCGTTCCATGGCGTTGCGGACCGAGGCGACGAGGCGCGGCAGATGGTTGCGGCTCTTGACGACATAGTCGTCCAGCCCCGCTTTCATGGCCTCCACCGCCACCTCCTCCGTGCCGGTCCCCGTGAACATGACCACGACACAGTCGGGCACCCGCTCGCGGACCATCCGGAACACGTCGAGCCCGGTCGAGAACTGGAGGCGGTAGTCGGTCACGACCAGATCCACCGGCCCACCGTCAAGCGCCACGCGCAGGCCATCGAGATCGGCGACCTCCACCGCCTCCATGCTCGGGAATTCCCGCGCGACGGCGCGCCGCGCCAGGGTCCGGCTGTCCGGGTCATCGTCGATGAAGATGGCGCGCATGATGCTCCTGGGTTTCGGGCGCCCGGCCTCTGCGGACCAGGCCCTTTGCCATCCGTTCCCCCATGACGCCGGCACTTCGCAGAGACATCGCCGACACTTTGCGGTGCCCGCGGCACAGGATCTTTCCAACCCTGTTGAACAGGGAACCGCCGTAAAGATCGTGGGCGGCCGGAACGGGTTTTGCGGAAGGCGCGGGGTGAACGGACGGGCATGGCGATCACGGGGGGAACGGCACATCTGGGCGCCTCATCCGGCACGGCCTGGCGCGTGGGGCGGCGCCCCGGGCCCGGTGCGGAGGGCGGCGTCGATCCGAGCGGACCGTCGGGCGGCCCGGTTCTCCGGCGCGGCTGGACGACCGGCCTGTTCGCGGCGACCCTCCTGCTCGCGGTGACGGCGCTGGCGCTCTCCCTCGTGCTTGACCGGCTCGCCGACGCCCGCGCGCTGGTCCAGAAAACCGACCGCATCATCCTGACGACCGAGCTGCTGCTGTCGGACCTGAAGGACGCCGAGACCGGCCAGCGCGGCTTCCTGCTCACCGGAGAGGCGGGATACCTCGCCCCCTATGAGGCCGCCGTGCGCTCCGTGGACCAAAGGCTGAGCGAACTGGACGTCCTCACGATCGTGCAGGAAGTCCGCGACCATCTTCCGCGCCTGCGCGCGCTGACGCGGGAAAAGCTCGCCGAACTCGCCCGGACCATCGATCTCCGGCGCCGCGGCGACTTCGAAGCCGCCTTGGAGGTGGTGCGCACCCACGAGGGCAAGCACACGATGGACACCCTCCGCGACGAGATCGCGGCCATGACGACCGTCGAGCGCCGTCTCCTCGAGGAGCGCACGGAAGCCGCCGAGTTCCATTCCCGGCTGGCGACGGTGATCGCCATGGCCACCAGCCTGTTCGCCTGCCTCTGCGCGGCGGCGGCCTACCGCATCCCGGCGCGCCGGAACATGGCGGACCTGCGCAGCAGCGAAATGCGTTTCGATGCGACCTTCGAACAGGCGGCGGTCGGCATCGCGCTTGTGGCGCCGGACGGCCGCTGGCTGCGGGTGAACGAACGGCTGTGCGCAATAACCGGTTATGGACGCGCGGAGCTGCTGGGAGGCCGGTTCCAGAGCATCACCCACCCCGACGACCTGGAGACCGACGAGGCGCAAGTCGCGGCGCTGCTGCGCGGCGAGATCCAAACCTACTCGCTGGAGAAACGCTACCTGCGCAAGGATGGCGGAACGGTCTGGGTCAACCTGACGGTGGCGCTCGTGCGCCGGGCGGACGGCTCTCCCCAATATTTCATCAGCCTGATCGAGGACATTGCCGCACGGAAGACCGCCGAATTCGAGGTCCGCCGGCTGAATGAGAACCTCGAACGGCTCGTCGATGAACGGACGGCGGAACTGGTGGAGGCCAACCGCCAGCTCGACGCTTTCGCCCACACCGTCTCACACGACCTGCGCGCACCCCTGCGCGCGGTGGAAGGCTTCTCCCAGGCACTGCGGGAGGACATGGAAGAAGGACTGCTAGAGGAGGCCCGCGCCCACGCCCGCCGGATCGAGGCGGCGGTCGAGCGGATGGACGGGCTGATCGCCGACGTGCTGGCCTACAGCCGGGCGCAGCAGGCCGTCTTCCCCCTGGAGCCGGTGTCGCTCGATCGCGTGCTGTGGAACGCGGAGGCCGACCTCGGACCTGTTTTCAGCCGGAGGGGCGCCGAGGTCGAGATTGCGCGCCCCCTGCCCGCGGTGCTCGGCAATCGCGCGGCCGTGCGCCAAGCAGTTGAGAATCTGCTGACCAACGCGGTGAAGTTCGTGCCGCCCGGCACCGCCCCGCGGGTGCGGGTGCGGACGGAGGAGAAAGGGGCAAGCGTCCGCCTCTGGGTGGAGGACAACGGCATCGGGGTCCCCCGAGGCCAGCAGGCGCGCATCTTCGAGCCCTTCGAGCGGCTGCACGGCGCGGAAGCCTATGAGGGCACCGGCGTCGGGCTCGCGATCGTGCGCAAGGCCGTCGAGCGCATGGGGGGAAGCTGCGGCGTCGAGTCCGAGCCGGGCGCGGGCAGCCGCTTCTGGATCGAACTGCCCCGCGCGCCGGAAACGGTCACGCAGTGATACGAAAACAGCCCGTGTCGAACGACACGGGCTGTCCCGAAAGCTTTCGGAAGATGGCAGGAGTGGAGGGGCTCGAACCCCCAGCCCCCGGTTTTGGAGACCGGTGCTCTACCAGTTGAGCTACACTCCTATACACGCCACAACGGGCGCGAACCGGAAGCGGAGAAGCGAAGACAGGTGCAAGTGAGTGCTTTGCCGAGCTGTGTGTCCTTGGGTCCGGGTGACCTGGCGGCGACCGACTCTCCCACGCCTTAAGACGCAGTACCATTGGCGCTGAGGTGTTTCACGGCCGAG
>NZ_JAFIQV010000044.1 GCF_017356015.1 Azospirillum sp. SYSU D00513
CCTCAATCCTTCGAACCGCCCGGTGCGGACCCGCATGCCGGGTGGTGTGGGAGGGGTGCGGTCCACCAGGATCGCCCCCTATCCCGATCAACGAGGTATGGGAGGATTTCCGAAGCCTTTCCGTGCCTCGGCTTTCCGGCAAGCGCCTGCCGAAAGAACATTTAGCTAAAGCACGCGCAGACCGAGATGCTGGCGCATAGGCTCGAAATCCCGGTCGTTGTGCAACAGCGCATATCCGCCTTCGACACAGAAGGTGCCGATGATCATGTCGATGGTTTTGCGGACCGTTATGCCCTTCGCGCGCAGGGCGCGATAGTTGGCGGCGACCTTCGGCGTGACCTCCGGCGACAGCATTGCTTCCACTGCATGAGCCCGCAATGCCTGCTCGACGCGCCCCGCTTCCGCGTCGTTGCGCACGCCTTGCAGGACCTCCAGCAGCACGATGTCGCCCACTAGGATCAAGCCGCGCCCTAGGAGCGCCTTTAATTTCCTGACCTGCGCCGTGTCCGCACCACGGAAGAAATCCACCCAGACGGTGGTGTCTACCACGATCACGCGGCGTCCCCACGGCCTTGACGACTTTCTTCTAGATCGCCCTCCCAATCGACGGTGCCATAGAGCGTCAAAGTGCGCTCCTCCTGTTTCAGGCGGATCAGGCGGCGAAGCGCTTCCTCGACGACGGCCTTCTTGGTGTTCAGTCCAGTTGTCGCCATCGCTTCAGCAATCAGAGCATCGTCGATCTCGATGTTGGTGCGCACGCCGCCCTCCGTGTGTATAGATAAACCAGTTTATACACATGGGGCGCTGGAGGGAAGGAGCGTCTTCATGCAAGGGGCTGGTGCTTCGGCACCGCCCCTTGCCTTGTTTAATCCCGGCGTCAGCTCAGCCGGACGGTGCCGACGTCGCCGGCCTTGGGCGGCTCGCCGGTCACCGCCGCCTTCACATAGCCGTAGGCGTGCACCAGCACGCTGCTCGGGCTGTCCCAATACTGGGCGATTTTGACCTCGACCTTCAGCAGCGCCAGCTCGGGGTCGTCCAGCCCGTCGGGGAACCAGGTGCGGAGCGGTTCGCTCCACAGCGCCTGCGCCTTCTGCTTGTCGCGCAGGATCTCCCCGGTGCCGGACAGCGAGACGTAGTTCTGCTTGGACGGGTGCGCGTAGGACAGGTTCACCTCGTGCCGCTTGTTCACCTCGGCCACCTTGGCCGAGTGCAGCTTGGTGAAGAACCAGAGCGTGCCTTCGAAATCCTGGCTGCGCAGCGTCGCCATCGGGCGCGAATGCAGCGTGCCGTCCTCATGGACGGTCGTCAGCATCGCGAACTCGCAGCTCTTCATCAGCTCCCAGACCTTGCGAAGCTCCTCGGACTGGTCATGCCCCTTGCTGGACGTCATGGCTCTCTTCCCGTTCGTTGACTCGAAACCCCGACAACAAGGCCGGGGTTGAGGCGTTCCGGCCGCGGCTCCGGCGGTGGCGCATGCCTGCCCGCACCGGCCTTTCGGGGAAGTCCACCCGGCCATTCCTCCAAGTTGCGGAACCCTCGGGCGCGGCCTTACGCTTGGGCGTGGCGAAAGCCGAACAAAAAAGAATTTGGGGAGGAAACATGATGAAGCGGGCAATGCTCGCGGGGGTGGCCTCGCTTGCCCTGATCTCCGGGACCGCCGGCGCGCAGGAGGTCTCCGACGGCGTCGTGAAGATCGGCATCCTGAACGACCAGTCCGGCGTCTACGCGGAGTTCGGCGGGCGCTCCTCCTACGAGGCCGCACGGATGGCCGTGGAGGATTTCGGCGGAACGGTTCTGGGCAAGCCGGTCGAGGTCATCACCGCCGACCACCAGAACAAGGCGGACATCGCCTCGGTCGTCGCGCGGCAATGGTACGACGTGGACAGGGTCGACACGATCATGGAGCTGACCACCTCTTCGGTGGCGCTCGCCGTGCAGGCCGTGTCGAAGGAAAAGAAGAAGATCGACATCGTCACGGGTGCGGCGACCGCCGAGCTGACCGGCGCGCAATGCTCCCCCTATGGCTTCCACTGGGCCTACGACACGCGGGCGCTGGCGGTCGGCACGGGCGGCGCCATGGTGAAGCAGGGCGGCGGCACCTGGTACTTCCTGACCGCCGACTACGCCTTCGGCCATTCGCTGGAGGCGGAAACCTCGCGCTACGTGAAGTCGCAGGGCGGCCAGGTGGTCGGCTCCGTCCGCCACCCGCTCAGCAACTCCGACTATTCCTCCTTCCTGCTGCAGGCGCAGGGATCGAAGGCGAAGGTCATCGGGCTCGCCAACGCCGGCCTCGACACCTCGAACGCCATCAAGCAGGCGTCGGAGTTCGGCATCGTCCAGGGCGGGCAGAAGCTGGCGGCCCTCCTCTTCACGCTGGCCGAGGTGCATGGGCTGGGGCTGGAGGCGGCGCAGGGGCTGGTGCTGACGGAAGGCTGGTACTGGGACCAGAACGACAAGACCCGCGCCTTCGCCGACCGCTTCATGAAGCGGACGAACAAGATGCCGAACATGATCCATGTCGGCACCTATTCGGCGGTCCTGCAATATCTGAAGGCGGTCAAGCAGGCCGGCACCGACGCCACCGAACCCGTCGCCAAGGCCCTGCACGAAATGCCGGTCCAGGACGTCTTCGCGGAGAACGGCAAGGTCCTGCCGAACGGCCGCATGGTCCACGACATGTACCTGTTCGAGGTGAAGGCGCCCTCGGAAAGCAAGCAGCCCTGGGACTACTACAAGCAGCTCGCGACCATCCCCGGCGACCAGGCCTACGCCAAGGCGGAGGAATCCGGCTGCCCGCTGGTCAAGAAATAGCGGTGAAGGCGTAGCGGCCGCGGGAAAGCCTGGCCGGAAAGGCGGGGAGGGGCGGCGGTGCCCCTCCTCCAGTATTCAGCTCAGCCATCAATCAGCTCGATGCCCTTGGACATTCATGACATGGCGCCGGATGGCATGGCCTGCCGGAGCGCTGCCCGCATCGAAATCCTGTGCCGGCATCTGTGTGTCTCAGGTCTCGGTAAAGAGCAGTGACAGCCCATTCATGCAATAGCGCTTTCCCGTCGGCGGCGGCCCGTCGCCGAATAGGTGACCGAAGTGACCTCCGCACCGCGCGCAATGGATCTCTGTCCGGGTCAGGAGCAGGAAAGCTCGGTCTTCCGACATTCCAACAGCATTGGGAAGAGCCTCCGTAAAACTTGGCCATCCCGTTCCGCTGTCGTACTTGGATTCGGACGAGAACGCCGCCTTTCGGCATCCGGCGCACCGATACAGGCCTTTGCGTTTCTCTCCGTTGAGGGGGCTTGACCCAGCGGCTTCGGTGCCGTGTCGACGCAGGATCGCATAGCGCTCTGGCGGGAGCAGGCGCCGCCATTCTTCCTCGGTCAAGGAAACTTCAAAAGCGGCGCTGTGTGCCGCTCGAAAGGGAGCGGACATCACCGCGACGGCAACGCCACCAAGCAACAGTGATCGCCGACTCACCATGATAAATCCCCCGGCCAAGAGTGAACCAGGGGACATGCTGTCCCCTGGCGCCCAACCCCTTATACGATTTTCATGAAGTCCTGACCTGTGGTCAGGACTTCCGCGCCACGACTTCCGCACCAGGGGGCGCGGGGCCGCAGTCGCGACCCTATACCGGGTTCGGAGGTCGGAATTTTCCGAACCCGGTATCACTTAGGCATGAGCACGCTGTCGAGGACATGAATGACGCCATTCGACTGGTGGACATCATAGGTGGTGATGTCGGCCGTGCCACCCTTGCCATCGCGAATGATGATGTTGTTGGGTCCGTTCATCAGCGCCGTGAGCGTGTCGCCGCTGGCCGTCTTCAGCGTGGCCTGTCCGTTTCCGGCCTTGACCTGCTGCTTCAGAGCAGCCGCATCAAGACGCCCTGGGACGACATGGTAGGTTAGGATCTTCGTCAGAACCGTCTTGTTCTCGGGCTTGACCAGGTCGTCGACGGTGCCGGCAGGCAGGGCGTTGAAGGCGGAATTGGTTGGGGCGAAGACGGTGAAGGGTCCTGTGCCTTGCAGCGTGTCCACCAGCCCGGCCGCCTTGACCGCCGCGACAAGCGTGGTGTGGTCGGCCGAGTTCACCGCATTGTTCACGATCGTCTTGCTCGGCAGCATCGGCTGGCCGCCGACCATGACGGAGTCCATCATCGTCGCCGATTGACTTTCCCTGTCCTTGGTCGCGGCCGAGGCGGTCGCCGCCAGCCCCAAGCCGAGACTCACGATGGCGACTGACGCGAAGGCGGAGCGAAAAGCGTTGCGCATGGTGTGTTCCTCCCGGAAAAGACTGCGCTCTGGTGCACAGCTGTCCGGGTTACGGAGACGCTCTCGGGAACAGATGCAGGAGGAAAAAATATTCCGGACGGTCCCGGTCGGACCTGTGCGTCAGAGCGCCTCGACCAGGGTCCCGGTGTAGACCACCGGCCCGGTCGGCAGTCCGGTTGGCGACCCCGTCTCCGGTTCGACGCTGATTGCCAAGGTGACGCCCGGGCGAAGCAGCTCCGCTGGGACACGGGCGAGCGGCACTTGCGTCAGCCCGCTGGCCGCGATCAGTCCCAGAGACGTCGGGTTTCCTGTTCCGGGAACAACCCACAGTTCGTAGGCCCTGTTGGGTGGCGGCGTCTGATCTCCGACCGGGGTTACCCGCACACGCTCACTTCCGGGAACGCGCACCGCGAAGGCCGGGCCGCCCGGGGCCTGGAGGACGGCCACCAAAGCCGGGCCGGATGGCGGAACCGAGCGCAGCGCCACGAAGGTGACGACCGCCGCGGCCATTGCCGTCGCCACCGCCACGGACCTCCACAGCGCCAGGCTGGTCCAGAGGCGCTGGGCCAGCGTCACACGGGCCGGCTCCGGCGTGATCCGCGCGGCGATGCCCTTCCAAACCCCGGAGGTGGGTTCGACGGGCTGGATCGGTTCGCTGAGCGCGAGCAAGCGCCCCTCCCAGTCGGCGACAAGGCGGCGCAACTCCCCATCGCTCGCGAGAGCGGCCTCGAACCGCACGCGCTCGGCCCCCTGCAGGGTGCCCAGCACATACTCCGCCGCCATGGCTTCCCAGCCCGCAAGGTCGTCGCTCATCGTTCAAGGCACCGCTTCAGGGATCCCAGGCCGCGCAGGACCCAGCTTTTGACGGTTCCGAGCGGCTGGCCGAGCCGCTCGCTGATCTCCGTGTGTGAGCACCCATCGACATAGGCCAGCAGAATGCTCGACCGGGGGCCGTCGTTCAGCTCCTGCAAACAGCGGGTGAGAGCGGCACGACTTTCACTGAAGCCAGGGGCGACGCCATCGATCAGGTGGGCTGCTTCCGCATCCATCACCTCCAGATCGGTTGCTCGGACGTGCCTTCCTTCGGCGCGGCGCAGGTCGAGGGCGCGATACCGCACAATGCCGATGATCCAGGTCCTGGGTGAGCCCAGGCTGGCATCATACCGTCCCGCGTGGTTCCAGACCTGCACAAAGGCGTCCTGCAGAGCCTCTTCGGCGAGAGAGCGGCTGCCGACCAAGCGCAGTGCAATGCCCAGCAACTGGGGCGCCAGATGCTCATAGAGCATCCTAAGCGCCGTCTGCTGGCCGGCCGCGCACAAGCGGATCAACTCGGCCAAGTCCTGGTCGGTCGAGCCGGTTGAGTGGACGGTCACGAGCCCCCGCAAGGCGTTTCGACGAAAGCAGACGGCCATAGTCCGCCGGGCTCTTGCGATTGGCAACCCTGATTTTGATCGCCGAAACGGGATGCGCCATACACCGCACGCTTGCCGCCGTACCATGGCTTGATCCTTTCCGGTCCGCGAACGTCCCGCTCCGCAACAGGACTACGGTCAAGCGGCTTCGAACGGATGCAGGCAAAAAAAGCGTCGAAGGGGTGCATCTGTTTGCCCATCGCACGGCGTAGGGGGGATACGCGGCGGCTGATGCCGTGGCTTAGCACCACACCAAAGGGGAAGCGCCATGACGAGTTTCACGAAGGTTCTGTTGCCGGTTGTTGCCGCGGCATTGCTGGCGGCCTGCGCTCAGCAGGACACGATGCCCGCAAGCTCGTCCGGGAGCATGACCTCCTCCACGGCGATGACCGACAGCGCGGTTCTGGTCGGCGGGCAGCCGATGCTGCCGACCAGGACCATCGTCGGCAACGCCGTGAACTCCGCCGATCACACCACCCTCGTCGCCGCGGTCAAGGCGGCCGGCCTGGCCGACACGTTGCAGGGCACCGGTCCCTTCACCGTCTTCGCCCCGACCAACGCGGCATTCGACGAGCTGCCCCGGGGCACGGTGGACACCCTGGTCAAGCCGGCGAACAAGGCAGCCCTGACGAAGATCCTGACCTACCATGTTGTCCCGGGACGCCTGGACGCTGCCGCTCTGAAGCAGCAGATCCGGGCGGGCAACGGACAGGCTGCGCTGACGACGGCCAGCGGCGGCACGCTCATGGCCAGGATGAATGGACCCACCAACATCATCATCCAGGATGCCAAGGGCGGCATGGCCGACATTGCGACCTATGATGTCTACCAGTCCAACGGTGTCATTCACGTCGTGGACCGCGTCCTCATGCCCTGACCCTTCGGATCGGCCGGAATGATCGAGCCACACTGCCTGGCTCCTCAGGCCGGCCGCTTCGAGAAGCGGAAACCAGCGCATCACCAAGGATGAGGCCCATGACCAACATGAATGTATTTTTGATCGAGCCGAACCAACTGTCCCGCGAGGGCTTGAGACAGATCCTTTCCGGCTGTGACATCACGATGGTCGGAGAGGCCGCGAATGCGGGCACGGCCGGCCCGGTGATCGGTGGAATGGACCTCCGGCCGGATCTGATCCTGATCGAGCCGCTCAGCATGGCTGAGGATGTCCGTGCTCTCCGCGCCCTGTCTCCACAAAGCCGCATCGTCGTCCTGGCCTCCGATCTCTGCATCCGGAGCCTGTCCAGCGCCTTGGCGGAGGGCGTCCACGGTTATCTCACCAAGAGCATTTCATCCGAAGCGCTGATACAATCACTGCAGCTGGTGATGATGGGGGAAACGGTCTTTCCGACCAACCTGGCGGATATCTTCATATCCGGACGGATGCTTCAGCCCCGGCCAGTTCATTCCCGCCCGCAGACGGCCTTGTCTCCACGTGAAATACAGATGTTGCGCTGCCTTATATCTGGACTGTCCAATAAGGCAGTCGCCAGCCAGCTCGGCATTACCGAGGCGACCGTAAAGGTTCATCTGAAAAACCTCCTGCGCAAAATCAAGGTGTTGAATCGTACGCAGGCCGCCATCTGGGCCATGAATCATGGCTTTGAAAAGAGGTCGGATGCTTCGAACGCGGAAATCGCAATGGTCTTTGCTGATGCGTGATACGATTTTCATGAAGTCCTGACCTGTGGTCAGGACTTCCGCGCCACGGGGCGCGGGGCCGCAGTCGCGGCCCTATACCGGGTTCGGAGGTCGGAATTTTCCGAACCCGGGATAAGCGATGAAACAGGTTTGCGTGTTTCCCGCACGTAAACCTGTCGCTCTGCCTCGAGAACCGGCTTGCACGCTCCTTGTCACTCTTCGCGGAAGGCGCGGTTCATGCTGTTGATCAGCGGGTCGAAGGTGTAGCGCAGCGCCGTGCGGGAACCGGTCTCGATCATCATTTCGGCCGGCATGCCCGGCAGAAGCTTGACCTCGTCCAGGCCCTCCAGTTGACCGCGGTCCACCTCCGCACGGATCAGGTAGTAGGGTAGGTCAACCTTGGGATCGTCGATGCGGTCGGCGGAAACCAGGATCACTCGGCCACCCAAGGTCGGCACCTTGCGGCGATTGTAGGCTGACAGCGTGATCTCCGCGGGCATGCCGACATGCACGGACTCGACATCGAGCGGATCCAGCCTTGCCTCCACGATCAGTTTGTCGTCGTCGGGCACGATGTCGAGGATCGGGGCGCCGGCCGGGATCACACCGCCCGGCGTGTGGAAATGCAGATCCACCACCTGCCCGGAGCGCGGCGCGCGGACATCGATGCGGGTCATCATGTCCTCGGTCGCGCGCAGCTTCTGCTCCACGTCGAAGATCTGAGCCTGGACCTCGCGCAGGCGTTGGACGACCTCGGACATCAGGCGGTTGTCCAAGTCGACCAGCTGAAGGTCGATTTCGCCGATGCGCTGCTCGGCGCGGGCGATGTTGGACAGGAGTTCGCCGCGTTCGCCTTCCAGCCCGGCGGAGGCGCGCTCCAGGGCAAGCAGGCGCGGCCGCTTCTCCAGCCCCTTGTCGACCAGCTCCTTCACCGATTTCGCTTCCTCGGCGATGAGGTTGATCTGCCGGAGCTGTGCTTTCTGCTGCACGTCCAGCCCCTTGGATTCCTCGATGATCTGCTGACGGCGCTGCTGGAGCACGTCCGCCTGCCCCTTCAAGGTGCGGGCGCGGCTTTCGAAGACGTTGGTCTGGCCCTTGATGATGGTGGCGACCGACGGGTCGGAGATGAGGCTCGTCAGCTCGGCCGGGAAGGTGACGACGGGCAGCGCGTCGCGTTCGGCCTCCAGCCGGGCTTCCTCGCCGCGCAACGCGAAATATTGCCCGCGCAGCTGTTCGACGTTGGCGCGGATGCGTGTCTTGTCGAGCCGGACGAGCACGTCGCCCGCCCGCACGCGGACGCCGTCGCTCACCAGGATCTCGCTGATGATGCCACCCTCCAGGTGCTGCACCGTCTGACGGTTGCTGTCGACGACGATGGAGCCGGGAGCGATGGCGGCGCTGGCGATCGGCGCGACGGCGGCCCAGCTGCCGAAACCGCCGAAGCCGATGGCGACGATGGCGAGCCCTGCCAGGACGCTGCCGCGCGCCGCCCCCATGGGGCTTGGCACGTCAACAGGTCTGGCGGAGGGGGCGAGGGCGATCTGGTTGGTTGCCATGGAGCACTCTTACACGACGGTGGGGTTGGCCGGAACGGCGGCCAGGCGGGGTTGCATCTGGGTGGCGACAGGCACGGGACGCGGCTGAAGACGGGCCAGCACCTCGGCCCGGGGGCCAAACAGCTCGATGCGGCCCTGCTTCACGAGGAGGATCTTGTCGACGGAGGTCAGCACGTTCATGCGATGGGCGATGACGATGATCGTGGCGCCCCGCTCCTTCGCGGCGGTGAGCGCCTCGGTGAGCGCCGCCTCGCCCTCGCTGTCGAGATTGGAGTTCGGCTCGTCGAGCACGATGAAGCGTGGGTTGCCGTACAGCGCGCGGGCGAGCGCCACGCGCTGCCGCTGGCCGCCCGACAGCAGCGCCCCCGCCTCCCCGATGTCGGTGTCGTAGCCCTTCGGCAGGCGCAGGATCAGATCATGCGCGTTGGCGGCCTGGGCGGCGGCGATCACGTCGGCGTCCTCGGCGGCGTCCTCGGCGTCGTCCAGCCGCGCAATGTTCTCCTTGATGGTGCCGGCGAAGAGTTCGACGTCCTGCGGCAGATAGCCGACATGGCGGCCGAAGTCGGCGCGGTCCCAGCTGAACACGTCCACCCCGTCGAGCCGCACCTTGCCTGCGGTGGCCGGCCAGACGCCGGTCAGCAGGCGGGCCAGAACGGATTTTCCGGCGCCGGACGGGCCGACGACGCCCAGGCTCTCGCCGGGCAGCAGCCGGAAGCTCACGCCGTTCAGGACCGGCTTGCTCGACCCCGGCGGCACGAAGGACAGGTTCTCCACCGAGAGCATGCCGGCGGGCGCCGGATACCGGGTCGTGCCGCGCATCAGCGGCTTGGCGCGCAGCAGCTCGTTCAGCTGCGCGTAGCTCTGGCGGGCGCCGGCCAGGGCGCGCCAGGAGCCGATGAGCTGCTCGACCGGCGCCAGAGCCCGGCCCATGATGATCGAGCCGGCGATCATGGCACCCGGCGTCACCTCCTGGTTCAGGGCAAGCCAGGCGCCGACCGCCATCAGGGCGATCTGGATGGCGCTGCGCAGGAACTTGGTGGCGCCGCCGATCAGGCCCGCGCGGTGGCTGGCCGTCGCCTGCAGGGCGATGACCTGCTCGCCCTCCTGGCGCCAGCGGTTCACGATCTGCGGCAGCATGCCCATGGCGTCGATGACCTCGGCGTTGCGCGCGCCGGATTCAGCACTCTGCAGCTGCCGTGTCGCCACCTTGTTGGCCATCTGTATGGGCGCGCGGGTCGCCCAGTCGTTGAGGAGGCCGACCATGAACAGCGGCACGGCGCCGACCAGCGCCGTCATGCCCATCAGCGGGTGCACCAGATACACGACGCCCATGTAGACCGGCACCCAGGGGGCGTCGAAGACCGTGAAGATCGTCGGGCCGGTCAGGAAGCCGCGCAAGGACTGCAGGTCGCGCAGGCCCTGGATGCCCGTGCGGCCGCGGCCGGTCGCGCTTCCCTCTATTGCCTGGCTCAGGATGGAAGGGCCGAGCGTGCGGTCGAGCCAATTGCCGATATGGACCAGGATGCGCGACCGCACGACCTCCAACGCCGCGTGGACCGCCAGCGCGCCAACCGCGACGATGGTCAGCATCACGAGCGTTTCCTCGCTCCGCCCGCCCAGCACCCGATCGAAGATCTGCAGGGAGTAGAGCGGCACCGTCAGCATCAGGACATTGATGAAGAAGCTGAACAGGCCGACACACAAGGATGGCCGGGTGCAGAGCCGAAGCGCCTGATGTGCGTCTTTCACCATTGCTGACCTGTCGATTGGAGTTGTGAATGACGTATGGAGACTTTCGAGAGGCGATCAAGAACAGCGGCCCCCACTTCGGAAGATGGCATCTGGCTGGCTCCGGCAGGAGCCGCGCAGCGAATGCTGCGCGACCCCGCTTTGGAATGGACCTGAACGGATGGGATCTTTCCTAGGCGATGAAGATGGATTCGCCGTGGTTGTGAAAATGGCTGCTGAATGCCAGGAGGTCCGCATTGGTTTCGATGTCGGTCAGCTCACCCGAGGCGACCGGAAGCAGGGCCTTGTAGCCCGCCGTGCCATCGGCCTCGTCGGGTGCCGGACTGCCGGCCTGCCCCTGTCCCTCGTCCAAGGTCTGGCCATGCAGGACGATTTCACGGATGTTGAGCGGCGTCAGCTCGTCGAAGAGCATCGCGGCGGCGGCGTTGGCTTCGCCTTCTGTGTCGAAGGTGAAGGTCTCCAGATAGTGCAGCTTGCCATCCTCACCGGCCGTGGGAAAGGCGATGCCGCCATGGGCCATTCCGCCGATGGGCAGCTCGGCCGCCGCGTCCGGATCGGTCGCCAGGTTCAGGAGAACGGGGCCGTAGGTCGCCAGCCCTTCCGCCAACTCGACGAAGCCGTCGCCGTCCACGTCCTGGCGGATCGTGGGGGTGGCGGTCATGCCCTTCTCCACGCCACGGATGCCGTGGATGTGCTGCGCGTGCATCTGGCCGGCCTCGAGGCCTTCCGCCTTGATGGACACCGTGATGCTGTTTCCGTCCTGCACCACAAGCGCGCTTCCGCTCACTCCGGAGTTGTTCAGGGCCGTGAATTTCGTGCCGTAAACCTCGGCGCTCTCGGACATGCCTTCGAGGATCTCCCCGAGGACGTTCTGGGAGGCGTGATCGGCCTCGCCGCTCGTGGAGGGCGCATCTTCCGAGCGAGCGTCTTCAAGCAGCGCTATTCCCGGCGTGAAATGCTCATCGGCGTTGAAGTGGCTGCCGAACCGCATCAGCTCCGCATTGGTTTCGATGTCGGTCAGCTCGCCCGAGGCGACCGGAAGCAGGGCCTTGTAGCCCGCCGTGCCATCGGCCTCGTCGGGCGCCGGCCCGCCGGCCTGCCCCTGTCCCTCGTCCAGGGTCTGGCCATGCAGGACGATTTCACGGATGTTGAGCGGCGTCAGCTCGTCGAAGAGCATCGCGGCGGCGGCATTGGCTTCACCCTCTGTGTCGAAGGTGAAGGTCTCCAGATAGTTCAGCTTGCCGTCCTCACCGGCCGTGGGAAAGGCGATGCCGCCATGGGCCATTCCGCCGATGGGCAGCTCGGCCGCCGCGTCCGGGTCGGTCGCCAGGTTCAGGAGAACGGGGCCATAGGTCGCCAGCCCTTCCGCCAACTCGACGAAGCCGTCGCCGTCCACGTCCTGGCGGATCGTGGGGGTGGCGGTCATGCCCTTCTCCACGCCACGGATGCCGTGGATGTGCTGCGCGTGCATCTGGCCGGCCTCGAGGCCTTCCGCCTTGATGGACACCGTGATGCTGTTTCCGTCCTGCACCACAAGCGCGCTTCCGCTCACTCCGGAGTTGTTCAGAGCGACGAATTCAGTGCCGTATAGCCGACCACCGTCAGACATGCCTTCGATCTTTGACGACAGGGCATCGCGATTGGCCTGGTCGTCAGCCTCGACCTGATCCTGCCCTGCTTCGACGTGGGCGTTCCCAGTGCGGAACTCATCGGACCCATGGAGGCCAGCGTTTTCGTGCATTTGCGACATTACTCATCCTCCCTAAAGACAGAGGAGCTAAGAGTAAGCCGGCGTCGAAGAATTCCATGGACTGGATCTAGAATCCGTCCGGAATCTCCGCCGGACCTGCCGTTATCAAGACAGCTCTCATGCTGTGTATGAAAATCTAATCCCTAATAAGGATGGATATATAAACATCCAGAAAAACATTAATGCCTTTCGCATACCGTCCTGTGCTTGCGATCTCGGGAGAAAGTTTTTGAGAACGCTTGTTTCGCGCAAACGCGCCAAGGCTGCGAGAAGCGGGATCGTCGCTCCCGGCCTTGCCTCGCCCTTGGGGTTTGAGCGACCGAACTCACAGATCTGCTGCTTGGGAATAGGTTCTGGAAAAGTCGCCCTGAAGGGTTCAAGCCATCTGACCCGTGGCGGCAAATGCCTATAGGTTGAAACCATATAAAATTGGCCCGGATCACTCTTATTTGACCACCAAAAAGACTCATTGGGAGCAAACGGGTCGAACAAGAAACATCGTCTCCGGGCGTGCATCCAGCGGATCGCTCCTCGTGTACTCGAAACGCCGGCCCCTTCAGCGCACACCATCGGAAGCTTTTGATGGGCTTGGGGCAATCACGTCAGAGCGAGGAATGGGAAATGACACGCAATCGTAAAGACGAGCACCATCATGGAAAAGACGAGCACAATCATGGGAAAGATGATTTTCACCGTGTCGACCTGTCCCAGGACCAAGCCATCGCGCGAGATTATGGTGATGGGGATGACACGGTTTCCATTCGCGCGGACCGCGCCGACCCACAGGTGCGGCTGACCTTCACCAGCAGCGAAGTCGGCAACGGCAACGCTCGCGACAGCAACACGATGCTCAATCAGGACGGTGGTCTTGCGGTCCGCGCCCAAGCTGAAGACAATTCAGGCGCGCTGGCCGGGCCGGTGAGCCGGTTCGACGACGAAGGCATCACCTTCGAAAGCAAAGGTAAATTCACCTTCGACGTGCGTGATCTGGTCAGCGGCGTCGAGCGGGGAGACCGGTTCGACACCGTCGAACTCGGCACCAGAAACAACGACACGATCGACGAGAGTGGTGCAAAGGAATCCTATTACATCAACGCCGGCATGGGTAACGACGTCGTGACCGGCGGACGCAATGATGACTTCCTGGTTGGAGGTGCCGGCAGCGATCACTTGAATGGCAAAAATGGAAACGACTCCTTCATCGGCGGCGGGGGTGACGACACCATCCTCGGCCAGAGGGGGAAGGACGTCGTGAACGTCAACGTCGCTACTGACGGTAGCGACACCGTCGATCTTGGCAAGGACGCCGACACCGTCAACGTGGTGGCTCCGGTGTCTGCCCAGCAAATCCGCCTGACCTTCACAAGCAGCGAAGTCGGCAATGACAGCGCCCATGATGGCGGCACGATGCCGAACCAGGACGGGGGGCTCGCGGTCCGGCTGCAGGCCGAGGACGGTGCAGGCAATCTCACAGGCCCGGTAAGCCGCTTCGATGATGAAGGGATCAGCTTTGCAAGCGCGACACCGGGCGTGACCTACGATGTGCGCGATCTGGTCAGCGGCGTGCAGCGAGGGGATCGGTTCGACGCCGTGGAACTGGGGACCAAAGACGACGATAAGTTCAATAAGAGCGGTGAAGAAAACGCTTATTACATCAACGCCGGCATGGGAGACGACATGCTGGTCGGCGGGCTCGGCAATGACTTCCTGGTTGGTGGCGCCGGCAACGACCATCTGAACGGTCGTGAGGGTAAGGATTCGCTCATCGGCGGCGGCGGGAGCGACGTTTTCGTGTTCAGCGGCGACCCCGGCAGCGACAGCATTCTCGATTTCGTCTCAGGTGCCGACAAGATCGATTTCAGTGCCTACGGCATCGACTTCGGCGATGTCCAAACCATTGCAGAAGGCGCGAACACGTTGATCAGGGTCGATTTGAACCACGACCGTGCGCATGACTTCCAGGTCACGCTTTTGAATTCCGCCTCACCAGCGCAAACCGATTATCTGTTCGGTTGAGACAAACCCGCCCGCCGTACGGCGGCGGGCGGGCCATCGATCCGACAGCGGCGGTGGGAAGGGACGTTGACGTTGGCGCACCGCGTCGGCGAGGTCCGGTTCAGAGAAATCCGCCCCGCTCCTCCCGGATCCCGTCGGCACCGGTCTCCGGGCTGGAGAGGAACAGCAGCTCGTGAGGGCTGGCGCCGCGATGGCGGATCTCCTGCCGGATCAGGGTCCGGGCGAGCTGCAGAACGGCCAGTTCTTCCGGTCCCTTGGCCGCCCGGATGGCGGCCAGCGTCTCCCCATAGGTCTCGCGAAGCTCACGCAGGTCGAGCGTGCGCAGCCGCGCCCGCGTCGCCGCCATGAGGCCGTGCCGGGAGGGTTCGGGCGTGGCCTGGAAGGTTTGCAGGCGCTGGCTCCCGGCGCACATGCGCCGCGCGAGGTCGTCGACCTTGCGGGCCTGTGCGACGAGGCTTGGGGCGCGGTCGGCCATGCGATCCTCCATACCGGTTTTCGTCTTGGTTGTGCCCCATCATGCGGGCCGCGAGAGCCGCCGTCTGTTCGACACCGAACGCTCGGCCAATGAAACCAGGTCCAGATAGCCCAATAAAAAGACATAACCCTTTGGAGCGAAATGGATCGGCGATTTGGCGAGGATCTGATGTTTCAAGGCTGTTGAATTCACTCGGGCCTCAAGCCCCTCTTCCCTTCGCGGTAGGAAGGAACCGCGCTTCGGCCAGCGGCGTTCTCACGCCATGACCTCCGTGAAACCGCGCCCGCCCGCACCGGAATGCTGAACCGGCTGATCACCGTCTGGGACTCCGTCCGCACGAGCCTGTGGTTCCTGCCGGCTCTGATGACCTTCGTCGGGGGCGCTCTCGGCTTCGCGATGCTCGGGGTGGATGCGGGGCACGGCGAGGAGGATGCCGTCCGGAGCTGGTGGATGAACAAGGGCGACGGCGAGGATGTCCGGAACCTCCTCTCCACGCTGCTGACCTCGGTCATCGCCATGGCCAGCATCGTCTTCTCCGTCACGGTCGTAGCATTGACGCTGGCCGCAAACCAATACGGCTCCCGGCTGGTGCGCGCCTTCCGCGCCGATCTGCGGAACCAAGCCACGCTCGGCACCTTCGTCATGACGATCGTCTATTGCCTGATCGTGCTGCGCGATGTCCGCGGGGCCGCCGACATCCACGAGGTGCCACATGCGGCGGTCACGGTCGGCACGGGCCTGTCGCTTCTGTGCGTGCTGGCGCTTCTGGCCTTCATCCAGGGCGTGTCGCGCTCCATCGTCGCGGACGAGCTTGTGAAACGGGTCGGCCACGACCTGGACGAGGCGGTCGAGGAGCTTCCAGAACTCAAGGACGCGCCCGCTCCGGAACATCAGGATCCCGGCCCATCCCGCGACGTCCACGCCGAGGCCGCCCAGCTCGCCTTGCCCTGGGACGGCTACGTCCAGGCCATCGACTATGATGGGCTGGTCGGCTGGGCCGAACGGCAGGGCGCCGTCATCAGAATGGATTTCCGCCCCGGCGACTTCGTCGCCCTGGGCGACCGGCGCATCGCGATCCATCCGCCCCAGGCCGCGGAGGCGGTGGCGAAGGATGGCCGGCTGTCCGGGGAGGTCGCCGGTTTCGTGGTGGTCGGCGAGGAGCGGACGCCGACGCAGGACATCGAGTTCGCCATCCGGCAACTGGTCGAGGTGGCGGTGCGGGCGTTGTCGCCGGGCATCAACGATCCCTTCACGGCGACCGCCGCCATCGACCGGCTCCGGACCGCGCTGTCACGGGCGATGGGCCGCTGCCTGCCGTCGGAACTGCTGCGCGGCAGGGACGGCACTGTCCGCGTCATCACCGAGGCATCGACCTACACCGGCATCATCGACAGCGCCTTCAACCAGATCCGCCAGGCCGGCTCCGGCATGCCCGCCGTGGTCATCCACATGCTGGAAGCGATCGCCCGCATCGCCGAGCACACGCGGCTGGACGAGCAGCGCGAGGCGCTCGCGCGCCACGCCCGCATGATCGCCGCCGCCGGGCTGCGCGCCAGCGAGGAACCCTTCGACCGGGCGGACATCGAGCGCAGCCTCGCCAGGGCTCTCCAGGCGACGGGTGCCGGATCGGGACGCGGCGGCCCCGGCCCGACCCTCCTCAAGGCCGCGCGAGGTTAGGAACCGGTTGGGCCTCAGACCTGCGCCATTCCGCCATCGGCGAACAGTTCGACACCGTTGACGAAGCTGCTGTCGGACGACGCCAGAAACACGGCCACCGTGGCGATCTCGTCCGGGTCGGCGACGCGGCCCAGCGGTACCTGGCTCGCCAGGTAATCGACGAGCCCCTGCTGCTGGGCGGCGTCCGGGCCGGCCAGATCGACCAGGCCCGGCGTGCGGACCGGGCCGGGGCTCAGCGTGTTGACGCGGATGCCGCGCCCCTTCAGGTCCAGGATCCAGTTGCGGGCGAAGCTGCGCACCGCCGCCTTGCTGGCCGCATAGACGCTGAAGGCCGGCGTGCCCATGACGGCGGCGGTGGAGCCGGCGAGGATCACCGAGGCGCCCTCGCTCAGCAGCGGCAGGGCCTTCTGCACCGTGAACAGGACGCCCTTCACGTTCCGGTCGAAGGTGTCCGAGTACTGTTCCTCCGTGATGTCGCCCAGCGGGACCATGCCGCCGCCGCCGGCGTTGGCGTAGAGCACGTCGATGCGCCCAGCCTCCGCCTGAACTTGCGCGTAGAGCCGGTCGAGATCGGCGAGGCTGGAAGAGTCGGCCCGCACGCCCGTCGCCTTGCCGCCGGCCGATGTGATGGCCGTGACGGCGGCGTCCAGCTCGGCCTGACGGCGGCCGGTGAGATAGACCTGGGCGCCTTCGGCGGCGAAGCGCTTGGCGGCGGCGAGGCCGATGCCGCTGGTGGCGCCGGTGACGATGGCGATCTTGCCTTCGAGCTTGCGTGACATTCGAAATCTCCGTGATCGGGTTTGTCTGCGTGGTCGGGTTGTTTGCTGTTCACGAAGCTATCGACGGCTACGTCATGCCGAAATAGAAATGGATGGAAACCATCGTTGCAGGATTGTCGATGTCGAAGCTCCCGGATTTCGAGGGTCTGGCGATGTTCGCCACGGTGGCGGAGGAACGCTCCTTCGCCGGGGCGGCGCGCGCCCTGGGCGTGTCGGTGGCGACCGTGTCGCGCGCCGTCGGCAGGCTGGAGGAGCGGCTGGGCGCCCGGCTCTTCAACCGCACCTCCCGCCGCCTCGCCCTGACCGGCTTCGGCCATACGCTGGCCGAGCGCGCGGCGCGGATCCTGGAGGAGGCCGAGGCGGCGGAAAGCGCCGCGCGGGAGCTGTCCAGCCGCCCGCGCGGGCTGATCCGCCTCGCCGTGCCGATGTCCTTTGGCCTGCGCCGGGTGGCGCCCATCCTGCCGGACTTCTTCCGGCTCTACCCGGAGGTCTCCATCGACCTGCATCTCAGCGACGCCCTGGTCGATCTGGTG
Source organism: Azospirillum sp. SYSU D00513 (assembly GCF_017356015.1). Classification (GTDB taxonomy): domain Bacteria; phylum Pseudomonadota; class Alphaproteobacteria; order Azospirillales; family Azospirillaceae; genus Azospirillum. Next base: position 17,857 of record NZ_JAFIQV010000044.1, read on the forward strand.
GGCGACGGCTTCGACGCCGCCCTGCGGATCGCGGTGCTGCCCGACAGCTCGCTGGTGGCGCGGCGGCTCTGCCCGGTGGCGCCGCTGATCGTCGCCTCCCCCGCCTATCTGGCCGAGCATGGCCGGCCCCGGCACCCCCGCGACCTTGCCGCCCACCATTGCCTGGGCTACGCCTACCGGGCGCGCCGGGACGTCTGGCGCTTCACCGACGGCGCGGGCGAGGAGGAGGAGGTGACGCCCGCCGGACCGCTCCGCGTGACGAACGCCGACGCCCTGCTGCCGATGGTCCTCGCCGGGATGGCCATCGCCGAACTGCCGGACTTCATGGCCGCGGAGCATCTGGCCGAGGGCCGGCTCACCGCCGTCCTGACGGACTGGAGCCTGCCCAGGGGCGGCCTCTACTTCGTTACCCCGTCGGCCCGCGCCCGCCCGGCCAAGGTCGCGGCACTTGCCGACTTCCTCGCCGAACGGCTGTCCGAACCGGCATGGCAGCGCTCGGCGGGGGCGGTTATGCAGGGAGAGGAGCCATGACGCCCGCCGGCAAGACGGCCCCGCTCGTGACGCCGGACGGGCGCTACCTCGTCGTCCGGGGACGGCTCTGGCGGACCTCCAACCCGAACCTCGCCCCGGAGGAGCGCGCCCGCATGGTGAAAAGCCTCATGGAGGCGCGGCGCGCCGTCGCGCGGGCGAAGCGCACGCAGGACCCCGCCCTGATGAAGGAGGCCCGCGCCGCCGTGCAGGCGGCCAAGGTCGCGCTCGGCGAACGGGGGCCGGTGTGGTGGACGGATGGTGCCCCCGACCTGAACCGCCATATGGCCGCGAACACGCCCTATGCCGCCTGGTACGAGGGCGTGCCGAAGGCGGAGCCCGCCGGCTGAACGCCGCCGCCCGGCCCGGCTCCAAAGCGTCAGCCGGCGCCGGCCGCCAGCTGATCGGGGCGCGGGGCGTGGTTCAGGCGGACCACGACATGCTCCCAGCGGCCCCGGCCGGCGGGGGTGCCATCATCGCAGAGGCGGCGGTCCAGCACGTCGAAGGACAGGCTCGACAGCCCGTCGCCCGCCGGCAGCTTGCCGTTCGACCACAGCTCCCGGAAGACGCGGCGGTTGACCAGCGAGATCGCGGAGGGGGTCGCCTCCAGCGTGAAGCCGTCGTTGTCATGGTCCAGCGGCTCGAACCGGCCCATCCTGCGGCCGGTGGGCAGGTTGCGGGCGCGGATGCGCAGCGAGAAATCGAAATCCTCGTAGCCCCAGCCCCAATACTGGTTGGAATAGCCGTCGATCTGCCGGAACACCTGGTTCGGCATCAGCAGCACCCCGCCCATGGTCTGCTCCACGTCGGTCGTCACCGTGCGGTCGGAGCGGCCGGGCGCCACCGGGCGCTTCTCCACGCCATGGCCCAGGATGGGGGTCGGAACCTCGACCCGGGAATAATCCGCCTCGAGCGGCAGGTAATCGACGTCGTGCAGGCAGCTGTAGCCGCTCCACCCCTCGCCCAGCAGGAAGCCCACATTCTTCAGCGCCCCCCGGTTGAAGGGCAGGCCGGCTTCCTGCTCCACCACCGTCACGCGATAGTCGATGGGCCGGGGCAGGGCGGCGAAATAGGCGGTGACGCGCGGCAGGAACAGGCGCAGATGCGCCTCCCGGTCGCGGTAGGGCACCACGATGTGCAGGCGGTGGCTGGTCTGGTCGGTGTCGCCGCCGCTCATCGGCCGGTCCTTCACGTCAGGGCGCCGGCCCTGGTCCGGCAGGGGAGGAAAAGTACCGTGCGGGGTTGGAACCTGTCAAACAGCCGGGTTGGGCCGGTCAGTCAGGATGCGCGGGTCCTTGTCGTGACGCAGCCATTCCGCGACAAAGGCGATGCTGGCCTCGCCGCGTTCGCAGACGACGAAGCTCGCCAGGATCTGCGGCGCGTCGGTGTAGTCGGGATGGTCCAGCCCCATGTAATGGAAGCAGTCGCGCTTGGTCCAGACACGGTTGCGGTGCGCGTCCTCCAGCGTGAACAGCAGCACCGGCAGGTCGCGGCGCTCGCGGTACAGCTCGATCACCGGGTCGGCACGGTGGACGAAATGGGCGCCGCTGTCACAGTAGAACAGGATGTCGCCGTCCTTCAGCCGCGTGGTCAGCAGCCAGTGGATCAGGAACGGCTTCCAGGAACTTCGAGCGGGTTCCGGGACCCGTGGCGGACGGGAAAAGACCGCTTTGAAGCGGATTCCCGTTCCGGCGCATCGGTGCTATGAAGAAGGCCTCTCAAGTTCGCCGGACGGCAGGGCCTCCATGACCGCCAATACCAAGACCGTCCAGACGCCCCTCGGCGCGGGGCGGCGGCCATGACGGTGCTGGCCGCCGCCAAATACAGCATCGGCGAGAAGGTGCATCACGGGGCGCTGGTCAGCGTCTACCGTGGCACGCGCGCGGAGGACGGCGCGCCGGTGGTGCTCAAGCGGCTGGAGCGGCCCCGGTTGAATTCCACGGACGTGCCGCGCTTCCGCCGTGAATACGCGCTGGCCCGCAGCCTTGCCGGTCCGGGGATCGTCACCTCGCTCGACCTGGAGGAGGGGCGCGACGGCCTCACCCTGGTGATGCTGGACCGCGGCGGCGAGAGCCTCGACCGCATGCTGCGGGCCGGCAAGCCGGCGCTGGCCGAGGCGTTGCGCATCGCCTCGGCCGTCGCCTCGGCGCTGGGGGCGGTGCATGGCCGCGACATCATCCACAAGGACATCAACCCCGCCAACATCATCATGAACCCGCGCACCGGCGGGGTCGAGCTGATCGATTTCGGCATCGCGGCTGAGCTGGCGCGCGAGGCGACCTCGCCGGGCGGCCAGATCCTGGAGGGCACGCTGTCCTACATGGCGCCCGAGCAGACTGGCCGCATGAACCGCTGCGTGGACTGGCGGGCCGACCTCTACGCGCTGGGCGCCACCCTGTACGAGATGCTGACCGGCCGCGTGCCGTTCGAGGGCGCCGACACGCTGTCCGTCGTGCACGGCCACATCGCCCGCGCGCCGGTGCCTCCGCACCGCATCGACCCGTCCGTGCCGCCCGTCGTCTCGGCCATCGTCCTGAAGCTGCTCGCCAAGGATCCGGAGGCGCGCTACCAGAGCGCCCACGGCCTGAAGGCCGACCTGGACGCCTGCCTGGAGCGTCTGGAAGGGGACGGGGCCGCCGCCCTGCTGGGCCTCGACCCAGACACCTTCGTCCTGGGCCGCCAGGACCGCAGCGAACGCTTCCGCATTCCCGAGCGGCTCTACGGCCGCGAGACCGAGGTGTCGCGGCTTCTCGCCGCCTACGACCGGATCTGCTCCGGTCCGGCCGAGCTGCTGCTGGTCGCGGGCTCCGCCGGCATCGGCAAGTCGGCCCTGGTGCACGAGGTGCACAAGCCGATGGCGGCCCGGCGCGGCCAGTTCGTGGAAGGCAAGTTCGACCAGTACAAGCGCAGCATCTCCTACGCAGCACTGATCCAGGCCTTCGACCAGCTCGCCCGCCGTGTCCTGGCCGAGCAGGAAGCCGGCCTCGCGGAGCGGCGCGCCGCGCTGCGGGCGGCGGTCGGACCGAACGGCGCCGTCATCACCGAGCTGATCCCCGCCTTCGAACTGGTGATCGGCCCGCAGCCGCCGGTAGCCAAGCTCGGCCCGGCGGAGGCGGAGTTCCGCTTCCAGATCACCTTCCAGAACCTCGTGATGGCGCTGGCCACGGCGGACCGGCCGCTGGTCCTGTTCCTGGACGATCTGCAATGGGCCGACCGGCCCTCGCTCGATCTGCTCGGCAAGCTGGTCGGTGATCTCGGGCTGAAGCACCTGCTGGTGATCGGCGCCTACCGCGACGGCGAGGTGCCCGCCGGCCATCCCCTGCACAAGACGGTGGAGCTGGCGGTCGAGGCCGGCACGCGGGTCGAGACGCTGACCGTCGGGCCGCTGGAGGAGGAGGCCGTCCGCGGCCTCGTCGCGGAGACGCTGCGCCGTCCCCAGGCGGAGACGGCCCCGCTCGCCGATGCCTGCCGGGCAAAGACCGAAGGCAATCCCTTCTTCCTGGCGCAGTTCCTGCTGTCCCTGCACGACGACGGGCTGATCGCCTTCGACGCGCGCGAGGGGCGCTGGCGCTGGGACCAGGAGGCGGTCGCCGGCCACGCCAGCACGGCGAACGTGGTCGAGCTGATGGTCAGCAAGCTGCAGCGGCTGCCCGCCGAGACGCAGAGCGCGCTGAGCCGGGCCGCCTGCGTCGGCAACCGCTTCGACCTCGTGACGCTGGCGCTGGCCGCCGGGGAGCCGCCGGCGGCCCTGGCATCGGCGCTGTGGCCGGCGCTCCGGGAGGAGCTGGTCCTTCCGGTGGACGCGGCCTACCGTTACGTCGGGGAGAGCGCCGCACCCGGCGTGGAACGGAGCACGGACAGGCAAGCAGGCGCGGAATGGGGCGGTCCGTCCGATCCGCCGCTGACCGCCGGCTACCGCTTCCTGCACGACCGCGTGCAGCAGGCCGCCTATGTGCTGATCCCGGAAGCCGAGCGCGCGGCCGTCCACCTGTCCATCGGCCGGCTGATGCTGAAGGGGACCGACGCGCCCGAGCGTTCCGAGCGGCTGTTCGACCTGCTGGCGCAGATCAACCAGGGCCGCGCCCTGATCCAGGACGAGGCGGAGCGACTCGCGGTCGCGCGCCTGAACCTGGAGGCGGCCAAGCGGGCCGCCGCTTCCGCCGCCTTCGAGCCGGCGAAGGACCACGCCGAGGCGGCCATCGCGCTCGTCGGGGAGGAGGGCTGGGGGAGCGACTACGAGCTGACGCTGGAGCTGCACGAGATGGCGGTCCAGGCGGCCAGCATGGGTAGCGACCACGCCGAGGTGGACCGGCTGGCCGCCATCGTCCTCCAGCGGGTCCGCCAGCCGGTCCAGGCGGTGCGCTCCCAGATCTACCGGGTCAGCAGCATCATCGCGCAGGGCAACAATTCCGCCGCCACCGACGTGGCGCTGGAAGCCGCGGCCCTGCTGGGCTTCCAGGTGGTGCGCAAGGGCGGTCCGCTGAAGAACCTCGCGGCGGTCGCGCAGGGCTGGTGGGAGATGGTCCGCCTGCACCGCTGGCCCCGGCCCCCGGCCCGGGACGCGGCGACGCAGGCGCTCGTCTCCGAGCTTCTGACGATCATGCTCATGGCCGCCTACGCCACCCGGCGCGACCTGTGGCTGCCCAACGCGGTGCGCAACGTCCGCGCCTTCCTGTCGACCGGCCAGCCCGGCCATGTGCTGGCGGGCATCGTCGGCTGGATCGTCGTCGCCGGCGTCGTCGGCGCCCGCCGCTCCGCCGCCTGGTGGGCGCAGCGCGCGATGGGCATGGTGCGGGCCGGCACCAAGTACGAACGGCTGCACCGTTCCATCGCCTTCGCGACCTATTTCGGCCGGCATTGGACCGAACCGCTGAGCAAGATGCGGCCGGAAATGCTGGATTGCTACCATGGCGCGCTGCACGAGGGCGACAGCGAGGGCGCCGGCTACGCGCTGGTCACCTGGCTGCGTTTCGGATGGCACACCGGCGCCAACCTCTCCCGGCTGGAAACGGAGGCGCAGGAGGTCATGCGCGGGGTGACGCGCATCGGCTTCCTGTTCTACGGGCCGCTGATCAAGGGCTTCGCCCAGGCGGTCGAGAACCTGCGCCAGGGCAGCCCGGAGCCCTGGCGTCTCGACGGGCGCTTCCTGGACGAGGACGAGGCGGTGGCCGGCCTGGTGTCCGCCAACAACGGCATCGTGCTCGCCGGCTTCTATCTGCTGAAGCTTCAGCTCGCCCGCACCTTCGGGGCCGCCCGGGCGGGGCGCGACATCGCCGAACGCATGACGCGCCACATGACGCAGATCCGCGGCTCCTACATCCAGGGCGTCTACCTGTTTGAACGCGCGCTGGTCGAGACGATCGGCCCCTTCCCGACGAAGGAGGCGCGCCGCCGCGCCGCGCGGGCGATGAAGCCGACCCTGCGCTGGTTCCGCAAGACGGCGGCGCTCGGCTCCGCCAACTACCGGCACCGGCTGCTCCTGCTGGAGGCCGAGTACCTGCGCCTCACCGACCGGCCGGAACGGGCCGCACTCGGCTACGCCGCCGCCATCGCCGCCGCGGAGGCCGCCGGCTACATCCACGAGGAGGCCGTCGCCCACGAGCGGGCCGGCGATTTCTGCGCCTCGCTCGGCTACGGGGCGCAGGCGCTCTTCCACCGCAGCCAGGCGCGTGACATCTACCGCCGCTGGGAGGCCTGGGCCAAGGTCGGCGAGATGGAGCGCCGCTTCCCCGAATTGGCCGTGCTGCCGCAGGGCGAGGGGCGGCAGCCGACGCGCAAGTCCACCTCCACCAGCCGTTTCAACACCGTGTCGCTGGACACCGAGGCGGTGCTGAAGGCGGCGCAGGCGATCTCCGGCGAGATCCAGCGCGAGGCTCTGTTGGAGCGGCTGCTGCGCACCGTGCTCGAGGTCGCCGGGGCCCAGCGCGGCCTGCTTCTGCTGGCCGAGGCCCCGGCCGCCGGGACGGACGGGCGGCTGCGCATCGCGGCGGAAGGCAACGGGGCCGACGACGCCTACCACGCCCTGCCGGGGCTCGACCCGGCCGCGCCTGCGGAGGACGGCGGCCCGCGCCTCCCGCTGTCGGTCATCGCCTACGCCAGCCGCGTGCGGGAGCCGGTGGTGCTGGGCGAGGCGGCCGCGGACGCCCGCTTCGCCGGGGATCCCTACATGACGGCCCGCCGGCCGCTTTCCGTGCTTTGCCTGCCGCTGGTCCGCAAGGCGGAGCTGGTCGGGCTTCTCTATCTGGAAAACAACCTCGTCACCGACGCTTTCGTCGACCAGCGGCTGGAGGCACCGCGCCTGCTCGCCGCGCAGATCGCCATCTCGCTGGAGAACGCGCGGCTCTACGACGAGCTGGCCGATTTCAACCGCGGGCTGGAGGCGCAGATCGCCGACCGCACCCGCGCCCTGTCCGAACAGTCGGAGGTGCTGCGCCGCACGCTCGGCGAGGTCAGCGAGGCGCACGCGCGTCTCCAGCAAACCCAGCAGCAGCTCGTCCAGTCGGAGAAGATGGCCGCTCTCGGCTCGCTCGTCGCCGGCGTGGCGCACGAGATCAACACGCCCCTGGGCGTCGCCCTGACCGCGGCCTCGCACCTCTCGGACGAGACGCGTCGGATCGCCAGGCTGGTGGAGGAGGGCAAGCTCAAGCGCTCCGAATTCGCCGAATATTCGGAGATGACGCTCGACTCGACCGGCCTCCTGCTCGCCAACATTGGGCGCGCCGCCGACCTCGTCCATGGATTCAAGCAGGTCGCCGCCGACCAGACCAGCGACGAGCGCCGCGAATTCACGCTGGACGAGTGGCTCGAGGATCTCGTGCACAGCCTGCGTCCCATGTGGCACCGGCCCGGACACAGCCTGACCGTGGATTGCCCGCCGGGCCTGACGCTCGACAACCATCCGGGCGCGCTGGCCCAGATCCTGACCAACCTGATCTCGAACACGCTGGTGCACGGCTTCGAGCCGGAGCGGACCGGCCGCATCGCCATCGCCGTGACGGCGCTGGAGTCCGAGCCCGGGCCCGAAAGCGTGGAGATCGTCTACACCGACGACGGGGCCGGGATCGCGCCGGAGCATCTGCCGACCCTTTTCGACCCCTTCTTCACCACCCGCCGCTCCCAGGGCAGCACGGGCCTCGGCCTGCACATCGTCTACAACCTGGTCGCCCAGCGGCTGGGCGGCACCATCCGCGTGGACAGCCGTCCGGGCGAGGGCGTGCGCTTCACCCTGCGCCTGCCGAGGGCGGCGCCCTGATGGCTCCGGAAAGAAGTGGGGCCATGAAGGCTGGGGAACTCGTGTAGGCTCCGGCGGCACGCCTTCGGAAAAAGAGGGCGGACCGCCGCGTCCCTCTATTCAGTCCGTCCCTTCCGGCGCCGCCGCCGGCTCGGGTGCCGCCGCCGGCTCGGGTGCCGCCGCCTGTTCCGGTGCCGCCTCGGTTTTGGCGGCGGGCTTCTTGAAGCGGCGCGGGCCGTTCCGGTAGACCACGGATTCGCTGGGGCCGGGGTCGCAGCGGGTGATCCCGCCCCCACGCGCGAGGAATTCACGGGTCATTGCGTCGAGATCCTGCCGGTCGGCCTTCTTGTCCGTCGCCACGATTCCTCCTGGGCTGCTACACGCGACTCCTATCATATGGGGTTTGGCGGGGATTTAGGGAGAGCTTTCGGCGTGAATTTCGGCGGGGAGGAGTGCCTCCTTCCCGCAACAGCGCTGTTTCGCAATCCCCCCGACCTCGGCTATATCGGTGTCGCCGCGCGGCAAACCAGTGGATTGTCACAGTGACGCGCGGCCTGATCGAGGTTAAGACCATCCCTCCGGGATGGCTGTTCGCGCCGCCGTCCGGCCCCCGCAGGGGGACCGGACACGGCGCATTTGCGTAGGAGTTCTGGCTGATGCCGTCGCCCTTGTCGTCCGATTGCTCCCTTCCGCGCCGCCATGCGGATTTCAGGACACTGACGGAAGCGATCGACTACGCCGCCGGTGGCGGGCGCGGGCTGAACTTCTATTCCGGGCGCGGGCAGCTTCTCGAGGTGCTGAGCTACGCCGACCTTGCAACGCAGGCGCGGTCCCTGGCCCGGCGCATGCTGCGTTCGGGCATCGCGGCCGGCGACCGCATCGCGCTGATCGCGGAGACCGACGCGGACTTCGTGCGGGCCTTCTGCGCCTGCCAGTTCGCCGGAGCCATCCCGGTGCCCCTGCCGCTGCCCATGCCCTTCGGCGGGCGGGAAGGCTACATCGCGCATCTGCGGGGCATGATCACGGCCGCGCGCTCCTCCGGCCTGCTGGGACCCGACGCGCTGTCCTCCTGGATCGCCGAGGCGGCGGAGGGGCTGGGCCTGCGGGTCGTCGGCTCGCTCGCGGTCTTCGACGGCGTGGCCGAGGATGGGGTGGAACTGCCTGTCATCAGCGAGGACGAGGTGGCCTACCTGCAATTCTCGTCGGGCAGCACGCGCTTCCCCATGGGCGTGACGGTGACGCACCGCGCGCTGATGGCCAACACCCGCGCCATCGCGGTGAATGGGCTGGCGGTCCGCGACGGGGACCGCGGCGTGTCCTGGCTGCCCTTCTACCACGACATGGGGCTGGTCGGCTTCCTGCTGACGCCCCTGGCCTCGCAGGTGACCATAGACTTCCTGCCGACGCGCGAATTCGCCCGCCGGCCCCTGACTTGGCTGTCGGTCCTCGCCGCGAACGGCGGCACGCTCTCCTACAGCCCGAGTTTCGGCTACGAGCTGTGCGCGCGGCGCGCCGCGACGGCCTCGACCGACGGGCTCGACCTGTCGCGCTGGCGCGCGGCCGGCATCGGCGGCGACATGATCCGCCCTCACGTGCTGGCCGGCTTCGCCGAGACCTTCGCCCCGCGCGGCTTCGATGCACGGGCCTTCGTCGCCAGCTACGGCATGGCCGAGGCGACGCTCGCCGTCAGCTTCGCGCCGCTGGACCGGGGCATCGAGACGAGCCGCGTGGACATGGACGTTCTGGAGGAGGACGGAAACGTCGTCCCGCCCGGCGCCGCCACCGCCCGCAGCCGCGAGTTCGTGCTGTGCGGCGCGCCGCTGCCCGACCACGCGGTCGAGCTGCGCGACCCTGATGGCGCCGTCGTGCCGGAAGGGCGCGTGGGGCGAATCTTCGTCCGCGGCCCCAGCATGATGCGCGACTATTTCGACCAGCCGGAGGAGACCCAGCGCGTGCTCTCCGCCGATGGCTGGCTCGACACCGGCGATCTCGGCTATCTGGCCGGCGGGGCGCTCGTCATCACCGGCCGGGCCAAGGACCTGATCATCGTCAACGGCCGCAACATCTGGCCGCAGGACCTGGAATGGACGGCCGAGCAGCTTGATGCCCTGCGCAGCGGCGACGCCGCCGCCTTTTCCGTGGATGACGGCGGCGACGGCGAGGCGGTCGTCCTGCTGGTCCAGTGCCGTCTGTCGAACGCCGAGGCGCGGACCGCGCTGAAGGCCGCCGTGGCAGGCGCCGTGCGCGCCGAGCACGGTGTGGAGGCGGAGATCGTGCTGGTGCCGCCGCACAGCCTGCCCCAGACCTCCTCGGGCAAGCTGAGCCGCGCCCGCGCCCGGCGCCTTTATGTCGAAGGACGCTTCGCGGACGCGGCGTGAGGGAGCCCGGCATGGGCGGCCTCATCGCGGTCACCGGCGGCACCGGCTTTCTCGGGCGCGCCATGCTCGGCGCGCTGGCCCGCGAGGGCTGGCGCCTGCGCCTACTGGTCCGGCGCAACCCGGCGCTCGATCTTCCCGGCGGCAACGAGCCGGAGCTGGTCTTCGGCGGCCTCGACGATCCGGCCGCGCTCGGCCGGCTGGTGCGCGGGGCGGACGCCGTGGTGCACGCGGCCGGCCTGATCAAGGCGCCCTCGCTCGATGGCTTCATGGCCGTGAACCGCGACGGCAGCCGCCGCCTGGGCGAGGCCGTGGCCCGCTTCGCTCCCGACGCGCGGCTGGTCGTCGTCTCCTCCCTGGCGGCGCGGGAGCCCGGCCTGTCCGGCTACGCGGCCAGCAAGCGCGCGGGCGAGGAGGCGGCCGTCGAGGCCTTCGGCGGCGGCAATTGGGTCGTGCTGCGCCCGCCCGCCATCTACGGCCCCGGCGACCGCGAGACCCTCACCGTCTTCCGCGCCGCGCGGGCCCCCATCGTGCCGCTCTTCCACGGTCCCGAGTCGCGCGTCTGCCTCATTCACGCCGACGATGCCGCCGCCGCCGTGGCCGCCCTGTGCGCCGGCGGCCCCTCGGCGCGTGTCTACGAGCTGAGCGACGAGCGCCGCGAGGGCTACGGCTGGCGGGAGGTGATCGAGGCGGCCGCGCGTGCCGTGGGGTCCAGCCCGCGGCTCCTGCCCGTTCCCGGCGCGCTGGTCCACGCCGCCGCCTCCCTGTCCGGCGGTGCCGCGCGGCTGACCGGCCGGACGGCCATGCTGACGCCCGGCAAGGCAAGGGAAATGCTGCATCCGGACTGGTCGTCGGAGGCCGGCCGTCAACCGTCACCGGCCATATGGCAGCCGCGCGTCCGCCTGGACGAGGGGTTCCGCGACACGGTCGCCTGGTACCGGGCCGCCGGATGGCTCTAGATAAATTCCGGATTCCCTTGGGAAAACAAGGAACTAGCGCGCATCTACAATGTTGGTAATGCCAACAGTCCGCTCAGGAGAAGTGAAAAAGACACACTGCCGAAGCTTCTATGAGACACGGGCATCGAACGGTTGAGCCTTGAGACGAGTGACGTTACAGATATGTTAGATTGTCCTCGCGCCAAATGCGCGGGGTGAACCCCAGTGTATCCCGGAGCGGATGGCCAAGCGTTTGTCATGAACGAGCTCGACACGATCGCCGCAGAAATCATCAAGGCCATCAACGCCCTGCCGCAGGTGCAGCAGAGCGTGACCCAGGACACGAACATCGCGCGCGACCTTGGGCTCGATTCTCTGGCCGTCATGAATTTCGTCATGACTCTCGAAGACCAGTTCGATGTCTCGATTTCCATGGACAAGCTGGCTGATATCAAGACCGTCCGTGATCTTGCCGACGCGATCGCGGAGCTGAAGAGGCATCAAACCGGAACATGACCATTCTGGACAAATTCGCGCATCTGCGTGCGACCTACGGCTCGCTGCAGGCGATGGGCCAAGATCCCTTCTCCGTCCGCTTCGACAAGGTGGTTTCGCCCAACGAGGCCATGCTGAACGGCCGCCGGGTGATCCTGCTCGGGACGAACAACTATCTCGGCCTGACCTTCGACGAGAGCTGCATCGCCAGCGCCGTGGAAGCCGTGCGCGAGGCGGGTACCGGCACGACCGGGTCGCGCATCGCCAACGGCACCTACGGCAGCCACGCCGAGCTGGAGCGCCGCCTCGCGGACTTCTACGGCCGGCGCTCGGCGATGGTGTTCACCACCGGCTACCAGGCGAATCTCGGCATCCTGTCCACGGTCGCCGGGCCGGACGATCACATCCTGATCGACGCGGACAGCCACGCCAGCATCTATGACGGCTGCCGCCTGGGCAGCGCCAAGGTCACCCGATTCCGCCACAACGATCCGGACGACCTCGCCCGGCGCCTGCGCCGCATGAAGGACCTTCCGGGCAACAAGCTGATCGTCGTGGAGGGCATCTACAGCATGCTCGGCGACGCGGCCCCGCTGAAGGAATTCGTCGAGGTCAAGCGCGAGTGGGGCGGCTTCCTTCTCGTGGACGAGGCGCACTCCATGGGCGTGCTGGGCGCCAAGGGCCGCGGCCTCGCCGAGCAGGTGGGGGTCGAGGCCGACGTGGACTTCATCGTCGGCACCTTCAGCAAGAGCCTGGGCGCGGTCGGCGGCTACTGCGTGTCGGACCTGCCGGACTTCGACGTGCTGCGCGTCGCCTGCCGTCCCTACATGTTCACGGCCTCGCTGCCGCCGTCGGTCATCGCGTCGGTGACGCAGGCGCTTACCCGCGTCGAGCAGGACACCGGCCTGCGCCAGCGCCTGGCCTTCAACGCGCACCGGCTCTACCACGGCCTGCAGCGCGAGGGCTTCATCGTCGGCCCGCAGCCGAACCCGATCGTGTCGATCCGGCTGCCCTCCCTGGAGACGGCGATCACCTTCTGGAACGCGCTCCTGGAATCCGGCGTCTACCTGAACCTCGCCCTGCCGCCGGCCACCCCGGACAATTTCCCGCTGCTGCGCTCCAGCGTCAGCGCCGCCCACACGACGGAGCAGATCGACCAGGTCATCTCCGTCTTCGCCTCGATCGGCCGCAGCCTCGGCGTGATCGAGCCGGAGGTCGTCGCGGCGGAGTGATCCGGGGCGCGTTTCGGTAACGCGCCGGAGCCGTCTTATTCGCCCTCTTCCCTCGCGGGGAGAGGGCGAAGCCTTTTCAGCGGATCACGCCATCGCGGTAGAGGCGCCAGAGCAGCACCGGGGAGGCGAGGATCGGATGCCGCCGTTGCCAGGCGGTGACCCGCACCGGGCGGCCGGCATGCCGCTCCAGCTTCCAGAGGATGTAGTCGGCGCCATTCTCGAAGGTGAAGGCCGCCTTGGCGAGCCGCACGATATTGAGAAATTTGCCGGCGACGCGCCGCCGCGCCCAGCCGCGCCGCGCGCTGTCGCGTTCCCGTGGCCCCACGGCCTCGCCGGCGAGTGCCAGCTCCATCAGCCGGTCGTAGCGCGCCGCCGCCCACTCGTAGACGACGTTCGGCCGGTTGCCGCGCTCGGCCCGCAGCTCGGCGCCGTAGGTATGCTGGAACAGGATGGTCCAGCACACCCCTGGGCTCGTCCCCGCTGGGCTCAGCCGGGCCGCCCAGCGCGCCGCCGTGACCACCGCCCGCGACACGGCGGAGACGGCGAGCCGCCGGCTGTCCCCGTCGCGGGCGTACAGCAGGGCCGCCGGCTGGCAGAAGCGCGCCCAGATCGTGGTGTCCATGCCCCGGCCCCGCACAGCGCGGGCGAAGGCGGCCGTCCCCATGACCGCGACCTTGGCCCGCACCACGCCTCCCTCGAAGGGCGCCTCCAGGTAGGAGACGGTCGGCGGGACCAGCGCGTTCAGCAGCGCCGGCACCGCCCGCCCGTGATAGGCGCGCAAGGCGTCGGTCAGCACATAGACGTCCAGGATGCCCGTGGCGTCGCCCGTGCGCAGGCAGGAGCCGTAGAAGAGCACCGCCGCGACGGCATCGCCGTGGCGGGCGACGATGGCGTCGGACAGCACCCGCGCCTCCGCCATGGCCGGGCGGTCCAGCTCCCCGGCGATGACGGCTTCGACCTCCCGGATGCCGTCCGGTCCCATCATGCCGCCGTTCATGGCGTGACGAACCCGACCCGCCGGTCGGCCGACAGGGTGATGCCGGCCGGGCCGGGGTCGAACAGCTCGCCGTCCACCACGAAGGGCGAGGACAGCGCCAGCGCCAGCCGGTCCGCCCGGCCGCTGGTGTAGCTCGACTCGGTCATCCAGGGGCGCGGGCGGCCGCGCAGCACCGGCACGAGCGCCCGCATCAGCCGGCGCGGCGGCGCCAGCACGTCGAGCCAACGCAAGGAGCCCTTCCCCTCGCCCCAGAAGGGGCGGATGCCCAGCGCCAGCCGGTCGAAGGTGCTGGCGAGCGTCAGGAAGCGGCGGCCGGGGCGTTGGGGTGCGCCGTCCAGCGCCAGGCTCATCTCCTCCCCCGCCAGCATGTCCCGCCGGCCCTTGCCGACAAGGATGGAGGCGGCGGCGGCGGCGATGGTCAGCGCCACGGCGGGGCCGCTGTTGATGCCCGCCGCGTGGACATGGCTGTAGGCGAGCTTCGTGCCGGTGGAGAAGGCCCCCGCGCCGAACAGGAAGCCGCTCATCCGCCGCTCCGGCGCGTCCGTCCAGGCGATCTCCATCACCGGCGCCTCGACCCGGCCGAGGCTGCGTTGCCGTGCCGCGTCCAGCAGCCGCGCCAGCCCCTCGCCGCCGCGCCCGGCCGATCCCAGGACGCGAGCGGCGAGGTTCGTCTTGCCCGCCGGCAGCAGGGCGATGTCGGGCCAGGACTCCCCATAGGAGCGGGGCAGGGCGGTCAGCACCTCGCGGATGGTGCCGTCGCCGCCATGGACGCCGATCACGCCGACCTCGCGCCGGTGGAATTCGGCCAGGGTCTCCTGCAGCTCCGCCGGGGTGCCGGGCTGGGCGTAGAGCAGGCCGGGGAAGCCGGCGGCCACCGCGGCGAAACCGCTCCCCTTCCGCGCGGCCCGGCGGTTGGCGAGGCTGCGCGGGTTGCTGATGACGCCGACGCGGATCATCGCGCCAGCCAGGATACCAGGGGGCCGCGCCGCCGAGCGAGGAAGGCCTGCACGATCTGCAACGTGTGGACCCCCAACGAGATCACCGTCCACCAGGCGACCGCGATCATGCCGAGGTCCGGACGTCCGGCCAGGGCACCGAGCGTCAGCAGCAGCAGGTTCGGGTTGCGCCGCGCCGTGATCAGACGGAACCAGCTGTCGAAGGGGCGCCAGATGTGCATCTCCAGCTTGAACAGGCCGATGAACAGCCCCTCCTCCAGCCGTTGCGCCACATAGCCGCCGAAGACGATGGCGAGCATCAGCCAGGGCTGCTCCAGCGCCAGCCCGACGGTGCCCAGCCCGACGATCCAGGCCCAGTACCAGAAGGGCGGGTGGACGAGGTCGATGCCGTGGTCGAAGACGTTGCCGAGCTTCGTCGAGGTCAGGGTGACGCGGGCGAGCTTGCCGTCCACCGTGTCGAGGAAGGTCATGCCCCAGGCCATGAGGAGGCCGGGCAGGAACCATCCATGCCAGAAGGCCCACATGGCCCCCAGCACCAGGAGCAGGCTGACCCAGGTGACCGCGTTCGGCGTGATGCCCATGTCGGCGCACCAGCGCGTGACGCGCAGCGCCGGGGCGGGCCAGACATATTTGGTGACGAGGTCGGTGACACCCTTGTAGGAACCGGAGAACATCCGCTTCTCCACCGCCGGCAAGGTCTCCGCCGTGAGGTGCAGCAGGTAGGGCGCCTCCCGCTTGCGCAGGGCGTTGTTGTAGGCGGAGCTGAGTTCGCCGGGGCTGACGATCCGCAAGCCCTCCGGCAGCGGCGCGCCATCGGCGAGCGCGCGGGCCGTGGCCTCGGCCAGTTCGGCGCGGACGGCGGCGGCGACCGGGCGGCCCGAGTCGGTGGTCAGCACCGTGTCGGCGGCGCGGGCGAGGTCGGCGACCAGCACCGCGTCGAAGACATGGTCGTCGCGGATCAGCAGATGGCGGCGGCCGGGCTCGGCCGTCCCCGTCCAGGCGGCGGTCTCCTCCACGCCCGCGCGGCGCAGCGCCCGGCGCAGCCGTTCGGACGAGGTCATGCCCCACAGCCGCACGGGGCTGTCGCCGATGATGCGGGCGACCGGCCCACGGTCGGACTCGACAGCGGGGCGGCCGTCGGTCATTGGATTGTCAGCACTCACACCCACGGGACGTCTTCCTTCTCATGCGGCCGGCCTATCGCTTCGCGCATTTCTCCGATCCGCATCTGCCTCTTCCCGACGGCTGGCCGGCACCGTTGCGCCATCTCGCCGGAAAGCGACTTTTAGGTTTTGCGTCATGGCGGCGCAAGCGCCACCAGATCCACCGCCCCGAGGTTCTCGCCGCCCTGGTGGAGGACGTCGCCCGCCACGCCCCCGATCACCTCGCCGTGACGGGCGATCTGGTGAACATCGCGCTGCCCGAGGAGTTCGTCCTGGCCCGCGCCTGGCTGGAGGGGCTCGGCGCCCCCGACCACGTCACGGTGGTCCCCGGCAACCACGACGCCACCGTTGTGGTGCCCGAGTCGCGGGGCATCGGCCTCTGGCGGCCCTGGATGACCGGCGACGCTGCCGGGAACGGTGGAGGAGACGCGGAGGAGGGGACCGTCGCCTTCCCCTTCGTTCGGCGCCGCGGCCCTGTCGCCTTCGTCGGCGTCTCCACCGCCGTGCCCAGCCTGCCCCTGCTCGCCATCGGCACGGTTGGCCCGGCCCAGCTCGAACGGCTGGAAGCGACGCTGACGGAGCTCGGGCGCGAGGGCCTGTTCCGCGTCGTCCTCATGCACCATGCTCCGCTCATCGTCCGCGGCAACGCCCGCAAGGCGCTGACCGACCGCAAGCGCGTGCAGGCCCTGCTGGCCCGCACGGGTGCCGAGCTGGTTCTGCATGGCCACTACCACCAGGGCAACCTCTGCCACCTGCCAGGCCCCGGCGGCCGCGCCATCCCCGTCGTCGGGGTGGCCTCCGCCTCCGCCACGCCGATCCTCGGCCTGCCCCCCGCCCAATGGGCGCAGTTCACCGTGACCGAACAGCCCGGCGGCGGCTGGCGCCTCTCGGCCCTGATCCGCAGCTACGCCGACGGCGCGTTCCGCGACGAATCGCGGTTCGCGGTGGGGTATGACGAAGCGGGCTCGTGATCCTGCCCTGACGTGACCAGCGGCGGGCGTCGAGCGGACCCATTCCCGCCCCGCCCGTGTTTCCCCCGAAATGTCCCGGCGTCGAGAGAGGACCACCGCCCATGCGCAGCACCGACAAGATCATCCGGCTCGCGGAAACGGGTGTGAACCTGACGGTGGACGCGTCGGGGCGTTCGGCGGAGAGCCTGTTCCGGATCGCGCAGGCATCGCGCCAGGCCGGCGGCTACCTGACCGTGATCAACACGGAAAAGATCGACACCGAGGATCTGGTCAAGCTCGCCCGCTTCGGGCTGGGCGCCATCACCATCGCCGTGTGAGGGCGCCGCCTGGACGCCAGGTCCGGCCCCCGGTGCCGACCCTCAGCGGTAGCGCATCGCGATGTCCTGCTGCTGGTCGCCGGGTGCCGCGGTGAAGCGGACCGACTCGTAGCTCGGCAGGCCGAAGGTGGCGGGGGCGTCGTGGGAGAAGCCGAAGCCCTCGGCGGGAAGGCCGACGAGATTGCGGTTGAAGTCCTCGTCGCCGTTTTCGTCGTGATAGACGGCGATGCCGTAGCTCGCCTGCGGCGGCACGGCGAGGCAGACCTCCGTCCGTCCCTCCGCCGCGGGCACGCGGACGCGCGCGAGCTTGCGGCCGGAGGCCAGGAAGTCCGACGGGTTCTCGCCATAGACGGTGACCACCACCCGGCCTTTGCCGCTGCGCACGCCGGTCACCGCCACGTGCAGCCGCACTTGGTCGGAGGCGTCGCCGCAGGCCGCCGCCTTGCCGGACAGGGTGGCCTTTTCGGGTTCCGCGGCCCCGGCCGGGGCGAGGGCCAGGAGGGGGAGAAACAGGGCGAGGGTCGGGAGGCGCGGGATCATGCGTGGTCCAGTCGTGTCCATATCGCGTCGGCACCGGGTCGGCGTCTTGTGGCCGGCGGCCGTTTCCCCGTTCTAGGCCAGGGCGGCCGGCCGGGGTTGTTTGATTTGCGTGTCGCCGCCCGTCGGCATAAATAGGGGGCAACCATAGTTGGGAACGGGGCTCTGTCCAGTACCATGTCCAACGCGACGATGCAGAAATTCGGGTATCCGCGCACGCTGGTGGCGGAGACGTCGCATTGGGCCGTGCTGGTCCGGCCGCAGCAGCCGACGCTCGGCTCGCTGGTGCTGGCCTGCCGGGAGCCGGCGACGGCCTTCGGCCAGCTCGGCGCCGAGGCCTTCGCCGACCTCCGCACGGCCGTGGCCGGGTTGGAGCGGATGCTGACGGACTTCGTCGCCTATGAGAAAATCAACCATCTCATGCTGATGATGGTCGATCCGGACGTGCATTTTCACGTCATCCCGCGTTACCAGGGGGTGCGCCGCTTCGGCGGGCTGGACTTCCCGGACGAGGGCTGGCCCGCGGTCCCCGCCCTTGGCAAGGCCGTGACCCCGGACGAGGACACGCTCGGCCAACTCGTCGCGGAGCTGCGCGCGCGCTGGGTGGCCGCCACCGCCTGACGGCCCGACAAGCCTGGCCCGCCGGGCCTGCTCCACCAACGATCCCGCGGCGGTCCCGGCCGCCGCCCCGATGAGTCCCGCCTTGCGCCTGATCGACCGCTACATCCTGCTCCAGACGGCCAAGCCGCTCGGCATCTCGCTGGCGGTCGTGCTGGTGGCGATGCTGCTGGAGCGCATCCTGCGGCTGTTCGACCTCCTGGCCCAGACGAGCGCCGCCTTCGGCCCGATCCTGGCGATGGCGGCGAACCTCGTCCCGCATTACTTGGGCCTGGCCCTGCCGGCGGCCTTCTTCATCAGCTGCTTCCTGGTCGCCGCCCGTTTCAGCGAGGACAACGAGCTGGACGCGCTGCGCGACTGCGGCCTGTCGATCCGGCGCTTTTCCCGGCCCTTCCTGGGGCTCGGTGCCGTTCTGGTGCTGTTCAGCATCCTGCTGTACGGCTACATGCAGCCCTATTCCCGCTACGCCTACCGCGCGATCTTCTACGCCGTGACCAACGCCTCCTGGGACGCCACCGTCACCGAGGGCACCTTCATCAACGCCGGCAACGGCTACACCGTCTTCGCCGAGAAGGTGGACATGGGCGGGCAGACCCTGCGCAAGGTCTTCGTCCATGAGACTCAGCCGGACGGCGAGGTCTCCACGACCGCCGAGGAGGGCGCCCTGGCCTTGAGCGAGGACGGGTTCAACCTCGTCCTGCTGCTGCGCAAGGCGGTGCAGATCCGCACCGGCGCCGACGGGCAGCATTCCGTGTTGGCCTTCGACGCGCTGACGCTCAGCCGCCCCTTCTCGCGGGAGATCCCGCTGTTCCGTTCGCGCGGCGACGACGAGCGCGAGCTGACCATGGGCGAGCTTCGGGCGGAATGGGAGAAGCCCGCGCCGGGCGTGCCCGCCACCCAGCTCCGGTCGGAGTTCAACGCGCGCATCGTGCGGTCGCTGTCTCTGGTCTTCCTGCCGATGCTGGCGGTGCCGATGGGGGTGGGGGCGAAGCGGTCGCGGCGCTGGCAGGGCATCGTGCTCGCCGCCGTGATCCTGGTGGTCTACAACCACACGCTCCAGTTCGGCGAGAGCCTCGCCGACCTCGGCCGGGCCGACCCGATCCTGGCGCTCTGGGGACCCTTCCTGGTCTTCTCCACCCTGTGCGCGGCGATCTACCTCTACGCGGAGCGGCATCCCGGCGCCGACCCGTTCGGCGCCGTGTTCGACTGGCTGGACGGGCTGGTCGCCCGGCTGGGCCGTCTGATGCCCCGTGGCCTGCTGCGGAAGGCGCGCACATGACGCTCACCCGCTATTTCACCCGCGCCTTCGCCGGGCGCTTCCTGGCGGTGATCTTCGCCTTCGCCTCGCTGCTCCAGCTGCTCGACCTGCTCGACAAGGCCAGCCAGCTGCTGAAGCGCGGGCAGGGCATGGGGGGACTGGCCACCTATTTCGCGCTGCAGTTCCCGCTCTTCATCAGCCAGCTCGTGCCGATGGCGGTGCTGATCGGCGCGCTGCTGGCCTTCATGGGGCTGGCCCAGCACAACGAGATCGTGGCGCTGCGCGCCGCCGGCGCCTCGCCGCTGCGCCTGTTCCGCATCCTCGTGCCGACCGCCATCCTGGTGGCCGTCGCCCATTTCCTGCTGATCGACCAGGTGGCGCCGCGGGCCGAGCGGGCGCTCCAGGACTGGTGGATCTCCATCACCCCGCCGGAGGAGCGCAAGACACCGGAGCGCTACTGGATGCACACGGAGTCCAGCGTCCTGTCCTTCCGCCGGGTGGAGGAGGACGGGCGGCTGCTGCGCGGCGTGGTCGTCGTCCAGCTCGACGAGCGCGGCGTCGCGCGGGACCGCATCGCCGCGCGCGAGGCCGCCTGGGAGGAGGGGGGATGGGTGCTGCGCGGCGTGGACACGCTGACCCTGCGCGGCACGACCCAGCTCACCGCCTCCTCCGAGGCGCTGGCCTGGCCGAACGGGCCGACGCCGGAGAATGTCCTGCTGGTCAGCACCCCGACCGAGTTCCTGTCCCTGGACCGGCTCAGCGCCATCATAGCCGGAACCTGGTCCGGCACGCGCAACCGGGCCTTCTACCAGATGCAGTTCCAGAAGGCCTTCGCGGTCCCCGCGACCTCCATCCTGATGCTGCTGCTGGCCCAACCGGCGCTTCACGGCATCCGGCGCAGCAGCGCTTTCGGGGCGGGCGTCGCGCTTGGCCTCGTGCTGGGCTTGATTTTCCTCGTGTTTCAGGGACTCATGGCATCGCTCGCCGAGGCGGGCGTCCTGCCGCCCTTCCTGGCGGCCTGGGTGCCGCTGGCGATATTTTTCTGCATCGGCATCGCGCTGATCCTGCATCTTGAAGAGTGAGGCGCGACCGCGCCGGCAAGAGGTTCGAGGAAAGACCATGAGGCTATCCGGCTGGAAGGGACGGAGCTACGACCTGGGGCGGATGTCCCTGCGGGAGCTGTTCGTCGCCTACGCGACCTATCCCGCGATCCAGGTCTACGCCGTGATCACCGTCGTCGGGGCGATCCTGGCCGCCGCCTGGACGGAACGGCCGTGGCACACCGCGCTGACGGTGCTGGTCGTGGTGGCGCTCTACCCCTTCGTGGAGTACGGGCTGCACCGCTACATCCTGCACGCCCGCATCCTCTACAAGTCGCCGCTGACGGCATCGCTGTGGAAGCGCGTGCATTTCGACCACCACCAGGACCCGCACAAGCTGGACGTGCTGTTCGGCTCGCTGACCAACACGCTGCCGATGCTGGTCGGCGTCTCGGTGCCGGTCGGGCTGGCGGTGGACGGGGCGGCCGGCGGGGCGGCGGCGCTCGCCACCGCGACGCTGCTGATGTCCGTCTACGAGTTCTGCCACTGCATCCAGCATCTGAACTACCAGCCGAAGAGCCGCCTGCTGCGCCGGATGAAGCAGCGCCACCTCGCCCACCATTTCCACGACGAGAACGGCAATTACGGCATCACCGGCTTCGTGATCGACCGGGCACTCGGCACCTATTACGACAGCCCGCAGGAGCGCCCGCGCAGCCCGACCGTCTTCAACCTGGGCTACGACGTCGCGGAATCGCAACGCTATCCCTGGGTAGCGGAGCTGACCGGCTCGCCCCCGCGCGACCGGCCGCCGAGCGCCAAGGAAACGCGGGAGCCGCGCGGCGGGGACGAGGCCGTCGCGAATTGACGGTCGAATTGACGGCCCCCTCCGACCGGCCGAGGCCTCCCGGAGCGGGGGACGGCGGGCTGGAGATCCGGCCCGTCGAGACCCGCGCCGGCCTCGACCGCTTCATCCGCCTGCCCTTCGCGCTGCACCGCGGCGACCCCCACTGGGTGCCGCCCCTGATGATGGAGCGGCGCGGCGCCCTGTCGCCAGACAAGAACCCCTTCTTCCGCCACGCCGAGACGCGCTTCTGGATCGCCAGCCGCGCCGGGCGCGACGTGGGCCGCATCAGCGCGCAGGTGGACCGCCTCGCCCTGGCGCCGCCCGGCCTGGAGACGGGCGGGCCGATCGGCCATTTCGGCCTGCTGGCGGCCGTGGACGACCCGGCCGTGGTCGCGGCGCTGACGGCCACCGCCGAGGACTGGCTGCGCGGGCGCGGCATGGCGCGCGTCCTCGGCCCCTTCAACCTCTCCATCAACGAGGAGACGGGGCTGCTGGTGGACGGCTTCGACACGCCGCCCATGCTGATGATGGGGCATGACCGGCCCTGGCTCGGCCCACATCTGGAGGCCGCCGGCTACGCCAACGCCAAGGACGTGCTGGCCTACATCAGCGAGGGTGACCTGCCGCAGGCCCTGCGCAAGCGGCTCGACCGGCCCCTGCCGCCGGACGTCACCGTCCGCCCCCTGCGCATGGCCGAATACCGGCGGGAGATCGACCGGCTGGTCGCCATCTTCAACGACGCCTGGAGCGGGAACTGGGGCTTCGTCCCCATGACCGAGGCCGAGGTGGACCACATGGCCACGCAGATGAAGCCGCTGATCCACGAGCGGCTGGTCTGGTTCGCCGAGGTCAAGGGGGAGCCCGCCGCCTTCATCGTCTGCCTGCCCAACCTGAACGAGGCCATACGCGACCTGAACGGCAGCCTCTTCCCGCTGGGCTGGGCGAAGCTGCTCTGGCGGCTGAAGGTTAAGCGGCTGGAGACCGGGCGCGTGCCCCTGATGGGCGTGCGCCGGCAACACGCCAGCAGCTTCCTCGGCAGCACCCTCACCTTCGTCCTTATGCACCGGCTGCGGCAGGAGGCGGTGAGGCTCGGCATGAAGCGGATGGAGATGTCCTGGGTGCTGGAGGACAACAAGCCCATGCGCCACATCGCCGAGGTGCTCGGCGGGCGCGTCTACAAGACCTACCGGATCTACGGGAAGAGCCTGTGAGCGAGACCATCACCGCCATCGTCCTGGCCGGCAGCCGCGGGCCGGCCGACCCCGTGGCCGCCGACGCCGGCGTGTCCCACAAGGCCATGGCCACGGTCGGCGGCGTGCCGATGCTGGTGCGGGTGGTCCGCACGCTGCTCGCCGTGCCGCGCGTCGGCCGCCAGATCGTCGTGATCGAACGGCCGGAGCTGGTGCTGGACCATCCCGAGCTGGCGCCGCTGGTGGCCGCTGGCCGCCTGTCGGTGGTGCCCGCCGCCCCCTCGCCGAGCCGCAGCGTGCTGGCGGCCCTCGACTCCGTACCCGATTCCTTCCCCTGCCTCGTGACCACCGCCGACCACCCGCTGCTGACCCCGGCGATGGTCGAGCATTTCTGGACCCATCTGCCGGAGGGTGCCGCCGCCGCGGCCGGCCTCGCCCGGTCGGAGACCATCCAGGCCGCCTACCCGGAGACCCGGCGCACCTACCTGCGCTTCCGGGGTGCCGCCTACAGCGGCTGCAACCTCTTCGCCTTCCGGAGCGAGGCCGCGCGCGGCGCGGTGACCTTCTGGCGCCGCGTCGAACAGGATCGCAAGAAGCCCTGGCGGATGATCCGCCTGCTCGGGATCCCCGTCCTGCTGTCCTTCCTGCTCGGCCGCCTCACCATCGCCAGCGCGCTGGACCGGCTCGGCCGGCTGACCGGCGCCCCGCTGGGCATCGTGGACATGCCCTTCGCCGAAGCCGCCATCGACGTGGACAAGCCCTCCGACCGCGCGCTGGCCGAGGCGATCCTGGCGGGGCGGGGGTAGCGGGGCCACTAGCGTGATGTGCGCTGGAGATGTACTCATGTGTGCATGTTCGCTTCGCTTCTTGGCTCCGGCCACTTCCCCTCGCTGGCTATGGAAGAGGACAAGGATGGCATCGGCTGGATGATCTCCGTGCCGATTGCCGCCTGCCTGCTGACCCAGCGAGAGGTCTATGTGGACTCACGATTGGTTCCAGCGGATTACGCTGGGCAATCCTGCTGGGAGTTTTCGTTCGAAATCGCCGTGGTTTCATTGGATGAAAGCTATGAGTCCTTCACGACGCAGGACCATTCCATAGCCAAGAATTACATTCCGGACGAGGTCCGTCCCATGGTGATGGTAATCGTGAACCGGGCGTGTTCATTGTTGTTGAATGAACAAGCGCCGGAGCGAGTCTATTTTGTAACGAAAGGGCGCAACGTTCCTGAGAAGGGCCTGCAAAAATACTGGATTTTGATGAGTACTCTTGAGGCTTGTGGCTATGAGGAAATCGAGCATGGAACCGATCCGGCGGGGCGCACGTTCTGGGTCATGGACCGAATGGGATCTTGACTCGCCACTGGGTTCGCTGAAATTCTGAACTCAGAAGGGGTTCATCAATGCTCGCTCGAAAAAAGCAGACCAAGTCGGCGGATATGAATGGCTACCTCAGCCCGAACGTCTATGAGGGAAAGCGCCCGATGAGCGCTGCCGAAGCCGCACGGCGTCGCGAGGGCATGGAGAAGCGCCTCCAGGACCTCAACGAGCAGCAGGACACGAAGTAAACTCTGGCGCCTGTTCACGAGAAAGCCCCGCTTTGGCGGAGCTTTGCGTTTCCGGAGGGTGGGAGTGCCGCCCGAGCCGAAGGGCGGCCCTCTCCGCGTTTCAGCGCTTCCCGTCGAACCGTCCGGACGCCACCCAGCCCTCGGCGAGCTGCCCGGCGCGGTCCACGTCGGCGAGGAAGTCCACCTCGCCCCACTCGCTGCCCTCGATGGAGACGACGCCGACGCGGTCGGTGCGGGACAGCCGGTCGATGGCCGACAGGTACCAGCGGCGCACGCCGTCCGGCTCGCGCAGCACGGTGTCGAGCATGCGCAGGAAACGGGCGCCCCCGTCCTCGCGGAACAGCAGCATGCCGATGGACTCGCCGTCCACCGTGTCGAGCGGCAGGGCCTTGCCGATCTCCACCAGCCGCTCGCCGTCCAGACGCACCTTCATGTCGTCGGCGTCGTAGCGCTCCTTGCGGTCGATGGTGACGGTCACCGGGCCGGTGGCGCCGGCCAGCAGCTTCGCCAGCACCGCCGGCTCGAACAGCGTGTCGCCGTTCAGCAGGACGAAGTCGCCGGTCATCTCGTGCCGGACGACGAAGCAGCTCCCGACATTGTCGGCGACGGCGTAGAAGGGGTTGTACAGGGTCTTCGCCCGGATGCCGGGGATCTCCATGTCGGCCAGCGCGTAGTCCACCGCCTCCGCGGCGAAGCCGACGACGATGGTGGCCTCCGTCACTCCGTTCGCGGCGAGCGCGCGGAGCTGCCATTCCAGCAGCGTGCGGCCGGCGAGCGGCAGGAGACATTTGGGCTGCGATTCCGTCAGCGGCAGAAGCCGCTTGCCCTGGCCCGCGCTGAGAATGATTGCCTTCACTGAAAGCCCCATAGAGTGATCCGCCTGTGGTCCGGAGCGGACGCACGGCCCCCTTTTACCCGTCCCGGCGGCGCGGTTCCAGGCATTCGCGGCCCCGCCGCCCGGTGCCGGAGACTCTGTCCCAGGGATGGAACAGGCCCAACGGCCCGCCGCCGCTAGGATGGCCGGCCCAAAGCCCGCCCGAATTGTGAAGGAACCTCGTGCCATGATCCCCGCCATCCCCTTCCTTCTCGCAGCCGGCCTCACTCTCCCGGCGTCGGGGGCCGAGGCCGCCGCCTGCCCGATGCCGTCCGAGCGCGAGGTGGCGGCGGAGGCCCTGTCGCGGCCGGGCGCCGCCGCCGGGGCGGAGGACGCCATTCTCGCCATCCTGCTGCGCGAACGGCTGAACTGCGATGCGCGCATGGCCTGCACCCTCGCTGCCGAGGCCGCCGCCGGGGATGCCGGCAGCCTGACGGCGCTGGACTGCCGGGCCGAAGGCACCGGCGCGGCGGTCCGCTACCGCGTGGCGGCGGGGACGGCGCCGGGAGCGGTGGAGCGGCTGTGCAGCGACCTCTCCGCCGGCCGCCTCGGCGAGGACCGGCTGGCCTTGCCGTCCGACCTCATCCCCGCCCTGGGCGAACGTTGCGGCCCGGAACTGGACGCCTTGCGCGCGGCCAGCCGGCTGGAGGACGCCGGCGTCGTCGCCTCCGACCTGCCGCGCATCCGCGCCCTGGCCGAGGCGCCGGCCGCCTCGCCGGAGGAGCAGGAGAACGCCCGGCTGGCGAAGGAGGCCATGCGCCTCCTGACGGCGCCGGCGGAGGGCGCCGGCCAGTCGCTCTTCATGCTGAAGGCGCTGAAGTCCTTCATGGAGTCCGGCCGCGCCTACGACGAATGTGGCGTGCGCGACGCCCAGGGGATGATCGACGCCAAGGTGAACCCGCTGCTGGACGCCCTCCAGCAGCAGGTGGAAATCCAGGTCGCGCAGAACCCGGGCTTGGCCGACGCCCTGCGGGCGGCGGAGGCGGACCCCAGCACCGAATCTCCCGGCCTGGCGGAGGGCTTGGCCGCGATGTGGGAGGCGTCCTCGCTCTACAACCGCCTGTTGAACCCGCTCCGCTCCCTCGCCGACCGGCTGGTCGCCGGGGTCTATCGCGGTTCGGCGGCGGAGCAGGGCGTGCAGTGGAGCAACGAACAGGTCGCCGACGCCTGCGCCTTCATCCAGCAGCGCCTCGGCGCCGGGGCTGAGTAGGAGTCCTCCGCCGATCGCGGATCATGCCGTGG
This sequence comes from Azospirillum sp. SYSU D00513, assembly GCF_017356015.1. GTDB lineage: Bacteria > Pseudomonadota > Alphaproteobacteria > Azospirillales > Azospirillaceae > Azospirillum. The sequence goes on from NZ_JAFIQV010000044.1 coordinate 44,233, forward strand.
ATCGCCTCAACCGGGAGAGCGGAAGCCCGGGTCCTGGAGAATTACCGGTAGCGGGCTCGGTGCCGTGGTGACGCACATCAATGAGCAGGCGTCACAAGGGTTGTAATCTGCCTCCCAGCAGGCAGACCAAACCTCCCGGAAAAATTCATGCACACGCCCGCCCATGTTCTGTTGGCCGAGGACGAAGCCCTTGTGGCGGCCCTGGTGTCCGATCTTCTCGAGGAGCAGGGGCATCGCGTGACGCTTGCCCGCAACGGGCAGGAAGCCATGGACATCGACGGCCTGGACCCGGCGGACATGCTGATCACGGATCTGCGGATGCCGGTCCTCGATGGACACACGCTCATTCAGCTGATCCGGCTGAACAGGCCGAACCTACCGGTCATCGTCACGACCGGGTACAACGAGTGGATTCCCGCCGAGGAGGAGAACCAGCTCGTCGTCTTTCACAAGCCCTACAGCTACGCTCTCATGCTCCAGGCCGTCGCCTTCCTTCTCGCGGCGCGGGCAAGGGCGGCACCGGAGGCCGGCGCCTAAAGGACTCGTCACGGATCTGCCTCTCGGCCATGCCGCCCGCGCCGAATCGCTCCCTGCGGCGTTAATGTCCCACCATGGACAGGACCGCGGGGGCGGGGGAGCGGGTGGACAGGATGCATGATCGGCTTGAATGGCTGCGGAACGGCGGCGGCATGGCCGGGCGCATCCGCGCCCATGACTGGTCCCGCACATCCCTCGGCCCCGTCGGGTCCTGGCCACAGAGCCTGCGGACGGCGGTCGGGATCATGCTCAGCACCCGCCACCCGGTCTTCATCTTCTGGGGTCCGGCGCACGCCTGCCTCTACAACGACGCCTACGCCGCCTCGCTCGGGCCGGAGAAGCACCCGGCCATCCTGGGCATGCCGGGCCGGGACGCCTTTCCGGAGGCCTGGCCGCTCATCGGCCCGCAGATCGACCAGGTGATGGGCGGGGGCGAGCCGACCTGGCACGAGGACCACCTGATCCCCATCACCCGCTACGGCCGGCGGGAGGACGTCTACTGGACCTACAGCTACGGCCCGATCGACGAGCCTGGAGCGCCCAACGGCGTCGGCGGCGTGCTGGTCCTCTGCACGGAGACGACCCGGTCGGTCGTCGCCCGCCGGGTGAGCGAGGAGCGGTTCCGGGTACTGGCGGAGGCCAGCTCGCAGGTCTTCTTCCGCATGAGCCCGGACTGGTCCGAACTGCGCCAGCTCAGCGGCGGCGGCTTCCTCGCCGACACGCGGGAGCCGAGCGGGAACTGGGGCTGGATGGACGCCTACATCCATCCGGAAGACCGGGAACGAGGCCGCGCGGCCATCGACGAGGCCATCCGGACCCGCAGCCCGCTGGAACTGGAGCACCGGGTCCGGCGGGCGGACGGCACCCTGGGCTGGACGCTCTCGCGTGCCGTGCCGATTCTCGACGCCGAGGGCCGGATCACGGAATGGTTCGGGGCGGCCAGCGACGTGACGGCGCGCCGCAACGCCAAGGAGGCGCTGCGCCGCAGCGAGGCGCGGCTCGCCGCCATTTTCACCCGCGCGGCGGTCGGCCTATCGGAGGTGGCGCCGGACGGGCGCTTCCTGCGGGTGAACGACGAACTCTGCCGCCTTCTCGGCCGCCCCCGCGAGGAGCTGCTGGGCCTGAAGGTCACCGACGTCACCCATCCCGACGACGTGCCGGCAAGCCTCGCCTCCATGGAGCGGGCCTTGCGGACGGTGGAGACCGTATCGCTCGACAAGCGCTACCGGCGGCCGGACGGAAGCCTGCTCTGGGCGAACAGCAGCCTCACCTTTATCGAGGGGGACGGCATCGAGGGGACTGGCATTGAAGGGACCGGCATCGCAGGGAGCGGCGAAGGGCAGGGCGGAATGGAAAGCCGTTTCCTGGCGGTCACGGTCGACCTGACGGCCCGGCGCGAGGCCGAGGCCGCCCTGCGCGAGAGCGAGGCGCGCTTCCGCCTGATGGCGGAGGTCGTTCCCCCCATCATCTGGATCACCGACGCCGAGGGGCGGGTGGAGTTCCTGAGCCGCAAGTGGGAGGATTACACCGGCGGGGCGGAGCGGCCGGCGACGGTCGACGCCTTCGCCGAGCGGATCCATCCCGACGACGTGGCACCGACGATGGAACGCTTCGACGAGGCGCGGCGCACGGGCGGTACCTTCATCACCGAACACCGCCTTCGCGCCGGGGACGGCGGCTACCGCTGGTTCCTGGTGCGGGGCGAGCCCTACGGCGACCCCGGCGGCGGCCAGCCCCTGCGCTGGTTCGGCGCCTCGGTCGACATCGACGGGCTGAAGGAGGCGGAGGCGTCGCTGCGGGCGTCGAACGAGGAGGCCGAGCGGGCGCGGGCCGAGGCCGAGGCGGCGAACGCCGCCAAGACACGCTTCCTGGGGGCGGTCAGCCACGACCTGCGCCAGCCCGTCCAGGCGGCCAAGCTCTTCATCGGCATCATGAAGCAGCAGCCCCTGGATCCGGCCGTGCGCGACCTCCTGAACCCGCTGGCGGACAGCATCGCCAACCTGTCCGGCATGCTCGAAGGGCTGCTCCAGGGGGCGCGGCTGGAGGCCGGCCTCATGCAGGCGAAGATCCGCGAGTTCGAACTGGACGACCTGCTCCACCGGCTGCACGGCGAGTTCGAGGTGGTGGCGCGCAAGTCGCGGCTGCGGCTCTGGGTGCCGCCGGCCCGCTGGACCGTCTCCTCCGACCCGCTCCTGGTCGAGCTGATCCTGCGCAACCTGCTGTCCAACGCCATCAAGTTCACGGAGGAGGGCGGCGTCACGGTCGAGACGCGCGAGCAGGACGGGATGGTGGAGGTGTCGGTGATCGACACCGGGCGGGGCATCCCGGCGGACCAGATCGGCCGCGTCTTCGAGGAATACCACCAGGTGGGGGAGGCGGCCGTCGGCCGGGACCGCGGTTTCGGCATCGGGCTGTCCACCGTGCGGCGGGTCGCCGACGTGCTGGGCGCAGCACTGGAGATACGGTCGGAACCCGGCCGGGGCTCGACCTTCACGGTCCGGCTGCCGCTCGCCCGGCAGGCGGCGGCGGAGACGCCGGAGGCGGGGGCGCCGGGCGCCTTCGCCGGCCGTTCCGCCATCGTCATCGACGACGAGCCGCTGATCCTCAAGGGCATGGAGCTGACGCTGCGCGCCATGGGGTTCGAGGTCCACGCCGCCAGCACGGTGGGCGAGGCGGCGTCCCTGCTGGACGGGCTGAACCGGAATCCCGACGCGGTGGTGGCGGATTACGGGCTGGCGCGGGGGGAGGTCGGCACCGACGCCATCGCGCTCGCCCGGCGGCGCAACCCCGCCGTCGCCGCCGTGCTGGTGACGGGGGAGACGGCGCCGGAGCGGCTGGCCGAGGCGAGGCGCAGCGGCTACAGCCTGCTGCACAAGCCGGTCGACCCGGACAGGCTGCGCGACCTTCTGGCGGCCCTGATGCCGGCGGGACGGCTCAGCTGACCGCGCCGGCCGCCGTGAAGGCCACGCCCAGCCCGGCCATGCGCTCCTTCGCGGCGGCGAGCGAGCCGTTCAGGTCGATAGCGCGGCAGGCATCCTCGATCAGCACCGCCTCGAAGCCGCAGCGCACCGCGTCCTCGGCGGAATAGGCGACGCAGAAGTCCAGCGCCAGCCCGGCCAGGAAGACGCGGCGGAAGCCGCGCTCGCGCAGATAGCCGGCGAGCCCCGTCGGCGTCCGCCGGTCGTTCTCGTAGAAGGCCGAATAGGAGTCGATCATCGGGTTGAAGCCCTTGCGGACGATCAGCTCGGCCCGCCTCAACTCCAGCGCGGGGTGGAACTCGGCGCCCGCGCTGCCCTGCACGCAATGGTCCGGCCACAGCACCTGGGTGCCGTAGGGCATCTCCGTGCTGTCGAAGGGCGCCTTGCCGGGATGGGAGGAGGCGAAGGACCCATGCCCGGCCGGGTGCCAGTCCTGGGTCAGGACGGTGGTCGGGAAGATCCGGGACAGCCGGTTCGCCAGCGGCACGACCGCGTCGCCGTCCGGCACGGCCAGAGCACCACCGGGGCAGAAGTCGTTCTGGATGTCCACCAGGATCAGCGCGTCGCCGGGCCGAATCGCGATCTCTTCCATCCTGCCTCGCTCCTTCTCTTTCAAGCCGCCTCTTTCAAGCCGCGCCGGTCACTGAGGCGGGTAGACCGCCGTGATGCCGGAAATGATGGTCTGGGCGGCCAGTGCCGCCAGCACGATGCCGAGCACGCGGGTGACCGTGTGGATCACCGTGCGGCCGAGGATCCGGTTCATCACGTCGGCCACCAGCAGCGACACGGCGATCAGCACCAGCGTCAGCGCGGCGGCCCCCAGCACCAGCGCCTGCCCGCCGGCGCTGCCGCCGTAGCGGTCCATCAGCAGCAGGGTCGAGGTGATGGCGCCCGGCCCGGCGATCAGCGGGATCGCCAGCGGGAAGACGGCGAGGTCGTGCGCCTCCTCGTCCGTGCGGGCGGCGGTGGCCGTGCGCTCCTTGCGTTCCCCGCGCGCCTGGAACAGCATCTCGAAGGCGATCCAGAACAGCAGCGCCCCGCCGGAGATGCGGAAGGCCGGCATGCCGATGGACAGCGCCTCCAGCACCATCTTCCCGAAATAGGCGAAGAAGACGATGATCGCGAAGCTGATGGCCGGGCCGCGCAGCGCGATCATGCGCTTGCGCCGGCTGTCGAAATCGCGCGTCAGCCCGAGGAAGACCGGCACCAGCCCGACCGGGTCGGTGACGACGAGGAAGATCACGAGGGCGCTGACGAAATCGTCCAAGATCGAAGTCTCCGCTTACGAACCGCGTTCCGGCCGCGTCATGCGGCGCATGCCGGAAGGCTATAATGCGGGACGGGCGTCCGCTGCAGTCAGACCTTCGGCGTGGTGGGGTCGCCGGCGTGCGCGCCGGGTGGTTCGGCCTTGAGGGCGCGGACGCGGGCGGCGAGGTTTTCCAGGTGGCTGTCCTCCAGCCCCAGCTCGCGCAGATGGTCGGCGGTGCTCAGCAGGTAGCTGGCGCAGCTGCCGATGGTGCCCGCGGCCCGGGCGATCAGCCCGGCGGCCTCCTCCTCGCCGACCGGGCCGGCGTAGCGGGGGTGGCCGCGGTCGGCCACGAAGGTCAAGGCGCGGAACCGGCCGTCGTCGCTTTCCAGCGTCACCCAGCGCGCGGCGTAGGACCCCGTCGTCATCTCCCGCACCCAGACCAGCGGCAGTTCGGTCATCACCTCCGAGGCCGGGATGCGGAAGGCGACGCCCCGGCAGGACCCGCCTTCGTCCAGCGCCAGCATCAGCCCCGGATTGTCCAGCGAGCCGCGCCCCATCCGCAGCCACAGGCAGAAGCGCCGGTGCCAGCCGTCGAGCCGGGCGATGCGCTTGTCGGAATAGCGGATCGCCGGGTTCCAGATCAGGGACCCGTAGCCGAACAGCCAGACGTCGCTGCGCCCGTCCCATTCCGACAGGCCCTGCCGCAGGGATTCCGCAAGCTCCGCGTCGCTCAGCGCGCGGTGGTCGGGGAGGCCGCAGGCGGATTCCCGCCGGATGAAGTCGAGGATCTCCCCGCTCGCCAAGCTGTCCCGTGTGATCTGCATCTTCGCCCTGACGCTTCCCGTTCCTCTTCCACCAGTCTCCGGCATCGCGCGGGCCACGGCAAGGCCCCCCGCCGCAACGCGGCGATCCACGTCACGACGCGCCAGGCGGGAACTTTCCGCTCCCCTCCCGCATATCCATGGAGGATCGGGATTGCCGGGGAGATGGCCGATGACGGAGCCGAAGGACGACCTTGGCAACAGGAGGAGGGCCGGAGGCGTTCCGGCGGAGGTCCGGCTGCACGCGGTGGAGGCCGGTCCGCCGGACGGGCCGCTGGTGATCCTGCTGCACGGCTTCCCCGAATTCAGCCACGGCTGGCGCCGGCAGGTCGGACCGCTGGCCGAGGCCGGTTTCCGCGTGCTGGCGCCGGACCAGCGCGGCTACAACCTCAGCGACAAGCCGGGGCGGGTGGAGGATTATCGCATCGACCGGCTGGCCGGCGACGTGCTGCGGCTGGCCGATGGGGCGGGGCGGCAGCGCTTCTCCGTCGTCGGGCACGACTGGGGCGGCATCGTCGCCTGGTGGCTGGCGATCCACCATCCCGACCGGCTGGAGCGCGCCGCGATCCTGAACGCCCCGCATCCCGCGACCCTGGCGCGCCACATGGCCGCCCACCCGACCCAGCTCCTGCGGAGCTGGTACGTGGCCTTCTTCCAGATCCCCGGCCTGCCGGAACGGCTGGCCACCGCCGCCCGCTTCCGTCTGCTGGAACGCTCGATGCGCTCCTCCAGCCGGCCGGGCACCTTCACGGAGGACGACCTCGCCCGCTACCGCGCGGCCTGGGCGCAACCGGGCGCGCTGACCGCCATGATCGACTGGTACCGCGCCCTGCGGCTGAACCCCAGGCCCTCCACGGACCGTGTCCGCGTGCCCACCCTGGTGATCTGGGGCGACCGCGACGCCTTCCTCGACCGCCGCCTCGCCGAGGCGGCGGCAGCGCTGTGCGACGACGCGCGGGTGGAGCATCTGGACGCAGCCACCCATTGGGTCCAGCACGAGGAGCCGGAGCGGGTCAACTGCCTGCTGATCGGCTTCCTGCGGGGCGGAGGGTGATCCTCAGCCCCGTGCGCCCGCCTCGTACCAGCCGCGCGTGGCCTTGACGATGCGCACGACCGACAGCATCACCGGCACCTCGACCAGCACGCCGACCACCGTGGCGAGTGCGGCGCCCGAATCCAGCCCGAACAGGCTGATGGCGGCGGCGACCGACAGCTCGAAGAAGTTCGACGCGCCGATCAGCGCCGCCGGGGCGGCGACGCACCAGGCCACGCCGAAGCGGCGGCTCAGCCAATAGGCGATGCCGGCGTTGAGATAGACCTGGATCAGGATCGGCACGGCGAGCAGGGCGATCACCACCGGCTGGGCCAGGATGCGCTCCCCCTGGAAGCCGAACAGCAGCACCAGCGTCGTCAGCAGCGCCCCCAGCGACAGGGGCTGCAGCCGCGCGAGCGTGCGGTCCAGCGCGCCGGCGCCCCGCGCCGCCAGAGCCCGGCGCCAGAGCTGCGCCGCGATCACCGGCACGACGATGTAGAGCAGCACCGACAGCAGCAGCGTGTCCCAGGGCACGGTGACCGACGCCACCCCCAGCAGCAGCCCGACCAGCGGCGCGAAGGCGAAGACCATGATCAGGTCGTTCAGCGCCACCTGGCTCAGCGTGTAGTGCGGCTCCCCCTCGCACAGGTTCGACCAGACGAAGACCATCGCCGTGCAGGGGGCCGCCGCCAGCAGGATCAGCCCGGCGATGTAGGAGCCGATCTGGTCGGCCGGCAGCAGCGGCGCGAAGAGATGGCCGATGAAGACCGTGCCGAGCAGCGCCATGGAAAAGGGCTTCACCGCCCAGTTCACGAACAGCGTCACCCCGACGCCCCGCCAGTGCCGGCGCACCTGTCCCAGCGCGCCGAAATCGATCCGCAGCAGCATGGGCACGATCATCAGCCAGATCAGCAGCGCGACGATCAGGTTCACTTGCGCCAGCTCCGCCCCGGCGATGGCGCCGAACAGGCCGGGCCAGAGCCAGCCCAGCCCGACCCCGGCAACGATGCAGAGCAGCACCCAGACCGTCAGGTGGCGTTCGAAGAAGCCCATGGCGGGCGGCGCCGCGTCCCGCGCGGCGGTCTCGGCGGTTGTGGTCATGGAGTCATCCCCGGTTCAGGTCAGGCGTCGGCCCGTCTCATCCACCACGCGCTCCCCGTCCTCCTTGGCGAAGGCGCCGCGCTGGCCGGCGGGGATCAGCTCGAGCACCGCCTCCGACGGGCGGCAGAGCCGCACGCCGAGCGGCGACACGACGATGGGCCGGTTGATCAGGATCGGGTGCGCCATCATGGCGTCGAGAAGCTGGCCGTCCGTCAGCGCCGGGTCGTCCAGCCCCAGCTCCGCATAGGGCGTCCCCTTCTCCCGCAGCACGGCGCGCACCGGCACGCCCATGCGGGCGATCAGCGAGGTCAGCAGCGCGCGGCTCGGCGGAGTCTTCAGATACTCCACCACATGCGGCTCGATCCCGGCGTTGCGGATCAGCCCCAGCGCGTTGCGCGAGGTGCCGCAATCGGGGTTGTGATAGATGATCAGGTCGGGCGTGTCGGTCATGGCATGTCCTTTTCCCTTTGGGGCTTTTCCGTGCGGGCGTCGTCCGCCGGGCAGCAGGGCGCGAGTTCCGCGAGCAACGGCCCGCACAGCTCCGCCCGCCCGCCGCAGCAATCCTTCAGCAGGAACAGCGTCAGCGCGCGCAGCCGCCCCAGGTCGGCCCGGTAGATGATCGACCGGCTGCGCCGCTCCGACCGGGCGAGCCCGGCCCGAGTCAGCACCGCCAGATGCGCCGACATGGTGTTCTGCGGCACGCCCAACTCCCGCGCCACATCCCCGGCCGCCATCCCGTCCGGCTCATGCCGCACGAGCAGCCGGAAACACTCCAGCCGCGTGGGCTGCGCGAGTGCCGCGAGGGCGTCGATGGCTTGAAGTGATTCCATGTATCGAGAATGATAGATATATGCGGCGGGCGCAAGCGGTTTGGGTGGGCGATGGCTTGGAACTTCAGGGAAGCGGAATGCCGGTTACCGCTTCAACTTTTCAAGACGGGGCAGTCAGGAAAGCCTAATTGCCCTGCGTTACGTCATAAAAGCTGTGGGAGCCTCCTAGTTTCCGGTTTCGAGAGGACCCTGATTGTGCCAGTATTTTCGTCGCAAGCGTAGCACTCAATTGTAAAGAACTCATTTAAGCCAGCTTCAATGCGGTGCGGAAGCGTTCCCTTCTGCTCTTTGATTGTTATTTGTTCACTGGGCGCTCTATGGAAGAATGGTGTTTTCCTTTTTCAGTTCGCTATTAAATGAATTTTTACTCAATATATAACCTCTTTAGGTTTATTCCTTTCAGGTCCTTAGAGTGCTTAAGCCGCCAGTACGCTTTTAGCTTCCGTAAGAAACGTCCTGTACTTCTAGGTTTTTTGGGGAAAGCACGCTTGCCCAGCTTTATTTCACGAAGATGCCTAATCGCACGATAGTAGCGTATTGGCGCATGGTCATCGAATGTAACATAAATGGTGTTTCCTATTTTTTCCCAAATAACAGCCACGCTTTTTGATGGAGCGAACTTGGCGTGTCTGATTCCATTTCCGTTGTGCATTAGCATCTGCCCTCTACTTGGAATAATATCAAATCTATTTTCATTAATATACTGCACTATGTCTGGGTTTGCGTGTAGCAAATCGCCCTTTTGGATATCTCCGCCATCTTTCTTTTGTATCTCCTCAATAATAGCCTGCAAAACGGAGAAGTGGGAAGGGTTTTGTCTTTTGAGGTTTTTAAGCCATTTATTTGCGTAAGCTCGGTTGCAAAACGTTATATTCACCTCAGGCATGCTGGTGGAGCCTGCTCCCTCCAAGTAGCCGTCAGAGAAAACTTCTATGACTTCATCATCGTCAAGAGGTTCCAGTTCCGTATGCGTGTTAATCTGCGTGCGACTCATGGCATTATCTTCACTTTTCTGAACCCCCGGTATCTTCGGCTTAGACGCGCTATAATTTTCCGCGGGAGACCCCGAATTGTTTTGCGATCTCGCTACCCGTCATCTGGGGTCTCGCGAGCATCGCTCGTGTGGCAATAATCTTCTTCGGTGTCAACTCTCTTAACAGGACGCGGAAAAGGGCTGTGCACGGCTGGGCGGTCGTGATTCTCTGCGGTCGAGGAGAATGCGGCCGGCGAGGGGGACGATGCGGGGATCGAACGAACGCAGCGAGAGTCTGTTCAGCTCAGTGAGCTGTGAGGCCCGTGTTCCAGCGAGCCACCCTCTACGACCGATCTGGGCCATGGTGGATGAAGCGCTGGAGGTGATGTCGCCAGCGTTGGAGGGGCTGTACTCCAAGTTCGGGCGGCCGTCGATCCCGCCGGAGAAGCTGCTGCGGGCGCTGCTGCTGCAGGCGTTCTACTCGATCCGCTCGGAACGCCAGTTGATGGAACAGCTCGACTACAACCTGCTGTTCCGCTGGTTCGTCGGGCTGTCGATGGACGCGCCGGTGTAGGACGTGACGATCTTCACCAAGAACTGCGACCGCTTGCTCGACGGTGACGTGGCGGCGAAGTTCCTGGCCGCCGTCCTGGCTCAGCCGCGGGTCAAGGCGCTGTTGTCGGACGAGCACTTCTCGGTGGACGGCACACTGATCGGTGAGCCATCGGGGCGCCATCGGTTCGAGCCCGATGGCGAACGGGGCGTCGGTGAAGAGCTTCCGGCCTAAGGACGGCAGTGGCGAGCCGCCGGGACCGGGACGCAACGGCGAACGCGACTTTCATGGTGAGAAGCGCTCCAACGAGACCCATGCCTCGACCAGCGATCCCGAGGCGCGGCTGTACCGCAAGGGCAACGGCCAGCCGGCGAAGCTGGCCTTCATGGGCCATGCCCTGATGGAGAACCGCCATGCCCTGGTGGTCGATGTCCGGCTGACGGCGGCCACCGGATTGGCCGAGCGCGAGGCGGCGGTGTCCATGGTTGAGGCCATCCCCGGGGGACTATCCGGAATTTCGTGCTCGGCGGGGGTATGCTGAGAACGGAAGGAGCCCCCGATGGCACGACGCAAAGAACCAATTATCCCCG
>NZ_JAFIQV010000045.1 GCF_017356015.1 Azospirillum sp. SYSU D00513
CCTCAACTCCTCGAACCGCCCGGTGCGGACCCGCATGCCGGGTGGTGTGGGAGGGGTGCGGTCCACTAGGATCGCCCCCTATCCCGATTGCGCATGCGGGGGTGTGCCTTTGCGTGACGGCACATGCGTTGGCACGCTGCGGTTGCCGGTGGTCACGGAATTCCGAGATTCCGGGGTTGCGTCCGCCGCAGAATCTGGCGATATTCGCCGTCCCTGGGGGCCCGTAGTTCAGTGGTTAGAACGCGCCGCTCATAACGGTGTTGTCGTCGGTTCAAATCCGGCCGGGCCTACCAGGCTTTTCAAGGGGTTGGCGGCTTTTCAAATCGGCGGATCACGCCGCATGGAAAGCAACTGGAAAGCAGTTCGCCTCTCCGACAAAAAACTACCTAACAGCAACTTTCTGTTTGCGGGTGCGAAGTGCGGCGCGCCGTTGAGCCGTTTGTTCCCGGCGCCCGGTATCATGTCAAAACCGCTCCGCACGGAGAGCTACCGCCCCTGCCGCCCCCGTTCTATCATTCACTTGCATCCAGCCGCGCCGACCCCGCGCGCCAGAACAGGAGAGGACGGTCCATGCCGCACGACCATTCCCACGACGATGGTTATCCTGAGCATCCCTCCCACGGCCATGAGCGCGCGCCGGTCGATTGGCGGGAGCATGGGGTGAAGGTCATTCCCGGCGGGGCGCTGGATCCGAACACGGCGCAGACGCCGGGCATGAATCGGGCGACGGCGATCAACAACGCGCGGGCCGGGGCGGAGAAGATCTGGGCGGGGACGGTGGTGATCCATCCCAACGCCAAGACAGGGGCGCACCATCACGGCGACCTGGAAAGCGTGATCTATGTCGTGAAGGGCAGGGCGCGCATGCGCTGGGGCGACAAGCTGGAGTTCACCGCGGAGGCCGGGCCGGGGGACTTCATCTTCGTGCCGCCCTATGTCCCGCATCAGGAGATCAACGCCAACCCGGACGAGCCGCTGGAATGCGTCCTGGTCCGGTCCGGGCAGGAGCCGGTCGTGGTCAACCTCGACATCACGCCGGTCGAGCCGCCGGAGCAGGTTCTCTGGAAGGACCCGATCCACCGGTAACGGTTGCGCGAGGCGGGCGGCCGGCGGGGCCGGGCCGTCTTGGATCGGGGCGGGCGCACCCCACATGCTCGGGGCCATGAAAACCCTGCCCTATCCTTCCCGTCCGTCGCGGCGCGCCCTGCTGTCCGCCACCGTCGCCTCCGCCACCCTGGGCGCGCTGCCGCCGTTCGTGCCGTCCGCCCGGGCGCAGGACATGGCGCAGGCACCGGGGGCGGACGCCGCCTTCGACGCGGCTCGGCTGGGGCGGGCGGTGGACCGGGCGGCGCGGCTGGATCAGATCCGTGGGCTGATCATCGGCAGGCATGGGCGCATCGCGGTCGCGGAGGCGATCCGTGGGCCGGCGCTCGACCGGCCGGTGAACGTGAAGTCTGTGTCCAAGACCATCGTCGCGTCGCTCGCGGGCGCGGCCATAGACCGGGGCGTCCTGCGGGGCGTGGACATGACGCTCGCCGAGGCCGCACCCGGCTTGATACCACGCGATGCCGACCCCCGCGTCCGCGCCATCACCATCGCCCAGCTCCTCACGCTCCAGGCCGGGCTGGAGCCAACCTCCGGCCCCTTGTACGGGCGCTGGATCGAGAGTCCGAACTGGATCGCCTACGCCCTGCGCCGTCCCTTCGTGGCGGAGCCCGGCGAGCGCATGATCTACTCGACGGGCACGACCCATGTGCTGGGCGCGGTGATCGCGCGGGCCGCCGGGCGCGACCTGCTGTCGCTCGCGCGGGACTGGCTGGGCGAGCCGCTCGGCATCCGGCTGGCGGGCTGGACCCGCGATCCGCAGGGCTTCTACATGGGCGGCAACAACATGCTGCTGTCGCCGCGCGACCTGTTCCGCTTCGGCGAGATGTGGCGCGCCGGCGGGCTCTGGAACGGCCAGCGCGTGCTGAGCGCCGCCTGGGCGGAGGCGTCCTGGACGCCGCGCACGCGCTCGCCCTTCTCCGGCGACGAATACGGCTATGGCTGGTTCCTGGCGGAGGAGGGCGGGCGGTCCTTCGCCTACGCGCGCGGCTACGGGGGGCAGATGCTCTATGTCGTGCCGTCGCTCGGCCTGACGGTCGTCGTGACCTCCGACCCCAACCGGCCGGCCCGCTCCGACGGCCATGTCGGAGACCTGAAGGCGCTGCTGGCCGAGGAGATCATCCCGGCCGCGGAAAACGCCTAAGAGGGCGTCAGACGGCGAAGCCGGCCAGCAGGGAGAGGACGGCACCGGTGGTGAGGTGCGTCCGCAGCCGCCCGTACCAGTCCGGAAGCCGCCCCCGCCGCACCAGGGTCCGGTCCACGCCCCACGCCGCCAGCAGGCCGAGGACCAGCACCGCCAGCCCGATGCCGCCCCCAACCAGCAGCCCCGCCCAGCCGAGCAGGGACGGCACGTTGCTCCAGACCAAGGCCAGGGCCGGCCGGGGTTCGGCGGCGGCGAGGCCGATACCCCAATGGACCGCCCCCACGAAGGACAGGATGACCGCGCCGTAGCCCATCAGCGAGCGGAGCGCGAATGCCGCCCATTCGCCGTCCAGGAACAGGCAGCCCAGGGCCGAGGCCGCGAAGGGGATCAGCCCGGCGTAGCCGAGCAGGTGGGCAGTTTCCGGAACCCTGTCCGTGCGCATGGGACGCTTTCCTTTCTTCGCGGAAGAGGCGGGCCAGCCTTCAACGCCGGCCAGGGGACAACGATCCGGGACCGGGGCTCCGTGGCCGGCTTGGCGGAAAGGCCGGGTTGCTGGCGGCGGCACGCTCGTCCATCTTCTCCCCAAGACGGACGAAGAAGGCTTTGCGATGCGGACGGTGATTGCATTGATGGTCGGGCTCGCCCTGGCCGCCGGGAGCGCCCAGGCCGCGGACGCGGTGCGGGTGGGGTCGAAGCTCGACGCCGAGAGCGGCCTGCTCGGGAGCATGATCTTCCAGGTGCTCCAGGCCAACGGCATCCCCGTGGAGAACAAGATCCAGCTCGGCCCGACGAAGATCGTCCGCAGCGCGCTGCTCGCCGGCGAGATCGACGTCTATCCGGAATACACCGGCAACGGCGCCTTCTTCTTCAACATGGACAAGGACCCGGCCTGGAAGAGCGCCGGGGCCGGCTACGAGAAGGTCCGGCAGCTCGACCGGGAGAAGAACAACATCGTCTGGCTGAAGCCGGCGCCCGCCAACAACACCTGGGCGATCGCGGTGCGCGGTGACGTGGCGGCGCCCAACGGGCTGAAGACCATGGAGGATTTCTCCAAATGGGTCGGGTCCGGCGGCAAGGCGAAGATCGCCGCCTCGGCGGAATTCGTGGAGAGCCCGGCGGCCCTGCCGTCCTTCCAGATCACCTACGGCTTCGCCCTGCTGCCGGAGCAGATCCTCGTCCTGGCCGGCGGGGACACCGCCGCGACGATCCGCGCGGCGGCGGAAGGCACCTCCGGCGTGAACACCGCCATGGTCTACGGGACCGACGGCGCCATCTCCGCGCTGGGGCTCGTGGTGATGGAGGACACGAAGGGCGCGCAGATGGTCTACGAGCCGGCGCCGACCGTCCGCGCGTCGGTGCTCGACGCCCATCCGAAGATCCGAGAGGCGCTGGAGCCGGTCTTCGCCTCGCTCGACGCCGAAACCCTGCGGGGGCTGAACGCCCGGATCTCGGTCGAGGGACAGGACATCGCGCAGGTCGCCACCTCCTACCTGACATCGAAGGGCTTCCTGAAATGATTGCCCACCAGGGAGCGCGCGCGGCACGGGGATGATCCGCAACCGCGTCCTGTTCGTGCTGGCCGCCGCCATCGCCGTGGCGGCCCTGGCGCTGCCTTTCCTGAGCTTCGCGCCCAACCGCCTGCTGTCCGGTCAGGGCATCGCGCTCGCGGCGGCGCTGGAGATGCCCCGGGGCCTCGCGCTGCTGGCGCCCGGCGCGGTGCTGTTGGCGGTACCCTTCCTGCGGCCCTCGCGTGGCGCGACGGCGGCCTCCGTCGCCGCGGCCCTGCTGGTCGGCGCCGGCCTGCTCTGGCTGGCGGGGCTCCACGCGGCGGAGCTGGCGGCCACGGCGCCCCCGGCGGCGCGCACCTCCTTCGGCAGCGGATTCTGGGCGATGGAGGCCGCGGCGCTGCTCGCCGCCCTGGACGGGGCGCGCCGGCTGGGCCTGCCGGCGCCCGGCCGCATCGCGCTCGGCCTCGCCACCGCGCTGCTGCTGGCGGCACCGCTGGCCGCCGGGCAACTCGATCAGCTCTCCATCCTGAAGGAATACGCCAACCGCCGGGATGCCTTCTCCGACGCGGTCCTGCGGCATGGCGCCATCGTCGCGGCGGCGCTGGTCCCGACCCTTGCGCTCGGCCTGCCTCTGGGCGTCCTGGCACAGCGCCGCCCCACCGTTGGGCGGCTCCTCTTCCCGGTTCTGAACATCGTGCAGACGATCCCGTCCATCGCCCTGTTCGGGCTGATGCTGGCGCCCCTATCGGCGCTGTCCGCCGCCTTTCCGTCGCTGGGGATCGCCGGAGTTGGCATGGCGCCGGCGGTCATCGCGCTGACCCTCTATTCCCTGCTGCCGATCGTCCGCAACACGGCGGCGGGGCTCGACGGCGTGCCGGAGCCCGTGCGGGAGGCGGCGCGCGGCATGGGGATGACGCCGGCGCAGCTCTTCCTGCGCGTGGACGTGCCGCTGGCGCTGCCGGTGCTGCTGGCCGGCTTTCGGATCACGCTGGTGCAGGCGGTCGGGCTGGCCGCCGTGGCGGCGCTGATCGGCGCGGGCGGGCTCGGGGCGATCATGTTCCAGGGGCTGTTCGCCAACGCGCTCGACCTCGTCCTGCTGGGCGCCGTGCCGGTGATCCTGCTGGCTCTGGCCGCCGACGCGCTGCTGCGGCTGGCCGAGGCGCTGCTCCCGCTGCCCGGCGGGAGGAGGGCGGTATGACGCGCCCCATGATCGCCTTCGAGGGGGTGACGAAGCGCTTCGGCTCCTGGACGGCGGTGGACGGCGTGTCCCTCGCGGTGGAGGAGGGGGAGTTCTGCGTGCTGGTCGGTCCCTCGGGATCGGGCAAGTCCACGCTGCTGCGCATGGTCAACCGGCTGGCGGCGCCGGACGCGGGTGCCGTCCGCGTCGCCGGGGAGGACATCGCCGGCCTTGCCCCGGAGGCCCTGCGCCGGCGCATGGGCTACGTCATCCAGTCCGTCGGACTCTTTCCGCACTGGACCGTCGCGCGCAACATCGCGACGGTCCCGGTCCTGCTGGGCTGGCCCAGGGCGCGGGTGCGCGAGCGGGTGGACGCGCTGATGCGGCTCCTGAACCTCGACCCGGATCGTTTCCGCGGCCTCTACCCGCACCAGCTCTCCGGCGGGCAGCAGCAGCGGGTCGGGGTGGCGCGGGCACTGGCCGGCGACCCGCCGGTGCTGCTGATGGACGAGCCCTTCAGCGCGCTCGACCCGATCACGCGCGGCACCCTCAGGACGGAGCTGGCGCAGATCCACCGCAAGACCGGCAAGACGATCCTCTTCGTCACCCACGACATGGACGAGGCGCTGGCGCTCGCCGACCGGATCGCCGTGCTGGAGCAGGGGCGGCTGGTCCAGCACGCCACGCCGCGGGAGATCCTGACGCGCCCGGCGGACGGCTTCGTGCGCGACCTCGTCGGCCGCGAGGAGTGGGGCCTGAAGCGGCTCGCGGTGGAGACGGCGGGCGAGCGCGCCCGGCCGGACGCGCCCCCACCCAGCGAGCAACCGCCCGGCGAACCGCTGCCCGGCGACATGCCCCTGCGCCGCGCCCTGTCGGAGATGATCGCGCGCGGGGTGGACCGGCTTCCGGTCATGGACGCCGAGGGTCGCCCGGCCGGCGTCTTGCATCTGGCGGATCTGGTCCGGTCATGACCGGCCGAAGGTTTTGGCAGGTCTTCGGGCTGCTGGCCGACCGGCTCGTCCTGGCGGTGCTGGCGCTGGTCCTCCTGCTGTATGGCATGCCGCTGCTGAAGCCTTTCTTTGCCGCCCTCTACCCGACGCTCGACCGGCCGATGTACGAAGGCGACGGCTTCGCGGCGCTCGCCGCCGACCACATGGCGCTGGTCGGGCTGTCGAGCCTCGCGGCGGCGGCGGCCGGCGTTCTGGCAGGGCTGGCGGTGACGCGGCCCTGGGGGGCGGAGTTCCGGGGCCTGGTGGAGGCGCTGGCGACCGCGGGGCAGACCTTTCCGCCGGTGGCCGTCCTCGCCGTCGCCGTCCCCGCCGTCGGGTTCGGCGCCGCGCCGGCGCTGATCGCCCTGACGCTCTACGCCGTGCTGCCGATCGTGCAGAACACCATCGCCGGGCTGGAGGGTGTGCCGGCGCCCGTGCTGGAGAGCGCGCGCGGCATGGGCATGCGGCCGGCGGCGATCCTCCTGCGCGTCGAGCTTCCCCTGGCCGCCCCGGTGATCCTCGCGGGCCTCCGCACGGCGGTGGCGATCAACGTCGGCACAGCCGCCATCGCCTCTACCGTGGGGGCCAAGACGCTGGGGCTGCCGATCATCGTCGGGCTGAACGGGGCGAACCCGGCCTACGTCATCCAGGGCGCCCTCGTGGTCGCGGCCCTCGCCGTGGTCGTCGATCTTGGCTTCGACCGGCTCGCCCTGCTGCTGTCGCGCTGGCAGCGGGCGTAAGAGGCGGGGCCGGTCTACAGGAGACCGAGTTCCCTCAGTTCGGCTTCCATGTCGGCGGGCATGGCCTCGGCATCGGCCTCATCGCCCGGACGGGCGTCGCGCGGGACGGCCTCGCCCTCCAGATAGTGCCAGCCCTGGAAGCCCTTCCGCTCCACCGGCCGGACCGGGACCAGCTCGGCGTCGAGCACGAAGACCCCGATCCAGTCCCCATCGTCGTCATAGGCCTCGATGAACTCCACGATCGTCTGGCGCGCGCGGATCATGCCCTTGATGACCCAATAGACGCAGCTGTCCTCGTCCAGCTCCGCCGCGCGGCGCGGCCGGCGGCGGGTGATGCTGGGAAGCGTTGCGGTCTCGCCGTCGCGCAGCACCTTGTGGGACTGGCGCCGCCGCAGCCCGTCGATGTCCTTGATGCCGACGGCGGTCTTGAGGATGTGCAGGGTCATGGCGTCCCGGAATGGCGTGAAGCCGCCTAGATGGCGACCGGCGGGAGGCGGCTCAAGCGCCCGGACGACCCATTTCCGTTCGCCCCACCCATGCGTTCTGCGAAGCCCCCCACGGCCCTCGCTTTGGAACCACGAGGCCGCCGGAGAGTTGGAGGGCGGATATGGGGAAGGGGCAGGGTGCGCGATGATCGACGAAGGGTGGATTTCCAGGCAGCGGGCCGGCTTCGCGCGGGCGCTGGACCGCTTCGGCGAGGGCCGGCCCACCCTCCTTCTGGCGCACCACGATGCGGACGGGCTGTCCGCGGCCGCCCTGCTGCTGCGGGCACTCGCCCGCGTCTCCCGGCCCTGCGAGACGCGCATCGTCGGGCGCGGTGAGAATCCCTGGTCGCCGGAGATCGCCGGGGAGGTGCGGACGGGCGCTCCCGGCGGGCTGATCGTCGCCGACCTGGGGGTGCGCGGGGAACCCGTCGCGCCGGGCGTGCCGACGGTCCTCATCGACCATCATGTTCCGGTCGGAACGCCGCCGCAGGATGCCACGGTGATCTCCGGCTACGGGCTGGGGCCGACCCCTTCATCGAGCCTGCTCGCCCATTGGTGCGCGCAGGGGCTGGGGGATGTGGACGACCTGCTGTGGCTCGCCGCGGTCGGGCTGATCGGCGACTATGGCGACAAGGCGGGCTTCCCGGAGCTGGCCGCCGCGCGCAAACGCTTCGGGGCGACCGCGCTGCGCGAGACGGTGTCGCTCGTCAACGCGCCCCGGCGCGCGGCATCCGGGGACGCGTCGCCCGCGCTGGCGCTGCTGATGAAGGCGGACAGCCCGAAGGACCTCCTGTCGGGGGCGCACCCGGAGATCGAGGCGCTGCACCGCGCGCGGGACGAGGTCAAGGCCGCGCTGGAGGTGGGGCGGAAGGTGGCGCCCCGGATCGCCGGCCCCGTCGCCCTGATCCGGCTCGACTCCCCCTGCCAGATCCACCCGCTGGTCGCGCAGTCCTGGCGCTCCCGGCTCAAGGACCGCATCGTCATCGCCGCGAACCCGGGCTACCGCCCCGGCTGGGTGCATTTCGCCGCCCGCAGCGCCACCGGCGTGAACCTGATCGCGTTCCTGAAGGACCACGCGCCACCGGACGCGGGCGACCATTTTGCGAACGGGCACGAGCAGGCCACCGGCGGCGCCCTGAAGCCGGAGGCCTGGAACGCCTTCGTGGCGGGTCTCGGCTTCGGGCCGGAGATGAACGTCCCGGCCTGACGCCGAGCCATGCGGGCGTAGGCGTGACTCCCAAGACTGCCCAAGGAGTGGCCTGTCTCTGTTTTAAATGCCCAAGAAAGAGCCAGGAAAAGCCCGGCGGCCAAAACTTGCATGCCTGCCCCGTCTGGCGCCGTCCCGATCCCAGGCCATGGCATGTGTCTTGCTGACAGGTCCGCACTCAAGCCGAAGTCCAGAAGGGGCTTCGCCAAGCCTCCTTCCGGCGTCGGGGCGGGGGTGGGGCAACGCTGCCCAAGATCACGGAGGATACGGCGGCCTTTCGGCCTTCCGGTCCGCCACCTCAGCCGTGCCCACGCCCATCATGAAGGAAGCACCCATGCCCGAGAGGATCCTCGCGCTCTCAAAAGCGGTCTCGGACCTCGCCGCCGGCAAGATGGACGAAATTCAGTCCGTCACCCGCTCGACCAAGATCCTGGCGCTCAACGCGCTGATCGAGGCCACCCGCGCGGGCGAGGCCGGGCGCGGCTTCGCCGTGGTGGCGCAGGAGGTGAAAGCCATCTCCGAGCGCATCGACGGCATCGCCGCCGACCTGCGGGGACGCCTCCAGGAACAGACCGCCGCCCTCGACACGCTCGGGCGCCGCATGGTGTCCCAGCTGCGCGGCGGGCGGCTGGCCGACCTGTCCTTGAACATGATCGACCTCATCGACCGGAACCTCTACGAGCGGTCCTGCGACGTGCGCTGGTGGGCGACCGACAGCGCGGTGGTGGACAGCCTCGCCAACCCTACTGCGGAGCGGCGCGCCCACGCCGCCCGGCGGCTCGGGGTCATTCTCAAGAACTACACGGTCTATCTCGACCTCTGGGTCACCGACCGGCAGGGGACGGTGGTGGCGACCGGCCGCCCCGACCGCTACCCGCGCGCGGCGGGCGCGTCCGTCGCGACCGAGCCCTGGTTCCGGGAGGCAATGGCCGCCGAGGACGGGGCGCGTTTCGCCGTCGCCGACATCGCCTGCAACGGGATGCTGGACGGTCGGCCGGTCGCGACCTACGCGGCTTCCATCCGGGAGGGCGGCGAGGACAGCGGGGCGGCACTCGGCGTGCTGGCGGTCTTCTTCGACTGGCAGCCGCAGTCGCAGACGGTCGTGGACAGCGTGCGCCTGACAGAGGAGGAGCGCGCCGCGACCCGCTGCCTGCTGCTCGACAGCCGCTTGCGCGTCATCGCCGCGTCGGACGGGGCGGGGCTGCTGACGGAGAGCTTCCCCCTGAAGACCGAGGGCAAGCCCCAGGGCTTCTACGCCGAACCGGACGGAACCGTCGTCGGCTTCGCCCTCACCCCCGGCTATGAGACCTACCGGGGGCTGGGCTGGTACGGCGTCGTCGTGCAGCGGCGCCTGGACGGCGAGCCGGGACGGCGGGCGGGCTGAATCTTCGACAGGGGGAGGACGGATCGGGAAAGGACCGCGCCGTGCCGGCCGGAATTTAACCGGCTGGAAAGCATTGCCGGGCAAACATCCGCCGCAGACTTCGCCTTTCCTCCTATGCCCCCGGTGACGACGCAGTGCCCAACCTGACCATAGCGATCCGGCGCAGATTCTCTTCGAGCCTGAAGGACGCCATGCCGGGCCTGCGGGAATGGGGGCTGCGGGGTGGGTTTTCCCTTTGCCTGGCGTGTCTCGCAGCCGTTTTTTCCTTCGCGCCGTTCCCGGCCGCCGCCCAGGCGCCGATTGTCGCCCTGTCGGGCGACCGGCAGATCGAACTGACCACGACCAAGGCGGTCATGGTCTCGCTGCCGGCAGACGCGAGCGACGTTCTCATCGCCGATCCGGCCGTCGCCGAGATCGTGATCAAGACCCCGCGCCTCGCCTATCTCATCGGCGTCAAGCCGGGCGACACCAACGCCTTCTTCCTGGACGCGAACGGCCGGCGGCTGCTGTCGCTCGACATCCGGGTCGAGAAGGATCTGTCGGCGTTGCGCAAGGCCATCTCCGACCTGATGCCCGACGCGGCGATCAACATCCGGTCGCTCAACGGGGACGTCGTCCTGTCCGGCGAGGTCGGCTCCTCGGAAATGGCGGAAGACGCCCGCCGGCTGGCCAGGCGCTTCGTGGAGAATGACGCGGGCGTGATCAACATGCTGCGCGTCGGCCGTCCGGAGCAGGTGCTGATCCAGGTGCGGGTCACCGAGATGCGGCGCAGCGTCGCCAAGAGGCTGGGCATCAGCCTGGGCGCGAGGGGACGGGGCGTGTCCGGCGACTTTTTCCAGAGCGGCATCCCCGGCGGATCGGGAGTGTTCCTCGACCAGTTCAGCCAGGCCTTGGTGACGGGCAACATAGGCGGGTTCCTCAACCTGTCGGCCATGATCGAGGCGCTGGAGTCCGACGGCTACATCAAGACGCTGGCGGAGCCGAACCTGACGGCCATGTCCGGCGAGTCCGCCAATTTCCTGGCCGGCGGCGAATTCCCCATTCCCGTCGCGCGGGACGACAACGGCAACATCACCCTGGAGTTCAAGCCTTTCGGCGTCAGCCTGAAATTCACGCCGGTCGTGCTGGACGGCGGGCGGGTCAGTATGCGCATCGCGACCGAGGTCAGCGCGCTATCCAGCGAGGGCGCCTTCCGGCTGGCCGACATCGAGATCCCCGGCCTCACGGTCCGCCGGGCTGAAACGGCGGTGGAGATCCCCAGCGGCGGCAGCCTTGTGCTCGGCGGGCTGCTGCGCAACGACTCCTCCAACCAGCTCCGCGGCCTGCCGGCCCTGGCCGACCTCCCCATCATCGGGGCGCTGTTCCGCAGCAGCGAGTTCCTGAGCGACCAGTCCGAACTGGTGGTCATCGCCGTGCCCTACATCGTCCGTCCGACCGGCCCCCAGCGGCTGAGCGATCCGGCCAGGGGGTTCCAGGAGACGAACGACCTCAACCGCTACTTCTTCGGCAAGCTGTACCAGCGCTATCCGGCGGCGGCCCAGAAGCGGCCGGCCGTCGCGGCGGAAGGCGCCGGCTACATCCTGGATTGGAAGCAGCCATGACCCGGTCCCGTTCGGCCCTTTTCGGTTCCATGCTGGCCGTGCTCGTCCTTTCGGCCTGCGGGCGGAGCTTTCCACCCCTCTCCGAACCTCCGCAGATCACCGTCGCGCGCGAACCGCGGTATCTGCAATTGACGGTTGATTCGTCTGGCGCAATTGGCGGCGCGCCCGGCGACCTGCCGGGCTTCCTCGCCCTGTGGCGCGACGAAGGCTGGGGTCCCCTGACGGTGGAGGCACCGTCCCTGCCGCCCAGGGCGCGCGGACGGCTGGCGGCGGCCCTGGCCGCCAAGGTGCGGGGCGTCGGCGCCGACCCGGAGGCGATCGCCCTGGCGCCACCCGGCACCGGTACGCCAGGCGTCTGGCTGCGTTTCGACCGCGCGGTCGCCGCGATCCCGGAATGCGCGCCGGAGATGCCCAGCTTCGGCAAGATCCCGAACTTTCCGGGACCGGCCTTCGGCTGCGCGACGCGCGGAAACCTGGGAGCCATGGTCGCCAACCCCGCCGATCTCCTGGGGCCGCGGCCGAACGGCAGCCGCGATGCCACGCGCGGCGCCGCCGTCGTCAACCGTTACCGCCGCGGACCGTCCGCCGGCGGGGCCGCCCAGCAGGGTGCCTCGTCCGGTGGAGCGGCGCCGGCGGCCAGCCGGCCGTGAGGGTGTCATGCTGCGCGTGCAAGCCCACTGTTTCGTGACGAGCAAGGAAACCGGGGAGGCGCTGGGAACGGCCTTCCGCGACCACCGGCTCGGCAAGATCACTCCGACCCTGATCCCCGGCGGCTTCGCCGCGGCGGAGGAGCGCTATGCCGGCGAGTCCTCCCCGGCGCTGATCGTCATCGAGACGGGGGACGCAGCCGCGGACGGCGGCGAGGCGCTTCTGGCGCAGGTGGCCGCCCTGGCGGAGCTGTGCTCGGTCGGCTCGAACCTGATCCTGCTGGGACCCACCAACGATGTGGACATGTACCGGCTGCTGCGCCGGCAGGGGGTTGCCGATTACCTGCGCCTGCCGCTGGACCCCGCCCGGCTGGCGGACGCGGTGCGTGACCTGTTCGAGGATCCGGAGCGCGCCTCCAAGGGGGAGATCGTCGCCGTCGTCGGCGCCAAGGGCGGCTGCGGCAGCTCGACCATCGCCTGCAACCTGGCCCACACGCTGGCTGAACTGTCGGACGCCGAAGCCATCCTCGTCGATCTCGACCTGCATTTCGGGGCCGGCGACCTCGCCGTCAACATCGACACGGGCGTCGGAGTCCGCAACGCGCTGAACGACCCGGACCAGATCAACGAGCTGTTCCTTCAGCGCTGCGCCGTCCGCTACGACGAGCGCCTTCAGCTTCTGGCGGCCCCGGCGGCACTCGACGCCGACGGGCGGGTGGAGGCGGACCGCCTGCAAAGCATGGCCGAGGCGCTTCGGGGCCAGGCGCGCTGGGTCGTCCTCGACCTGCCGCACCAGTGGACGGGATGGGTGCAGCGGGCCTTGCGGATCGCCGACACGGTGGTGGTCGTGGCGCCGCTCGACCTGCCCGGCCTGCGCAACACGCGCAACCTGACGGACTGGCTGGCGGCGGAACGTCCTGGTGCCGCGGCCCCGCACCTGCTGCTGACCGGCGGCGGGGCCGGCGGGCCGCCGGTTATCGACATGGCCGAGTTCCTGCGCACGCTGGGCGCCGCCAAGGCCGTCGAGATCCCGGAGGACCGTGACGCGCTGCGGGCCGCCTCCAGTGCCGGCCGGATGATCGCCCAGGTGCGGCCGCGCTCCCGCGCGGCACTGGCGCTGCGCCAGTTCGCCGCCGGGCTGGCCGGTCAAGCCGCGCCCGGCGCGCGGCCGAAACAGGCCGGCGGCCTGCTGTCGAAGCTGCGGCTCGAACGCTTCCTCGGCGGGCGCCCGGCCCGCAAGGCGGGGTAACCGCCATGTTCGGCCGACGCAGCGCTCCCTTACCGGCTGCAGCACCCACCTCGGCACCCGCCCGGAGCGAGGTGCCGCCGCCTCCACCTGCGCCGGCCACGCCGGCGGCGGTCCCGGCCGCGGAGCCTTCGGAACCGAGCGAGCGGCGTGCCAACGACGACGGCTATTACGAGGTCAAGACGAAGGTGTTCGAGTCCCTGCTCGACACCATCGACCTGACCGAGCTGAACCGGCTGGACGGCAAGGCCAAGCGGGACGAGCTGGGCGACATCTGCCGCGAGATCATCCACGTCAAGGGCTACGTTCTCAGCCCCTCCAAGGAGGAGGAGCTGGTCGGCGACATCTGCAACGACGTGCTGGGGCTGGGGCCGCTGGAGCCCCTTCTGATGCGCGACGACATCGCCGACATCATGGTGAACGGTGCCGACAAGGTCTACATCGAGGTGGACGGCCGGATCGAGCTGACCCCGATCCGGTTCCGCGACAACGCGCAGCTGATGAACATCTGCCAGCGGATCGTCAGCGCCGTCGGCCGCCGGGTGGACGAATCCAACCCCATCTGCGACGCCCGCCTTCTCGACGGCTCCCGCGTCAACGTCATCGCCCCGCCGCTGGCGCTCGACGGCCCGACCCTGACCATCCGCAAGTTCAAGCGCGAGAAGCTGACCCTCGACAAGCTCGTGGAGTTCGGCTCCGCGTCGCCCGCCTGCGCCACGGTCCTGCGCATCGCCGCGGCCAGCCGCTGCAACATCCTGATCTCCGGCGGCACCGGCTCCGGCAAGACGACGCTGCTGAACTGCCTGACGCGCTACATCGATCCGGGCGAACGCATCGTCACCTGCGAGGACGCGGCGGAGCTGCAACTCCAGCAGCCGCATGTGGTCCGGCTGGAAACCCGCCCGAAGAACCTGGAAGGGGCGGGCGAGGTGCTGATGCGCGACCTCGTCAAGAACTGCCTGCGCATGCGGCCGGAGCGGATCATCGTCGGCGAGGTGCGCGGGCCGGAGGCCTTCGACCTGCTGCAGGCGATGAACACCGGCCATGACGGCTCCATGGGCACGCTGCACGCCAACACCCCGCGCGAGGCGACCAGCCGGCTGGAGAACATGATCGCCATGGGCGGCTTCAACCTGCCCATCCGCGCGGTGCGCGAGCAGATCGCCTCGGCCATCGACGTCATCGTTCAGGCGTCCCGCCTGCGCGACGGCACGCGCAAGATCACCCACATCACCGAGGTCGTGGGCATGGAGGGCGACGTCATCGTCATGCAGGACCTCTTCGTCTACGATTTCGCGGGCGAGGACGAGCGCGGCCGGGTCCTGGGCCGGCACCGTTCCACGGGGCTGCGGCCGCAGTTCATGGAGAAGGCCCGCTATTTCGGGCTGGACCGCGAACTGTTCGCCGCGCTGGAGGAGGCCGGCTGACATGCTGCCGCTCCTCACCCTGACCCTTGCCGTGCTCGCCGCGCTGGCGGCGGCCCTGTTCCACCAGTTCGCGCGGTCGGACCGCGCGCACATGCGCCGGCGGCTGAACGCGATGGCCCTGTCCTTCGCCTCGAGGGGCGGGGCGGGCGGGGTGAGCGAGGGCGTGATGCGCCGGCGCCTGATCCAGGCGAAGCTGCGCGAACTGGAAAACCAGCGCCAGCGGGCGCGCCGCGACACGGTCCCGCAACTGCTCCTGCAATCCGGGCTGGCGCTGACCCTGCGAGGGTTCATGGCGGGCAGCATGGGGCTGGCGGCTGCGGTCGGCGGGATCGCCTGGCTGGCGGGGCTTCCCCCGCTGCTGTGCCCGCTGCCCGCCGCCGGCGCGGGGCTGCTGTTGCCGCGCATGGCGCTCCGGATCGTCATTCGGCGGCGGCAGGCGCGCTTTACCCAGCATTTCGCGGACGCGCTGGACATCCTCGTGCGCGGCGTGCGCTCCGGCCTGCCGGTGGGCGAGAGCCTGCGCATCGTCGCGCGGGAATCGCCCGACCCGGTCGGGCCGGAGTTCCAGTTCCTGAACGAGAGCCAGCGCGTCGGCATGACGCTGAAGCAGGCGCTGGAGCGCGGCCTGGAACGCATGCCGGTGACGGAGATGCAGTTCTTCGCGATCGTCCTGCTGATCCAGCAGCAGACCGGCGGAAATCTCGCCGCGACGCTCGACAACCTTTCGGGTGTCCTGCGCGGGCGCAAGCGGCTGCGCGACAAGATCGCGGCGATCTCGTCCGAGGCCAAGGCCTCGGCCGCCATCATCGGGTCGCTTCCCTTCGTGGTCTGCGCCGGCCTGACGCTGGTCAATCCCGAATACATGTGGGTCCTGTTCTCGGAGCGCACCGGAAACGTCATGCTGCTCGGTTGCCTGCTGTGGATGACCATCGGGGTGCTGGTCATGCGCAAAATGATCAATTTCGGTTTCTAGACGGGCAGTCGGGCATGGCGGACGCACTCCTGGAACCGACCTTCGTGATCACCGCGGTGTCCGCCCTCGCGGTCCTGCTGGCGCTGGTCGGCATCCTGCTGCCCTACATCCGGCCTGATCCGATGGCCGCCCGCCTGCGGGCGGTCGGGGACCGGCGGCGCGAACTGCGGGCTCGCCAAGTGGAGGTTCAGCAACGCCGGTCCAAGCTGCGCCGCACCGAATCCACCCTGGTGCGCCGTCTCGTGGACGGTCTGAAGCTGCGCGAGCGGCTGGCCGGAGACGGGCTTCGGACCAAGCTGGTTCAGGCCGGCTGGCGCAACCCGAACGCGGTGCCGGTCTATCTGTTCGCGCGCTTCGCAGGCCCCCTGCTGCTCGGCGGCTTCGCCGCCTATGTGCTGTTCGGGACAAGCCTCTACCAGTTCAGCGGACTGAAGAAGGCCCTGTTCGTCGGAGGAGCGACGCTCTTTGCCTTCCTGCTTCCGGCGCTCCTGACGACCAACGCGATCCAGAAGCGCCAGATGGTGCTCGCCCATGCCTTTCCGGACGCACTCGACCTGTTGCTGATCTGCGTGGAATCAGGTCTGTCCTTGGAGGCAGCCTTCGGCCGGGTGGCGCAGGAGTTCGGATCGGCGGCCCCCGAGATCGCCGAGGAATTCGAACTGGCCACGGCGGAACTGGCCTACATGACGGACCGCCGGCAGGCGTTGGACAATCTTTACCTGCGCACCGGGCTTCCAGAAGTGAAGGCCGTCTGCACCACCATGATCCAGGCGGAGAAATACGGAACGCCGCTGGCGCGCGCCCTGAAAGTTTCCGCCGAGGAGAGCCGAAACGCGCGCATGGCCGTCGCGGAGAAGAAAGCTGCGGCGCTGCCGGCCAAACTGACCGTCCCGATGATACTTTTCTTCCTGCCAGCGTTGTTCATCGTTATCCTTGGCCCCGCCATTATCAGCTTGACGTCCAAGTGACGCAACCTCAGGTTGTGAGCGCGACCCCGTTCCGGAGATCCAGACTATGCAGCGCCTGACGTATGTCGCCGGCCAGTTCCGTTGGACCATGGCCGGCAGCAAGCTCCTGGCGGGCCTGCCGGAATCGGCGGTCCTCGAACTGGAGCGCGCGTCCGACTGGTTCCATTGCGCGCCGGACGACATCGTCCTCGGCGCCGACGAACGGCTCGACGGCGTCTATTTCGTGGCGGATGGGAACATTCGCATCTTCCACCGGCTGGACGGCAAGCGCGAGATCAACTTTGCCCAGTTCGGGCCGGGAGACGCCTTCGGCGAACTGTCGGTCATCGACGGCAAGGGCCGTTCGGCGGACGCCGTCGCCGTCAACACGGCGGTGATCGCCGTCTGCCCGAAGCAGGCCTTTCTCGACATGCTGATGCAGCAGCCGGTGGTGGCGATGCGTCTCCTGCAAAAGATGGCCGGCATCATCCGGCGCGCCGACCAGCGGATCGCCAATCTGGCGGCGATGACCGGCCCTCAGCGCGTCTACGCGGAACTGCTCCGCCTGGCGACGCCCGACCTGACGAAACAGGGGCGCTACGTCATCGACCCGGCCCCTTATCACCGGGACATCGCCGCCTGGTCAGGAACTACCACGGACGTGGTGGCACGCGCGTTCGGCCACCTGATGCGGTCGAACCTGATGCAGCGGCAGGGGTCGAGCCTGCTCCTGAACGACCGGGACCGCATCAACGTGCTGATACGTACTGAATCCGAGGAGATTCCCGGCGGCAAGGAACCGGCGGGAAGCCCAGCCTGAGGCCGGCTGCGCCGTCCGGATTGGCCGGAGTTCCAACGCCTTCCGCCCAAGGGGCGGGAGGCTCCTTTTCTTTGCGGGCCCCTCCCGCCCGTGAGTGGCCGCTCCGTGCGCCGCGTATTGGAGCGGGGCGATGCACCGAGACAGGAACTCGGGATGTCGTCGCGTTGCAGCATTTCAGAATCGCCTAAAATTACTCGAATATTGCGATTATTATTTTAGGGAATGCGCTTGGTTACTTTGTTTCCTGCTTCAGCAAGGATGTATCGGGACTGTTTATGGCTAAGAGAATAGAAAAATTCTAAGAAGCAAACTCTTCAAAAAATGCGGACGTGCGGCTTTCTCCGGATGCAATGGCCCTCGTCCCTTAACCTCCTTTTAAGACTAGGCGGCCGATACTTCGATCAGTCCCACTTGTGACCAAAAGAGGTTGCGTCATGCTCATCAACTCGCTCATCGTGTCCGCCGCCAACACGCTGAAAAGCCGCCGCGGCGCCACCGCAATCGAATACGGGCTGATCGCCGCAGGCATCGCCATCGTGATCGCGGGCGTGATGACCCTGCTCGGCGACCAGCTGGAAACCCTGTTCAACGATTTGTTCGCGAGCGTCTGACGATCCATCAGTCGGGAAAACGGCAGGATTGTCCGCTTGCAACGCATCCGGGCAATCCCGCCGCTTTCAAGGGACACGGACGGAGACCAGCCATGGCGTGTGTGACTCGCGACCGCCGTGGGGCCGTCGGGATCATGTTCGGCCTGGTGATGCCCGTCCTGATCGGCTTCGTCGCCCTCGGCACCGAGGTCGGTTCATGGTACCTGGAACGGCGCGAAATGCAGACCGCGGCGGACATGGCCGCCCTGGGCGCGGCCTATGACCTGCTGTCGGGAAGCGGCGACGAGGTGGATGCCGCCGAACGGGAAGCCGAACGTTACGGCTTCGGGGCCGGCATCGCCGACATCACGGTGAACACGCCGCCCGACGATGGACCGGCCAGCGGGGACGAGGAAGCGGTCGAGGTCATCCTGACCCGCTCCGTGCCGCTCCTCTTCGCGCGCCTGTTCGCGGACGAGTCCTACGTCATCACCGTTCGGGCCACGGCGGCCGTCAACAGCGCGGGGACCGCCTGCGTCCTCGCGCTCGACCCCACCGGGTCCCAGGCTCTGAACATTTCCGGCAACGCCACGGTGACGACGCCGGGCTGCGTCCTGGCCGCCAACTCGAACAGCCCCACCGCCATCGCGGTGGGCGGCAGCGCCGACGCCACCGTGCGCTCCCTGACGACCGTCGGCGGCTACAGCGCATCCGACGACCGGCTGACGACGGACCTTCCCCCGCGCACGAACGCGCCGGCGGTGGTCGATCCCTATGCCGGCCGCTCCATTCCCGCGGACGGGCCGTGCGACGCCACCAATTACCGGAGCAACCAGGCGGGCGGCGGGAGCATCACGCCCGGACGATACTGCTCGGGCATGGATTTCCGCGCGCAGACCACGGTGAACTTCGCGCCGGGCACCTACATCGTGGACGGCGGCAGCTTCACCGTGAACGGCGGCGCCACCCTCACCTGCACCGGCTGCACCGGCGCGCAGGGCGTCACCATCGTGCTGACGGGGTCAGGCAACGATTTCGCCACGGTGGGCATAAACGGAGGCGCAAACATCGCGCTCAAGGCCCCGGGGCAGGGGGCTTACGCCGGGATGCTGTTCTTCCAGGACCCCGCCGCGCCCGCCGGCAACAGCGGCAACAGCTACCAGAACACCATCAACGGCGGCGCCGACATAGACCTGGAGGGTGCATTTTATTTCCCCAACCAGGGGGTTTCCCTCAGCGGCAACCTCGGCGCGGGCAGCGGCTGCGTGCAGCTCGTCGCCCGCCGGGTCAATTTCACCGGAAGTTCGTCCCTCGGGAGCGATTGCGATGACACAGCGGTCGAAACGATCAACGCGGGCGGGGCCATCCGGCTTGTCGAATGACGCGCGCACGGGCGCACGCAGGGGTACCAGGGCGGGCAACGCCGCGGTCGAAACCGCGCTGCTCGCGCCTGTGATCCTGTTCCTGCTCGCCGGCATCGTCGATTACGGCGGAGCGGTGCGGGAACGGATGGCGCTCACCAGCGCCGTCCGGTCCGGCCTTCAGTACGCGCTGGACACCGGGGCCGGACCCGCCGCCGTGGAACTGGCTGTGCAGGGTGCCCTGATGGAGGAGGCCGAATCCACGACGGTCGCCGCGACGCGCTTCTGCGAATGCCCGGACGGCGACGACGCGGACTGCCGCGACCGCTGCGAGGACAGCGTCCCCCCCTACGATATCATGCAGATCGACGCGCGGCGGGATTACACGCCCCTGATGCCCTGGCCCGGCATCGACAGCCCCATGACGCTGGAAGCCAGCGCGCGAGTCCGCATCCAATGACGCGGCCGGACGCGCCGATCTCCAATCACCTTTGCCGGCCCGGATTCCTTCGGCTCGGGAGGCGCGGGGTAAGCGCGCTGGAGTTCGCGCTGATCGCGCCCTTCGCCCTCACGCTGCTCATCGGGATGATGGAGGCGGGGCGCGCCTACTGGATCTGGAGCACGCTGCAGCACGCCGCCGACGAAGCCAGCCGCTACGTGATGGTCAACCAGGACGCCGGCGAGAGCGAGGTGACGGACCAGGCGCTCGGCCGTCTGCCGGGCATGGACCCGGATTCCGTCACGGTGGAGGTGGACCGCGAGACGGCGGGCGGCGTCGATTTCGTGACGGTCCGCGCCAGCTTCGACTTCACGGTCTCCGCCGCCATCGTGCCGATCCCCGCGGTCACGCTGGTGGGCAGCGCGCGGGCCGCCCTTCCGTGACCGGCGCTCCTTTTCAGGAGTCCCCTTCCGGTGCGGGAACGGGAGTTGCCGCGGGTGCTGCCGGAACCGGGGCCGCCGACGCAGAGGCCGGCGCGGAGGACGGGGCCTGCCCTGCGGCGGACACGCAGCGCGGCGCGCAGGTGAGGCTGCTTTCGGCGGCACCGCGATGGACGGTCATCGTCCAGGGGTCCGTCCCGCCGACCACCACCGTCGTGTTCACCAGCCGCTCCCCGCTCTTCGAGAAGACCAGGAGGCTGGTGCTTCCCGGGGCCTTGCCGATGACGGCGAGCCGCCGCTGGTCCACCGGGGCGACATCGGCGACGGCGGGGTTGGCGACCAGGATGGTGCCGACATCGTCGGTGAGGGCGAGTTCGACCAGCCGGTCACCGCCGACCCGCAGCACCTCATCGGCCGCTTGGGCCGCCGGCCCTGCCGCCGCGATGGCGAAGGCGGAAATCAGCAGCGCTTTAAGCATCCCTTGACCCTCTGACTCTAACGTGACGGCACGGGCCCACACAGGAAAACAAGCATGGCTTCGGTTAAGAAACGGTTCGATCCCCGGCGGCTCGCGGCGTCCGCCGTGGCGCTCGGGCTTCTGGCGGCCTGCCAGACGACGGGTCCGGCGGCCACGCCGGAGTCCAGCATCGACCGGTATCTGACGGCCGCCGCCCGGAAGGCCGAGGCCGAAGGCGACCACCAGGCGGCCTCGACCCATTACCGCGCCTTGGCGGACGAACGCCCGAAGGACAAGGAGGTCGTGCTGGCGCTCGCCCGCAGCCTCCAGAGGAGCGACGCGGCCGACGAGGGCATCGCCCGCCTGAGGGCGGCGCTGGACTCCTCGGGACCGGACGCGGAACTGCTGGTCGAGCTGGGCAAGATGCAGATCGTTGCCGGCCGGCCCGAGGAGGCCAAGGCGACGCTGGAACAGGCAGCGAAGGTCGCGCCGAACGATGCCGGCCCGCTGCACGCGCTGGCGATGGCGGAGGACCGGCTGGGCGACCACGAGGCCGCCTCCTCCCTGTACGAGCGGGCGCTGAAGCGGGATCCCGGCAATGCGGCGCTGCTGAACAACTACGCGATGTCGCTGGCCCTGGCCGGCGACGTCGGCCGGGCGCGCGGCCTTCTGAATCGCGCGGCGGCCCTGCCCGGAGCGCCGGAGCGCATCCACGCCAACCTCGCCCTGCTGGATCAGCTCGGCGCGCCGGACGATGTGCCGCCGGGCGCTGCCGGAGCCTCGGAGCGGCACGCCGGAACCTCCGCCGCGGCACCCGCAGGGACACCCTCCGGGAGACCTGGCGGGGCTTTGGCACCGGCCAAGGATCTCTCCGGCGGCGCGACTCTGGGTTCGACGAACCCGGTGCCCCAGAGACCGGGGACGGACCGATGATCGCAACCCTGTTGCTCACCGTTCTGGCGGCTTCGCTGGCGGTCGCGATGGTCAGCGATCTCAGGACCATGGAGATCCCGGACGGGGTGTCGGTGGCGCTTGTGGCGGCCTTCCTCGTCGGCGGGCTGGCGGGCGGTGCCGCCTGGACCGTCCTGCTGGCGCATGCCGGCGCGGGGCTCGCGGTCTTTCTCGCCGGCGTGCTCCTGCACCGGGCCGGGCTCTGGGGCGGCGGCGACGTCAAGCTCGGCGCGGTGCTGGCCCTGTGGTTCGGTTGGGGCGCGCTGCCGGCCTGGGGGCTGGCCGTCTCGCTGATCGGGGGCGTGCTGACGCTGGCGCTGCTCGCCCTGCGGCGCCGGCCCCTTACCGCCGGTGCCCCCAGCTGGCTCGCTCGGCTGGCCACGCCGGGCGAGGGCGTGCCCTACGGCGTCGCCATCGGCGGCGGCGCCCTTGTGAATTGGAACGAAGCGCTGCGCTTCCTGCCGGCATCCTGACGAGCGCGTGGGGAATATTCGATGATGCGATGGATCCTGATGGCGGCCGCCCTTCTCGCCACCGTGGCGGCGGTCCTGCTGACGCGCAGCTATCTGAACAACCGTGAGCGCCAGCTCGTGGCGGAACACGCGACGCCGATGACCGACGTGCTCGTCACCGGGGCCGAGTTGGAGATCGGCCAGACCGTGTCGGACCGCAACCTCGTCTGGCAGCGCTGGCCCAGCAGCAACCTGCACAAGAGCTACGTCACGCGCGACAAGGAGCCCGACGCCGTCCGCCGCCTCGCCGGTTCGGCCGCGCGCCAGCCGCTCTTCGCGGGCGAGCCGGTGACCGACGCCAAGCTGGTCAAGCGCGAGGGCTCCAGCATCGTCGCGGTCGCGCTCAAGGACGGATTCCGCGCCATCACCATCAAGGTGAACGAGGCGCAGGGGCTGGCCGGCCTCGTGAAGCCTGGGGACCAGGTGGACGTCATTCTCGCGCACAAGGTCAATCTGCCCGACGGTCCGCGGCGCGAGGCCAGCCACATCTCCGAGGTGGTGGCCCGCAACGCGCGCGTCCTGGGGGTGGGGCAGGAGATCAGGGGCAACGACGACAAGAACAAGCCGGCCAAGACCATCACCGTCGAGGTCACGCCGGAGGAAGCCGAGGCGGTGGCCCTGGGCAACGAAATCGGCACGGTGTCGCTCTCGCTGCGCAGCGCCTTCGCGGACAGCGAGGAACCGTCCCGGCGCAGAGCCTTCACGAGCGTGGAAACCCTGTCCGCGGCGCTTCGGGGGGAACGCCCGGCCGGCCCGGTCATGCTGGTCGCCGCGCGTGCGCTTCCCGCCGGGAGCCTGCTGGCCGAAAGCGATCTCGCCTGGAGCCCTGCGGACCCGTCGGCGGACCCCACGTCGGTCTTCGTTCAGGAGCGGGCACGGCCTTCCGGGCTGCGCGGCGCCCTGCTGCTCGAAGCGGTCGCGGCCGGACGGCCGGTGTCCCGGCACGGTGTCGTGAAGCCGACCGAATCCCGCTTCGTGCCGCTCGCCCTGCGCGCCGGATACCGCGCGGTCAGCGTCGCCATCGATCCCGCCACCGCGGTCGGCGGCTTCATCTCGGCTGGCGACCGGGTGGACGTGATCTACACCGACGCGCTGGACGACCAATCCCAAGCCGCGGTCCTGAAGCAGCGGAACTGGAGCGAGACGGTCGCCACCGGCGTCCGGGTCCTGTCCATGGAAAGCTCCGTCGATCTGGAGACCCAGCTGCCCAAGGCCGGCGACACGGCGACGCTGGAGGCGACACCCGCCCAGGCGGAGGCCATCGCGCTCGCCGGCGCCATGGGAAAGCTGACCCTGACGCTCCGCCCCATGGGGGAGGAAACGCTGGAGGTGGCGCAGGGCGGCTCCTCCCGCTTCGGGGGAAGCTTCACCGTGGACCGCGACATGAGCCGCGCGCTGGAGACCATCGCCGGGAACGGCGTGCGCTCGTCCGACAGCATCCTGATCTACCGCGGAACGTCGCTGGCCGTGGTGCCGGTCCAGGGTGCCGCCGGCCAGGGGCGGTGACGGCACGGCCGTATCCTGTGACATTCGGCGGTGTTTGACCGGGATCAATTCCCCGAGCGCCAGCCGGGCCTAGGCTCCCCTTCAAGTTCTTTCGAGGAGAGTCGTCATGGAAACGCTCGTTTTCGCCATCGCCGCCGTCCTGCTCTGCGGCTTCCTGTTCGTCCAGTCGCTGATGGCCTTCGCCATCCTGAACGCCGCCGTACGGGAGATCCGCGCCCGCCTCGCCCGCGCGGCGCACGCCACGGTGCCGGCCGGGCTGGCCGCGCGCTGACGCGGAGCGCCGCCAGGGGTAAGCTGGGGGCGGCCCGTTCCGCTGCCCGGCGTTCAATCACCTGCCCGGCGTTCAATCACCTGTTGTGCGCCCCGGCCTGTCGGTTATGCTTCCCTGATGCGTCACGACGACAGGGAAGCAGGACTGCCATGATGAAGCGCTTCGCCACGGTTCTCGCGGTCACCGTTGCCTTCTGCGGGGGGCTCGGCCCGTCCGGCGCGGCGCAGGCGCAGGATTTCTCGCCGGCGGTCGTCTACGATCTCGGCGGCAAGTTCGACAAATCCTTCAACGAGGCCGCCCACGCCGGGGCCGAGCGCTTCAAGGCCGAGACCGGCATCGCCTACCGCGACTTCGAGCCGACGGGCGAGAGTCAGGTCGAGCAGGCCCTGCGCAACATGGCGCGGCGCGGCGCCACGGTCGTGGCCGCCGTCGGATTCTCCCAGGCGACGCCCGTCACGCGGGTGGGCAAGGAGTTTCCGAACACGAAATTCTGCCTGATCGATTCCGTGGTGGACCTGCCCAACGTCCAGTCGATCACCTTCAAGGAGCATGAGGGCTCCTTCCTCGTCGGCATGGCCGCGGCCATGGCGTCGAAGACCGGCAAGGTCGGCTTCGTCGGCGGCATGGACATCCCGCTGATCCGCAACTTCCTCACCGGCTACGAGCAAGGCGTGAAGCACGCCAACGGCTCGGCCGAGCTGTTCGCCAACATGACCGGCACGACGCCGATGGCCTGGAACGATCCGACCCGCGGGGCGGAGCTCGCCAAGAGCCAGTTCGGGCGCGGCGCCGACGTGGTGTATGCGGCGGCCGGCGCCACCGGCCTGGGCGTGCTGCAGGCGGCGGCTGACGCCGGGAAGCTCGGCATCGGGGTGGACAGCAACCAGAACTTCCTGCACCCCGGCAAGATCCTGACCTCCATGGTCAAGCGGGTGGACGTCGCCGTCCACGACTGCTTCCGGACGGCCCGCGACGGCAGCTGGAAGCCCGGCCACAGCACGCTCGGCCTCAAGGAGGAGGGCGTCGGCTACGCGCTCGACCAGCACAACCGCGCCCTGGTGACGCCGGAGATGGAGGCGACGCTGGAGGACACCCGGAAGAAGATCATCGCCGGCGAGATCCAGGTGAAGCCCTACACGCCCTGACCGGCCGGCCGCCCGGCATGCCCGTTCCCGTTCCGCCCGCGCTGGAAACCCGCGCGGTCAACAAATGGTTCGGCGCCAACCACGCCAACCGCGACGTGTCGCTGTCCGTGCCGAAGGGCACCATCCATGGCATCGTGGGTGAGAACGGGGCCGGCAAGTCGACGATCATGAGCATCGTCTACGGCTATCTGCAGCCCGACGGCGGGGAGATCCTGGTGGACGGCCGCGCGCTCGCTGTGCGCGGGCCGCGCGACGCGCTGGCGGCCGGCATCGGCATGGTCCACCAGCACTTCATGCTGGTGGACCCCTTCACCGTGCTGGAGAACGTGCTGCTGGGGGCGGAGGGGGGATGGACCCTGACGCGCGGCATGGCGCGGGCGCGGGCGGAGCTGACCCGGCTGGCCCGCGACTACGGGCTGGAGGTCGAGCTGGACCGGCCGGTGGGCGATCTGCCGGTCGGCGCGCAGCAGCGGGTGGAGATCCTGAAGGCGCTGTACCGGGGCGCCGACATCCTGATCCTCGACGAGCCGACCGGCGTCCTGACCCCGCAGGAGGCGGACCACCTCTTCCGCATCCTGCGCGCGCTGCGCGACCAGGGAAAGACGCTGGTCATCATCACGCACAAGCTGCGCGAGATCATGGAGCTGACCGACAACGTCACCGTCATGCGGCGGGGCGAGGTCGTGGCGAACGTCCGCACCGCCGACACGGACAAGGAACGGCTCGCCGAGCTGATGGTCGGCCGCAAGGTTCAGCTGCGCGTCGACAAGAGGCCCGCCCGGCCCGGCGCGGAGGTGCTGGCGGTCGAGGGGCTGCGCGTCCGCGATCCGTCGGGTGCCGAGCGGGTGCGGGGCGTGGACCTGCGGGTACGGGCGGGCGAGATCGTCGGCATCGCCGGCGTGTCGGGCAACGGCCAGTCCGAACTGCTGGAGGCTCTGGGCGGCATGCTTCCCTTCGCCGGCGGGCGGGTGAGGCTGCATGGCCAAGAGCTGCCCTCGGGCGGGCTCGACGCCCGCAGCTTGCGGGGCCTCGGCGTCGGCCATGTGCCGGAGGACCGGCAGCGTGTCGGGCTGGTGACCGGCTTCTCGGCCGACGAGAACGCCATCCTCGGCCATCACGACGACCCGGCCTACAACGGCCGCCTGTTGCTGGACCGCCGCGCCGTGCGCGCCCGCTGCGAGGCGGAGATGGAGGCCTACGACGTGCGCCCCCGCGACCCGCGCCTGCCGGCGTCGGGCTTTTCCGGCGGCAACCAGCAGAAGATCGTGCTGGCCCGGGAAATGGAGCGGAACCCCGGCCTGCTCCTGGTCGGGCAGCCGACGCGGGGCGTGGACATCGGCGCCATCGAGTTCATCCACCGGCGGCTGGTGGCCCTGCGCGACGAGGGCAAGGCGATCCTGCTGGTGTCGGTCGAGCTGGACGAGATCCTGGGCCTGTCCGACCGGGTGCTGGTCATGTTCGACGGCAGGATCGTCGGGGAGGTCGATCCCGCTGGGGCCGACGAACGCCGGCTCGGGCTGATGATGGCGGGGGCGGCGGCAGGGTAGGTTTCGGTTGCACGCGTTTCTGGATCGACGGAGGGACGGAGCGGAATGGCAGGCGGCGGAACGGGGGTGCCGGGAGCGGTGCCGGGCTGGGTGGATCATGCGCTGCTGCCGCTGCTGAACCTGCTCGCGGCCTTCACCCTGTCCGTCGCCGTCATCCTGGCGATCGGGGAGAACCCGCTGGACGTGCTGGGGCTGATGGTTCAGGAGGCGCTGGGCTACCCCGAGGCCATCGGCTACACGCTCTATTACGCGACCAACTACGTCTTCACGGGGCTGGCGGTCGCGGTCGCCTTCCATTGCGGGCTGTTCAACATCGGGGGCGAGGGGCAGGCGACCATCGGCGGGCTCGGGGCCGGGCTGGTCGGGCTGGCGCTGACCGGCTGGCCCTGGCCGCTCGCCGCTGCCGCGGCGATCCTCGCCTCGGCCCTGTTCGGGGCGGCCTGGGCCTGGATTCCCGGCTGGCTCCAGGCCCGGCGCGGCAGCCACATCGTCATCACGACGATCATGTTCAACTTCATCGCCGCGTCGCTCATGACCTACCTGATGGTCGATGTGCTGATCCGGCCGGGCCAGCAGGCGCCGGAATCGCGCGAGTTCGATCCCGGCGTCTGGCTGCCCTCCATGGAGCAGGGGCTGGGCTGGTTCGGGATCGCCGTTCCGCCCTCGCCCTTGAACCTGTCCTTCCTGTGGGCGCTCGCCTGCTGCGTGCTGGTGTATCTGTTCCTGTGGCGCACGCGCTGGGGCTACGAGCTGCGCACCGTCGGGCGGAACGAGCGGGCTGCGGTCTATGCCGGAATCCGCCCGGCGCGCGTCATGATCGTCGCCATGCTGATCTCCGGCGCGCTGGCCGGCTTCGTCGGCGTGAACGAGATCCTCGGCGTGCAGCACCGGCTGATGCTGAACGTCGTGGGCGGAGCGGGCTTCGTCGGCATCGCTGTGGCGCTGATGGGGCGCAACCACCCCGTCGGCATCCTGCTGGCCGCCCTCCTGTTCGGCGTGCTGGCGCAGGGCGGCGCCCAGGTGGCCTTCGAGTATCCCAGCGTCAACCGGGAGCTGGTCATGGTCATCCAGGGCCTCGTCATCCTCTTCGCCGGCGCGCTCGAGAACCTGTTCCGGCCAAGGGTGGAGGCGCTGTTCCGCCGCCGCCGCGCCGCAGTATCCACGATCCAGGGGAGGGGCTGAGATGGAGGACGCCCTCACCACGGCCCTGCTGCTGCTGGACGCCACGATCCGCGTCGCGACCCCGCTGGTGCTCGCCGCCCTCGCCGGCCTCTACAGCGAGCGGGCCGGCGTCGTGGACATCGGGCTGGAAGGCAAGATGCTGACCGGCGCCTTCTTCGCGGCGGCGGCGGCCTATGTCACGGGCGATCCCTGGCTCGGGCTGCTGGCGGGGATGGCCGGCGGGCTGGCGCTGGCGCTGGTGCACGGCTTCGCCTGCGTCACCCACGGCGGCAACCAGGTGGTCTCCGGCATGGCGATCAACATCCTGGCGATCGGGCTGGCCCCGACGCTCGCCTTCGCCTGGTTCGCCCAGGGCGGCCAGACGCCGATGCTGCCCGGCTCGGCGCGGCTGCCGCAGATCCCCATGCCGGGCGTCGAGGCGCTGGGCGGAATTCCGGTGCTGGGACCCGTCTACCGGGAACTGGTGGACGACACCAACCTGCTGGTCTGGGCGGCGCTGGCCGCCGTGCCGGTGACGCATTGGGTCCTCTTCCGCTCCCGCTTCGGGCTGCGGCTGCGGGCGGTGGGGGAAAGCCCGGCGGCGGTGGACACGGCGGGCCTCTCCGTGGCCGGTCTGCGCTACAAGGCGCTGGTGATCTCCGGCCTGCTGACCGGCATGGCCGGGGCCTATCTCTCCATCGCGCACGGCGCCGGCTTCGTGCGCGACATGACGGCCGGCAAGGGCTATCTGGCGCTGGCCGCCCTGATCTTCGGCAAGTGGCGGCCCTGGCCGACGCTGTTCGCCTGCCTGCTCTTCGCCTTCACCGACGCGCTCCAGGTCCGGCTCCAGGGCGTGCCCCTGCCGTGGATCGGCGTGATCCCCGTGCAGTTCATCCAGATGCTGCCCTACCTGCTCACCGTGCTGCTGCTCGCCGGCTTCGTCGGCCGCGCCGTGGCCCCGAAGGCGAGCGGCGTGCCTTACGTGAAGGAACGGTAGTGCGTCTTTTCGGATGACCGTCCGGTCAGGCGACCCGTTCCTTTCCCAGGCCGAGCGCGGTTTCCACATTCGACAGGAACGCGCGGGCGTCGACCGGTTTCCTCAGGATCGAGGTGCTGGCCCGCGCCCCGTCCATCATGATGGGGTTGTGTTGGGCGTGCCCACTGACGACGATCACCGGCAATTCGGGGTTGAAGTCCGTCCGCAGGCGGTAGATCAGGTCCCAGCCCGT
Organism: Azospirillum sp. SYSU D00513; assembly: GCF_017356015.1. GTDB lineage: Bacteria > Pseudomonadota > Alphaproteobacteria > Azospirillales > Azospirillaceae > Azospirillum. Next base: position 29,009 of record NZ_JAFIQV010000045.1, read on the forward strand.
CATCCTGGGCATCCGGATGTCCGTGATCAGCAGGTCCGCCGGATCGCGCGCATAGGCATTGAGCGCCTCCATCCCGTCCTGGGCCACGGTGACCCGCAGGCCGGCATCCTCCAGCATCATCTGGAGCGCGCAACCGATGAGGGCTTCGTCCTCGGCCACGATCACATGTTTTCTGTCCACTGCAGCCGGTCCCTCCTCCCAGCTCAAGGCGGCGATTTTCGCCTTGAAAGGGAATCTGGATCGAAAGCCGGGGCAGAACAACCGGTCATTCGGGAATTAACCGGAAAGTTCTACCTCTTGTAAGGCGGCGGGCGCTTCGTGGAACCGGCCGGAACCGGTCAGGCGGCCATCTCCACCGCGGACTGAAGGAGGTCGCGGACCGCGCGCACGATCTCCGACACGCCCACGGGCTTCGCCAGGACGGCGGTCGGGGGAGCCCGCCTGTTCACGACGATCTCGTCGGGATCGACCGAGCCGCTCACGATGACGACGGGGAGGTCCGGGGCGTAACGGCCACGGACGCACCGGACCAGTTCCAGACCGTCCATCCGCGGCATCCGGACATCCGTCAGGATCAGGTCGGCCGGGTCGGCCTGGAACGCCTCCAGCGCGGCCTGCCCGTCATGGACGGCGGTGACGCGGTAGCCCGCCCCCTCCAGGATCAGCTTGAAGCCGAGGGCGATGGTGGTGTCGTCATCCGCGACGATCAGGTGCTTCATGATGCGGCGGGCTTTCCGGGTGCGGGGACGTGGCGGGGAGGGGCGGTCAGGCGACCGCCTCGCTCAGGCCGTTGCGGACGGCGTTCACCAAGTCCTTGAAGGACACGGGCTTGGTCAGCACCGGGACCGGTTCGCCCGGGATGCCGTCGTGGATGGTGCCCCGGTGGATGTTGCCGCTGACGATCAGGATCCGCTGGTCCGGATTCCGCTGCCGGATCATGCGGACGAGATCCAGGCCGTTCATCTTCGGAAGCCCGACATCGACCATGACCAGATCGGCGGGTTCGCTTGCGTACCGGTCCAGGGCCGACAGACCGTCATAGGCGAGCGTCACCTCGAACCCGGCCTCTTCCAAGGCCATCTCGAAACCCATGGCGATCAGGACTTCGTCCTCGGCGATCAGGACCCGCTTGGTCACGTTCCACACCCTCAATCCGGGAAGGCGGATTGTTCCGCTCGGGGATATTCTCCTAAAATCCGGGAATTTGCAACAAAATGCATATTACCTTTTGCAGGTATCCGGACGTCTAAACTGGCGGGGTCGGAAGGCGCTTAGGCCTTTTTTCATACATCCGGGAAATAGTTTCCGTTTCGATCAACCCCCACGGATCCAAGCCAGCCGGAGCGGCCTTCTGCCATGAGCCTGAAGAATCTGTCCATCACCACCAAGATCATGGCGTCCCTTCTCCTCATGGGGCTCCTGACGCTGGGGACGAACCTCTACGCGCTCTCCTCGATGACGGCCATCGATGCGGAATATTCCGAACTCATCGAGCATGAGGCGATGGCGGCGAGCAGCCTGCCGCGGGCCAACCGTATCTTGTCCGAAATAGCCCGGCTGACCTACAGGATGATCGCCGAGGACGACCTGGACGCGGCGGCCAACCTGGTCTCGACCATCGAGAGCAGCGAAGCGCGTGCCCTGGCCTGGTTCGAGCGGTCGGAGCGGCTGCCGGAAACGCACGAGCGGGTCGCCGCTCTCAAGGCCGAGTTCCAGCGGATCGCGCTCCTGTCGAACGCGGTGCAGAAGGCCGTGCTCTCCGAAGACAAGGCGCTGGCGGCCAAGCTCATGGCCGAGGCCGTGGAACCAGCGCTGCAGGCGCTGGGCACGGAGCTTAGCAAGCTGATCGACGAGATCCTGACGCGCATGGATGCGGCTTCCGCCGCCGCGACGGACAGCACGGACAAATCCTACAGGCTCGTGCTCGCGACGGCGCTTGTCGGCATCGCGCTCTGCCTCGGGCTGGCCGTCCTCATTGCCCGCAGCGGCATCGCCGTGCCGGTCCGTGCCCTGTCCGGAATCATGGAGCGGCTGGCCGGCGGGGACAACGCGGTGGAGGTCACGGGCCACGACCGCAAGGACGAGATCGGCGCGATGGCCCGCACCGTCCTGGTCTTCAGGGAAAACGCGGTCGCCAAGCAGCGCATGGAGGCCGAGCAGGCCGAGCAGAAATCCCGCGCCGAGACCGAGCGCCGGGCGCTGATGCACCGCATGGCGGAGGAGTTCGAGGCCTCGGTGAAGACCGTCGTCTCGCAGGTTTCCAGCGCCGTGGCTCAGATGCAGGGCAACGCCCGGCAGCTCTCCTCGGTCGCCGAGGAGAGCCGGGCCCAGGCCTCCACCGTCGCCTCGGCCACCCTGCAGGCCTCGGCCAACGTCCACACCGTCGCCACGGCGGCGGAGGAGATGTCCGGCTCCATCGCCGAGATCAGCCGCCAGGTCGAGCAGTCGGCCACGGTCGCCGCCGAGGCGGTTAACCGGGCGACCGGCGCCAACCGGACGGTGCAGGCGCTGGCGGCCCAGGCCGGCGCGATCGGCGAGGTGGTGCAGCTCATCCACGGCATCGCCGCCCAGACCAACCTGCTGGCGCTGAACGCCACCATCGAGGCGGCCCGCGCGGGCGAGGCCGGCAAGGGTTTCGCGGTGGTGGCGAGCGAAGTGAAGAACCTCGCCAGCCAGACGGCCAAGGCGACGGAGGAGATCTCCGCCCAGATCGGCGGCATGCAGGCAGCGACCGGCGAAGCCGTGGACGCCATCGCCGAGATCGCGGTGACGATCACCCGCTTGAACGAGATCGCCACCTCCATCGCCTCGGCCATGGAGGAGCAGGACGCCGCGACCAAGGAGATCGCCCGCAACGTCCAGCAGGCCGCCCGCGGAACGGAGGAGGTGTCCTCCAACATCGCCGGCGTCGAGGAATCCGCCCGCGGCACCGGCCGGGCCGCGTCCGAGATGCTGGATGCCGCCGACAGCCTCGCGGGCCAGGCCTCCACCCTGACGGCGGAAGTGGACCGCTTCATCCGCGAGGTGCGCGCCGGCTGATGGGAAGGGCGGTCTTAACGGTCGCGTGGGGGCGGCGGGCCGTGTAAAAAGCCGCGGTCCGCATGCAGGAGGCTGCACCCCATGTCCGCCATCGGCTCCCCCATCGACCTTGCCACCGACCTCGCTCCCGCCCTCGCCGGCCTCTGCGACACGGCGGCGGAGGTCGCGCGGACGGTGCTGGCGCCCGCGGCCGAGGCGGTGGACCGCGAGGGCGCCTGGCCGGCCGCCGGCATGGCGGCGCTGGCCGCGTCTGGCCTGACGGCGCTCCATATCCCGCTCCGGCTCGGCGGGCACGAGCAGGGGCTTCTCGCCTTGGCGGTCGTCACCGAGGAGCTGGGGCGGGCCTGCAGCTCGACCGCCATGTGCTTCGGCATGCACAGCGTCGCGGCCAAGGTGCTGGCCGCCAAGGCGACGGCCGACCAGGAGGAGCGCTTCCTGCGCCCGATCGCCGAGGGGCGGCACATCACCACGCTGGCCTTGAGCGAACCCGGGACCGGCGTGCATTTCTTCCTGCCCCGCGCCCGGTTCCGGCCGGACGGTGCCGGCGTTGACAGCGACGGCGGCTATGTGCTGGACGGGGAGAAGAGCTTCGTCACCAACGGCGGCCATGCCGATTCCTACGTGGTCTCCGCCGTGCCGCCCGGTGCCGAACTCGATCCGGGCGCCTTCACCTGCCTCGCCGTGGAACGCGGCGCCCAGGGGCTGGAATGGGGCAAGCCCTGGCAGGGCTTCGGCATGCGCGGCAACAGCTCGCGTTCGCTCAGGCTGAACGGCGTGCGGATCCCCGGCGCGAACCTGCTGGGCGCCGAGGGCGACCAGATCTGGTACGTGTTCGAGGTGGTGGCGCCCTACTTCCTCATCGCCATGGCCGGTGTCTATCTCGGCATCGCGCGCGCGGCGCTGGACGAGGCGGTGGCGCACCTGAAGCAGCGGCACCACGACCATACCGGCGAAAGCCTCAGCGAGATCCCGGTCCTCTGGCATCAGGTGGCGCAGGCCTGGACGGAGATCGAGGCGACCCGCCAGCTCGTCCGGCACGCCGCGCGCCAGGGCGACCACGGCGCGCCGCAGGCTCCGCTCGCCCTGTTCGCCGCCAAGGCCAAGGTGGCCGAGACGGTGACCGCCGTGACGGAAACGGCGATGATGCTCATGGGCGGGCGCGGCTACGCGGAGTCGGGCCGGATCGGCCGGCTGCACCGCGATGCCCGCGCCGCCCATGTCATGTCCCCGACCACGCATCTGTTGAACACGTGGCTCGGGCGCTCCCTTCTCGACCTGCCCCTGCTCTGATGCCCGCCGCGAGGATGGACGCCGTGCCGTTCAGGGTTGCCCATTTCGGTGACGAGAGAAGCGAGCGGCTGCTCCGCGAAGCCGTCGGCCTGTCGCCCGATCCCTTCGAACTCGTGCCTGGCGAGACGGCGGACGGCACTGCACCGGACAGCGCGGAGGATGGTGCCGCAGCCGAGGCGCGGCCGGACCTGTTCGTCCTGGGCTCGGACTCCTACGAGCGGCTGAGCCAGGCCCAGCGGCTCCGCGCCAGCGCTCCCTCCGCCCAGATCCTGTTCCTGGTGCCGGCCGAGCGGCTGGAGCGGTTCCGCGGCAGCCTTCCCTTCCTGCCGCACATGGCCTCGGCCTGGACGGCGGACGCCGACGCCCCGCCGCGCGCCCTGGCGGAGATCCTGGCCAAGGCGGCACAGTCCTCGCGCCGGCGCGCCTCCATGGCGACCTTGCGCGACCGCATCAACCGCCAGCTCTCGCCCGCACGGCCCGAGGACGAGGCGGAGCGGCGGCTGAAGCAGCTCGCCCTGTCGGAGGGCTACCTCGCCACCCTTTTGTCGCAGGCGCCCGATGCCTTCATCGCCCTGACGCCGGGCGGGACCATCCTGGCCTGGAACGCCGCCGCGGCCCGGCTCTTCGGCGTTCCGCCGGAGGGTGCCGTCGGCCGGGCCGCCGCCGAGGCGCTGCCGCCGGAGATCCACGTAGAGTTGTCGCGCCTGGCCTCGGCCGGTCTCGGGGGCGGTGGGGGCGGCGAGGCCGCACGCGAGGTCACTTTCCGTTCCGCCGGCGGCCCGCGCTGGGTGGAGCTGCGGCTGGCGCCGGTGCGCGGCGAGCAGGGCGGGATCACCACCCTGTCGGTCACGGTCCACGACGTCACCCAGCGCCGGGCGGCCGAGGCCCGGCTGCGGGAGAGCGAGGCCCGCTATCGCACCGTGACCGAAACCCTGCCGCAGCTCGTCTGGACCTGCCGCACGAACGGGAGCTGCGACTATCTCAGCCGCCAGTGGATCGAATACACCGGCATCGCGGAGGCCGAACAGCTCGGGCTCGGCTGGATCGACCGGGTGATCCACCCGGATGACCGCCAGCGCACGCTCGATCACTGGATGGGCGCCGTGCGGGGGCTCCACCCCTACAGCATCGAATATCGCATCCGCCGCCATGACGGCGCCTACCGCTGGTTCATGACGCGCGGCACGCCGATCCGGTCGGAGACGGGCGAGATCGTCCAGTGGTTCGGCACCTGCACCGACATCGAGGAGATCGTCCAGGCCCGGGAGACGCTGGCGCGCGACGCCGAGGAGCTGGAGCGGCGCGTCGCCCAGGAGGTCGCCCGGCGCACCGAGGCGGAGGAAGCCCTGCGCCAGGCCCAGAAGATGGAGGCGGTCGGCCAGCTCACCGGCGGGCTGGCGCACGACTTCAACAACCTGCTGACCGGCATCACCGGCAGCCTGGAGCTGATGCAGGCGCGCATCGCGCAGGGGCGCGTCGGCGAGCTGGACCGCTACATCCACGCGGCCCAGGGGGCGGCCAAGCGGGCGGCGGCCCTGACGCACCGGCTGCTGGCCTTCTCCCGCCGGCAGACGCTCGACCCGAAGCCGACCAACGTGAACCGGCTGGTGGCGGGGATGGAGGAGCTGATCCGGCGCACCATCGGCCCCTCCATCGAGCTGGAGGTGGTCGGCGCCGTCGGGCTCTGGAGCGCGCAGGTGGACCCGAACCAGCTGGAGAACGCGCTTCTCAACCTCTGCATCAACGCCCGCGACGCGATGCCCGACGGCGGGCGGCTGACCATCGAGACGGCGAACCGCTGGCTGGACGAGCGGGCGGCGCGACAGCGCGACATGGCGCCGGGTCAATATCTGTCGCTCTGCGTCACCGACACGGGCACCGGCATGACGCCCGAGGTCATCCAGCGCGCCTTCGAGCCCTTCTTCACCACCAAGCCCCTGGGCATGGGCACGGGGCTCGGCCTGTCGATGATCTACGGCTTCGCGCGCCAGTCGGGCGGGCAGGTTCGGATCTATTCGGAGGTCGGGGTCGGCACGACCATGTGCATCTACCTGCCCCGCCACCATGGCGAGGAGGACCACCCCGAGATCGGCCGCGATCCGGCGGACGGGGCCGCCGCCACGCGGGGCGAGACGGTCCTTGTGGTGGACGACGAGGCCATGGTGCGGATGCTCGTGACCGAGGTGCTGGAGGATCTCGGCTACTTGGTCATCGAGGCCGCGGACGGCCCCGGCGGGCTGGAGGTGCTGCGGTCCGACCGGCGCGTGGACCTGCTGGTCACCGACGTCGGTCTGCCGGGCGGCATGAACGGCCGGCAGCTCGCGGACGGCGGACGGATCCTGCGTCCGGGGCTGAAGGTTCTCTTCATCACCGGCTACGCCGAGAACGCCGTCGTCGGGAACGGCCATCTGGAGCCGGGCATGCAGGTCCTGACCAAACCCTTCGCGGTGGAGGAGCTGGCGAAGCGGGTGAAGGGCTTCTTCGCCTGAAGGGGCGGCCCCGCAATGCCTGCCCCGTGAAGTATTTCTGACGTTCGCAACCTTGCTCCTCCGGTCCGGTTCCCCTGGTCATTTTCCAAGGAAGGAGGGTGACCATGAAACGAACCGTACCGATCACCGCAGGCACGGCCGTGCTGATGCTCACGGCGGCCTTTTCCGTCCAGGCCCAGCAGGGCGGGCAGCGGTCCGCCCTGTCCGGGCAATGCCGCGCGGCCATCGAGGAGGTCTCCGGGCGCGTTCCTGGCGCATCCGCCGCGACGGCCCCCGCCGAGGGCGAGCGCCGGGCCGTCCTCGCGGCGCTCGACGCCGCCCGCATCGCCGCCGATGCCGGCGGCCCGGGCTGCATGAGCATCGTACAGGGCGCGCGGGAGATCCTGGACGAGCAGGAGCGCACCGCCTCGGCCGGCGATGACGATCCGGGGGCGGCGATTCCCAACAACGCGCCCAAGCCCAACGCCCGGTAACCCGGCCAGTGAACGCCGCTTGAGCGCTGTCACAAAACGGTAAGCAAAGCGACGCTTGCCTGTCCAGCGGTCCAGTCTAAGTTCGTGTGAGCTGGATTGGTGGGCGCGACGGCGCCCCGCGGCCTGGGGAGGCGTGGGTTGAGCATCTATGAGCTGGTCCGGGCGCCGGACAACGAGGGCGAGTTTCCCTGGCCCGAGGATGCGCTCCGCTATGTCGTGGACGAGCGGGCGGGATCGCTCTGGTGGGAAACCGCCGAAGGCTCCCGGCCGCTGACCAAGGCGGAGATCCGCGCCGTGCTGACCCTGTATCGGGCCGAGCGCGTGACCTTGTACGGCGAGGGGCGCTTCACCATCCTCGGGCTCGACGAGGATGGGCGCCCCATCATCCTGGACCGTGTCCGCCACCGCCAGTCCGCCGTCGCGGACGGGGACTGACGGCGGTCGAACGTCAGCGTTTCGCGGCCGACAGCGTCGCCTGGGCGCCCGCCCGCAGGAATCCGGCGTCGAAGCCCACGGCGACGAGGTCGTAGCCCTGGCGCACCATCGACCCGGCCGTCTCGCCCGTGGCCGCATACACGCCCGCGAACTTTCCGACCGCCCTGGCCCGCGCGAAGGCATGGTCGAGCGCCGACCGCGCCTCCGCCCCCTCCGGGGCGATGGAGGCTCCGTTCGACAGGGCGATGGACAGGTCGAAGGGGCCGATGAAGATGCCGTCGATCATCGGCACGGCCAGGATCTCGTCGAGATTGTCCAAGGCCTCGCGCGTCTCGATCATCGCCAGGGCCAGGGAATAGCCGTTGGCCTCGGCGAGATAGTCCGCCGGCTGCCGTCCGGCCAGGGACATCGCACCATAGGGTCCCCAGCTCCGCTGGCCGAGCGGCGGGAACTTGACGAAGCCCCCGAACAGCCGGGCGTCCTCGGCGCTGTTGATCATGGGCGAGATGATGGCCGAGGCGCCCGCGTCGAGCAGGCGCGCGGCGGTGGCGAAATCGCCGACCGGGATGCGGGCGATGGACGGCTTTCCGGCTGCCGCGACCAGCGGGATCGTCCGCGCGGCGGCGGCGAAATCGAAGCCGCCATGCTGCATGTCGAGCGTCACCGCGTCGAACCCTTCGTTCGCGAGCAGCCCGGCGACCGCCGGTTCGGGGATGCCGCACCAGGCGGACAGAGCGGGCGTGCCCGACCGCATGCGGTCGGCGAGGGCACGGATGCTGGACATGGATTTCCTCCCATCACCTATTCTTGAGAGGCCACCATGCCTCCGATGTGGGCCGCGTGCAAAGCTTCCGGAAGCGCTTTCCGGTGCTGGCCGCAACGCTCCGGCTCTGATAGGCATCCCATGGCGAAGCGTGGCAGGGGAGTGAAGGGCATGAAGCTGGCGCGTCTGTTGGTGGCGGCCGTCGCCGCCCTTTCCACCGGTTCCGGCATCGCCGTGGCGCAGGAGTTCGGCCTGCGCATCCTGCACGTCAACGACGTGCACGGGCGCTACGACCAGACCAGCGCCTCCGGCAGCTATTGCACACCGAAATCCCTGGCCGAGGGCAAATGCGTGGGCGGGGCCGCGCGCCTCGCCACCCGGCTGGCGGCGCTTCGCACGGGCAACGCGCTGTTCCTCGACGCGGGCGACCAGTTCCAGGGCACGCTCTTCTACACGGTGCACAAGCAGGCGGCCCCGCTCGCCATCCTGTCCCTGCTGAAGCCCGATGCCCAGACGCTCGGCAACCACGAGTTCGACGACGGCCCGCCGGTGCTGGCGCGCTACCTGGACGGGGTCTCCTGGCCCGTGCTGGGCGCCAATGTCGGCACGGGTGGCGAGCCGCTGCTGCGGGGCCGCATCCCGCCGTCCGCCGTCGTCACGCGCGGTGGCGAGCGGATCGGCATCGTCGGGCTGACCACGGCGGAAACCCCGCTGACCTCCACCCCCGGCCCGACCCTGTCCTTCGCGGAGGAGGCGGCCTCCCTCCAGGCGGCGGTGGACGCGTTGCGGGCGCAGGGCATCGACAAGATCGTCGCCCTGACCCATGTCGGCTACAGCAACGACCGGACCCTCGCCGCGGCGGTGGAAGGGGTGGACGTGTTCGTCGGCGGGCACAGCCACACGCTGCTGTCCAACAGCGACCCCAAGGCCGCCGGCCCCTATCCCCATGTCGCCCGCTCCCGCACGGGAGAGCCGGTGCTGGTGGTTCAGGCGGGTGCCTACGGCACGCATCTCGGCCGGCTCGAGGTGACCTTCGACGGGCGGGGCGTGCTGACCGGCTGGTCCGGCGACACCGAGCTTCTGGCGAACGCCGTTCCCATGGATCCGGCGGTGCAGGCCGAGGTCGAACGTCTGGGCCGGCCGCTGGAGGCCCTGCGCGGCGAGCCGGTGGGGGAAAGCCGGGTGGAACTGTCCAACGCCGCCTGCCGACGGGAGGAATGCCCGCTGGGCAACCTGATCGCCGACGCCATGCTCTGGGCCATGCGGGAGCAGGGCGGGCAGGTCGCCATCCAGAACGGCGGCGGCATCCGCAGCGGCATTCCCGCGGGCACCGTCACGCTGGGCCATGTGCTGGAGGTACTGCCCTTCTCCAACACCGTCGCCTGGGCCGACCTGACCGGCGAGGATCTGTGGCAGGAGCTGGAGAACGGCGTCAGCCGCGCCCAGGACCCGAACGATTCCGGCAGCGGCCGCTTCCCCCAGGTCGCCGGGATGCGCTACGCCTTCGACCCGAAGCGTCCGGCCGGCGAGCGCATCCTGTCGGTGGAGATCCACGACGCCGCCGGCGGCTACGCCCCGCTGGACCGGGCGAAGCGCTACCGCGTCGTCACCAACAACTTCGTCCGCCAGGGCGGCGACGCCTACGCCCGCCTCGCCAAGGCCGAGACCTCCTACGACTTCGGCCCCAACCTGGAGGCCGTCACCGCCGAACACATCAGGCGCGCCGGCCCGCTGGCGCCGGTGGCGGAGGGACGCGTCAGGCGGGTGGAGTGAGAGGCATGGTCTGCGCCTCCAGCAGGCCGGTGCCCTCGTAGATGTCCGTCAGGGGCAGCGTGACGGCGTGCCCCGCGATCTCCAGCGCCACCGCCCCGGCGGTGACGTCGTCACGCGGCAGCAGCCGGCCCTCGGCGCCCCTGGTCCAGACGCTGACGCGCGGCTCGTCCTGGGAGACGCAGACATACTGCCGGATGCTCGGGACGCTGTCGTAATCCCGCAGCTTCGTGGTCTGATCATACCAGCGCGTGGATTTGGACAGCACCTCGAACACGACCGCCGGCTCGGTCGCGTCGTGGGAGGTCCGGTCGAAGGGGCCGCAATCGATGGTGACGTCCGGGTAACGGGAGTTGCCGGTGCCGGGCATGGGCACCCGAAGGTCCGACCCGCCGGGCCGGCAGGGGCCGCCGCGCAGCAGCGGGCGCAGGCTCGCGATCAGGTTCGCCGCGATCAGCGCGTGCGCCTGCGTCCCGCCCGTCATCATGACGGGCCGGCCGTCCAACAGCTCGTAGCGCTCGGCCTGCCGCTCCTCCCAGGCCAGGAAGTCCGGCAGGGGCCAGTCTTGCCGCGGCGGCTCGCCCATGATTCCCTCCGTCGCCCGTCCCGAATATCGGGCCTTCCAGGGCCGAAGGGAAGCCCGCGGGGAACCTCCCGCCCACGCGCCGTGTCGAAGAGGGCTGGGCGGCACCGCAGGGCCGTCCGCGTCGGTGATCGCAAGAGCATGGGAGCAGGAATGAGCGACGAACCCCGCCAGCAGGTTCCCATGAGGCTGAACGACATCGTGCAGCGGCACCGCGACGAGTTGGAGGTGGCGCTGGCAACCGCCGAGGACCTCGCCGCCACCGACGGCGCCATCGAGGGCGACGACATCGCCGCGACGCTCGACGACTGGTGGGCCATCGCCATCCGCGACCTGACCGAGGACCGCTTCCTGCTGGTCTTCTACGGCGAGAATCCCCTGTCCGGTAAGCTGCGCCAAGCATCCGGCGTGCGGACCATCGACCTGGACCGGAACCTTATCCAGACCGGAAGCGCCATCTACTCCCTGGGCCAGCCAGGGCAGGGCGACCCGCCGGTGGAGGTCGTGCTCGACCTCTGCTCGGAACTCCACCGGCGCGGGCTGGGCGAGCGGTTCGGGGTGCCGGTGACGTGGGAGCGGTGAGGGGGAAGCGAAGCGGTTCGGCGACGCTCGTACCGGAAGAAGAGGAATACGGGGCAGCATTACTCAGGCGGCTGAGTATCAGCCTGATTTCCTTCTGAACTGCTTCCGCTTTGCAGGCGCAACTGCTTTTTGACGATTTCACGAGTTCGTTTGGCAATTTCCTCCTGCTCGTCCGCCGGCAGCTTGGCTATATAATCCGTGAGGTTCGTCACATCAGTTGCCCTTTTCGCTCTACCAGCGTCTTTGAGAAGACGGTTTTTTGCCTATTGCAACCAAGCTGCATCCGTTCGCATGTTATTGCAAGGGACGGTCAATTCTCCGACGATGAAGGTAAGCCGGCTGTCCGGTATGGGAGCCGCATCAGTCAGCTCCATCCCGCAATGGCCCTTGATCCCGCGCCCCGCCTGCCTGAGGAATAACCTCCAGACTCATGACCGGCCCGGAGAGCGGCGCCGGCCTGGGTGACGGAGGAGAAGGTCGAAAATGCCCGAGACTGCTGACATGATCGCCGAGGCTTTCCATCGTGCCCGCCAGGACGGCTTGGCGCTGGCGGACTATCCGGGCGAGGTTCCGAAGGACCTTGCCACGGCCTATGAAATCCAGGAGCGCGCCATCGGCCTGTGGCCCGACCAGGTCGTCGGCTGGAAGGTCGCGATGGTGGCCGAGCCCTGGCGCGCGGCCTATCCGACGTCCGACCGCATCTCCGGTCCGGTCTTCTCCAAGCGGCTGGTGAGCAGCATCACCGGGCCGGCGCAGCTCAAGGCCTTTCCGGGCGGCTTCATCGCGGTGGAGGCGGAGTTCGTGGTGCGCATCGGGCGCGACATCCCCGCCGACGCGACCTTCGCCAAGGCCGACGACCTGCTGCCCTACGTCGCGGGCGTCCATGCGGGGATCGAGCTGGCGGCGAGCCCGCTCGCCAGCCTCAACGATCTCGGCCCGGGTGCGGTGGTCAGCGACTTCGGCAACAACAGCGGCGTGATCATCGGCGACGAGATCACCAGCTTCGCCGATGGCGGGCTGGAGGCGGAGGTCTCCAGCATGGCCGTGAACGGGCAGGAGGTCGGGACCGGCAGCGCCGCCCGCATCCCCGGCGGCCCGCTGGAGGCCGTCCGCTACCTCCACGCCCATCTGGCCGAACGCGGCCGCACCCTGAAGGCGGGCGACTGGGTCTCCACCGGCGCCAGCACGGGCATCCACCGCACCGAGATCGGGGCAAGCTGCAAGGCGGTCTTCAAGGGCGGCGCCTCGGCCTCCCTGACCATCCTGTAAGGCGCCGAAGGGGCGGGCGGCCCGGCGCAACGATCTGCGCCGGGCCGCTCCGGTCCCCCCTCAACCCACCTCGTCCACTTTCTCGTAATCCACGGGCGCCGCGTGCCACCCCTGGGCGCGCTTGGCCCAGAAGGCGTCGTGCAGGCGCATGGAAAGGGGGCCGGGGCGGTCGTTGCCCATGATGCGGCCGTCGATGCGCGAGGCGGGCATGATGCCGCCGGCCGTGGTGCAGGTGAAGATCTCGTCGGCGTTGCGGAACTCCTCGGCGGAGATGGCGCGGACCTCGCAGGGGATGCCCAGATCCTCGCACAGTTCCATCACCGACAGGCGCGTCACACCGTCGAGCGCGCCGCGTTCGGGGGTCGCCACGGTGCCGCCGGTGATGGAAAAGACATTGAAGCCCGCCCCCTCCGTCACGTTGCCGTCGGCGTCCAGCAGCACGGCAAAGTCGGCGCCGCGTTCCAGCGCCTCGAACTGGCCGCGGGTCAGGTCGCCCCAGTGGAAGTTCTTCACGCGCGGCTCGACGCTTTCCGGCGGGATGCGGCGGGTGTCGGCGATGATCAGGTGCAGGCCGCGCTCGCACATCTCCTTGCCGGCGACCGACACCCAGGGCACGGCGAAGGCTGCGATGTAGTTGCGGGCGTAGGCGGGGTGGCGCGGCATGCCGGGCATCGGCACCCCGCGCAGGCAGTCCATCGCGACATAAGCAGACCGCAGGCCGGACAGCCGGACCAGCCGCTCCAGGATCGCCTTGATCTCCTCGTCCGTTTCCCTGGGCTTCAGGTGCAGCGCCTCCATCGAGGCGCGGAAGCGGCGGATGTGGTCGTCCAGCCGGAAGAAGCAGCCCTCCCACACGCCGACCACGTCGTAGGTCACGTCGGACCGGCGATAGCCCCAGTCGGTCAGGGGGATCGCCGCCTCCCCGACCGGCATGAAGCGGCCGTCCACATAGGCGGCACCAGCGGCGAAACGGTTGGCGGCGGGGGCGGTCGGTTCGGCCATGATGGCTCCTCGGGAGGGCTTGGGTCGGGTCAGGGTGCCGAGGCCGCGATCAGGCGCTTGTCGCGGCGGCGCAGCAGGGCGGCGAGCCCGGCGAGGCAGAGCGTGCCGACGATCAGCAGCAGGGCGGCGGCGGCGACGGTCGGGCTGATGTTCTCGCGGATGCTGGAGAACATCTGGCGGGCCAGCGTCCGCTGGTTCGGGCCGGCGACGAACAGGGTGATGACCACCTCGTCCAGCGAGGTCGCGAAGGCGAAGACCGCCCCCGACACCACGCCGGGCAGGGCGAGCGGCAGCGTCACCAGCCGGAACACCGTGGCGGGCGGCGCCCCCAGGCTCATCGCCGCGCGCTCCACCGTCGGGTCGATGCCCTGGAGCGACGCCGACACGCTGACGACGACGAAGGGCACGCACAGCACCGTGTGGGCCAGGATCACGCCCGTGTAGCTGCTGCCCAGCCCCAGACGCGCCAGGAAGATCTGCATGCCCACCCCCAGCACGACCGCCGGAACCACCATCGGCAGCAGGAACAGCGTCCGGAACACCCCCGCCAGCGGCAGGACGCGCCCGCGCAGGCCCAGTGCGGCCAGCGTGCCGAGCAGGGTGGACAAGACCGTCGCCCCGGCCCCGACGATCAGGCTGTTGACGATGGACATGCGCCAGGCGTCCGCCGTCGCCAGCTCCTCGAACCAGCGGAGCGACCAGGAGGGGATGGGGTAGGTCAGGAAGACGCTCGAGGTGAAGGCGAGCGGCAGGATGGCCAGGATCGGCAGCATCAGGAAGGCCACAGCCAGAAGCCCGAACAGCGTTTGCAGGACACGCAGCATCGCTCACGCCCCCGGCAGTTGCGGCGAACGGGACAGCCGCCCATAGACCAGATACAGCAGCGTCGTCACCGTCAGCAGGATCAGGCCCAGCGCACCCGCCATGCCCCAGTTGGCCGTGCCCGTCGCGTAGAAGGCGATGACCGAGCTGATCATCTGGTCGCCCGCCCCGCCGACCAGCGCCGGGGTGATGTAGTAGCCGATGGCCACCATGAAGACGAGGAGCGATCCCGACAGCAGCCCGGGCAGGCTGAGCGGCAGAAGCACGTGCCAGAAGGCGCGCAACGGCCCCGCCCCCATGGAGGCTGCCGCCGGCATCAGGTTGCGGGGGACCGACAGCAGCACGCTGTAGATCGGCAGCACCATGAAGGGCAGCAGGACATGGGTCATGGCGATCACCACCCCCAGCCGGTTGAAGATCAGCGGCAGCGGCTCCTCGATCAGGCCGATGGCCTGGAGCGCGCCGTTGATCAGACCCTCGTTCTGCAAAAGGATGAACCAGGCGGCCGTGCGCACCAGAAGCGAGGTCCAGAGCGGCAGCAGCACGGCCATCAGCAGTGCCGCGCGCACCCAGCCGGTCGCGGCGGCGGCGAGCATGGCATAGGGCAGGCCGATGGCGGCGCAGGCCAGCGTCACCGTGGCGGCCACCAGGAAGGTGCGCGCCATGATCACCCGGTTGGCGGCGGCCTCCGGATCGGCGTTCACGATGGCGCCGTCCGCGTCGCGCCGCAGATCGACGGCGGCGAGCAGGTTGCGGTCGGTGTAGCGCGGCACGGCGGCCTTCAGCGCCAGCCAGAATCGCGGCTGCTCCCAGCGCGGGTCCACGGCGGGGAGGGAGACGGCCCCCGGATCGGCGGCATCGCGCGCGGCGCCCGCCGTGCGGGTCAGCAGGGTGCGGAAGCCCGACACGGCGCTGTTCAGCCGCCGCACCGCCTCGCCCAAGGCCTGCTGGTCGTCGGCGGCGCGCAGGTCCTCGACCAGGGCGCGCTGCACCGGTTGGGGCGGCAGGCCCGCCCCGTCCCAGTCGGCCATGGCCTCGGCCGTGCGCGGCATGACGGTGCTCACCGCCTCGTCGGACACGGCGGCGGTCACCATCGCGCCGAGCGGCCAGAGGAAGAAGACGGCGAGGAAGAGCAACAGCGGCGCCACGAGCAGGAAGGCCCGCGACCGCTCTCCGGCGGTGGCCCGGCTCATCGCGCCAGCACCGTCAGGTCGGCCGGGTCGAAGCCTGCCGTCACCGGCGTGCCCACCGCCCAGTCGCCGGCCAGCCGCTCGCAGCGCGCCACGAGGCCGAGGGGCCCGCTCGCCAACTGCACCCGCATGTGGTCGCCGTGATAGACGCAGTCGGAAATCGTGACCGGCAGGAGGTTGCCGCCGACGGAGTCGGCGCCCAGCCGGATGCGCTCCGGCCGCAGGGACAGCGACACCTCCTGGCCCAGGGCGAGCCCGTCCGTCCGGCGCACCCGGAGCGGCAGCCCCTCCACGATCACCGTCGCGGTGGCGTCCTCCAGCGCCGCGACCCGGCCCTCCATCAGGTTCGTCTCCCCGATGAACTGGGCGACGAAGCGGCTGCGCGGCGTGTCGTAGACGGCGTGCGGGGCGTCGAGCTGCTCGATCCGCCCGGCGTTGAACACGCCGATGCGGTCGGACATGGTCAGCGCCTCCGTCTGGTCGTGGGTGACGAAGACGATGGTCAGGCCGAGCCGGCGGTGCAGGTCGCGGATCTCGATCTGCATGTGCTCGCGCAGCTGCTTGTCGAGCGCGCCCAGCGGTTCGTCCATCAGGATCACGTCGGGCTCGAAGACCAGGGCGCGGGTCAGCGCCACCCGCTGCTGCTGCCCGCCGGAGAGCTGCGAGGGGCGGCGGTCCTTCAGCGCGCCGAGCCGGACCATGTCCAGCGCGCGCTCCACCCGGCGGTCGATCTCCGCGCGCGGCAGGCGCTGCATGCGCAGGGGGAAGGCGACGTTTTCCGCCACGGTCATGTGGGGAAACAGGGCGTAATTCTGGAACACCACCCCCATCTGCCGCCGGTGCGGGGGCAGATGGTCGATGCGCTTGCCGCCGAGATGGATCGTGCCGCTCGTCGGGCGTTCAAATCCCGCGAGCATCATCAGGATCGTGGTCTTGCCGGAGCCCGAGGGCCCGAGCAGGCTGAGGAATTCCCCCTTGGCGATGCCGAGGTCGAGATTGTCGACCACGGTCAGTGGGCCGAAGGCCTTGGAAACGGACTCGAACTGGATGAACGGCTGCATGAACCTGCCTTGACGCGCACCGGATGCCGTGTGGTTTCGCAAACGGGGACCGGCGCGCCGGCACCGGCCCCCCAGGGCATGGACTAGCGGGCGAGCCACGCGTTGAAGCGGGCGTTCAACTCCTCGATGTTGTCCACCCAGAAATCGGCGTCGAGCGCCAGGGTGCCTTCGAGGTTCTTCGGCGTCGTCGGCAGGTCGCCCTGCAATGCCGCCGGGACGGCCGACGCCGCCTGCTTGTTCGGCAGGCCATAGGCGATGTAGTCCGGCAGCTTGGCCTGGTTCTCGGCCTTGCTGGCGAAGGCGATGAAGTCCATGCCCGCCTGCCGGTTCGGGCTGTCCTTCAGCACCACCCAGCTGTCCACGGCGTAGACGCTGCCCGGCCAGACGACCTTGAAATTCTTGCCCTCGGACTTGTTGATGCCGGAGATGCGGCCGTTGTAGGCCGAGGTCATCACCACCTCGCCCGACGCCAGGAGCTGAAGCGGCTGGGCGCCCGATTCCCACCAGACGATGTGCGGCTTCAGCGCGTCCAGCTTCTTGAAGGCGCGGTCCACGCCGGCCGGCGTGCCCAGCGTCTCGTACACCTTGTCGGCCGGGACGCCGTCCGCCATCAGCGCGAATTCCAGCGCGTATTTCGGACCGCGCCGCAGGCCGCGCTTGCCCGGGAACTTCTCGACGTTCCAGAAATCCGCCCAGGAAGTCGGCGCCGTCGTCAGCTTGCCGGCGTCGTAGCTCAGCGCCGTGCTCCAGACGATAGCGCCGACGCCGCAGTCGCTGACCGCCGCCGGCAGAAAGCTCTCCTTGCCGCCGAGCTTGCTCCAGTCCAGCTTCTCGTAGAAGCCGTCGGCGCAGCCGAGCGCCAGTTCCTCCGCCTCGACCTGGACCACGTCCCAGTTGGGGACGCCCGCCTTGACCTTGGCGGCGATCACGCCGATGCCGCCGTCCCAGCTCTCGTCCAGCACCGGCTTGCCCGACAGCTTGGAGAAGGGCTCGAAGTAGATCTTGCGCTGGGCGTCCTGGTAATTGCCGCCCCAGGAGACCACGGTCAGATCGCGCGCCTGGCCGTCCTGCGCGCCGAACGCGCCGAGCAGGCAGGAAAGGCAACCGATGAGAGCCAGTCTTTTCGCGGATCGCATAGCGCATCTCCCTTGTCTTTGAGGTCGCTTAGGTTAGGCACACTCTTTCGGAAGTTGAAAGCCGCAAGCGCCATGCCAAAGCTTCGGATCCTGGGCCGGCACCGGCGGAAGCGGGGTGGAGCCGGCGGAAAGGGCGGGGGCCTTGACGGGCTTCGCGGCATCCTGCCGTATTCCGCGCCATTGGACGGCGGCATTGGACGATGAGCGAGGGAGGAACGGATGATCGCGTTCGACATCGAGGAGGCGGTTCTGCCCGGACGGGTGGTCGTCCTCAACCAGGGAATCACGGACATCCGCTGCGACGCGCTGGTGAACTCCGCGCACCCGACGCTGATGGCGGGCGGCGGAGTCTCCGGCGCGATCCACCGCGCCGCCGGGCCGGAGCTGGAACGGGCGGCGGCACCGCTCGGGCCGCTGGAGCCGGGTGAGGCGGTGGCGACTCCGGCCTTCCTGCTGCCGGCCCGCCACGTCATCCACGCCGTGGCACCGGTCTGGCACGGCGGCGGCAGCGGCGAGATGGAGGGACTCGAGCGCTGCTACGCGGCCATCCTCGCGCGGGCGGAGGAGGTCGGCGCGCGGTCGCTGGTGATCCCCACGATCGGCACGGGCATCTACGGTTGGCCGGCGGAGAACGCGGCGGAGATCGGCATCGGCGCCGCCGAGCGCTTCGTCGCCTCCGGGCCGGAGCGCCGCGCCGTCTTCGCCACGACGGATGGCGCGACGGCGCGCGTCTTCACGGCGCGGCTTTACCGCGACCTGCCGCGCTGAGGGAAGCGGGACGGGAAAGCCGAGGGCCTAGCGGCCCGCGGTCAGGAAGGCGCGCAGGGCCTCGGCGGCTTCCAGCGTGACCTGGGGGAAGAAGGCGACCTGCCCCTCGGGGAGACTCGGGGGCGTGCGGCGCTCGTCCTTTCCGGCGGCGTCCACGGCCGGGACGCCGTCCTGCGGGTCGAAGAAATGCAGGGCGAGCTGGCCATTGGGCTCCGCCGCATAGGGCAGGCCCGGCAGCGTCCGGCGTTCGGTGCCGGGCAGCAGATACTGTTCGCCTTGATCCGTCCGTTCCGTCCGCGCCATGCCGGGCATCCTGTCCGCGCCGCTGGAAATAACCTTGGCCCTCAGAATACAGGGGACGCGGCCCGGCGTCACGCACCCCGTCGGCGGTAGGCTTGCCGGTGTTGCCGGATCAGGGCTGGAACCAGTTCCCGGACATGACGATCATGGACAGGAGCTGCACCGTCTCCCCGTAATAGTCGCCGCCCTTGCGGCGGTTCGCCAGATGGTCCCACAGGGCGTCGAGGAACTTCTGGTTGGACGGGTCGAGCATGGCGCCGGCGCCGATGGGCGCCTGGAAGAAGACATGCTCGTAATTGCCGTCCACCGTGCCGTCCAGCCGGTAGGTCGCCCGGATCTTGCGCGGGTTGCCGCCGGAGGCCGATTTGAAGAAATCGATCATCTTCTGGCCGACGATGCGCGCGCGCGGGTCGCCCGACACGATGTAGTCCGACGCGAGGCGCCAGGGGTTGCGGCCGGCGTTCCAGGCGTAGAAGCCCTCCGTCATGCTCTCCAGCCGCCCGCCGGGCGAGGGGACCGGCTGGCCGGTGTCCACCGCCACCGCGAAGTCCGGGATCAGCCCCGTGCGCGGCGCGTGCCGGGCCTGGAGATAGTCCATCAGCTCGTAGCCGCGGTCGATCAGCCGCTCCCAGTGCCGGTCGCCCGTCGCCTTCAGGAAGGCACGGAAATGGCCGGGCATGAAATCGGAGGTGCGCGTCAGGTCTGGCGGATGGTTGCCGATGTAGCCCTCCTTCAGCGTCAGCCCGTCGCGGATCGCGTCGATGATCCTCACCGCCTCGGCCCGGTAGTCGATCGGGCCGTCGCTGCCCCACTGCCGGTCGGCCATCAGCAGGCCGAAGGCGATGTCGAGGTCGCCGTCCGCCGCCGGGTAGGGGTCCAGCGTCTGGCAGTCGTGCCCGACGATCCAGGACATCAGGTGCGGGCTGTTCTTGGAGGGGTGCATCCGCGTGAAGCGGAAGATGCCGTCGAAGATCTCGCGCGCCTGCGGGTCGGCCCCCGCCATGACCGGCAGGATCATCATGCCGTAGCCCTGGCCCTCGGACACGCCGATGCCGCGCTCCTGCCCGCCCTTGACCACCCAGCCGCCGCAGGTCCGGGCGAGATACTGGGACTTCCAGTGCCTGTAGAAGGCCAGGACGGCCTTGTCCATCTTGGCCCGGTCGCGGTTCGGAAGGATGGCGGCGGGGTTGTAGGCCCAGCGGTGCGCGCCGAAGGGATAGGCCACCGCCGCCGGATCGGCCGCCGGCGGCGCGTGCTGGGCCATCGCGACGATCCGTTCCAAGGGGAAGGGGGCCTGGGACGCGCGGGAGTCGGCGGACTCGCCGGCTTGGGCCGCATGGGCAGGAATCAGCCAGGCCAGGAGGGCCAGCCCGGCTGCCAGGCCCGTCTTCGAAGCGCGGGAACGGTTCATCGAAAGCCTCCTCGGTCAGCCCCCTATATGCGTGCCCGCCCGAAACCCGGCAAAGGCGATGAGGGCTAATACACTCCCAGAGGAGCGGAGGGCGCCTTCGGTATGAGGATTGGGCTGTTCGGGGACATGACGGGCCGCGAGTGGTAGGACGTGCCTTTAGCGCCCTGCCGTTGCCCCCTCGCGCTGCCGGGCGACCTGCATCAACTCGACGACCGTCTTCTGCAGCTCGCCCGCGGCGACCGGCTTGTGGAGCAGCCGGTAGCCGCCGTTCCGGGCCTCCACCAGCCGTTCCGGCGCCGTGTCGCCGGTCACGACCGCCGCCGGGATGCGGGAATCCAGCCGGGCGTGGACGGCGCCGACGACCGCCAGCCCGGTCTCGCCGCCGCGCAGCCGGTAGTCCACCAGGATCGCGTCCGGCCGGTGCCCCTCCTCCAGCAGGCGCAGCGCTTCCCGTTGCGAACCCGCGGCGACCGCCTGGTAGCCCCATTGCTCGATCATGGCCTGCATGCCCAGCCGGACCAGCTCCTCGTCGTCCACCACCATCACGAGACCGGACGGTGCGGTGGAGGCGGCGCTCTCCTCGGCCACGGCGGCGGGCGGCCGGGCGGCGATCGGCAGCTCGATGATGAAGGCCGACCCCCGGCCGGGAACGGAGCGGAGCCGCACCTCGTGGCCGAGCAGCCGCGCAAGGCGCCGCACCACGGCGAGGCCGAGGCCCAGCCCCTTGCTGCGGTCGCGCTCGGGGTTGCCGACCTGGAAGAACTCCTCGAACACCTCCGCCTGCCGGTCCGGCGCGATGCCGATGCCGGTGTCCACCACCTCGATGCGCAGCCGGTCGCCGCGCCGCCGGCAGCCGATCAGGATGCCGCCCTGTTCGGTGTAGCGCAGCGCGTTCTCGACGAGGTTGCGCAGCATGCGTTCCAGCAGGGTCGGGTCGCTGTGCACGACGGCGTCGCTGCCGACGACACGCAGCCTCAATCCCTTGGCGGCGGCGCGCGGGCCGTATTCGGCGGCCATCCGCCCGATGAGGGTGGAGACGGGCATGGCCGTGGGGTTGGCGACCACCAGCCCCGCGTCCAGCTTGGAGACGTCGAGCAGGCTGTCCAGCAGCATGCGCAACCCGTCCAGCGCCTGCTCCATCGCCAGCAGCATGCGCTCCGACGGCGTGCCCTTCAGCCGTTCCTGGAGGGCGGCCAGGAACAGGACCAGCGACTGCACGGGCTGGCGCAGGTCATGGCTGGCCGCGGCCAGGAACTTGGACTTGGCGATGTTGGCGCGCTCGGCCTCGGACTTCGCGGCGCGCAGGCTGTCCTCGTTGCGCTTGCGGTCGGTGATGTCGCGCGCGACGCCGACGATGCCGATGACCCGGCCCTCCACGGAACGCAGCGCGGCCTTGTTGGCGAGGTAGAGGCGCGGCTCGCCGAGGCTGCGGTCGAAGATCTCCTCCTCCATCACGACCGGGGTCCCGCTCTCCATGATCTGCCGGTCGGAGGCCTCGATGTGGGCGGCGACCTCCGGCGGGAAGAGGTCGCGGTCGCGGGCGCCGAGCACCTGTTCGCGGTCGAGCGCGAAGACGCGGCAGGTGTCGGCGTTGACCATGACGTAATGGCCCTCCGTGTCCTTCACGAACATCGAATCCGGAATGCTTTCCAGCACCGTTTCCAGCAGGGTGTTGCTGTGCTGGATCCGGCGGTCGGCCTCGCGCCGGTCGGTGACGTCGCGCATGAGGGCGGTGAAGAACCGATCGCCGCCGAGGCTCCAGGCGGCCATGGACAGTTCCAGCGGGAAGGCCGAGCCGTCCTTGCGGCGCCCCTCCGCCGCGCGGCCGGTGCCGATGTCCCGCCAGCGGTCCAGCGCCGGGACCAGCATCGTGAGCGGCTTTCCCGCGGCTTGCTCCGCCCCGTAGCCGAAGATCCGTTCCGCCGCGGGGTTGAAGGACTGGATGAGGCCGGTTGCGTCCAGCACGACGACCGCGTCCGCGGCCGTGTCCACGATGGCGCGCAGGCGGGTCTCGGCCTGGCGGGATTCCGCGAGCAGGCTTTCGCGGGCGCCGGCGTGGCGGTCGAGGTCGTCGGCCAGATCGTCGAAAGCCCGTCCCAGCGCGGCGATCTCCGGCGGTCCCTGCAGCCCCGCCCGCGCCGACCGGTCGCCGGCGCGCCAGCGCCGCGTCACCTCCGTCAGTGCCGCGAGCGGCCGGTTCAGCGCGCGCTGCCCGCCCCACCAGGCGGCGAGCAGGCTGAGCAGCAGCACCGCGCCGGCCAGCGCCAGCGAGCGCCACATGGCGTGGTCGATGTTCTCGAAGGCGACGTTCCGGTCGAACCCGACGACGAGCAGGAGATCCCTCCGCCCATCCATCAGCGGCGCATGGGCCAGGATGCGGGTAACGCCGTCCAGGCCGGGCATCTCGGCCGTGCCGGGTTCCACCGCGTCGAGGAGCGGGCGGTAGAAGGGCGGCAGCGGCCGCCCGGTGGTGCCGGGAATGTCCGGCACCCGAGCCAGGACGATGCCGCCGCGGTCGATGAGGGTCACCGACGTGTTTGGGGGCAGGGCCATCCGCGCCAGGTAATCGGCCATCCAGTTGATGTCGAGCAGGGCGGTCAGCACCCCGGCCGGCCGCTCCGCGGTGTCGCGGTAGGGCAGGCTAAAGGGAAGCACCGGCCGCCGGTCAGAGCGACGCTCGGAGAATTCGCCCACGACGAATCCGCCGGTTTCCAGCGCGGCGCGCAGGTGCGGCCGGTCGGCGACGGAGATGCCGATGCCCGCCCGGTTCGTCCCGCAACGGATGACGCCGTCCCGGTCGGTGACCGCGAAATCGAGGAAGGCGGGGTAGTCGGGGCGGAGCCGGTCCAGCAGGCCCTGGCAGTTCCGCATGTCGGACTCGCGCAGCGACCGCGTCTGGCGCAGCGTCACCATGGTCTGGCGGATGCCCTCCACCAGCCGGACATATTCGCCGGCGATCAGGCCCAGTGTGCGGGCCACCTGCTGGTGGACCTCGGCCTCCCGCGCGCGCCGCAGTTCGATCTGATTCCACACCTCGATGCCGGTGATCGGAAGCAGAACCAGCAGGACCAGGGCGACGAGGCGGTGAAACAGGCTCATGGGCGCCGGACGGGGTCCGTTCCGAAAAGGGGAATTCTGCGACGTGCCATGGCCCTGTCCCGCTGGAGGACGCCGGTGCGCGGAACGGCCCTTGCCGTCGCCGCCCTTCGACGTGCGTTTCCGGAATGGGAGTCTTCCACGCAGCCACGGATCAGCACCAGTAGGTCTTACCGCATAGAGGCAGCCGGCGCCCGTCCGGCCCCCGCTGGTTTTCTCTTATCGTCATTTAATAGTATTAATCGCCGGAAGGCGTGTTATGGTGGTCGCGGATCGTCCGTGGGGCTGATTGTCCCGCGCGGCGATGTCCGGGCGCCATGCAGGGCCTCCCCGCGAGGCCCGCGCGCCGGGACCAGGAACGCGTGCCCGAGAAGCCACCGTCCAAGACGGAATCCGCTCGAAAAGCAACCCGCTGAAAAAGCAAGACATCCCTAGGGAGGGGAACAACATGACGCTGAAGACCGTGATCATGGCGATGTCGCTGGCCGCCGCTGCCACAGCGGCAGTCACCGCCGCCCTGCCCGCCGCCGCCCAGGACAAGCTGACCGTCGGCTTCTCCCAGGTCGGCTCGGAATCCGGCTGGCGCGCCGCCGAGACCAAGGTCGGCAAGATGCAGGCCGAACAGCGCGGCATCACCTTCAAGATCTCCGACGCCCAGCAGAAGCAGGAGAACCAGATCAAGGCGATCCGCGCCTTCATCGCCCAGGGCGTGGACGCGATCTTCCTGGCCCCGGTCGTCGCCACCGGCTGGGATCCGGTGCTGAAGGAGGCCAAGGACGCCAAGATCCCGGTCGTGCTGCTCGACCGCGCCATCAACACCAAGGACGAGTCGCTCTACCTGACGGCCGTCACCTCGGACACGGTCCATGAGGGACGCCTCGCCGCCGAATGGCTCGCCAAGGACACGGGCGGCACCTGCAACATCGTCGAACTCCAGGGAACCGTCGGCTCCAGCCCGGCGATCAACCGCAAGAAGGGCTTCGACGAGGTCGTCGCCAAGACCCCCGGCTTCAAGCTCCTGCGCACCCAGTCCGGCGACTTCACCCGGACCAAGGGCAAGGAGGTCATGGAAAGCTTCATCAAGGCCGAGAACGGCGGAAAGAACATCTGCGCCGTCTACGCCCACAACGACGACATGGCGCTGGGCGCCATCCAGGCCATCAAGGAAGCCGGCCTGAAGCCCGGCAAGGACATCAAGGTCGTGTCCATCGACGGCGTCCCCGACATCTTCAAGGCGATGGCCGACGGCGAGGCGAACGCCACCGTCGAGCTGACCCCGAACATGGCCGGCCCCGCCTTCGACGCGCTGGTCGCCTACAAGAAGGACGGCAAGGCCCCGGCCAAGTGGATCCAGACCGAATCCACCCTGTACCTGCCGGACACGGCCAAGGCCGAGTACGAGCGCCGCAAGGACCTGTACTGAGAGCCTGTTTGACTGAAACCTGCTTCTGCCTGTTGGTGACGGCAGGAGGAGTGGACGATGTGGACAGACGCGCAGCGGGAAAAG
>NZ_JAFIQV010000046.1 GCF_017356015.1 Azospirillum sp. SYSU D00513
AGATGCCGTAGAAATCGCTGCTTTCGATCGAGCACTCCGCGCCTATGGCCGAGATTACAAGCCAGAAGCCTAATCAAACAGGCTCTGAGAATCGACCGACGAAACCGAGCATCCGAGCGCCATTCCACCGTCATCCCCGCGGACGCGGGGATCCAGATTTTCCAATAGGTTCGCTGCGGGAAGGGACTGGATTCCCGCTTTCGCGGGAATGACGGGGAGGAAAGTTGCAGACTTCGGCAAGTCGAGCCGATGTGCAAAAGTTAGCGCCTATACGCGTCCGCGGGGATGACGGTGAAGAGTGGTCGAACCGTTGTTTCGGTCGCTCAACACTTAAGTCAGCGCCCACGCGCTTTTGTGAGGATGGCGGTAGGTTGTTTCCCTGCAATTACTTGCGGATTCGCAAACGCGAGCAGGCCCGAGCCTTCGGATAACAGAAACGAGGGCCTCACCCCTCCGCGAAGCGCTCCGCGATCCCGCACAGCGCGTCCCAGTCAAGATGGGCGGGATCCTCGACCAGATGGTCGGCTTCCTCGAAGACGAGGCCGGGGTGTTGGGGCCAGGCGATGGTCAGCATGCCGGCGGCCTTGGCGGCGCGGGCGCCGGGCGGGCTGTCCTCGATCACCGCGCAGGCCTCCGGCGGCACGCCCAGCCGCAGGGCGGCGGTCAGGTAGGGCTCCGGGTTCGGCTTGCCGTTGGTGACGTCGTCGCGGCTGAGGGCGAACTCGAAATGCGGGATCGCCATGACGCGAAGGTTGGCCTCGACCACCCGGCGGCCGGCGTTGGACACGCAGGCCTGGCGCAGGCCGCGCCGGGCGAAGGCGTCCACCAGCGCGAAGGCGCTGGCGCGCGCCTCGACCTCGGCGATCCGCTCCAGATACATGTCGGTGATGGCGTCGGCCCAGGCCTCGAAGCTCAGCCCCATGGGCTTGACCGCCTGGAGCCGGGCGTAGAGTTCCGGAAAGGCGACGCCGACCGTGGCGGCGTAGCCCTCCGGGCTCAGCTCGACGCCGTGGCGGTTGCACACGGCGATGGTCGCGGCGCGGTGCCAGGGCTCGCTGTCCAGCAGCGTGCCGTCGATGTCCCAGAGGATCGCCTGGAGGGGAGGGCGGGTCACCGCACCACCAGGTCGTCGCGGTGGATCATCTCGTCGCGGCCCTGGTAGCCCAGGATCGCCTCGAACTCGGCGCTCTTGCGGCCCATGATGCGGCGGGCGTCCTCCGACGCGTAGCCGGCGAGGCCGCGCGCGATCTCGCGCCCGTCCGGCGACCGCACCACGACGACGTCGCCGCGGTCGAAGTCGCCGTCCACCGCGCGCACGCCGGCGGGCAGCAGGCTGGCTCCCTTGGCGAGGGCGGTGAGCGCGCCCGCGTCGACCGTCAGGCTGCCGGCGGCGTTGAGATAGCCGCCGATCCAGGCCTTGCGCGCGCTGGACGGCTCCGACGAGGGCAGGAACCAGGTGCAAAGCGCGCCGCCGTCCTCGGGCGTCTTCTCCAGCGCGCTCAGCGGGTTCATGCGCTGTCCCTTGGCGATGATCATGCGGCAGCCGGCCGACAGGGCGACGCGGGCGGCGACGATCTTCGTCACCATGCCGCCGGAGCTGTAGCCGGGCGGCGGCTCGCCGGCCATGCCCTCGATCTCGGCCGTCAGTTCGCGCACCACGGGGATGTGGCGGGCGTCCGGGTCCTTGCGCGGGTCGGCGGTGTAGAGCCCGTCGATGTCCGACAGCAGCACCAGCGTGTCGGCGCTGATCATCTGCGCCACGCGGGCGGCGAGGCGGTCGTTGTCGCCGAAGCGGATCTCCGCCGTCGCGACCGTGTCGTTCTCGTTGATGACGGGAACGGCGCCGAGCTTCAGCAGCGTGTCGATGGTGCTGCGGGCGTTCAGGTGGCGGCGCCGCTCCTCCGTGTCCTCCAGCGTGACCAGCACCTGGGCGACCGTCACGTCGTGGCGGGCCAGCGTTTCCTGGTAGGCGTGGGCGAGGCGGATCTGGCCGGTCGCGGCGGCGGCCTGCTTCTCCTCCAGCCGCAGGGGGCGGCCGACGAGGCCCAGATGCTCGCGCCCCGTCGCCACGGCGCCGGAGGTGACGATCACCACCTCCTGGCCGCGGCGGCGGCAGGCGGCGACGTCGTCGGCCAGAGCGTCGAGCCAGGCGCGGCGGATCTGCCCGGTCTTGCCGTCCACCAGCAAGGCCGAGCCGATCTTCACCACCAGCCGGCGGGCGTCGAGCAGGGTGGGGGAGCGAGCCAGGGAACGGGAGAGGGTGTCAGCCAGCCCGCCGGTGCCCTCAACGCTTGCCGTCATCGTCCGCGTCCTCATCCCCGTCTTCGTCATCCTGGTCGTTCCCGTCCGGGTCTTCCTCGTCGAGGGGCTCGTACTCGCCCAGCTCCTCGTTCCAGCCCTCGAACTCGTCGTCCATCTTCTGGCCGACCGGCGGGCGCGGGATCGAGCGGGTGGCCGGGGCGTGGATGACCTCCGGCTCCTCCGCCTTCGATTCCTTGATCGCCGTCAGCAGCCGGTAGAGCACGGCCTGCACGCCCTGGCCGGTGGCGCCGGACAGCACCATGACCTCCGCTCCCGACGCCTCCTCCAGCGCCGCCTTCTTCTCCTCGATCTCCTCGTCCATCAGGGCATCGGACTTGTTCAGCCCGATGATCTCCCGCTTCTCGGCGAGGTTGCCGCCATAGGCTTGAAGCTCGTGGCGGATCGTGCGGTAGGAGGCGACCACGTCGTCGGCCGTGCCGTCGATCAGGTGCAGCAGGATTCGCGTGCGCTCCACATGGCCGAGAAAGCGGTCGCCCAGGCCGTGGCCCTCGTGCGCGCCCTCGATCAGGCCGGGGATGTCGGCGATCACGAACTCGTCGTCGCCCGCCCGCACCACGCCCAGATTTGGCGCCAGCGTCGTGAAGGGGTAGTCGGCGATCTTCGGCTTGGCGGCGGTGGTCGCGGCCAGGAAGGTGGACTTGCCGGCGTTGGGCAGGCCGAGCAGCCCTGCGTCGGCGATCAGCTTCAGCCGCAGCCAGACCCAGATCTCCTGCCCCGGCCAGCCGGGGTGGAACTTGCGGGGCGCGCGGTTGGTCGGCGTCTTGAAATGGGCGTTGCCGTGGCCGCCGTCGCCGCCGCGCAGGAAGACGATGCGCTGGCCGGGCTCGGTCATGTCGGCCAGCACGGTTTCCTGGTCTTCGTCCAGGATCTGGGTCCCGACCGGGACGCGCAGCACGACGTCGTCGCCGCGCGCGCCGTTGCGGTTGGCGCCCATGCCGTGGTTGCCGCGCTTGGCCTTGAAATGCTGTTTGTAGCGGTAGTCGATCAGCGTGTTGAGGCCACTCACGGCCTCGATCACCACGTCGCCGCCCTTGCCGCCGTCGCCGCCGTCCGGCCCGCCGAACTCGATGAATTTTTCGCGCCGGAAGGCGACGGCGCCGGGGCCGCCGTCACCGCTCTTGAGGAACACCTTGGCCTGATCGAGGAACTTCATGGCTTACCAGAGGGAATGATCGTGGCTTGCCAACTAACAGGGAAACGGGCCGGCAAGGAACGGGAGGGGTGGAGAAACGGGGCTTCGAAACGAAAATCGGGGGACCGGTTGCCCGGACCCCCGATTTCCTGAACGCGTGTACCCTACGGGGCGGGCGAGTTACTCGGCCGCGACCGCCGGGACGCTGTCGTTCGCCGGCTCGATCGCGATGTAGGTGCGACCGGCCGTGCTGTGCTTGAAGGCCACCTTGCCGTCGACCAGCGCGAAGAGCGTGTGGTCGCGGCCGATGCCGACGTTGGCGCCCGGGTGGAACTTCGTGCCGCGCTGACGGACGAGGATGTTGCCCGCGAGGACGGACTGACCGCCGAAGCGCTTCACGCCGAGGCGCTGACCAGCGGAGTCGCGACCGTTGCGCGAGGAGCCGCCTGCCTTTTTATGTGCCATGGGGGTTTACTCCTTAAACTCTGTCGGCGCCGGCTCAGGCCGCGCCGTTGATCCCGGTGATGCGGAGCACCGTCAGGTCCTGACGGTGGCCGTTCTTGCGGCGGTAGTTCTGGCGGCGCTTCTTCTTGAAGACGATGATCTTCGGACCACGGTCCTGCGCGACGACCTCGGCCGACACGGCGGCGCCCGCGACCGTCGGCGTGCCGACGGTGGTGTTCCCGGCGTCGCTGACCATCAGAACGTCGTTCAGCGTGATGGTCGCGCCAGCCTCGCCCTCGAGCTTCTCAACGCGGATCACGTCGCCATTGGCGACCTTGTACTGCTTGCCGCCGGTGCGGATCACTGCAAACATGTCGTCACTGCCTATTCCAAAACACAACAAACGGCGGGCTGCTCGCCCACCGTATGAGGTGCAAGCCCGATCTTGAGAGGGGGGATTTATACGCAGTGCCCTCCCGGAGTCAACAGCGATGGGCGCATAAACCCGGAATCGGGGCGATAAAAAATTCCGCATCTTTCTGAAAAAGGGGGCTTGCGCCGCCTGATCCGTTTTTGTAGGTTCCGCGCCACCCCGCCAGACGGGGTCCGCGGATGGGTGGCAGAGCGGTTGAATGCACCGCACTCGAAATGCGGCATACCCGCAAGGGTATCGGGAGTTCGAATCTCCCCCCATCCGCCAGAATTCAAGGCCAGGGCGTCGAGACCGCAAGGATCTCCGCCCTGGCCTTTTTCGTTTCAACGTCCGTCGTCCATGATCCGATCGGCTCCGCGCCGCGGGTGGGACATTCAGGCCGGTTTTCCCGTTTGACCGATACGGGCAGCGCATCTCACGGCAGGGGAGGTTCCATGCTTTCGGAAGAGCAGCGGCGCAGGGCGCTCGAGAAGAACCTGGAGGTCATCGAGGCCGAGGCGCGCCAGCTCCTCGCCGAAGAGTATGATTACGTGACGCTCACCTACTATGCGGACGAGGAGTCGTTCCACAGGATGAGGCTGAAGGAAGAGAGCGACGATTTCGATTTCCGGCAGCTTGTCACGGTCGAAGGCGCCAAGGTGTTCCTGAGCCACGGCCTGGACGTCCATGTCCAGATCCTGGACGCGGATACCTACTTCGCCTGGCTGGGCGACCGCGAGAACAGCTACGAAGCCCAGCACGAGTATCCGGGCGGCAACCATTTGTCGGGAGCCGAAGCCCTGGCCCTGCTGGGGATCGAGCGTCACTGAACGTCGGGTCGGGAATTGCGGAGCGGGCGCCATGTCCAGCAGGCTTGACATGGCGTGGCACTGACGACGCCCCAAGGCTCTAAGCCGCCCGCTTCCCCTCCACCCGCCGCGCGTCCGCCCAGGTGCGCACGGTCGTCGGGCGGCCGCCGGTGTCGATCAGGCCGCGCTCGTGCAGTTCGTTCGCGTGGCGCAGGAAAAACTGGGCCGTGCTGGGGCGTTCCCAGCGTTCCATCCAGTTCTGTTCCATGAAGGCGAGGATGGCCGGGTGGCCCAGCTCGGCCTCCCACAGCACGCCGAGAAGCGAGGTCTGCTGCTCCTCGTGCATGCAGGCCTCGAAGGCAAGGCGCTTGTCGCGCCGGGCTTCGGCGAGGCTCGTGGTTTCCGGGCCGGGGCCGAGGCCGTAGTCGATCAGGGTCCGGCGCTCGGGTGCCGCGAGCAGCCAGTGGCAGACCTCGTGGACGATGACGGTGGCCTCAACGTCGGTGCGGATCACCTTGCCGTCCCACATGAAGGATTTGCTGGGCGGCTCGTCCAGCGTGCCGATCCCGTGGGCGTGGGCGAGGGCCACGCCGTCGGCGCGCTGCTCGGGCGTGTCCACCCCGCCGGTCACGGGCCAGGTCGCGGCGATGCGGCGCAGGGCGGCGAGCGCCACCGGCTCGCCGGCGAGGTTCGCCTCCATGGCGGAGAGGGCCTGCGGGATGACCTCGGCGGGGAGGGGGGTGAGGATCATGGTGCCTTGCGCGGTCTGGCGGAGATGGGCCGTGGAACGGCTGCTCGGGCCTTATTTGCCCAAGCCCCCCGTCCCACGCAAGGCTCCTGTCGCCGGGCTGCTCCGAATCGCGCCCATCAGGCCGCGCGCCCATCACGCGGCACGCATGTCCGTCAGGAAGCGGGAGACGAAGCCGCGCAGCTCCTCGGCCTCCCGCGACATGCCCTGGGCGGCGCCCAGCACCTCGCGCGAGGATTCGCCCGTGGCGACGGCGGCCTCGGTGACGCCGGCGATGTTGCTGTCGACCTCCCCGGCGCCGCGCGCGGCCTCCCGCACGTTGCGGCTGATCTCGCGGGTGGCCGCACCCTGCTCCTCGACCGCCGTGGCGATGGTGGTGGAGATGCCGCTGATCTCGCCGATCACCCGGCCGATCTCGGCGATGGCGGAGGCGGCCTCGCCGCTGACCCGCTGGATGGCGGTGATCTGGGCGCCGATCTCCTCGGTGGCCTTGGCGGTCTGGTTGGCGAGGCTCTTCACCTCGCTCGCCACGACGGCGAAGCCCTTGCCGGCCTCGCCCGCGCGGGCCGCCTCGATGGTGGCGTTCAACGCCAGCAGGTTCGTCTGTGTCGCGATCTCGTTGATGAGCTGCACCACCTCGCCGATGCGCTGGGCGGCGTCCACGAGGCCGCGCACCGTGGTGTCGGTCCGGCCGGCGGTCTCCACGGCCTCCCCGGCGATGCGGGTGGACTGGGCGACCTGCCGGCCGATCTCGACGATGGAGTTGGACAGCTCGCCCGCCGCGGCGGCGACCGTCTCCACGTTGCCCGATGCCTCGCTGGAAGCGCCGGCGACCGCACCCGCCTGCTGGATGGTCTGCTCGGCGGTGGCCGACATGCCCTGGGCCGTGGCCTGGAGCTGGGTGGCGGCGGCCGACACGCGGCCCAGCGCCTCGATCGCGCGGCGGTCGAACTCGCGGGTCAGCTCCTCCAGACGGGCGGCGCGGCGGGCGGCGGCCTCATGCTCGGCGGCCTGCTCGGCGGCCAGCGCGTCGGCGCGGATCAGCCCGTCCTTGAAGACCTGCACGGCCTTGGCCATGCCGCCGACCTCGTCGCCGCGCTCCAGCCCCGGCACCGCGACCGTCCGGTCGCCGCCGGCCAGCGCCGTCATGGCCCGCGTCATGGACACGATGGGCCGCGACACGCCGCGCCCGATCAGCAGCGCCGTGACCAGCCCCAGCGCGATGGCGACGGCGGCGGCAAGGGTGCCCGTGTTGCGGGCCTGGTCCACGTCGGCGCTGGCGGTGATGCCCAGCGCCATCTGCGCTTCCAGGCTGCCCGACGACAGCGTCCTCAGCTCGGCCGACAGGGCGGCACCCACCGGGTCCATGGCGGTCCTCACCACCTCGTCCCGCTCGGCCGTGGCCCTCGCCGCGGCGTCGAACTTCTCGGCGTAGAAGCGCTGCATCGCCAGGAAGGGGCGCGCGGACTTCCAGCGCTCCAGGTTGGTCAGCCGCGCCAGCATGGCGTTTCCGTGCTCGCGCGCGCCCTTCAGCGCCTCGCGCGCCGGTTCGACCGCCTCCGCCTTGCCGGAATCCAGGTACAGGGTCGTGTAAATGCGGCCGGTGAGGAGCTGGCGGGAGGCCATGCCGGCGAGATAGGCCGCCTCGGCGTCGCCGTCCTTGTGGGCGCTCTCCATGATGCCGCCGAGGATTTCCTCCATCTTCGGGCCGGTCTCCGCCATCTCCGCCTGGTTGGCGGCGCGTTCGGCCTGGAGCGCCACGACCTTGTCGAAGGCGGCGAGGTAGCTTTCCACCTCGCCGGCCATGACTTGGAGCCGTTCCCGGCGGCCCTGGTCCGTGAGGAGGGCGGCGGCCTCGCCGAGGATGGCCTTCACCTCGCCCGCCCGGTCGCGCACCGCCTGGGTGGAGGCCTCGTCGCCGCGCAGCAGGAAGGCCTTGGCGCCGAGCTGCATGTCCAGCAGGGCCGCCTGGATGCGGCCCAGCTCGTTGGTCTGGCCGGCCAGCGCGCGGTAGGTGTTGAAGTCTTCCTTGGCGCCGGTCAGGCCGAGGAAGCCGACGGTGCTGATCAGGACCAGGAAGACCAGGATGCCGGCGCTGCCGGCGGTGATCTTTGTTCCGATCCTCATGCGGTTGAGGGCGATCATGGGCGGTCTCCGGAACGGGGGCGGCGGGCCGTGTCGGACGGCCCCTGTCAGGGAAAGTTCACATTCACTCCGCATGCCACTATGGGAGGACATCCCGGCGCGTGCAGACCGGGGTATGACTTCGCCCTGGCCCATCAACGATTCGGGGCGGCTTGCGGGGCCGATGGTGCCCCCGTGTGCCAGTGGCCACCGATCGCGGGCGGTTGCTCGCGCGCTGGGCAGGGGGCCGGCGGCGAGGGCGTGGATCCCGCCGGAAAGGCGAGCTTCCGGCAAGAATGATGCGCTTAGGCTAACACTTTCGAATGGATAGGATCGCGCCGGAGCGCTCTGGCCGGAGTTTTGCGTCCTCTGCCTCCAAAGCGGGCGCCTGCCTGTTTGGAAGCCTCTTCAGAAAAGGTTCTCGGCAAAACAAGAGCCCCGGCCAGGACGGGGCCGCGCACCGGGCGCGGCCCCCGGAGGTCGCCGGTTACCGGCAGGAAGCACCGTTCTGGACGGTCGCGTCGGCGCTGGAGCCGCCGGTGGGAACATGGCTCGTGTCGCCCGCCGCGACGGTCATGGCGGATTGCGGACCCTTGATGTACTTGGCCGCATAGCCCAGCGCGTCGCCGATGGTGTGTTCCCAGACCGGCCATTCATGGTCGCCGTCCACCACCCGGTATTCCACGCTGCCCGGCTGGATCCGGCGCAGTTCCTGGTACAGAACGGCGGCGTGATAGACGATGTCGAAGCGGTCATGGTCGCCGCTGTTGAGGTAGAGCGGAACGCGCAGGGGCTGCGCCTTGTAGCCCTCGACCAGCGCGGGCCAGTTCAGCCGTTTCCAAAGCTCCGCATCGAACGCACCGTCCTTCTGGAAGGTCGGGTCCTTCACGGCCGAGGAATTCTGCGGCGGCACGGGCTGGTACACCGCGGGGCTGAGCGCCAGACCCACCGCGAACAGCTCCGGCCGGGTGAAGGCGAAGCGGACCGTCGCGAAGCCGCCGGCCGACAGCCCGGCGAAGACACGGCCCTCGCGCTCCTTCGAGACGCGGAAACGCTTTTCCACCTCGGGCAGCAGATCGTCCAGCAGGACCGTCTCCGCCTTGTCGGCGTGGCCGTCCACCCACCACATGGCGCGGTGGCCGGGCATCACCACCACCACCGGCGGAATGCGCTCCTCGGCGATCAGCCGGTCCAGGGTCGGCGCGACCTTGCCCTTGTCCAGCCAGTCGCGTTCGTTGCCGCTCGCCCCGTGCAGCAGATAGACGACCGGGTAGCTGAGGCAGTCGCTCTCGTAACCGCGGGGCAGGTAGACGGTGTAG
Organism: Azospirillum sp. SYSU D00513; assembly: GCF_017356015.1. Lineage (GTDB taxonomy): Bacteria > Pseudomonadota > Alphaproteobacteria > Azospirillales > Azospirillaceae > Azospirillum. The sequence goes on from NZ_JAFIQV010000046.1 coordinate 9,311, forward strand.
CGGTAGGGGTCCGCCAAGTGGCTCGAGGTCAGGCTCAACTCCTGAACCGTGCCGCTCCGCGCCGCCGGGAGCGCGGCGCCGGCCCCGCCGGACGGAGTCGCCGGGGTGGCGGCCAGGGAAGGCGACGCCGCAACCAGCGCGGCCGCCGTGCATACGGCTGTAACGAAGGGCGTGAAACGGGCCATCGACCTGCACTCCATCTGCGCGAAAGTATTGCTGATAACCCTAAATAAGGGAGAGTTCATCGGCAACACTTAAGAATGCAGTGCAACACACATCAGCTATTCTATAAAAATTACATAAACATTTATGTGTACGCTCCCTTTTCTGCCGTGGGCTCCGCGGATTTTCCGCGCTCCATCGGTTTCAGCCGCCACCCGCATCCTGGCCTGCTGCTCAGGGGATGGGCAATCGCGGGACGGGGAGGGCCGCATGGGCTCCGTTCACGCGAAGGTTCCAATCGGAGGTTGAAGGAATAATGCCCGCCATGGGTGGTTTTCGCCTGCTGAATGCGGCGTTTTCTTATCCGGTCCCAAGTTCACCCCGGACTTCACCCCAAATTGACCACGGATCAGGCGTTTTGCTCATTTATGAGGAATGTGCTATAACCTTTCACTGATAGCGGCTTTGCCGGAGCCGCTGACCGCCGGCCGGATTTCAAGGCGGCGTTCCTCCGGCGCGGCGACCTGAGCAGACGGCATCCATGTCCATCACCGACAGTCATCATCCGGCCGGCGCGGCCGACGGGCGCTCCTCCTCGCCCGGTTCGGCGCGGCGCCTGCGTTTCTCCGTCGTGATCCCCTGCTTCAACGAGGCGCGGAACCTGGATGCGCTCTTCGAGCGGCTGGTCCCGGTGCTGGACGGCATGGACGTCGCCTGGGAGGTGGTCTGCGTCAACGACGGCAGCCGCGACGACACCATCGACCGGCTGGTCGAGGCGCATGCCCGCGACCCGCGCATCAAGGTGGTGGACCTGTCGCGCAACTTCGGCAAGGAGCTGGCCCTGTCGGCCGGGCTGCGGCATGCGGGCGGCGACGTGGTGGTGCCGATGGACGCCGACCTCCAGCACCCGCCGGAGGTGCTGCCCCGCCTGCTGGCGCTGTGGCGCCAGGGCTTCGACGTGGTCGTGGCGGTGCGCCACGCGCGCGTCGGCCAGAGCGCCGGGCACCGGCTGTTCGCGCGTGCCTTCTACTGGATCTTCGATCACCTGTCGGAGGTGCGGCTGCCGCGCGAGGCCGGCGATTTCCGGCTGATGGACCGCAAGGTCGTCGAGGTGATCAACCGCATGCCCGAGCGCACGCGCTTCATGAAGGGCATCTTCGCCTGGGTCGGCTTCCGCCAGGCGAGCGTCACCTACCAGCAGGGCGAGCGCGCCGAGGGCCAGACGAAGTGGGGCTTCATGAAGCTCCTGCGCCTGTCGCTGGACGGGCTGACCGCCTTCTCCACCTTCCCCTTGCGCGTCTGGAGCCTGGTGGGGATGGCCATCTCCGGCTTCGCCTTCGTCTACATCGTGCTGCGGCTTCTGCGCACGCTGTTCTTCGGCGTCGACGTGCCGGGCTATGAATCGCTGCTGATGACCGTGCTGTTCCTGGGCGGCATCCAGCTCATCACGCTCGGCGTGATCGGCGACTATCTGGGCCGCGTCTTCAACGAGGTGAAGGGCCGCCCGCTCTTCATCGTGCGCGCCACCCACGGGGTGGAGCAGGGGCGCGAGGCGGACGACGCCGCGCTGCGCGGGCTTCCCGCAGCCCTGTCCCGCGACCTCGCCGAGGCCATGGCGGGTGCCGGAGCCGGAGGCGTTCGCCCGTGACGACGACCGCCGACGCCTTTCCGCTGCCCCGGCGCGAGGGCGCGCTGTGGGACGACCTCGCGCGCGCCATGCTGTTCCTGCTGGCGGTGCTGGCGGTGGCGACCTTCCGCGACTACGGCGTCAGCACCGACGAGGGGGTGCAGCACCTCTACGGCAAGCATCTTCTGGCCTTCTACCTGTCAGGCTTCGAGGACTGGTCGGCCTTCTACTTCAAGGACCTCTACCTCTACGGCGGGCTGTTCGACCTCGTCACGGCGGTGCTGGTCCGTGTCTCCCCCTTCGCGGAGTACGAGACGCGCCACCTGCTCTGCTCGCTGATCGGCGTGCTGGGCATCGCGGGATGCTGGCGCATGGCGCGGCTGCTCGGCGGCCCGCGGGCCGGGCTGGCGGCGGCGGTGCTGCTGGCGATCAGCGGCGTCTATTACGGGGCGATGTTCAACAACACCAAGGACGTGCCCTTCGCGGCCGGCATGGTGTGGACGCTCTACTACACCACGCGCATCGTCCTCCAGCTGCCCCGGCCGAAACGCTCCACGGTGCTGAAGTTCGGCCTGACCTTCGGGCTGACGCTGTCGATCCGCGTCGGCGCCGTGCTCGCGGCCTTCTACCTCGCCGCGGCGCTGGCGCTGCATCTGGCGCTGGCCGTCCGGGCGGTGGGGCCGCGCGTGGTATTGCGCGACGCCGGCCGGACGGTCCTGGCCCTTCTTCCGGCGGTGCCCGTCGCCTACGCGGTGATGGCGGTCTTCTGGCCCTGGGCGGTGATGAGCCCGCTGAACCCGCTGGAGGCCCTGCGCGTCGTCTCCCGCTTTCCCATCAGCATCCAGACCCTGTTCATGGGCGAGCTGGTCCCGTCCAACGACCCGCCGGCCCTCTACCTGCCGGTCTATCTCGCCGTGAAGCTGCCGGAGATCCTGCTGGCCGGGGCCGGGATGGCGCTGGCGATGGCGGGGGCGTGGGTGATGCGGGTGGGGCCGCGGCGCTGGCCCGAGGCCTTGCCCTACGCGCCGCTGGTTCTGTCGGCGTTGCTGCCGATCCTGCTCTTCATGCTGATGCGGCCGTCGATCTACAACGGAATCCGCCATTTCCTCTTCCTCGTGCCCTCCATGGCGGTTGCGGCGGGCATCGCCATCGACCGGCTGTGGCAGTGGGCGGAGCGGCGGGGAACGGTGGCGTGCGGAGCGGCCGGCGCGGCGCTGGCCGGGCTGGCCGGCGTCTACGCCCTGCATCTGGTCGCGCTGCACCCCAACCAGTATGTCTATTACAACCGCTTCACCGGCGGGGTGGATGGCGCCGCCGGACGGTACGAGCTGGATTACTGGGGCAACTCCGAGCATGAGGCGCTGCTGGAACTGATCGCCCTGGTCGTCCACGAGAATGGCGGCCGGCCGCCGCAGCGCGAGTACAGCCTGACCGTCTGCGGCAACACGCTGGCGGTGAACTTCTACCTGCCGCCCTGGCTGAAGCTGGTCAACGGGATCGAGCCGGACTGGCGGAACCCCGACTTCTTCATGGCCTTCACCCAGGACAAGGGCTGCCCGCCGCTGATCGACGGGCGCACCATCATTTCGATCGGCGCCGAGGGCACGCCCCTTTCGATCGTGAAGGATCGCCGACCGGTCGGGCCGAACCCCCTGGTGGACTAGCACCCTTCGGGCGGGCGGCGCGTTCGCGGCATCGCCGTCCGCGGCCGTACCGTCCCGCTGCCGCTGTCCCCATTCTCATCCCAGGCTCCGAGGCGGAGGTTGGGGATGAAGGGCGCGGCGGTGGGGTTGTTGTCGTTGGTCGCGCTCTGCCTCTGGCAGCCCGCCGGCGCGGCCGGGCCCGAGACGGCGGCTGGCGGACGTGCCGCCGGGACGCCGCCCGCCCTGGATCGCGCGGAAGGCAGCACCGCCGCGCTGGAATCGACGGTCGCCGGGCTGGCGCGCCGTCGGCTCGCGGAGGCGGGGCCGGGCGGCCTCGTGGTCGGGGCCGTGCGCGGCGGGCGGAGCGTGGTGATCGGGCTGGGCGACAGCGGCCGCCCCGACGGCGGCCCGCCCGACGGCCGGACCCTGTTCCAGATCGCCTCCCTGACCAAGCCCTTCACCGGCACCGTCATGGCGGAGATGATCCGCGAGGGCCAGCTGTCGCCCGCCGACCCGCTGGCCCGGCATCTGCCGGCCGCCCGGCTGTCGCCCGTCGGGCCGGGCGCGCCGATCCGGCTGGTCGATCTCGCGACCCACACGGCCGGGCTGCCGAACGTGCCCGAGACGGAGAACTTCTCCTGGAGCCGGCTGGAGGACCCGCGCAACCCATACAAGGCGTTGAGCCGGGCCGAGCTGTCCAACTGGCTGTCGGGCTACGCGCCGCCGGTGCCGCCGGGGGTGCGTTTCCGCTATTCCAACACCGGAATGGCCGTGCTGGGGGAGGCTCTGGCCGCCAGCGCCGGGGCCAGCTACGAGCAGCTGTTGCGCCGCACGGTGACCGAGCGTTTCGGCATGCGGGACACCACGCTTCGCCTCACCGCCGAGCAGCGCCGCCGCAAGGCGTCGGGTGTCGCGCGCGGCGGGTGGGTTCCCGATTGGGAAACGCCGTCCATGCAGCCCTCCTTCGGCCTCTATTCGACGGTCGAGGACATGCTGCGCTGGCTGCGCGCCAACCTCGGCGACTGCACGGTCCCCGACGCCTGCGCGGAGCCGGTGGCGGCGGCCCTCCGGCTCGCCCAGTCAGTGCAGGTGGATGGGCGGGCGCTGCGCGATCCGGGCGCGCTGGGGCAGGGGGCCATGGCGCTGGGCTGGTTCGTCGCCTGGGCGTCGGACGGCACGCCGATCCTCTGGCACTCCGGCTCGACCGGCGGGTTCAACGCCTACATGGCGCTGTCGCGCGCCCACGGCTGGGCGGCGGTGGCCCTGACCAACAGCGACCCCGAACGGGTCGTTGCCGACAAGCTGGTCGGCGACCTGATCCGCGCCTTCGAGGATGGCATGGAAAACCGCCAGGTCGCCGACGGGCAGGCGGTTCTGCGATAGGCCGGTTTCGCAACAGGCGATCGGCCGACAGGCGGCGTCCCGCCGCAGGCGGTCCTCAGCGGCCCAATGGGCCCTTGTCGATCTGGTCCCATGAGGGCAGCGGCGCACCGCGCCCGACTTCGGGCAGCTCGACGCTCCGCGCGTAGCGGCGGGTATCGTAGGCGAATTTCGCCCAGTCCACCCCGAAGCCATCGAGAAGCTTGCTCAACTTCTTCTGCGCAGCCAGGGATTCCCGCGACACCAGCCCCGCGCCGCGATGGCTGTCGGAATCCGCATCCAGAGCCTTGAAGCGATCGACGTAGATTTCGAAGTGGGCGGCCATCAGGCCGCTCCGCTCGTCGGAATTGCTTTCGCCGTCGTCGGGGTCGTGTTTGGCCCGGGCCGCCGCCGTCGCCTCGCGCAGCCTGTCTCCCGCCGTGTCGCGCTCCGCGATGAGCCGTGGATCGTCGCTCGCATGGGCCGCCACCATGCTGGCCCGGAAGTCGCGGGCGAGCGGGGCCACCTCCCCGCGAAAGGCCGAGTCGAGATCGTTCAGCTCCTTCATCCGTGCGCGCATCGCCTTCTGCTCATCGGATGGGGCCGCCTCCGAGGCGTAGCGTGAGAACTGCGCGTCGGTCGCCTCACCGTGAAGGGCGAGCGCCACCTCGTCCGCGCTCATCAGCCCTTCCTTGACGACCATGTCCAGTTGGCCGCGGACCTTCGGATCGAGGAATCCGAAAAGCTCGGCGGCCTTTCCGGTGAGGGCTTGGCCGAGTTCGCTCACCTCGACCGCGTCCCGCGCCCGGGTCGTCGGCTTCTCGACGGGGGTGAACGCCGCTTCCGGCTTCGGAGAGGATGATGGTCCCGCCACTCCCGCGCCAGCCGCGGAGGCGTCGGTGGTCTTCCAGGGAAAGGTGGCGGCCGTGCCGCCCGACATGAACAGCTGAAGCAGGTTGCTCGCCATGTCCCGGCCCTCCCTTTGCGGATCGTGTCGGCGGCCGGCAAGACTCGGGATGGCCGCATGCAACAAGGTTGCGCGGCGCGTTTAACGAAGCGTTAATGCCATCGCGGCGTCACCCTGCTTCAACCGCCACGACCGGCTCGATGGCGACCGTGAAGTTCACCGAGGCGGCGATGAAGCATTTTTCGTGCGCGTCGTGGTGGATCGCCCGCGCGCGCTCGGGGTCGGACCCCGGCGCCAAGGTCACCTCCGGCCGCAGGGTGACGTGCCGGAACCGTCCGCCGCCGTCCGCCGTCTCCTCCATGACGCCGTCCGCCCGGTCCGTGTAGGCGGTGACGGCCAGGCCGGCGTCGGCGCACAGATGCAGGTACCAGAGCTTGTGGCAGGCGGAGAGGGAGGCGACGAGCAGCTCCTCCGGGTTCCAGCGCGCCGGATCGCCACGGAAGGCGGGGTCAGACGATCCGGGGATCGCGGGCTTGGCGCTTGCGGGCACGGCGATCTCGTGCCGCCGCTCATAGGCGCGGTAGCCGGAGGTTCCGGTGCCGGTGTTGCCGGTCCAGGTGACCGTGACGGCGTAGCGGTGTTCCTTTCCGGCCATGCGCTTCCTCCCATTCGTCCGTGGCTTGCCGTCCCCTCGGAGCCGCGCGTCCGCTCAGTGCAGGAGGCGCGGCTTGCTCTCCTCGCTGCCGCGCGTGACAGAGGCGCGCGGCTCGGCCACCGGGCCGGCCTGATGGTGGGCAAGGCGCCAGGCGCCGTTTTCGCGGACGAAAAGGTTGGCGGCGGCCAGCACGGCGCCACCCAGGACCTCCTCGCACAGCACCAGGGCCGTGTCGGCGTAGAGCGTCACGCGCTCGTTGCGTGCCTGGATCTCCGGCATGGCGGGGCTCTGCATCAGGTCGCCCCAGCTCGCGATCACCGCCTCGCGTCCGAACAGCGCGGCCCAGCCCGGATGGATGCAGGACACGGGCAGCTTCTCCGCCCACAGCGCCTCCATGGCGGGGCGGTCGCGCAGGGCGAAGGCGCGGTAGAAGGCCTGGTGCTGCGCCAGGACGGCGTCTTGGTCGGTCATGGCGTCGGATTCCCGGAAAAACAGGCTGAAACCACGCGCCGGGACGGCGGATTCCCTTCCGGCGCGTGTCTTGCCCGCTTTTAGCCAAGCCCATGCGGCGCGGCAAGCCGGACCCTGCCCCCTCGCGGAAACATCCGTGGGACAGGCCGCACCCCCGCGCCGAGCGTCCTTAAGCGCTGACGTCGAGCAGCTTGGAGGAGCCGGCGGCCGGAGCGGGGGCGGCGGGCGCCGAAGCGGCGGGGGGCTGCACCAGGGCGCCCAGGTCCAGCGTCAGGTGCATGATTCCGTTCTTGTCGGTCTTTTGCGGCGTCAGCGCCGCGGCCCCGCCGGCTCCGCCCGCGGTCCCGCCGCCGGACGCCATGCCGTTCAGCTTTTCCAGGATGCCGGCGATCTCCTCGTCGCTGAAGCCGCCGCCCCGCACGATGATGCCCGTCGCCTTGGCGTTCACCTGGGTAGTCGTCTGCGACATGCCGAAGGCGAAGTCGCCGCCCTGGCCGAAGGAGGCCTGAAGGCTCTGCTCCTCCTTGCGGAAGTCCAGCGTGGATTTGGCGAAGGAAATGGACAGGGTGCGGTCGCCGTCCTCGATCTTCAGCTCGATGCCGCGCGATTCGATGGACCACATGGAGCGCGCCTGCTGCATGTCCATCGCCATGGAACTGAAGTCCATTTCGGCGAGCTTGGACTTCAGATGGTCGCCGAAGCCGCCGACGGCGTCCTCGACCCGGTCGCTCGGCATGCCGAGCTTGCCGAGCACGTCGCCGAGCGTGCTCTTCAGGGAATCGATGCCCTTGGCGGCGGCCTTCGCCATCTGCAGGGCGGTTTCCATGACCCGCTGCGCCTCCTGGGCGCGCTGGAGTCCGGTGTTGCCGGCGGAGCCGCCATCGACGGCGCTGCCGGCCGCCTCGCCGAAGCCGCCGGGGTTCTTGCCGGTCATGCGGTCGAGAAGCTTCTCCATCGAATCGCTGATGGAGTAGGCGCCGCCGCCCTTCTTCTCATCCTTGCCGGCCACGGCGGCGGAAGAGCCGCCGCTGGTGGAGGAGGAGGGCGCCGCGGCCGGGGCGGCGGGCGCCTTCGGGGATGCGGCGGGCGCCGTTTTCGGGGCGCTGGTCAGCACCTTCGCCCCGGACACTTCCGAGTACAACATCCCGTCCTCCTCGCGCGCGGGTCAATTGGAGTGGGAAGTATTGCTACCGGTGGGTTTACCAAAGGTTAACCGCTTCCTAATGAGGGCCCGCGCGACAAGTGGAAGCGGTGTCCTCCCGTCCTGTTGACTTGGTCCCCTTTCCGGCCTTCCCATGCCCAATCCCGCAAGAGCACCGGCAGGCCCATGACCGACCGCTTCTCCATCGCGCTGGCCCAGATCAACCCGGTTCCGGGGGACGTCGCGGGCAACATCGCCCTGATCCGCGCCGCCTGGACCCGGGCCGCCGAAGGGGGCGCCGGGCTGCTGGTCTGCCCCGCCTCGGCGATGACCGGCGTTCCGCTTGCGGACCCGGCGCTCTGGCCCTTCGGCCTGGAGGAGGTGGAGGCGGCGGTGGAGGCGCTGGCGGCCGGAACGGCTGGGGGTCCGGCCCTGCTGGTGGGGGCGCCCTGGCGGCGGGAGGGCAGGCTGCACGACGCCGCCCTGCTCCTCGACGGCGGGCGGGTGGCGGCGGCGCGCTTCCGGGTGGGGGTGTCTGGGGCCGAGCCTTTCGCCGCCGGCCCGGTTTCCGGTCCGATGAGCCTGCGGGGTCTGCGCGTCGGCGTGGCGGTGGGAGGGGACCTGGATCGCGCCGACGTCATCGAAACCCTGGCCGAGACCGGGGCGGAGATCCTCATCGTTCCCGGTGACAGCCCTTTCACGGCCGGTGGTCCGGACCGGCGTCTCCAGGCCGCCGTCCGGCGCGTCACCGAGACCGGCCTTCCGCTGGTCCATGTCAACGCGGCCGGAGGCCAGGGGGAGCGGGTGTATGACGGCGCGTCCTTCGCGTTGCGGGCGGACCGGTCGCTGGCGGCCCAGGCCCCCTCCTTCCGGGAGCATCTGGCCTTCACACGGTGGGAGCGCAGGGAGGACGAGTTCTGGACCTGCCTGGACGCCGAAACCCACGCGCCGCCGGAGGGGCCGGAGGCGGTCTGGCGCACCCTGGTGCTGGGCTTGCGCGACCATGTGACGAAGAACGGCTTTTCCGGCGCGCTGATCCATCTCTCCGGCGGACTCGGCCCGGCGCTGGCGGCGGCGGTCGCGGCCGATGCGCTGGGGCCGGAAGGGCTGTGGGGCGTGGCGATGCCCGGCCCCGGCAGCGTGCCGGACGGGCAAGCCGCCGAGACGGCGCGCCTGCTCGGCTGCCGGTTCGACGCCGTCCCGCTCGACCCGGTGGCCGACGCCATTGCGGCGATGCTCTTTCCCCTGGCACCAGGAGGCACGGGCATCGCCGACCTTTCCCGCCTGCGCGGTGCCGCCCTGTCATCCTTAGCCGCTTCATCTTCAGCCGGGCGGCCCGGACCGATGCTGCTGGCGGGCTTCGACGGGACGGATCTGTCGGAGGGAGCCGCCGGGCTCAAGGCGGATCTGTGCGCGGACTACGCGGTGCTGAAGGACATCTCCCGGACCCAGGCGCTCGCCCTGGCGCGCTGGCGCAACGGGGGGCGGCCGGCGGGCCTCCTCGGTCCTGCCGGACCGGCCGTGCCGGTGGCGCTGCTGGCCGGTGGCGCGGGGGCTGGTCCGGAAAGCGGGCCTGCCCCGGCGGAAGCCCGGCACCGTCTGCGCCGGCTGGCGGCGTTGCGGCGTGGGGCGCCTCCCGGCCCCATGATCGCTGGAGACTGATCCAGGGGGCCCGGTCAGGAGGGCTGGACGTGGAGCGTCACCGTGGCCTCCGCGCCGGGGCTGGCGTTCCGTATGGACAGGTCGGCGTGGAGCTGGGACGCCATGGACAGGACGATCTTCATGCCGAGCGAGCGGCTCTTCCGCAGGTCGAAATCCTCGGGAAGGCCGCGCCCATGGTCGCGCACCGTCACCTCGACCCGGCCGGGGGCGCTCCGCCGCAGGAGGATCCGGACCGAGCCCGCCACGCCATCGTCGTAGGCGTATTTCAGGGCGTTGGTGACCAGCTCGTTGACGATCATGCAGACGGCGACGGCCACGTCCATGTTCGCGGTGACCGGCACGGCCTCCAGCGACAGGGCGATCCCCTCGGGCGCCGACCTCTGAAGCTCGGCGACGAGGCCCTGGAGGAAGACCGCGAGGTCGATCTCGGAGACGCTGTCGGCGCGGTAGAGCCGCTCGTGCAGGGCGGCGATGCTGCGGATCCGGTAGCTCGTGTCCATCAGGGCGGCACGGGCCTGCGCGTCCTCGATGGAGTGCATCTGCAGGCTGATGATCGAGCTGATGATCTGGAGGTTGTTCTTGACCCGGTGGTTGACCTCCTTCACCAGCAGGTCCTGGCGCTCCAGCATCGTGCTCTTCTGCTTCAGCGCGAGGCGCAACTCCATCTGGCCCATCACCTGGCCGGCCAGCGCCTTCAGGGCGAAGCGCTGGTCCTGGTCGAGGTCGCGCGGCTGGTGGTCGAGGACGCAGAGCGTGCCGAGCGCCTGCCCCTCCGCTGTCTGGAGGAGATAGCCCGCGTAGAAGCGCAGGTTCGGCTCGCCGGAGACGAGCGGGTTGTCGCGCATGCGCGGGTCGTCGCGCAGGTCCGGGATCACCGTCAGGCCGGGCTGGAGCAGCAGGTGCCGGCAGATGGACAGGTCCAGCGGCATCTCCCGCACGCCGAGCCCGACCTCCGCCTTGAACCACTGGCGGCGCGTCTCGATGAAGTTGATCACCGCCATCGGCGCGCGGCAGACGCGGGAGACCAGTTCGGTCAGCTCGTCGAAGGCCTGTTCGCGCGGCGTGTCGAGGATCTCGTAGCGGTGTAGGGCCGCGATCCGGATCGGGTCGTCACAGGCGCCGAGGCTGTCTGCCGTCATGGGGTTGCCTTTGGGATTCCGGTGGTTTGCCGTCGAAAGGATTCAGGCGAAACGGATTGGGACGGCTCGTGGTTTCGGGATCGCCAGAGTGGACTTGAGCTTTTCCCATACGACGGTCCGTCCCCACCGGATCACAGATGCCTCCAAAGAACCGGCGTGCTGGGCGAAACGTTTTGGCTCGATACCTTATCTCTGGAGTTCCGCGTCGAAATTTCGTAGTTTGCCAGCTTGGGCGGCGCCATGGGACGGGCACCCGAGACCGGGTCCCGGAAGCCGCGCGGTGCGAAGGTTTTGCATGACGGAAACCCCGATCTGCCTTCATTGCGGAAAGCCGGTTTTGCCGGGAGAGCCCCGCTGGGCCGGTGACCCCCAGGAGCGGCCGTGGCATTACGGCTGCGCGGAGGCGGCAAGCCTGACCTGGAAGCCGGCAGGTCATCTGCTGTTCGGCGGTTCGCGCCCGGATGCTGAAAAGGGTGCTGAAAAAGCAGTGGACCAGGAGACCAAGGCGGCGGGATAGCGTTTCTTCCAGTCCTTTCCCGACCTGCCCATCCGGTAGAAGGCGGCGCGGAACTTACCCAATTCATAAAGGTTGCCCTTACATATGCTGCGGCGCAGCATATTTGTGGATGAGGCTGGCGGGATCGCGGACCTTCATGGTCGGGGCGATGCGCCGGTCCAGCCGTGATGAAAAAGGACGTTTCGCATGCTCCGACTGGGACAAACCGTCGCCAACCTCGCCCGCCACCGCCGCCAGTGGCAGAAGCAGATGCCGGGCCACATGCCGGGCGGCCTCGGCGGCGCGCCGGGAAGAGGGCAATCCGCCAGTGCATCGGGGCGGCGCTTCGCCGAGGTGGCGGATTTCGGGTCCAATCCCGGCAATCTGCGGATGCTGACCTATGTGCCGGACCGGGTCCAGGAGACGCCGGCGCTGGTGGTCGTGCTGCACGGCTGCAAGCAGACGGCGGCGGGCTACGCGGACGGGGTCGGCTGGCCGGCCATGGCGGATCAGCACGGCTTCATCCTGCTGATGCCGGAGCAGCGGCAGCAGAACAACGCGAACGGCTGCTTCAACTGGTTCGAGCCGGAGGACACGCGGCGGGATTCCGGCGAGTGCCTGTCCATCGCCCAGATGGTCCGCCGCATGGCGGCCGACCATGGCGTGGATGCCGACCGCGTCTACGTCACCGGCCTGTCGGCGGGCGGCGCCATGACCTCGGTCATGCTGGCAACCTATCCGGATCTGTTCGCCGGCGGCGCCATCGTGGCGGGGCTGCCCTTCGGGTCGGCGCGCAACGTCGCCGAGGCGTTCGAGGCGATGTTCCAGGTGCGCAACCACACCGGCCGGGAATGGGGCGATCTCGTGCGCTCCGCCTCCGGCCACAAGGGGCATTGGCCGCGCGTGTCGGTCTGGCAGGGCAGCGCCGACACCACGGTGCGGCCGGGCAACGCCGACGAGATCGTAAAGCAGTGGACCGACCTGCACGGGCTGCGCGCCGTCCCGACGCTGGAGCACCGGGTGGACGGCCAACTGCACCAGGTCTGGCGCGACAGCCGGGGTGAGGATGTGCTGGAGGTCTTCACCATCGCCGGCATGGCGCACGGTGCGCCGATCCTGCCGGGGACGGAGGAGGGGCAGGCCGGCACGGCCGGCGCCTTCATCCTCGACGCGGGCATCTCGTCGGCACACCACATCCTGGCCTTCTGGGGCCTGACGGACGCGGTGCCGGAGCGCGCGGCAAGGCCGCAGGCGGAAAAGCGCGAGGCGCCGGCCGCCGGTCCGTCCGTCTCCATGCCGTCCATGAATGACTTCGACCCGCAAGCCGTCATCACCAAGGCGCTGAAGGCCGCGGGATTGATGTAGTTTTTTTCCCTCAGACGCCGGGCGCGGCCGTCCGGCCGCTTGGCTTCGCGCGCATGTGCGCGCGGGCCGCAGTCGCGGCCTCCAATGGCCTGTGCCACAGGCCATTGGTTACAGGGCCATCCGGCCCTGGCCCTGGGAGCGCGAGGGGCGGGAAGCCCCTCGCACCGCCGTCAGGCGGCCTCGGTCAGCGCCAGCTGCGGGCGCCGGACCATCGACTTGATGGTGAAGGGCGCGCGCACGCCGCCGCTGAACAGTTCGGCGATCTCCAGCGCCTTCAGCACGCGCTCTTCCGGCGGCAGATGGGTGGTGGAGGCAAGCGAGCCCAGCGCATAGTCCGCGCCGCAGCCGATGGCCGCGAAGCCGCGCACGGCCTCGCCGACCTGATAGTCGGACTGAACCGAGAAGAGCCGCCCCTCGTAGCCGACCAGGAAGGTGCCGCCGGATTCCACGTCGTTGGAGCGGTGGGCGTAGCCGCCGTCCTTCAGGCAATGGCGCACGGCGTCCACGAAATCCACGACCATGTAGCGGTGGACGTCGGCGTTCGGCTCGCGCGCGGGGGGCTGGAGCCGGTAATGCAGGAGCTGCCCCATGCGGAAGGAGCTGGTGAAGCCGATCAGCATGTCGGCGTTCGTGAAGACCTTGGTGTCCGAACGCACGGTGATGTCGAGGCCGTTCACGCCGGCGCTGTCGCCGCCCATCCACACGCGGTCGCCGTCCACCAAGCCAACAATGCAGGTCATAACCGTCCTCATTCCGTGAGAGCGGCGTCAGGATCGGCTATTATGGTTAATAGATTCTTGCGGCGGGCTTGGGCCGAAGGAGGTATGCCGCTTCGGCAGGTGCCTTGCCGGCTGTGAGCGGCCCGCCGGGGGCGGATCAGTCCTTCGGCGGGGCGTGGTGGCGCTTGTGGCCCTGGACGTAGCGGGCCAGCGTGTCCGACAGCACCCCGCGCGGGATCATCGCCTCGATCAGCTGGAAGCGCCCGCGCGTCGCCCAGGCCCTGGCGAGCGCCTGCTTCAGCTCGGCCCTTGTCCGCACGCGCGTGCCGTCGCCGCCCAGCGCCGCGGCGGCATCGGCGAAGCGCCAGTCGTCCAGGTCGTTGAAGCCGGACTCCGGCTGGAAGGCACGCAGCATCTCCCAGCTCGCGTTGTTGAAGACGATCACGATGGGGTCGAGCCCGTAGCGGCGGCAGTTGCCCAACTCCCACCCCGTCATCTGGAAGGCGCCGTCGCCGACGAGGATCAGCACGCGCTTGCCGCCGCCCACGGCCTGGGCGCCGATCCCGGACGGCACGCCGAAGCCCATGCCCGCGTAATAGCCGGGCGCCATCAGCCCGGCGTCCATCATGTCCATGGCGGTGAAGAGGCAGTCGCCCATGTCCGACGCGATGAAGAGCGGGCCGTGCGCGGCGGACAGGTCGTTGACGCCGCGCGCGATGTCCATGGGCGCTATGGGCTGTTCGTCACCAGCGAGGCCCAGCGGCCAGCCGTGGCCCCGGCTATCGCCGGTCCGGCTGGAGGGCGGCAGCCGTTCCAGCAGCGCGTCCACCAGCCGGTCCAGCGGGATATCCGCGTAGCTGTGATAGCCCAGCGTGACGGCACGGTCGAAGGCGTGGATGGTCTTGCGCAGGTCGATCTTGCGCTGGGACACGGCGAAGTTGGTGTCGCTGAGGAGGACGCCCAGCAGGAACAGCCCGTCCGACTCCTCCACGAGACGGGTGAGGTCCGGGTCGCCGGCGATGCCGATGTAGGTGCCGAGCGGCGGGGTGGGGGCGGTCGCCAGCAGGCCGCGCCCCATGAAGCTGGTCACCACCGGCACGCCAAGCCGCTGCGCCAGCTCCGCCACCTTGGTCTCCAGCCCGTAGCGCCGGACCTCGACGCAGACCATCAGCACCGGGCTTTCCGCCGCGCGCAGCCGGGCCAGCACTTCGTCGGCGCAGGCGGCCAGCGCGTCCGCGTCCACCGGCCATTCCGGATCCGGGCCGACCGGCTCCACCCGTGCGGTCACCATGTTGCGGGGGATTTCCAGATAGACGGGGCGCGACAGGGCGCGGGCGGCACCCAGCACGCGGGCGATCTCCGCCGGCGCCTTGGCCGTGTCGTCGAGCCGGGCCTGGGCGACGGTGATCTCCCGGTAGATGCGGAACTGCGTGTCGAGCGTGCGTCCCTGGTGGTGCAGCAGCAGCCCGTTGTTCCCCTCCGCCGTGCCCGGTGCCCCGGAGATGACGACCACCGGCGACTTCTCCGCGTAGGCGCCGGCCACCGCGTTGACCATGTTGAGCGCGCCCGCCCCGTAGGTCACCGCCGCCACCCCCAGCGTGGAGCCGTGGCGCGCCGCCGCGTCGGCCGCGAAGCCCACGCCGGGCTCGTGGCTCAGCGTTACGAGCGGCAGGATCTTCGTCTCCTCCGCCACCTTGAAGAAGGGCAGGGCGAAATCGCCGGGAATCCCGAACACCGCCTCCGCCCCGCGGTCCTTCAACGCGTGCAGCAGCGCTTCCGCCAGTCTCATGCGCGTCCTCCGGGCTCATGCCTTTTGCGGAAGTCTACAGCGGGCGCATGGGGCCGGCATCGGCGCTTCCGCTCTATGGCTTTTCCGCCCGCCCGCACCATGCTATCGCTGCGGCCTGTTCCGCCGATCCCCGCACCATTCCGAGAGCGCCATGTCCGTCGCCGTCCGCTTCGCCCCCAGCCCGACCGGCCTCCTCCATGTCGGCAACATCCGCCTGGCGCTGGTGAACTGGCTGTTCGCGCGCAAGGAGGGCGGCAGCTTCCTGCTGCGCATGGACGATACGGACGAGGAACGGTCCAGGCCGGAATACGCCGAGGGGATCGAGCGCGACCTGCGCTGGCTGGGGCTGCACTGGGATCGTTTCGAACGCGAAAGCGACCGCTACCCGCGTTACGACGAGGCGACCGAGGCGCTGAAGGCGGCAGGGCGGCTCTACCCCTGCTACGAGACGCCTGAGGAGCTGAACCTAAAGCGCGCGAGCCTCGTGTCGCAGGGGCGCCCCCCGATCTACGACCGCGCGGCGCTACGGCTCACCGATGCCGACCGCGCGCGGCTGGAGCGGGAGGGGCGCAAGCCCCATTGGCGCTTCAAGCTGGAGCACAGCCCCGTGGACTGGACCGACCTCGTGCGCGGGCCGGTGCATTTCGAGGGGACCGCGCTGAGCGACCCGGTGCTGATCCGCGAGGATGGCCGGCCGCTCTACACCCTGACCAGCGTGGTGGACGACGCCGACTTCGCCATCACCCACGTGATCCGGGGCGAGGACCATGTCGCCAACACGGCGGTGCAGATCCAGATCTTCGAGGCGATGGGTGCGGCCGTGCCCGCCTTCGCCCATCTGCCGCTGCTGACCGACGCGGGCGGGCAGGGCCTGTCCAAGCGTCTCGGCAGCCTCAGCATCGCGTCCTTGCGCGAGGAGGAGGGGATCGAGCCGATGGCGCTGGCCAGCCTGCTCGCCAAGCTCGGCACCTCCGACGCCATCGAGCCGCGCCTGACGCTGGACGAGCTGGTCGCGGAGTTCGACATGGGCAAGATCGCCCGCGGCACGCCGAAGTTCGACCCGGAGGAGCTGGCGCGGCTGAACGCCCGCATCCTGCATCTGCTGCCCTTCGACCGGGTCCGGAACGATCTCGCCGCACTGGGGCTTGAGGGGGCGGACGAGGCCTTCTGGGAGGCGGTGCGGCCGAACCTGTCCCGCCTGTCCGAGGCGCGGGACTGGTGGGCCGTGACCCACGCGCCGGTGGCGCCGCTGGTCGAGGACCCGGACTTCGCGGCGCGCGCCGCCGCCCTGCTGCCGGCGGAGCCCTGGGACCTCTCCACCTGGGGCGCCTGGACGGGTGCGGTGAAGGCGGAGACGGGCCGCAAGGGGAAGGATCTGTTCCTGCCCTTGCGCCGCGCGCTCACCGGGCGCGATCATGGACCGGAACTGAAGAACCTGTTACCCCTCCTCGGCCGCGAGCGCGCCCTGAAGCGCCTCGCCGGCGAGACCGCGTAACAGACAGCCGCAAGACGCAGCCGTACAAAAGGGAGCCGTGGGCCGTGCCGCTCGAACTCTACAACACGCTGACCCGCCGCAAGGAGCGCTTCGAGCCGATGCGCCCGGACCATGTCGGCATGTATGTGTGCGGGCCCACGGTGTACGACACGGCCCACATCGGCAACGCGCGTCCGGTGGTGGTGTTCGACGTCCTGAACCGCGTGCTGCGCCGGCTGTACCCGTCGGTGACGTACGTGCGCAACATCACGGACGTGGATGACAAGATCATCGACCGCTCGCGGGATTCGGGCGAGCCGATCGAGGCGCTGACCGAGCGCACGACGCGCCTGTACCACGAGGACATGGACGCGCTGAACGCGCTGCGCCCGGACGTGGAGCCGCGCGCCACCCACCACATCGCCCACATGATCGGGCTGATCGGGACGCTGATCGACAAGGGCCACGCCTACGCGGCGGAGGGGCACGTCCTCTTCTCCGTCCCCTCGATGGGGGCGTACGGCCAGCTCTCCCGCCGGTCGCTCGACGAGATGATCGCCGGCGCGCGGGTGGAGGTCGCCCCCTACAAGCGCGATGCGTCCGACTTCGTGCTGTGGAAGCCGAGCGCCGAGGGCCAGCCCGGCTGGGACAGCCCCTGGGGCCGGGGACGGCCCGGCTGGCACATCGAATGCTCCGCCATGGCGAAGGAGCATCTCGGCGTCACTTTCGACATCCATGGCGGCGGGCTGGACCTGATCTTCCCGCACCATGAGAACGAGATCGCGCAGAGCCGCTGCGCCCATGACGGCGCCGACCTCGCCCGTTACTGGGTCCACAACGGCTTCGTGACGGTCGAAGGCGAGAAGATGTCCAAGTCGCTGGGCAACTTCTTCACCGTCCACGATCTGCTGGACGAGTATCCCGGCGAGGCCATCCGCCTGACGCTGATGAGCGCGCATTACCGCCAGCCGCTGGACTTCACGCGCGACGGGCTGAAGCAATCCAAGGCGACGCTCGACCGCTGGTACCAGGCCCTGCGCGGCGACCCGGCCCCGGCCGCCGCCGAACCCTCCGCCGAGCTGCTGGCGGCACTGGAGGACGACCTCAACACGCCGCTCGCCATCTCCCACCTGCACGAGCTGGCGACGGCGGTGAACAAGGCAGACGGCGATGCGGCGAAGGCCGCCGCCAAGGGGGCGCTGCTCGCCGCCGGCCAGGCTCTGGGGCTGCTGCTCCAGGAGCCGGAGGCCTGGTTCCGCTGGGCGCCGAAGGGTGCGGCGGAGCTGTCGGAAGACGCCATCCAGGGCCTCATCGACGCCCGGCTCGCCGCCCGCAAGGCAAAGAACTTCGCCGAGGCCGACCGCATCCGCAAGGAGCTGGCCGACCAGGGCATCATCCTGGAGGACGGCCCCCAGGGGACGACCTGGAAGCGGGGATAAACCCCCGCTCTGCTTACACCGCCGTAACTCACTGGCAGAAAAGAACTTATTCGTCATCCCCGCGAAAGCGGGGATCCAGAACTCCCCATCATTTGCTGTTTTGGCAAACGCTGGATCCCCGCTTTCGCGGGGATGACGGGTAAGGCGTGGTCTTCTTCAGCGATGCAGAAACGGGAAACGCGTGCAGTTCCGCATCCCGCAGCCCCGGAGGGGAGCGGGCGTTCAGGGACCTGCCTTGCGTGGATGTCCATCCCATGCCCTTCCAAATCCTCCGCGCCTGCTGTTAAAAGACGCGCGCGGGGCGCTCGCATTCAAGCGGGTGGCTCCGTTTTTCGCGCCCGTATTTCCGCGGGTTGCCTTGGAGGATCTTGGACATGATCTGGCTGGCCGCCTACATCGGCAGTGTACTCGCCATCAATTACGCCTTCAGCCTCGCGCCGCACCTGGACCTGATCTGGTCCTGCTGGGCTGGGCTGATCTACATCCTGCGCGACATGGTGCAGGTCCGCTACGGCCACTGGTCGCTTGCCGCGATGCTGGCCGGCACCGTGCTGTCCTACCTGCTGTCGGACCCCTTCGTGGCGACGGCCAGCGTCGCCGCCTTCGCGGTGTCGGAGCTGATCGACTGGGCGGTCTTCACCGTCACCCGCCGTCCCCTGCGGGACCGTCTGTGGATCAGCGCCGCGCTGTCGGTGCCGGTGGACACGGCGATCTTCTTCGGCATGCTCGGCATCTGGGAGCCGGCCGTCTGGGCCGCCAGCCTCGCGTCGAAGCTGGCCGGCGTCTCGGCGGTCTGGATCATGATGCGCGGACGCGCGCGGGGCACGGGCTCGGCGCTCGCCTGACGCTTGCCGGCCTGGCCCCGGGCAGGTTCGGGGTCAGGCCGCGTCTTCCAGCGCGGCCGCTTCCAGAAGGGCTTGCAGATGCTGCGGCAGCACCGGCTTCTGCAGCACGATCATGCCGTCGGCCTCGGCCTCGCGCAGTTCCTCGATGGTGCTGTCGCCCGTGATGACGAGGCCCGGCACGAAGCCGCCGGCCAGCCGGCGGATACGCGCGATGGCCTCTGGCCCGGTGCTCCCGTCGCGCAGCCGATAGGTGGCGAGCACGGCGTGAAGCGGCTCCCCGATGCCGGCCAGCCGGGCGACCGCCTCGCTTTCATCCGCGGCGGCAACGACGCGGTATCCCCACATGTCCAAGAGGATGTCCAAGGCCTGCACGACGGCCGTCTCGGCATCGATCACCAGGACGGGCTTCTTGCGAAGCGATCCCGGCGCCGCTGCTGCGGTCTTCTGTGTCACGTGACCCTTGTTCATGTCTCGCCTGACGTTGTTGAGGCAGGCCCAACGGCCCTGGGGGCCGGAGAAGCGGAGCCGTGATTAGCACAGCCTCGCCCTGGACCAAGGTGTTAACACTGTGTTTACCTCTTCTTCGTCAGGGAGCCCCGGCCAGGGGGACCCCCGCGAGCCGGCGGCACCCTGGGCCGGAATGCGACGCGTTCCGCCAAAGCCGTTGAGAAAGCGGACATGATCGTCCATTCTCCCGCCCTTCCCGGCAATCCTGTAACGTTTTGCCGGCAGTGTATGGCGAGAACAAAGTGATACGGGCGATGGCGGGGCGGCGATGACGGGCGAGCGCATCTATCTTTACGACACCACGCTGCGCGACGGCGCGCAGACCCAGGATGTGGACTTCTCCGTCGCCGACAAGATCGCCATCGCGGAGGAGCTGGACCGGCTCGGCGTCGATTACGTGGAGGGCGGCTGGCCCGGCGCGAACCCGACCGACGACCGTTTCTTCGCGGAGCCGCCCCGGCTGACCCGCGCGACCTTCACCGCCTTCGGCATGACCCGCCGGTCCGGCCGCAGCGCCGCCAACGACCCGCAGCTCGCCGCCCTGCTGCAAAGTTCCGCCAAGGCGGTCTGCCTCGTCGGCAAGAGCTGGGACTTCCACGTGGACATCGCGCTGGGCATCCCGCGCGAGGAGAACATTGTTCTGATCGCCGACAGCATCGCCGCCGCGCGGGCCGCCAAGGGCGAGGCGCTGTTCGACGCGGAGCATTTCTTCGACGGCTACAAGCGCAACCCGGCCTACGCCGTCGGCTGCCTGACCGCTGCTTATGAAGCCGGTGCCCGTTGGCTGGTGCTGTGCGACACCAACGGCGGCACACTGCCGCACGAGGTGGAGGAGATCGTCCGCCGGGTGATTCATGAGCACGGCATCCCCGGCGACCGGCTGGGCATCCACACCCACAACGACACGGAGAACGCCGTCGCCAACTCGCTCGCCGCCGTGCGGGCCGGCGCGCGCATGATCCAGGGCACCATCAACGGGCTGGGGGAGCGCTGCGGCAACGCCAACCTCGTCTCCCTCATCCCGACGCTGATGCTGAAGATGGGCTACGAGACCGGAATCCGGCGCGAGGATCTCGCGGGCCTCACCGACCTTAGCCGCCGCCTCGACGAGCGGCTGAACCGTCCGTCCAACCGCCACGCGCCCTATGTCGGCCACAGCGCCTTCGCCCACAAGGGCGGGCTGCACGTCTCCGCCGTGGAGAAGGACCCGTCCTCCTACGAGCATGTCCCGCCGGAATCCGTCGGCAACCGCCGCCAGATCGTCATGTCGGACCAGGCCGGCCGGTCGAACCTGATCGCCCGGCTGCGGGAGATCGGCATGGAGGTGGCCGGCGGCGACCCGCGCCTGCCGGGCCTGCTCGACCTCGTGAAACAGCGCGACACGGAGGGCTACGCCTACGACACCGCCGAGGCCAGCTTCGAGCTTCTGGTGCGCGGCCAGCTCGGCGAGGTGCCGCGCTTCTTCGAGCTGCTGCGGTTCCACGTCACCGACGAGCGCCGCTACAACGCGAACGGGGAGCTGGTGGTGGAGTCCGAGGCGGTCGTCCGCGTCCGCGTCGGCCAGGAGACCCGGCACGAGGTCGCCGCCGGCAACGGCCCCGTCCACGCGCTCGACCAGGCGATGCGCCGCGCGCTGGAACCGCTCTATCCGCCCTTGCGCGAGGTGGGGCTGGTGGACTACCGCGTGCGCATCCTGGCCGCGAAGGACGGCACCGGCGCCATGCCGCGCGTCCTGATCCGGTCGCAGAACGCCGACGGGACGGAATGGTCCACGCTCGGCGTCTCCACCAACATCATCGAGGCCTCCACCGAGGCGCTGGTGGACAGCTACACCTACAAGCTCCTGAAGGACGGGGCGGCGCCGCGCGGCTGAGGCGCGCCGTCCTCCACGCCGCCATCCCGCATTCCCGCTTGCACGACGGGGGCGGGGCAAGTAGTTGCTAGGCAACGAGTTCCAGCATCACGTGACGTCATGACCTCCGGCCAGAACCCCACGCGCCCCTCCATCCTCGGCGGCCCGACCGTCATCCTGGTGCATCCGCAGATGGGCGAGAACATCGGCGCCTGCGCGCGCGCCATGCTGAACTGCGGGCTGACGGAGCTGCGGCTGGTCAAGCCGCGCGACGGCTGGCCGAACGAGAAGGCGGTCGCCTCCGCGTCCGGCGCCGATATCGTGCTGGAGAACGTCAAGGTCTACGAGACGACGGCCGAGGCGGTCGGCGACCTGGAGGTGGTGTTCGCCACCACCGTGCGGTCCCGCGACATGATCCAGCGCTTCGTCACCCCGCGCGCGGCGGCGGAAGAGATGCGGGCGCACCACGACGCCGGCCACAAGGTGGGCGTGCTGTTCGGGCCGGAGCGTACGGGCCTCGTCAACGACGACCTGACCCTGGCCGAGACGCTGATCACCGTGCCGCTGAACCCGTCCTTCGCCTCGCTGAACCTCGCCCAGGCGGTGCTGCTGATCAGCTACGAATGGTTTCAGACGGGGGAGATCCCGCCGGACCGCTTCCTGCACACCGGCGCCACCCGCCCCGCCACCAAGGCGGAGCTGTTCAACCTGTTCGACCATCTGGAAAGCCAGCTCGACCGCACGGGCTTCTTCACGTCCGAGGAAAAGCGCCCCTCCATGGTGCGCACCCTGCGCAACGCGCTGGAACGCATGCAGATGACCGAGCAGGAGGTCCGCACCTTCCACGGCGTCATCGCCGCGCTCGCTGGCCGCCGCAAGAACGACCCCTGACGGGGTGGCCTCCAGGGCGCCTGGAGGCTCTTGCTTCACTTCGCGGCCTTGGCCGTCTTTCCCTTGCCCGTCTTCCCCGTGTAGGCGATCCGCCAGACCGAGCCCATGGTGTCGGCGACCAGCAGGCTGCCGTCCTTGGCGACGGCGAGGCCGGAGGGGCGGCCCCAGACGACCGGCTTGCCGCCTTCCTTGGTGCCGACCAGGAAGCCGGCGGCGAAGACCTCGTGGCCGCCCTCGGGCTTGCCGCCCTTGAAGGGCACGAAGACGACGCTGAACCCCACCGGCTCCGACCGGCTGGCGGAGCCGTGCAGGGTCACGAAGGCGCCGTCTTTGTAGCGTTGCGGGAAGTTGGTGCGGTCGGCGAAGGCCATGCCGATGGGCGCCGAATGGGCCTGGAACAGCACGTCCGGCGTCAGGGTCTTCGCCACGAGGTCCGGCCGCTTGCCGGCGAATTCCGGCTGTTCCCTGGGGCCGAGATAGGCGTAGGGCCAGCCGTAGAAGCCGCCGGGCTGTACCCTGGTGAAGAAGTCGGGCACCAGCTCGTCGCCCAGCTGGTTGCGCTCGTTGACCACGGCGTAGAGATCGTCGGTGTCCGGCCGGACGGCCATGGTCACGGGGTTGCGCAGGCCGTCGGCGAAGGTCTTCTGGCCGGAGCCGTCGGCGGCGAATTCCTGGATCGTGGCGCGCGGCGGCGGCTCCTCCGCCAGATCCTTGACCGAGCCGATCCCGACGAAGAGCCGCTTGCCGTCGCGGGAGAAGGCGAGGGTGCGGGTGTGGTGGCCCCCCTTGGGGCCGAAGGCTTCGCCCGGCACGATGCGTTCGCGCGGGCCGGCAGCACTGGTGCCACCGGTGCGCCAGGGCAGGCGCCACACCCCCTGCACGTCGCCCACATAGACCCCGCCCATCGCGAAGGCGAGGCCGAAGGGCTTCTCGAAGCCGCTGGCCCATGTCTCCATGACCTCCGCCGACCCGTCGCCGTCGGCGTCGCGCAGCAGGGTCAGCGTGCCGGGGTTCGGCTGGGCGACCAGCACGTCGCCGTCCGGCAGGACCAGCAGGTTGCGGGCGTTCTCCACCCCGTCGCGGAAGGGCGTGGCCGCGAAGCCGTCGGGCACGCGCAGGGGGACCGCCGGGCGCGCGGTGCCGGTCGGCGTGTTGTCCGGCGGCTCCGCCGGGACGGGGGCGGGCAGCTCATCCACGCGGATGTGGATCTTGTCTCCGACCGTCTGTCCCGCCTCTTGCGCCAAGGCGGGAACGGTGGTCGTTGCGGCGAAAAGGGCGATGACGACGAGAAGGCTGCGGGCCGTCATGAATCGACGGTTTCCGCCGGAACGGGGCATAGTTCGTTTGACATGGGCTCGCGGATCCTTATAGTGCGCCGCTCCAACTCCTGGGAATGCGTGCGTGCGTTGGTTTTAACGCACCGTCCACGGCAAGGTTTCGCGCCGTGGAACTACCGGGACAATATCAACTCGACATGGCATCGAGGATCGAATGAGCAAGCGTCAAGAGTCCAAGTACAAGATCGACCGCCGCCTCGGCGTAAACCTCTGGGGCCGTGCCAAGAGCCCGGTCAACAAGCGCGAGTATGGCCCCGGCCAGCATGGTCAGCGCCGCAAGAAGCCGTCCGACTACGGCCTGCAGCTGATGGCCAAGCAGAAGCTGAAGGGCTACTACGGCAACATCGGCGAGAAGCAGTTCCGCCGCATCTACGCCGAGGCCGTCCGCCGCAAGGGCGACACCGGCGAGAACCTGATCGGCCTGCTGGAGCGCCGTCTGGACGCCGTGGTCTACCGCATGAAGTTCGCGCCGACCCCGTTCGCCGCGCGCCAGATCATCAACCACGGCCACATCCTGGTCAACGGCCGCCGCCTGAACATCGCTTCGGCGCAGGTCAAGGACGGCGACACCGTCGAGGTGCGCGCCAAGTCCAAGCAGATGGCCCTCATCCTCGAGGCCGCCGCCTCGGGTGAGCGCGACATCCCCGACTACCTGGAAGTCGACGGCGGCGCCCTGAAGGGCCGCTTCGTCCGCGCTCCCCTGCTGGCCGACGTCCCGTACCCGGTCCAGATGGAACCGAACCTGGTCATCGAGTTCTACTCGCGCTAACCGGTTCGGCGACAGCCGGAACGAAAAAGCCGCGCTCCCCGGAGCGTGGCTTTTTTTATTTGGGCAGTGGACTCCTTCGAATACCGGGCACTGCCCTCGTTCAGAACGTCATCCCCGCGAAAGCGGGGATCCAGAAGTACGCGTACCGAACGCTTTGGAAGAGTCCTGGACCCCCGCTTTCGCGGGGGTGACGACTAAGTGGCTGTTTTCCAAAGAAGAAATGTTGTGCCTGCTGTTGCCAGCCCCCTCACGCCCGCTCCAGCTTCGCGCGTTCGGCGCGGCGGGTGGTCAGCGCGTCGGCGGAGTAGAGGGCCAGCGCCACCCAGATGCAGCCGAAGGCGATGGCGTGGGCCTGGGTGAAGGTCTCGCCATAGACCAGGACGCCCAGCATGAGCTGGCCGGTCGGGACCATGTATTGGAGGAGGCCGATGGTGGCGAGCCTCAGCCGCTTGGCGCCGACCACGAACAGCAGCAGCGGCACGGCGGTCACCGGGCCGGACAGGAAGAGCATCAGGTCGTGGCCGATGCCGTGCATCGCGAAGGACCCGTCCGGGCCAAGCCACAGCAGATAGCCGAGCGCGAGCGGCAGCAGAAGGCCGGTCTCCACCAGCATGCCGGGCAGGGGATCGATGGTCACCTTCTTGCGCAGAAGCCCGTAGATGCCGAAGGTGACGGCGAGCGTCAGCGCCACCCAGGGTACGACGTCCTGCTGCACGACCAGGCTCATCACGCCCAGCGCCGCGATCAGCACCGCGCCGGACTGGCGCCAGGACAGGCTCTCCTTCAGGAAGGCCACGCCCAGAAGCACGTTCACCAGCGGGTTGATGTAGTAGCCGAGGCTTGCCTGGACCATCTGGTTGTTGACCGTGGCCCAGATGAAGATGCTCCAGTTCGTGGAGATCAGGGCCGTGGTCACGGCCAGCAGCCCCAGCCGCCGCCAGGTGCCGATGCTGCGCACGAAGCCGGCCAGGCCGGGGCGGACGACCACCACCGCACCCACCAGCAGCACGGTCCAGACCACCCGGTGCGCGACGATCTCCAGCGGCCCGACGCCGTGGAGCGATTTGAAATAGACCGGGGCGATGAGGCCCCAGATCACGAAGGCGACGAAGGAGGCCAGGAAGCCCGTCCGGACGGAGCGGGCTTGGGCCTGAGCGGCCGTCGGGGCCGTGTCCGGCGCAGAGGCAGGGGCAGGGGCGGGGGCGGGCGTGGTCGTCATTCGATCCGTTTAACACGCGGATCGAATCCGCGTACGCCCGCCGTCCCTCATGCCCGTCCTGCATCCGGAACATGCCCCGGCGGCATGCCCAATCACATGCCGCCGCCGGACCCGCCCGAAGCGCCACCGCCCATGGAGCCGCCTCCGAGGGAGCCGGAGCCGGTGGACCCGCCGCCGAGCCCCGTTCCGCCGGTGATCCCGCTGCCGCCCCCGGTCGAGCCGCCGACGCCCGTGCTGCCCGGCGAGGTGGAGCCGGGGCCAAGGCCGGGGGTGGAGGGCGCCCGGCCGGGCGTGCCGACGGTCGAACTGCCGGACTGGTTCCCGGCGCCGCCGGCCCCGGACCCGCCGCCGCCGATGCCGCCCTCACGCGCGGCGGCGCGGGCTTCGCGCAAATTCTGCACGCAACGGTCGCCGTCACCGTCCCGGGCGGCGGCGCGGGCCTCGTCGAGCAGGCGGCGCAGCCGGTCCTTCTCCTCGCCCTCCAGACGGGCGCCTTGCTTGCCGCCGGCGAGTTGCTGCTGCGACTCGGTCTCCGGCTTCAGCAGCGTGGCGGAGAAGCGTTCCGTCTCGTTCATGCAGGCCTCGGCGCGCGACTGCGCCAGGGCGGGCAGGCTGGACAGCATGGCCGCACCGAGCAGCGAGCCACCCAGCAGCGTCAGGCGCCAGCTCATGGCAGGCGCCCCCGGTCCAGCGTGCCGCGGTCGGCCCGGTCGATGTCCTCGGCCAGCGGACCCTCCATCGGCGCCCCGGCCTTTTCCGTGCGCGTGGCCGGGAAGGGCGCGGACTGGTTCTGCGCGGATTGGGTCTGGTCGACATGCGGTGCGGCGTTGGCGTCGCGCATGGAGGCGGCGGCGCCGGCGAGGCCGCTGCCCGTGCTGGTGTCGGTCATGGTGTCGTTGCGCCACTGGGCGGAGCGCTCGGACAGGTCGACGCGGCCGGTCGGCTCCAGAATGCCGGTCGCCCGGCTCACCGCCTCGTCGGAGGCGAGCGAGGCGGTCAGCAGCGTGCCGCCGCGGCGCAGCCCCTCGGCGTACTGGTGCGCTTCCGCCTCCGGCATGCCCCAGCCGATCATGGTCGCCACGACCGCGCCATGGCCGTCCATGGAGCCGCCGAAGCCGCCGTCGCTGTGCAGGTCGAGGTCGGTTTCGTCGAAGCCGGCGGCGAGAAGGCTCTGGCGGGCGGCCTCGGCCTGGGCGGCGCTGTCATAGAGCGCCACGATGGTCTTGCGCATGGTCCGTCCTCCTCACACGATCCAGGTGAGGACGATCAGCAGCACGACGATCGCCGCCACCACCGCCAGAACGGTCTTCGACTGGGAGCGCTGCGTGCCGGCTCCCTCATACACGCCCATCTTGCGCGGGCCGTTGTCACTTGCCATCACGCCACCCCTTGGTTGCGATTGAGTTGTCAAGGCAACAGGGTGTGTGCGCGGGAGGTTCCGGAAACGAAAAAGGCCCCGCCGAAGCGGAGCCCTTTCCAGGAAGGCGATAGAGACGCGGATCAGGCGGTGGCGCCGGTCGCGATACCCTTTTCCTTCAGGAGCGTTTCCAGCTCGCCCGTCTCGTACATCTCGCGGACGATGTCGCAGCCGCCGACCAGTTCGCCCTTCACGTAGAGCTGCGGGAAGGTCGGCCAGTTCGAATATTCCTTCAGGCCCTGGCGCAGGCCGGCATCCTGGAGGATGTCCACGCCCTTGAACTTCACGCCGACGTGGCTCAGCACGCCGACGACGGCGGCGGAGAAGCCGCACTGCGGGAACACGGGCGAACCCTTCATGTAGAGCACGACGTCGTTGTTATCGATGTCCTGCTTGATCTGATCGACGACGGTCTGGTCCATGGTTCTCTCAAGCCTCGGTCATGGAGTGCACAGGCACTCGGGTGGTTTGCAGTGCGGAAGCACGCGAGGGGTCACGCGGGATTACGCGTTGTCCGGAACGGTGGTGGTCAGCATCAGGGCGTGGAGCTGTCCGCCCATCTTGCCCTGAAGGGCGGCGTAGACCATCTGGTGCTGCTGCACGCGCGACTTGCCCTTGAAGGCGGCGGAGACGACGGTGGCGGCGTAATGGTCGCCGTCGCCGCGGAGGTCCTGGATGGTCACCTCCGCGCCGGGAAGCCCTTCCTTGATCATCCGTTCGATCTCGCTGGCATCCATCGCCATGCTCGTCACCCCATTCCGTCTTGGCCCAAGCCCTTCGCGGGCGTTGCCACCATAATTAGGCGGCCCGGCGGCGTTTGTCATCGGGGAAGCGCGGGCGGTTTCCCGCGACACAGCCTTGCGCGCAAAGAAGAAGGGCCGGGCGAAACCCTCCGCCCGGCCCTTCGTCCCTAACGCGCCATCCGGTGACCGGCGGTCACTTGGCCTCGGCCGTCATGTAGCCCGGCAGCCAGGCCTCGTTGGCCTTGCGCAGCCGCTCGATGGAGATGATCTCCGGCCCGCGGGCGCTCAACGCCGTTCCGTTGGTCTTGCCGATGACGGAGACGGGGACGCCGGCCGCCTTGGCCCGCTCCTGCACCGCCGTGGCGTGCTCCGGCCGGACGGCCAGGACGTAGCGGCCCTGGTCCTCGCCGAACAGCTCGCCGGCGTCGGCCTTGTCGAGACCGGCGAGGTTGGCGCCGATGCCGCCGGCCATCGCCATCTCGGCCACCGTGATCAGCAGGCCGCCGTCGGCGATGTCGTGGCTGGAGGCGACCAGCCCGTCGCGGATGACGCCGCGCACGAACTCGCCGTTGCGGCGCTCCACGGCGAGGTCCACCGGCGGAGGCGGACCCTCCTCGCGGCCGAGGATCTCGCGCAGGTAGAGCGACTGGCCGAGATGGCGGCCCGGCTCGCCGACCAGCAGGATCGTGTCGCCCTCGTTGCGGAAGGCGATGCCCACGGCCAGCATGGCGTCCGGCAGGCTGCCCACCGCGCCGATGGCCGGGGTCGGCAGGATGGCCTCGCCGTTGGTCTCGTTGTAGAGCGAGACGTTGCCCGACACGACCGGGAAGTCGAGCGCCCGGCAGGCGTCCGACATGCCCTGGATGGCCCCGACGAACTGGCCCATGATCCGCGGCTTTTCCGGGTTGCCGAAGTTCATGTTGTCGGTGATGGCGAGCGGCAGCGCGCCCACGGCCGACAGGTTGCGGTAGGCCTCGGCCACGGCCTGGGCACCGCCGCGCACCGGGTCGGCGAGGCAGTAGCGCGGGGACACGTCGGTGGTGATGGCGACGGCCTTCTTCTGGCCGGGCAGCCGCACCACGGCGGCGTCGGCCTGGCCCGACATGAAGCGGGTGTCGCCGCCGACGAGGCTGTCATACTGCTCCCAGATCCAGCGCTTGGAGGCCTGGTCGGGGCAGGAGACGAGCTTTTCGAGGATGTCGCCGAGCGTGCCGCTGGCCGGCAGCAGGCGGACGTCGTCCTCCAGCTCCGGCTGGGCCGGGGTCGGCTCCCACGGGCGCTGGTACATGGGCGCTGCGTTGGAGACCGGGGCGATCGGCATGTCGCACCAGGTCTGGCCGTGCATCTTGATCACGAGGCGGCCGGTGTCGGTCAGGTGGCCGATCACGGCGAAGTCCAGCTCCCACTTGTCGAAGATGGCGCGCGCCACCTCCTCCCGGCCGGGCTTCAGGATGATCAGCATGCGCTCCTGGCTCTCGGACAGCATGATCTCGTAGGGAGTCATGCCCTCCTCGCGCATCGGCACGTCGTCGAGCACCATCTCCATGCCGAGGCCGCCCTTGCCGGCCATCTCGACCGACGAGGAGGTCAGGCCGGCCGCACCCATGTCCTGGATGGCGACGATGGCGTCGGTCGCCATCAGCTCCAGGCAGGCCTCGATCAGCAGCTTCTCGGTGAAGGGGTCGCCGACCTGCACGGTCGGGCGCTTCTCCTCCGAATCCTCGGTGAACTCGGCCGACGCCATGGTGGCGCCATGGATGCCGTCGCGGCCCGTCTTGGAGCCGACATAGACCACCGGGTTGCCGACGCCGGCCGCCGCCGAATAGAAGATCCGGTCGGTCTTGGCCACACCCACGGTCATCGCGTTGACCAGGATGTTGCCGTTGTAGGCGCGGTGGAAGTTCGTCTCGCCGCCGACCGTCGGCACGCCGACGCAGTTGCCGTAGCCGCCGATGCCGGCGACCACGCCCGACACCAGGTGGCGGGTCTTGGGATGGTCGGGCGAGCCGAAGCGCAGCGCGTTCATGTTGGCGATGGGCCGGGCGCCCATGGTGAACACGTCGCGCAGGATGCCGCCCACGCCCGTCGCCGCGCCCTGGTAGGGTTCGATGTAGGACGGGTGGTTGTGGCTCTCCATCTTGAAGATGATGGCGTCGCCGTCACCGAAATCGACCACGCCGGCGTTCTCGCCGGGGCCGCAGATGACCTGCGGGCCGGTGGTCGGCAGCTGCATTAGCCAGTGCTTGGACGACTTGTAGGAGCAGTGCTCCGACCACATCACCGAGATGATGCCGAGTTCGGTGAAGGTCGGGGTGCGGCCCAGCAGCTCGAGGGCGAGATTGTACTCGGCCTCCGTCATGCCGTGCTCGCGGGCGAGTTCCAGTGTGACTTCGGGCTGGTTCTGGCTCACGACAGGGCCTCCACAAGGCCTTCGAACATGGGCTTGCCGTCGGTGTTGCCGTGCAGGCTCTCCACGGCGTCCTCCGGGTGCGGCATGAGGCCGAGGACGGTCCTCGTCGCGTTGAAGATGCCGGCGATGTTGCCGACCGACCCGTTGGGGTTCCACAAGGGATCGTCCTTGCCGTCGCCGTCGACGTAGCGGAAGGCCACGTGGCCCTCGCCGTCGAGCCGCTTCACGGTCTCGGTGTCGGTCCAGTAGTTGCCGTCGCCGTGCGCCACCGGGTAGCGGACGATCTGCCCCTTGCGGTACTTCGCCGTGAAGGCGCTGTCGGTGTTCTCGACGCGCAGATGCACGGTGCGGCAGACGAACTTCAGCGCGGCGTTGCGCATCAGGGCGCCGGGCAGCAGCCCGGCTTCCGTGATGATCTGGAAGCCGTTGCAGATGCCGAGCACCCGCACGCCCTGGTCGGCGCGCGCCTTCACCTCGCGCATGATCGGCGAATGCGCCGCCATGGCGCCGGAGCGCAGGTAATCGCCATAGGAAAAGCCGCCCGGGACGAGGATCAGATCGACCTTGGGCAGTTCGGTGTCACGGTGCCAAACCAGATGCGGCTTGGTCCCGCTGGCGGCCTCCAGCGCCGCGACGGCGTCGCGTTCGCGGTTGGAGCCGGGAAATACGATGACGGCAGCCTTCATTGGGCTCGATGCGTCCGGCGTCGGTGGCAGGGAAGATTCGAGCCGGACACTAAAGGCGCAATGCCGCCAAAGCAAGGGTGTGCGGGCGCGCGGCCCCGCGCCCAGCCATGCGAAAAGGGGCTGCGGAGGGTGGGAACGGCCCTATCCGCCCAGCCGGGCGCTCCAGTCCTCCACGGCACCCCGCTCCAGCCGGCGTCGGGCGAGGCTGCGCCAGCCTTCCGCCAGCGCCGGAAGCCCGGCCATCTCGGCCAGCGCCGTGCGGTTCATGGTGTCGTGGTAGAGGACGTGTAGGATGCGGGCGAGCGTCCAGTCCGGGTGGGGGCGGGCGGTCAGGGCCAGACGGTCGCCGGGGGCGATGCGGCCGGGCTCCAGCACGCGGTAGTACCATCCCGTGCGGCCGCTGGTCTGGACGCGCCTGGCCATGTCCGGAACGGCGAAGCGGTGGTTCAGCTTCCAGCAGGGCTGGCGGCCCTGCGCCACCTGGAGCAGGGCGGAGCCCGCGCGGAAGACGTCGCCGATGCAGACGTCGGCCTCGGTCAGGCCGAGGGTGGCGATGTTCTCGCCGAAGGCGCCGGGCCTGCCGAGGTGGGGCGCCTCCGTACCCAGTTCTGCACGCCATGCGGCGTGATGGTCGAGTGGGTAGTGGTGGACCGCCTTCTCCGGTCCGCCGTGGTTCTTGCGGTCGGCCTGCTCGTCGATGAGGAAGCCTTCGGGGCCGACCTCCAGCGGGCCGTCCACCGGCGCCTTGGCGATGGCGCTGCGGCGGCCCGGCGGGCCGAAGGGGGAGGCCTTGCCCACCATCAGGGCGATGATCTCGGTTTCGCTTGCCATTTCGTCGCTCACGGCCGCTTCTTCCTCTTCGCCCTGGCTTGCTCTTGCAGCGCGACATAGTGGTGCCAGACGAGTTGGGCGGCAAGGCTGCGGTGGGGGCGCCAGGGCTCGGCCACGGCCTCCAGCTCCGCCTGGCTCGGCTTCTCGGCCCAGCCCTTCAGCCGCTGCACCCCGAGCTGGATGGCGAGGTCGCCGACCGGCCAGATGTCCGGCCGGCCGAGTGCCGTCATCAGGTAGATCTCCGCACTCCAGCGCCCGATTCCCTTGAGTTGGACCAGGGCGGCGATGGCCGCTTCGTCCTCCATCGCGTGGATGGCGTCGAGGTCGAGCCGCCCGCCGGCCACAGCCTCGGCCAGCCCGCGCGCGTAGCCGATCTTCTGCCGGGAGAAGCCCAGCGAGCGCAGCTCCTCGTCGCCGAGCGTCAGGAACCCCTCCGGCGTCACCGTGTCGAGCCGGGCGACGAGCTTGTTCCAGAGCGCCACCGCCACGACCGTGGCGAGCTGCTGCTCCATCACGACGCGCAGCAGCCCCGGAAAGCCGTCCGGCCGCGAGAAGTCGCGCAGCTCCGGCCCGCCGACCCGCAGGGCCTCGGCGAAGATGGGATCGATGGCGGCGAGCTGCTGGGGAGTCATGGGGGCTGCGGGGGTGAGGGGTGTTTCTTTTCAGGAATACCAACCACTTAGCCGTCACCCCCGCGAAAGCGGGGGTCCAGGACTCCTCCACAGCGTTCGTTCTGCGGACTTCTGGATCCCCGCTTTCGCGCATGGGCGCTAACTTTTGCACATCGGCCCGTCTTGCCGAAGCCTGCAACCTCCCTCTTCGTGATTCCCGCGAAAGCGGGAATCCAGTCCCTTCCAGAGCGAACCCGTTGGAAACCCTGGATCCCCGCGTCCGCGGGGATGACGGTGGAGGAGTGGTTGGGAGCTTGCTTCAGTCGCTCAGACCTCAAAGTTAGCGCCTATGCACTTTCGCGGGGATGACGGCCACAACGAGTGTCATCAATGGCTTGACGCAACATGCCGCGGAACAACCGTGCCCAAAACAAAATGGGGGACGCGCGGGCTTCGCGCATCCCCCATTCAGAACCGTCCCCGAAGGGAAGGGCCTTCAGGCCACCAGCTCGATCGAGTAGTCCTCGATGACGGTGTTGGCGAGCAGCTTGGTGCACATGGCGTCCAGCTCCTTGCGGGCGCTGGCTTCGTCGGTGCTCTTCAGCTCGACCTCGATGAACTTGCCGGCGCGGACGTCCTCGACGCCATTGAAGCCCAACGTGTGCAGGGCGTGGGCGATGGCCTTGCCCTGGGGATCCAGAACGCCGCGCTTGAGGGTGACGTGAACCTTGGCCTTCATCGGGGTATGTCCGCTTCGTGTTGTCTTGACTGAAAGGGTGGTTGGATGCCGCTTACTGCATCGTCTTGGGAGCCATGAGGTCGTTGGGGCCGCCCTCCGGCAGGATGCCGAGCCGGCGGGCGACCTCCTGGTAGGCCTCCTCGACCTTGCCCAGATCCTCGCGGAAGCGGTCCTTGTCCAGCTTCTCGTTGGTCTTGATGTCCCACAGGCGGCAGTTGTCGGGGCTGATCTCGTCGGCCAGGACGATGCGCATCTCCTCGTTCTCCCAGAGGCGGCCGAACTCCAGCTTGAAGTCCACAAGCTTCAGCCCGGTGCCGAGGAAGAGGCCCGACAGATAGTCGTTGATGCGCAGGGACAGGGCGACCATGTCGTCCAGGTCCTGCGGGGCGGCCCAGCCGAAGGCGGTGATGTGCTCTTCCGAGACCATCGGGTCGCCGAGATCGTCGGATTTGTAATAGTATTCGATGATCGAGCGCGGCAGCGGCGTGCCCTCGGGGATGCCGAAGCGCCGCGACAGGGAACCGGCGGCGACGTTGCGCACGACGAGGGAGATCGGGATGATCTCGACCTCGCGGACGAGCTGTTCGCGCATGTTCAGGCGGCGCACGAAATGCGTCGGGACGCCGATCTCGCCGAGCCGGCTCATCAGATATTCGGAGATGCGGTTGTTCAGCACCCCCTTGCCGGTGATGACGCCCTTCTTCTTGTTGTTGAAGGCGCTCGCGTCGTCCTTGAAATACTGGACGAGCGTGCCCGGCTCCGGCCCCTCGAAGAGAACCTTCGCCTTGCCTTCATAGATGCGCCGGCGTCGTGTCATGCGAAATTCGTCCAACAGCCTGTGGATCCGCCAAGATATTTGCCGGTCCGGATATAGTCCCGACTGATATAGCAAGACGGCCCAAGGAACACAATGCAGCCGGTCCTGGGCAGCCGGTCCTGGGCAGCCGGCCGGGTGTCAGCGCAGCGCCACCGGTTCGAAGGGCGTCGCGTGCGGCGGGCCGCCCGCGAAGTGCCAGATGGGCTTCAGCTCCGGCCGCCCGATGGCGGGCAGGGCGACGAGCGAGCTGCTGACCGTCCCGAAGCCCGTCGGCAGGCGGAAGCTCATCGCACTCCGTTCGCCCCGCTCCGGATGCCGGTCGTCCCAGATGCGGCTGCCCAGCAGCTCCGGCCAGCCGCCCCAGCCGAAGGAGTCCGCACCCGCGGCCTCGACGGTGGGTGCCACGGACCCGCGGAAGAGGGGCAGATAGAAGCCGATGCGGGGATCCTCCGTGTCGTTCAGTTCCGCCGCGGTCAGCATGTGGACGCCCTCCCCGATGGGTATGACCTCGGGCCGGTTGCGCCCGCCCTCGCCGCCCCCGCCTTCACCACGATGCACCAGCAGGAAGGCGTCGCGGTTGTCCGCCAGCACCAGATGGAAGGGGCGGTAGGCCCGCGTGTCCAGGTGCGACAGCGCCATGGCCGCGTCGGCCGCGTCGGCATGGTCGAGCGCGTCCAGCACCAGCTCGCCGCGCGAGCGCTTGCCGGTCTCAGGCCCCAGCGTGCCCATGCGGTTGAGGGCCACGGCCAGCATGCCCTCGTCGTTCAGCCCCATCCAGGAGCCGCCGGCCAGCTCGTCCAGCCCGGCCACCACGTTGGGCCGGTCCGGCCAGTGGCGGCCCGGCGCCTTCCAGGGCCGGTCGGCCATTTCGTCGCGGTTCCCGGCCAGCACCAGGGGCCAGGCGGCGCCGGGGGTCCGCAGGAGGATGACGCTGCACATGGGGTGGAAGGCTCTCCGTTGGGGACGATGACGGCGGGTCACGCCGCAACTATATTAGAGAGGTAAGGCGGGGGAATAAGCCAATCCAGATTGGAGGCCATCCCATGACCCTGTTCGATGAACGTGAACAAGCCTTCGAGAACCAGTTCAGCCACGACCAGGATTTGATGTTCCGGGTGCGCGTGCGCCGCGACCGGCTGGCCGGCCTGTGGGCGGCCGGGCTGCTCGGCAAGCGCGGGGCGGAGGCCGAGTCCTACGCCCGCGACCTCGTCGAGGCCGACGTCGGCACGGCGGGCCCGCACGACGTGATGGAGCGGCTGAGCCGCGACCTGCACGAGCGCGGCGTCGGGCTGACCGAGCGGCAGATGGCGAAGGAGCTGAGCCGGATCTCAGCCGAGGCGCGCCGCC
Organism: Azospirillum sp. SYSU D00513; assembly: GCF_017356015.1. Lineage (GTDB taxonomy): Bacteria > Pseudomonadota > Alphaproteobacteria > Azospirillales > Azospirillaceae > Azospirillum. The sequence continues at coordinate 44,380 of NZ_JAFIQV010000046.1, forward strand.
AGGTGATGGCGGAGTAGGCGCCGGCAACGGCGGCACTGGTGGCAACGGGCGGCCCGCGGCTCACTCCGCGGCGCCGGTCGCCCGGTCGTGGCTGCGCGGGCTGCGGTTCAGGGAGGTCATGCCGTCGTCATAGTCGATGGGCGGCATCGCCATCACCTGGTCGCGGGTGAGGTCGCGCAGCCGGATGCCGTTCTCGTCCAGCCGGGTCTGCGCCAGCCCGACGTCGATGGCCCGGTCGCTGCTGCCCAGCCCGAGGAAGCCCCCGCTGCGCACCACGAGCTGGCGCGCCTGCCCGTCGCCGTCCAGAAGCACGTCGGTCACCTTGCCGACCGTCCGGCCGTCGCTGCCGTAGACGGTGCGGCCCATCAGCCGGTCCACGCTGGACAGCCCGCCGCTGGCCGCGGTGAGCGGGGTCCAGTCGATGCCGCGGACTTGCACGTCCTGCACGGTCGCGGCCTGCGCCTGGGCTGTCTGGCCTCCGGCCGTCTGGGCCAGTGCGCCGGCGCCGCCATAGGCGAGCGCCAGCATCGAAAGAGCGGCCATGATCGTCCTGCGCATGGCGTTTCCTCCTGTCTCTCCGGCCCCTGCGGACCGGCTTCCCCCCAACCGAAGGCGCGCCGGAACGTCACGGGTCCGGGACCGTGACAAGGATGGACTGCCAGGATTCCGGCCGGTCCGGAACCCCAGATATGGTAGGGCTGGCGGAGGTCTCCGGCGGGAGTCCAGGCCATTTGGACTGCCCACCCCCTATCTCTTGTGTCGCTCCTAGCCGAACGGGTAGAGTCCGGGGTGCATATGGTTGGTGTTTCGCACGGAAACCACGAAATCTAGCGATTCGAATCAGGGATAAGCCTGTGGGTAACATCCTTGAAGCGAGGGATTCCAGGGCTTCCAACCGCCTGTCCCCAAGCCCCTGTGGGCAACTCCGGGCAAGTCCTTTTTTTGACGGCCACCAGAACAAACCCCTTTTTATGGCGTTGCTGGTGGGGCGAGCCCGCTATATCTTGTGTTTGGAACTTGAGCGCGACGGTTTGTGGCTGACCGCCGAGTCGGACGCGACGAGACCACCAGATATAGGGTTTGTCTCCGGCCGGAGGCCGGACGGCGGCCCGTCGCCGTGTTGGCGGGACCAAGGAACAAGGGAGAGCGGATTACCATGCGGTTCGAGCGTCGCTTCACGAACGAAGGCCAGGATGCCTACGCCGGTCTCGGCTTCCGCCAGACGACCAGCGAGATCCGGAATCCCGATGGTTCCGTCGTCTTCTCGCAGACGGGCATCGAGGTTCCGGAAGGCTTCAGCCAGGTCGCGAGCGACATCCTGGCGCAGAAGTATTTCCGCCGCGCCGGCGTCCCCGCCGCGCTGAAGCCGGTCGAGGAGAACACCGTTCCCTCCTGGCTGTGGCGCAAGACCGCCGACGAGGCGGCGCTGGCCACCCTGCCGAAGGAGAAGCGCACGGGCGGCGAGACCTCGGCCAAGCAGGTCTTCGACCGTCTGGCTGGCACCTGGACCTATTGGGGCTGGAAGGGCGGCTATTTCGATTCGGAACAGGACGCCCGCGTCTTCTTCGACGAGATGCGCTACATGCTGGCCGCCCAGATGGCCGCCCCCAACAGCCCGCAGTGGTTCAACACCGGCCTGCACTGGGCCTACGGCATCGACGGCCCGAGCCAGGGCCATTACTACGTCGATTTCAAGACCGGCCTGCTGACCTCCTCGGCCTCGGCCTACGAGCACCCGCAGCCGCACGCCTGCTTCATCCAGTCCGTCGCCGACGACCTGGTGAACGAGGGCGGCATCATGGACCTGTGGGTCCGCGAGGCGCGCCTGTTCAAGTACGGCTCGGGCACCGGCTCCAACTTCTCCAAGCTGCGCGGCGAGGGTGAGCGTCTGGCCGGCGGCGGCAAGTCGTCTGGGCTGATGAGCTTCCTGAAGATCGGCGACCGCGCCGCCGGCGCCATCAAGTCGGGCGGCACGACCCGCCGCGCCGCCAAGATGGTGTCGGTGGACATGGACCACCCGGACATCGAGGCCTACATCGACTGGAAGGTCGTGGAGGAGCAGAAGGTCGCGGCACTCGTCACCGGCTCCCGCATCGTGCGCGAGCACATGACCGCGGTGATGACCGCCGCCCAGGCCGGCCAGGACCCGAAGGAGAACAAGGAGCTGAAGAAGGCCGTCATCGCCGCCCGCAAGGCGCAGGTGCCGGAGAACTACATCCAGCGCGTGATCCAGTTCGCCGCGCAGGGCTTCACCTCCATCGAATTCCAGACCTACGACACCGATTGGGATTCGGAGGCCTACCTGACGGTGGCCGGCCAGAACTCCAACAACTCGGTCCGCATCTCCGACGAGTTCGTCAAGGCCGTGCTGGACGACGCCGACTGGAACCTGATGCGCCGGACCGACGGCAAGGTTCACAAGACGCTGCGCGCCCGCGACCTGTGGGACAAGATCGGCTACGCCGCCTGGGCCTGCGCCGACCCCGGCGTGCAGTTCGACACGACCATCAACGATTGGCACACCTGCCCGGCCTCGGGGCGCATCAACGCCTCGAACCCCTGCTCGGAGTACATGTTCCTCGACGACACGGCCTGCAACCTGGCGTCGCTGAACCTGATGACCTTCCGCCTGAAGGACGGCTCCTTCGACGTCGAGGCCTTCGAGCACGCCTGCCGCCTGTGGACGGTGGTGCTGGAAGTGTCCGTGCTGATGGCGCAGTTCCCGTCGAAGGAAATCGCCCAGCTTTCCTATGAATTCCGCACGCTGGGCCTGGGCTTCGCCAACCTCGGCGGCCTGCTGATGGCGTCCGGCCTGCCCTACGACTCGGACGAGGGCCGCGCGATCTGCGCCGCCATCTCCGCCGTCATGACCGGCACCGCCTACGCCACCTCGGCCGAGATGGCCGAGGAGCTGGGCACCTTCCCGGCCTTCGAGCAGAACCGCGACTCGATGCTGCGCGTGATCCGCAACCACCGCCGCGCCGCCTACGGCGAGACGGACGGTTATGAGGGGCTGGCCGTGGCGCCGGTGCCCTTCGACGCCGAGGCCTGCCCGGACGCCGAGCTGGCCGCCGCGGCCCGCCGCGTGTGGGACGAGGCGCTGACGCTGGGCGAGCAGAACGGCTTCCGCAACGCCCAGGCCACGGTGGTGGCACCGACCGGCACCATCGGCCTCGTCATGGACTGCGACACCACGGGCATCGAGCCGGACTTCGCGCTGGTGAAGTTCAAGAAGCTGGCCGGCGGCGGCTACTTCAAGATCGTGAACCGGCTGGTGCCGGCCGCGCTGAAGACGCTCGGCTACGACGACGCGCAGATCAAGGACATCGAGCTGTACGCGGTCGGCCACGGCACGCTGAAGGGCGCGCCGGGCGTCAACCACGAGACGCTGAAGGCCAAGGGCCTGACCGACGAGCTGCTGGCGAAGATCGAGGGCGGCCTGCGCACGGCTTTCGACATCAAGTTCGCTTTCAACAAGTGGACGCTGGGTGCCGACTTCTGCATCAACACGCTGGGCATTCCGGCCGCCGCGATGGACGCGCCGGGCTTCGACCTGCTGACGCATCTCGGCTTCACCAAGGCCGACATCGAGGCGGCGAACACCTTCTGCTGCGGCGCCATGACGCTGGAGGGTGCCCCGCACCTGAAGGACGAGCATCTGCCGGTCTTCGACTGCGCCAACCCCTGCGGCCGCATCGGCAAGCGCTTCCTGTCCTGGGCCAGCCACATCACGATGATGGCCGCCTCGCAGCCCTTCATCTCCGGCGCCATCTCCAAGACCATCAACATGCCGAACTCGGCGACGGTGGAGGAGTGCAAGGACGCCTACCTGATGTCCTGGCGCCTGGGGCTGAAGGCCAACGCGCTGTACCGCGACGGCTCCAAGCTCAGCCAGCCGCTCCAGGCGCAGCTGCTGGACGACGAGGAGGAGGGCGAGACGGTCGAGGCGATCGCCGAGGCCGCCAACGCCACCCGCACCCAGATCGTCACCGAGCGCGTGGTCGAGAAGGTCATCGAGAAGATCGTCGAGCGCAAGCAGGCGGCCCGCGAGCGCCTGCCGCACCGCCGCAAGGGCTACACGCAGAAGGCCATGGTCGGCGGCCACAAGGTGTACCTGCGCACCGGCGAGTATGAGGACGGCCGCATCGGCGAGATCTTCATCGACATGCACAAGGAGGGCGCCGCCTTCCGGTCGCTGATGAACAACTTCGCCATCGCCGTGTCCATCGGCCTTCAGTACGGCGTGCCGCTGGAGGAGTTCGTGGAGGCCTTCACCTTCACCCGCTTCGAGCCGGCCGGCATGGTGTCGGGCAACGACACCATCAAGATGGCGACCTCGGTCATCGACTACATCTTCCGCGAGGTCGCGATCTCCTACCTGGGCCGCACCGACCTGGGCCACGCCACGCCGGAAGACCTGCTGCCCTTCACGGTCGGCAGCGGCGACAAGCAGGGCGACCTGCCGGAGGACAAGGTCAACCCGGCCGACATCGTCCGCAAGATCGCCTCGACCGGCTATGTCCGCAACAACCTGCGCGTCCTGGAGGGCGGCCAGACCCAGCGCACCGCCGCCGCCGCCGTGGCGCTCGCCGCCACCGGCACCGACGGCGCGCCGGTTCCGGCCTCGGCCGGCACCGTGACCACCTCGGCCACCGCCGTCGCCACCGCGGTCGCCCAGGCCGGCGGCCAGGCCACCGTCGGTGCGGTGACCAGCACCGCCTACGGCGGATCGACCAGCGACAACCGCTTCGACCGCATCCGCGAAGCCCGCGCCCGCGGCTACGAGGGCGACCAGTGCGGTGAGTGCGGCAACATGACGCTCGTCCGCAACGGCACCTGCCTGAAGTGCGACACCTGCGGTTCGACCACGGGGTGCAGTTAGTATGCCGACGTGACTGACTAAATTGGCGGTACAAACTAGGGGGTAGCGAAAGCTATCCCCTTATTTTTTGTCGTGCCCAATTGATCTGTATGCCGGCGTTCCCTACCTTCATCGATAGGGGTAGCGCTTGAGGTGGACATGGCGGTGGTGTTTCGACCCGACTCGAAGAGACTGACCGAACTCGGATTCGGCAGTGTCGCGCACGTTCCGCTTTTGCTGGATAGCGAACAACTGCAGCGGGCGCGCTACATGACCCTGGAAACCATCGCCCCGCTACGTGATGATCTCGCCCTCACATTGCCCGCTACGGCCGCGTGAACGTCCCGGCCAGACCTGCCGGAGACCAGATGAGCGCCCCGGATCCTACACCATGCCTCGGGACACGATCCAGACACACTCACAGCGCTCGCCCTTTCGCATGACTGAATCCTCTTTGCTACGCCAACGAGGAATGAACGCGGATATGGACGAAATAGTCTACACGATCATAGTCTTCGCTTGGCGCTCGCCGGCCGGTTGATCTAGTATGCCGAAGCGCACGCCACGCACTCGGTGGGAAGCCGAGATCGAAAAGGAAGATACAGTGTTTAGAGTAGTCGACAGCGCAGGAGCCTCAAGTAACGGCAATGAGGTGCTCCTTGTCAAAGATGACTGGAACGACTGGTATGTTTGGGTCACGCAATTTTATGCGATTGTTGTCGCGGCAGATGGCACACGGACGGACATTGGACAAGTCAAGATTGCTCATGTGGGCATGACGGGCGGAAGGACGCCATTGCCTCCGACATTTCCTGCACTCAATGAAAATTGGTTCTCTATAGGCCAGTCGGAGAACTATTACGAGACACTTAATATCCTGGGCCCGCAGTATCGCGATTGGTTCCTGGGGGCTCTGCAGGATTGCGCGCGCGATCTGACATTGCTTGATCGTCATGCTGGGGAAGCGGTGCTCGGGCGATCGCTGCTCCGTGACATCGATAGCGACCGTGTGCGGAACCGGTTTCACCGTCTCGCCCGCGGCGACGCAGCGCTTACTGGTTTTTCATTTTGTTTTAAGTTCCCAGTCGACCCACGCGCCGCAGATGAGCCGCCCACCATCACGTTTCGCGTTAGGCCCGCCTCTCATCCCCCGAGCAACATCCATGTCGTTATCGGTCGCAATGGCGTTGGAAAATCGCGTTGTTTCGACCTTCTCGGCCGCGCCTTTCTTGGCCGCGAGGCGCCACGGGGAGGTTCGCCCGGCACACTCAGCCCACTTGGGATCTCGACCTCGCTCCCGGGTCGCAGCCACGGCTTTGCAGGACTGGTCACGGTGTCGTTCAGCCCGTTCGACAAATATGGGCCGCTTGTCACTAATCCGGCCGGGCTCGAGGTCCGCTACGCCTATGTCGGTCTGATCCGGGAATCCGCCGAGGACCGCGAAAACAGCGACGATGCTGCGCCGCTAACCATCAAGGCTCAGCCGGACCTTTTCAAGGACTTCAAGGACGGGATCATCGCCTGCCGAATCGGTGCGCGCCGGGACCGCTGGGCGCACGCGCTCGAACTCCTTGAGGCGGACCCCCTTTTCAAGGAAGCCGAAATCTCCGCAATCGTGGACGACGAGCAAGAAGGCTGGGAGCAGCGGGCTTGGCGGCTTTTCCGCAATCTGAGTTCAGGCCATAGCATCGTGTTGTTGATCATCACGAAGCTGGTTGAAATAGTTGAAGAGAAATCATTGGTATTAATCGATGAGCCCGAGGGTCACCTCCACCCGCCACTTCTGTCCGCGTTCGTCCGCGCGCTATCTGAATTGCTGACCGATCGGAACGGCGTCGCTATCATCGCCACTCACTCGCCGGTGGTCCTGCAGGAGGTGCCGAAAACCTGTGCATGGATCCTCAGTCGGTCAGGGCTATCGAGCCGCGCCGATCGGCCGCGACACGAGACCTTCGGCGAAAATGTAGGCATCCTGACCCACGAGGTATTCGGCCTCGAGGTCATGCAGACCGGTTTCTACAGAATGATTAGCGAGGCCGTGCAGACCCGCACGTATGACGCGGTAGTCGACTATTTTGATGGGAAGCTTGGCGGTGAGGCGCGTGCGCTGGCCAGGACACTGACCCTTCTGCCGCCCAAGGTCGACACAGACGACGATCTGGACGTCTGACCCATGTATGCGCTCAGCAAGCCCGCCTTCGCGGTCACAGACGTGCTCGCCATGTGTATCGGCGCCATTAGCACCTCTGATGATCTCGTTAACCGGTTGAATGCGGTCAAAAACACGATCGAGGCGAATGAACCTCTCTACGACACGCATGCTACCAACTCGCTCCTCAACCTCATCGTCCGGCGCACCGACCTGGGCTCCGTCACGAAGGCGGAGTTAATCGCGCTCTACGAGGACCATCTGAGCGCCACGCGTGGTGCCGCGCGTGCCGTTTACGATGCGATTAAAAACGCTGCACCGAATAAACTCTGTCCTCTGTGCAGCATCGGATCGGTCGCTCATGTAGACCACCATCTGCCGAAATCGCGCTATCCCGATCTTTCAGTCCTGCCCCTTAACCTTGTCCCCGCCTGCCATTTCTGTAACGATACTAAGAAGGCGCGCTTCCCAACGACGGCGGGCGAGCAGACTTTCCATCCCTATTATGATGCTCACCTTCTGACCCAACGCTGGATCACGGCTACGCTCGACTATGGCGCGCCACTCGTCGTCGTCTTTTCAGTAACGGCGCCAACCTCATGGCCCCTTACCGACCAACAGCGGGTTGCTCGCCATTTCACCACCTGCGGGCTAGGTATCAGCTTCGGGACCAACGCGAACGCTAATCTGGTCTCCCTCAAGCGACGGCTCCAGCGGCTCCATGATCCCGGTGGCGCGGCGGCGGTTAAGGCTTATCTCGAAGAGGAACGGGACTCCCATGACGACAAACCTAATTCATGGCAGCATGTTTTCTTCCAAGCGCTCGCGGCTGATGACTGGTTCGTGAACGGCGGGTTCGCTCAAATTGCGGATCCGCAGCTCTAAACACATGCGTTCTGATATGACGAAGGACGGGGCGGGCGCGGCTAGGGCGCGTTGGCAAACGTCAGAGCAATATAAGGACTGCCGCGGTGGTGATCATGGCGAGTTAGTTGACGGCGCGCTTCTCGTACCCCGGGACTATCCGGAATTTCGTGCTCGGCGGGGGTATGCTGAGAACGGAAGGAGCCCCCGATGGCACGACGCAAAGAACCAATTATCCCCGATGCGATCCTCGACCAGCTGCTGGCCGGGGCGGACGCCAAGACGGCGTTCGATCAGAACGGGTTGCTCGACCAGCTGAAGAAAGCGCTGACGGAACGAGCCCTGCGCGCGGAGCTGGATCATCACCTGGCCAGCGACGAGAGCGGCAACCGGCGCAACGGCTATGGCCGCAAGACGGTGCTGGGCGATGGCGGATCAATGGAGCTGTCCGTGCCACGTGACCGGGCGGGGACGTTCGATCCGGCGCTGATCGGCAAGTACCAGCGGCGTTTCCCCGGCTTCGACGAAAAGATTATCTCGATGTATGCGCGGGGCATGTCGACGCGGGAGATCACGGGACACCTGCGGGAGCTCTACGGCATCGAGGTGTCGGCCGACCTGATCTCGACGGTGACGGATGCGGTGATCGAGGAGGTGGTGGCCTGGCAGAACCGGCCTCTG
>NZ_JAFIQV010000047.1 GCF_017356015.1 Azospirillum sp. SYSU D00513
CGATGGCATTCTTGGCCCAGTCGGGAGTTGCTGCCCTGAGTTGTAGCCCTTAACCACTCTCCGGTGTCCAACCTATTGGTGGCGGTACAAGCCAAGCGGGTACGCCGTTATGGATGCCTCAGATTCAACGCACGCCGCTGTAACGCAGGAGGTTTTGCCCCTTTCCTTGATCCAGTGCCTATCCGAGGTCGGGCAGAGAACGTCAACTGTCTCTGAGCATGGAATCAATGGTGGCCAGCAGCTTGTCGAGAGCTACCGGCTTGTTGAGCATCTGCATGCCGGGCTGCAACGGCTCTTCGCCGATGCCGGTGTTGTGGGCGTAGCCTGTGATAAAGAGAACCCTGAGGTCCGGGCGCAAACGCTGCGCCTCCTCCGCCACTTGACGGCCGTTCACGCCGGGGAGGCCGACGTCGGTGGCGAGCAGATCGATCTTCGTGCCCGCCTCTAGGATCTCGACGGCCGCTGAGCCGTCGCTCGCTTCCACGACCTTATAGCCATGGCTGGTCAATGCCTCTACCATTACCATTCGGACAAGCGCCTCGTCTTCCACCACCAAGATGGTGCCAGTCGCGGCGCGGGGTGCCTCCTTGACAATCTCGGCCTCCGGCAGGGCGTGTTCCATTCGATCCCGGCGGGGCAGGTAGAGCGTCACGGTTGTGCCCTGGCCCAGGCTGCTGATAATCTTGGCGTGACCGCCGGACTGGCGTGCGAAGCCGTAGAGCTGGCTGAGACCCAGGCCGGTGCCTTGGCCGAGCGGTTTGGTGGTGAAGAAGGGCTCGAAGGCGCGGTCCAGCACCTCCGGTGTCATGCCAGTGCCTGTGTCGGTAACCGAGAGCCGGACATAGTCGCCGGGAGGCAACCCGGCTTCTGGCTCATCCACAGCCGTAATGGTGTCGTTCGACGTCGCGATCGTCAGGCGCCCGCCGTTGGGCATAGCGTCCCGGGAGTTGACTGCGAGGTTGAGGAGGACGTTTTCCACTTGGTTGACATCGGCCCAGCCCATCCAAAGATCTGGCGGTAATCGCAGATCGATCTGGATCGATAGGCCGACAGAACGGCGGATCAGATCTTCCATGCCCAGAACCAAGCCATTGAGGTCGATTGCGCGCGGTTGGAGCGGCTGGCGCCGGGCGAAGGCGAGCAGGCGCTGCGTCAAGGTTGCTGCCCGCTCCACGGAAAGTCGGGCGGAGCGAGCAAACTGCTCCACCTCGGTCGTACCATTCCTGAGGCGCTGCTGGAGCAGTTCCAGATTGCCGCTGATAGCCTGGAGCAGGTTGTTGAAGTCATGTGCGATGCCGCCAGTGAGTTGGCCGACCGCTTCCATCTTTTGTGCCTGACGAAGCGCATCCTCCACCCGCTTGCGCTCATTGATCTCGGCGGCAAGCTCACGCGTGCGCTCCTCCACCCGACGCTCCAGCAGGCGGGACGCTTCAGCTATTTGGGTCAGGTGGGAGCGGGTGCGGTATTGCCGGTGTCGCGCACGGGCTGCCGCCTTCGCGGCGCTCTGCAGGCTCTCCCCGGTCATCGGCCGTTCGAGCAGCGTGATGTTGCCCAATTCCTCAAACAACGCGCGCCGTTGGCCGCTCACCGCGCGGCCGTTGCGTGCGCCCAGCAGAATGATAGGCAGGTCGGACCAGGGCGGTTGTGTTTTTAGATAATGCAACAGTTCGTCCAGAACATTGGTAAGCGCGCCCTCTGACAGGATGAGCGCGGTGACGCCTCCGGCGGATAATCTCTGGCAGATGCTGCTGAGATCGGCGCAAACGAGCGTAGGCAAGCCGGCCTCGCCCAATACGAGGCCGATTACCTCCGCGTCCCGACCCTCAGGTGCCAGAACAAGTATCGGATCGTCCATGGGGCAGCGTCAGTTCGCCTCAGTCATATCGCGCAACAGCGGGTCGGGCGACCCGCTGTAGCTGGGCACACCCGTGAGGATACCATGAAAGTCCATCAGGCGGGGACCGACCTGCATGCCCTCGGGGAAGAGACGGAATTCGCGTATCGACAGCTCATGCACGCCGCTGCGCTTCTTAACAACGGAAATGGCTTTGCGGACCTCGCCATAGGCCTCGAAGAAGCGCATGAGCACTACCGCATCGCTCATGAAGGAGAGGTCCACTGGGTTCTGCACGTCGCCGACAATGCCCTGTTGCGCGAGGATCAGGATGGTGACCACACCTTGGTTGTTCAAATAGGTCAGCAGCTCGTGCATTTGAAGGGTTAGAGCCTGCTCCTCCGGCATGGTGCTGAGGTAGGAATTTAGGCTATCGATGACCACGACGCGCGCCTTCCTGTCCTCCACCCCGCGACGGACCTGCCACACGAACTCCCCTGGCGAGAGGCGGGAGGGATTGGCGCGCTCCCAGCCGAGCTTTCCCTCCTTGAGAGCCTCGGCGATGTCGATGCCGAGCGCAGTGCTCCGCTGCAGTAGTGTCGCGAAAGTCTCGTCGAAGGAGAAGTAGGCGGCGTATTCGCCGCGCCGGACCGCCTCGGCCACATACTGCAACGCGAGAGAGGATTTACCGACGCCGGACGGGCCGACCAGCATGGTGGTCGTGCCGCGCGCCAACCCGCTACCTGTCAACTCGTCCAAGCTTTTGACGCCGCTGGAAACTTCGCCGGCCTCGAATTCGGTCTTATGCTCTTCCGCGATCAAACTAGGGAAGACAAGCACGGCCCCGGAGGTGATGGCGAAGTCGTGCCAGCCACTCTGGTAGGTAGCGCCGCGCATTTTGGCGATGCGCAGACGGCGGCGGGCGGCGCCGTACGAGCGCTCGACTTGCTCGAGTGAGATCACAGTATGCATCAAGCTGTGCAGGTCTTTGGATCCGTCGCGGTTGGTAAGGTCGTCGAGCACCAGCGTGGTGCAGCGGCGTTCCTGCAGGAACTGCTTCAGAGCCAAGATTTGCCGACGATAGCGGAGCTGGTCCTGGGCCAGTAGCCGCAGCTCCGACAGGGAGTCGATCACCACGCGGTCGGGATCAAGCGCCTGGATACGGTCCATGACCAGGCGCATGGTTTCACCCAGTTCAATTTCCGCCGGGTAGAGGATGCTCTGTTGGCGATCAAGCTGCGCCTCCAGCGGGACCAGTTCAAACACTTCGATTCCGTCGAGCGACCATCCATGGCTGGCCGCTGAAGCGGCAAGTTCGCTGGTGCTCTCCGACAGGGAAACATAGAGCCCCTTTTCTCCAACATCATCACGGCCTTGGATCAGGAACTGCATCGCGATGGTCGTTTTGCCCGTTCCCGGCGATCCTTCCAGCAGATGGAGCCGCTCGCGTGGCAGGCCGCCACGCAGGATAAGATCAAATTCCGGAATGCCGGTTTGCATTTTGTCGGGCGATTTGGGGGTAGGCACGCGCGACTCCTCTGAATGGTGCAGCCTGACCATAACAGTGCAAGTGCGCATAAGTGTCTTCAATGGTCTTTTTACGTCTTCTTGGGGCTTTGTCGCGTAAATCCGGTTCGTGGTTCCGGAGGGCGGCGCGTTGGGTATAGAGGCAAGTCCTGCCGCCGAGAGCCCGCATGTCGTACAAGCACCATGAACCGCGCCGTACACCGGAGGTAACGTCCAGAGTGGTGGTGGAAAAGGGCCCATGAAGGATCGGGCTGGTGCCGGGTGAAGCCCCTACACAGCGTAGCCCGCTACGAACCCCCTTGAGCGTCTCAACAAGGAAGTCAAACGGTGCACCGACGTTGTTGGCATATTTCCCAACGAAGACAGCGTTCGAAGGCTGGTCGGTGCAATCTTGCTGGAGAAGAACGATGACTGGCAGCTCCAGCACCGTTACCTGACACTCGAAACCATGACTGGGATCGCCGTAGCCGACGAGCCCGCCATCACACCGCTTCCCTCAACAAAGGCGGCCTGACTGACGACGCCCCTGACCACCTTCCAATTTCCACCACCTTGACGGACGTGCCCACTGGATACGCCTGTCGGAGGGTGAGGGCACCAAGGGTCCGCGCCTGTTCGACTGGGCCTACTTGGAACTGGCTGACAATGATCCGGAGGACGTCGGAGCCCCGGCCGGCCTGGGCCTGTGGACACGCGGTCTGCTGATCCGGCGTCATCCCGCCGATGGCGAACTGGCTTACTTCACGACTTGGTGTCGGCACGGCACGGAGCTGGAAACTCTGGTCCAGGTCGAGGGACGGCGCTGGTCGATCGAGGACGCGTTCGAGACGGCGAAGAACGAACTCGGCCTGGATCACAACGAGACCCGGAGTTGGCACGGCTGGCACCGCCATGTCTCGCTGGTGATGCTCGCCTTCGCCCTGCTCGCCGTGGTCCGCCACAAGGCCGACACCCTGGCCGCGCCCCTAAAAACGACGAGGAAAGAACCCCGGCAATGGTCCGCTGGTCCATGCAGGAGATCCGTCGCGTTGCCACCCGCTTAGCTCAGCGGCAGATCGAGCCCGCTCTCATTATCGCATGGTCCGTCTGGAGGCGAACCCACCAAGCCCTTGCCAAGCAGGCCCACCTCAGAAGAGCAGTGCAACTCTGATGCTAGACTTCCGCCCGCCTCCGTCAAATCCCGGAGGCGGGCTTTCTTGTGCCGGCTTACAGGTCGTGGGCGTACTCGGGGAACACCAATTCCAGGAACGAGTTCTGGCCGAAGCCTGTACCGCCGGCCACGCTATCCAGAGCGTCATCATTCAGTTCCATTGCCTTGACGGCCTGAAGATCCTCTTCGGTGACGTCATAGCCACATGCCTTCAGGGCGGCCGATGCACCAGCCGCATCCGTTGCCTCCGAAACAGCCTGGGCAATGGATGCCTTCAGTTCGGGGTTGCCTTCGGCGTCATTCTGTAGGCGTTGCAGTTCCTGGGCGCTCACCGTGGCCTCCTGGATTGAGTGAGCGGAAACGATACCACTTTCGCGCAGCTCGGGGTAGGTGAGCAGCGTCTTCGGAACCCACCGACCGTCAGCCGGTTTCCGAGCCGGGGCCGCTCCTGCCGGGCGTCCCTACGACCCGTATCCACTTGGCCCGCCTCTCGATTCGGAGGCGGGCTTTTTCGCGCTTGGGCGGAGACAGGGTAAGCCGCCCTCACAGCTGTTCATCGGCTGGCAATGTGGAGCAAGCTGAGGGCGCCCTTTACCGGGCATTGCTTTGTGCACTTAGCCCGCCACTCCGTTCCAACTGCACCGGAGTGGTGGGCTTCCTTATGCCCGGAGCCACGGCGCCTCTGCCTTTTGGTACGTTTCCGTACATTGGCATAAGGCGCCAGCGATATGGCAACGCAGCAAAGCAGCCCCATTTTCGGCTCATGGACAAGTCGCCGCCATCAACCATAGCAGTCGATGAGCTGCTCTTCTCAGCTACCCAGCTGCTGGAGTGCTATCGGCGTTCTCTGGAGCGATCCCGTGAGAGCGTAGAGCGGACACGCAAGTTCCTAGAACAGTTGGACCGGCCGCCACAGTAGTGAACCGCGCCGGGTTTCCCGGAGGCTCCATTTTCTGAGAGAGTGGGGTCATCATGACGAAACAGGCATCACCCAAATACGCTCCTGAAGTCCGCGAGCGCGCGGTTCGGATGGTGTTCGAGCACGAAGGGGAGCACGCCTCGCAATGGGCGGCGATCAGTTCGATCGCGTCGAAGATCGGCTGCAATCCCGAGACGCTGCGGAATTGGGTCCGGCAAGCCGAGCGTGACCAGGGCAAACGGCCCGGCCCGAGGACGGACGAGCAGGAGCGGATCAAGGCACTGGAGCGGGAGAACCGGGAGCTGCGCCAGGCGAACGAGATCCTTCGCAAGGCGTCGGCGTATTTTGCCCAGGCGGAGCTCGACCGCCCGTTCAGGAAATGATCGCCTTCATCGATGAGCATCGCGCCGTCCACGGGGTCGAGCCGATCTGCAAAGTGCTGCCGATCGCCCCGTCGACCTACCGCGCCCATGCTGCTCGCCAAGCTGATCCGTCAAAGGCACCAGCCCGCTCGCGAAGCGACGCGGAGCTGAGTGTGGCTATCCGGCGGGTCTGGGATGAGAACTTCCAGGTCTATGGGGTGCGCAAGGTCTGGCGGCAGTTGCGGCGGGAGGGCATGGACGTGGCGCGCTGCACGGTGGCCCGGCTGATGAGGCAGATGGGCCTGAAGGGAGTGACCCGCGGCAAGGCGGTGCGCACCACGATCGGCGACCGGGCGGCGCCGTGCCCCGCTGACCGGGTGAACCGCCAGTTCCAGGCACCCCGCCCGAATGCCCTGTGGGTGGCGGATTTCACGTATGTCGCGACTTGGCAAGGCTTCGTCTACGTGGCGTTCGTCATCGACACCTTCGCCCGCCGCATCGTTGGCTGGCGGGTGTCGCGCACAGCCCATGCCGGCTTCGTGCTAGATGCCCTGGAGCAGGCGCTCTACGACCGCCGGCCGGCAAAGGGCAGCGGCCTCATTCATCATAGCGACCGCGGGTCGCAATACGTTGCCATCAGGTACACCGAGCGCCTCACCGAGGCCGGTGTCGAACCCTCCGTAGGCAGCGTCGGTGATTCCTACGACAACGCTTTGGCCGAGACGATCAACGGCCTCTACAAGACCGAGGTGATCCGCCGCCGCGGGCCATGGCGCACCCTAGAGGCCGTCGAGTTCGCCACCCTGGAATGGGTGGATTGGTTCAACCACCGGCGCCTCCTCGAACCCATCGGCAACATTCCTCCCGCTGAGGCCGAAGCGCGCTACTATGCTCAAACCGAGGACGTCGCTATGGCGGCGTGACTCAACCAAAATAGCCTCCGGGAAACCCGGCGCGGTTCAGACCTCTTTGCCGATACGTTCCTGTACGGCCAGGGTATGGGCGCCCTACTTACTTATCTCAGAGCCGTTTTGAAAGCAGCCTCTGCCCCTTTTGAGTGGGGGTGCGGGATGAGGGTGCCGGCTGTTCAGAGGATGTTTTTCCCGTCTGGAGGCCGCCGATGTGGACACCCTCGGATCGCGCTCTGGTTGGGGACTTTGGATCCGGCCAAGCGCTCAGCAATGATCAGTTTCGTCTGCTCGAACCGTTGACTCCACCGGCCAAAGCTGGTGGCGGGCCACGGAAAACAGACATGCGGCGCATGCTGGACGGCCTGTTCTACGTTGTGCGTACAGGCTGCCAATGGCGCCATCTTCCGCCACCTCCGGCCTTCCCGCCCTGGCAGACGGTGTACGGGTACATGCGTGCGTTCCAGAAGGCGGGCGTGTGGGAGGCCATGCGCCACCATCTGCTGGTCATGTTGCGCGAGCAGGAAGGGCGCGAGGCCAGCCCGACAGCCGCCATCATCGACACCCAGAGCGTCAAGACGACGGAAAAAGGGGGCATCGCGGCTATGGCGCGGCCAACAAGGTCTGGGGCGCAAACGCCACTTCGCCGTCGAGACCAGCGGCCTGCCGCTGGGGGTCTCGTCCACGCCGCCAACCTCCAGGACGCCGACAGCGCCGGGGATCTGCTGAAACGGATCAAGCGCCTGTACTGCTGGCTGGAGGTTGTTTTCGCCAACAGCGTCTGCAATCGGCTGTCGGTCCTGCTCGCCTGCTTCCTGCTCGGCCTGACGCTTATCATCGTGCGCCGGAATGCCAGGACCGGCTTCACCGTCCTGCCACGGCGATGGGTGGTCAAAAGGACGCTCGGCCGGTTTGGTCGCTATCGGCGCCTGGGCAGGGACTATGAACAGCTGCCGGAGGTGTCCGAAACCATGGTCACACTGGCCGCAATCCGCCTCAGGATCCACCGATTGGCTCACCCAAACCGAAAGCGACTGCCATCACCATGACTTTCAAAACGGGCTGTGAGAAAATACCGAGTGCCTCAATGAACCTTTGAGGCTGCTCCACCTCAGGGGCAGCTAACCTCATCCTATGCCTTCTCCGCCTCGCGCACCAAGCCCTGCTCTTTGGCGCGATCCAGCAGGTGCTTTACTGACGAGCGACTCCACCGCAAGCCGCCACGGGGGGTGCGCTGTCCCATGCCCTGGAGTCGCCGCGCAATGCCGTCCAGCGTGATACCGGGCTCAGCACGCGCCAACCCCGCCACCATCAACACAAGATCGTTGCTATCGACCCGCTTGGGAGCCGGACTGAGAACGTCTTGACGGACCAAGCCCGCTGCGGCCAGCCGGCGCACGGATCGGACCAGGCTGTTGGGCGTCCACGGCCTGCCGTCCCAGGGTCGGCTTCGGCCCTGCCCCTTCAGCGCGCGCACCACCTGGTCCCACGGTGCCGTCGGCCGTAGCGCCTCTACGGTCGGTAGGTAATCCTGGGCGTGCGCGATGACCAAATCGTCGCGGGCGGACTCGCGGCCCTGGTGCGCTTTCTCCAATGCCGCAGGGTCACGGCGACGCAGGCCGGGGTTGCCGGGCTCCTTTCCCTTTGCCACGGCGGCCTTGAGCCCAGCGATGGAGCGCTCGCGTATCAGCGCTCGCTCCAACTCGGCGGCGGCTCCCAGAACTTGGAGCGCGAAGCGGCCCTGCGGGCTGGTGGTATCGATCGGGTCGCCCAGTGACTTGAAGGCGATGCCGCGCTGCCCCAAGCCGTCGATCACCTCCAGCAGGTGGAACAGTGAACGCGCCAGACGGTCGATGCGCGCCACTACCAGTGTGTCGCCCTTACTGAGGCTGGCCAGTGCCTTCGCCAACACCGGGCGGTCACGATCACCACCGGAGGCATGCTCCTCGAAGATGATCGAGCAGCCTGCCTGCTTGAGAGCGAGCAGTTGCGAACCTGTGGACTGCTCTTCGGTCGAGACACGGGCGTAGGCGACGAGGGCCATGGGATGTCCTATGGTTTTGGGAGGGCGAAACCTCCGCCAGCCCCCTTTGTACAGAATGTGTGTTGGCTTTATCCACCCGGATGAACATGGACGCATTCTCCATCCGGGGCGCCGCCCTGCCCTGCCCGCTCACCCACCCATGCCCGAGGATCCTCAGGCACACCATGGGCAATGCACCTCGCGAGCAACGCTGGGCGCCCCAATCAGCCGCGAAAGATGGCGCGAAGCCTCGCCGATAACCGCCCTACCCTGCTGGCATCGTGCGGCAAAACCCCCGCCCCTCCGCCTGCATCCAGCACGACTAGAAAGCGGAATTTTCGGACAGCGGGCGACGGCGGGGAGGCGCCGGTTTTTTTGTTGCGGTCTCAGAACTGTTCATATTCTTTGGTATCATCTCTTCAGCCTCACGCGTCCTCCTGGCTCACGATAGCTCTCCGCAGGCCTGCCAATGCATTGCGTTGGCACAGAACCCCTTCATTAAATTCAATGACTTACGGTAAGCTGCTCGCCGACGCCTGGTGCACGGGATCTGGGCCACACCGACGAGCCCGCCCTCCAGGACCGGCCGCTGGTGGCTGCCCGGCCAGCCCCGCCACTGCGTCAGGTCATCGGGGACGTTGGCGCGTGATTCGCCCAAGGCTGGCGGTGCCATGGTTCCGGCAGGTATAGAGGCGTCCCGCTGAAGCTGAGAGCCAGATGCCGTACAAGGCCAATGAGCCCCGTCGTCACAAGATCCCGCGCGCCCGTCACCGGGAAGGTTTTTGGCAAGGGCAAGTGGCACCTGGAGAAACACGGCGGCACGGCACGCCGGACGTGGCGGAAGCTGCACTTGGCGGTCGATCCCGGCACCGGCGAGATCCTCGCCTCGGCATTGACGAGCAACGAGGAGGGCGACGCCTCGCTGGTCGGTCCGCTGCTCGATCAGATCCCGCGCCCGATCGGCACGGTGCTGGCGGACGGTTCCTACGACGGCGAACCCGTCTATCACTGCGTGACCTCCCACAGCTCCACTGCGGAGTTGATCATCCCGCCGCGCTCAAACGCGGTGCCGAGCGATACAATCGCAAGCGCCCGCACACCGCGCGACCGCCACATCCAGCTGATCAATGAGCGTGGTCGGCTCGGATGGCAGCGGGCGGTTCAGTACGGCCGCCAATCCTTGGGCGAGGTGGCGATGATGCGCTACAAGCAAGTGATCGGGCGCAGCCAGCTCGCTCGGACTCTGCCTGCCCAGAAGCTCGAGGCCGCCGTCGGCTGTAAGGTCATGAACATCATGACCAGCTTGGGCATGCCGGCTACCTTTAAGGTCACCTGATCAACGGCTGGTCTGCCGCGGACTGCACCCTCACGCCGATTTGTGCGCCAAAGTCACCCTATAATGGTTGGGATTCGTACGTCCGTATCCTTGCGGCATCGGTTTTTTGCTATCATTAGCTTGTCGCCCGGAGGGGCGATACTTTAGTTTCCATTTGGTGTTTTTTAAAAGTTATGTGATATGCATATAGTACACGAGAGGGCCGCCCCCTGGCCCCGGTTCCCCCTGGCCGGCTGCGCCGCGAAGGCACAAGGTACTGTGATACCGTTTTTTCCCTTCTTTCCCCGGGTTCTGGCCCTGAAATTCCGAAAACTTAGGATCTGCAGGGCTTTGGCGATGATGCGATGTCATTGCTCCCACTAGTTTTGAGACGTGGCTGCTCCACGGCCATTCAACCGCGCTGCCAGGAGTGAAGCTACAGGACGAGTTTACTCAACGAGGCAAGTTCGTGCCGAAAACTTATCTTGTAAGCTTGTAGCCCCGGGGCCAACTATCTCAAGTGCGTCGTGAGCGACGTCGATTGTCCCATTGCTCTGACACCGCGGAAACGAGGGTGTTCGCTTCGGAGATCGCAGACCGGTCGATGTGGTTAGCCCGCTTAGCTTCAGCCTGGTGGGCAACCCACTCAGCTTCTCGCCGCGTGGAGCACTCAGCGACCCACTGCCCGTCCGTTCCATAGACGGTCCACCAGCCTTCGTGGTCAGGACCTATCAAGGCAGGCGAACGGCGCATGATGCTTCAGAAGGGCAGTTACAACGACGCGGGCTTATACCAGACACCGTCTTGTCGCGTCACTACGCCGAATGTCGGTACTGTGGCACGCAAAACACGGCGCAATCACCTAGCATCCGTGCCTCAGGAAAGGTCCTGTACAGCGCAAGCTCGACGGCTTGCTATGAGCCTGGATGCGAAACGCAAAGGCAATGATCTGATGGCTCCTCCTTCCAACTCACCCCGTTTTTCCAAGCCGCATTTCAACCGACGCCCGCAAGCGAGCCCAGTGCAAGGTGGGGGCGCTCAGTCGCTTCGGATCAATGGTTCTGCCCAGCAGAAACAAACTCAGTGGCTTGTGCGGGCGACCGAAGCTGAACGCGCCGGTGATGCCGTCGAGGCCGAGATGTGCCGGCAGTATGCGGAGCATTGGTTCCGGGTGTCTCGGGGACAGGAGTGACGCCTCCAACCAAGCCTTGTGCCAGTTGCGCCATATCCTCCCCCAACGTTTTGCTGACGAAACGACCCTACGCGAGTAAGCTTGGCGCAGGCGTTGGGCCGGTCACAGATGGCGCAAGGGAGTGCCTCGGCAATGGCGGTGTTCGAACTCACGGACGTTGGCGAGCAGTTTGTGCTTCCCGGTGCAGAACGCCGGACCTTTCCCGGCCTGCCCTATGCGATCGAGCCCAACGGGCAGCTGGCGCTCCACTTCTACGACCCGCCGCCGAAGCCGGAGCCCGTCGCAGTCGCGCCCAGCTTCTTGGTCCATCTCAGACACGAGCATCAGCCGACAACGACGGCTGAGCCTGGCACCCGCGGCGCTCACTTCCCCGACGTGACCCTTGAAGCCGCCGAGGCCTTTCGTGCTTTCCTGAGCGTTGGCCGGTAAGGCAGGGCCGCATTCGGCGTTGAAGCCTCCCTGTGCCCTTCCGGCGCACTCGCGACCAGCGTACACTGAGCAGGCATAGCCAAACCCCGATCGTCGTGCACCGGCTGCGTGGTCCGTCGCTGGAAATCCTCACTCGCGTCCGTCGTGGGCCGGAGGCCTTTAGGCATTCCGCCGGACGCTGTGTACAGAAGGTCATTCAGCATGATCCTGTGTAGCCCTGCTGCGGTTTCCGCTCTTGCAATCGGTCTGGTGCTGACGATCCCAGTGAACGGCAGCCCGCAGAGTGGTTTGGGGCTTCACCGACATGCTCAGGAGAAGCCCGCTCCCGAGTTACCTGAAATCCTAGCCGATAAAGCCGAGGCCTACATTCTGGAGGCGGTGAAACGCGCCATAGAGCTTGCTACTTCCCTTGGAGCGGCAGTGCCCTATGAGCTGCCGGAGGAATTGCCGAACGGTGATATCATCATACGACGCAAGCACCCCCTCCAACCAGAGGAGCCCGCACCGGGGCCAAGGCCGAACAATGCACCGGGGATCACCGACCTGTGAGCTGCGCATGAGCCGTTGTGAGTTTCCCGAGCGTCGCCCGGTAGGGTAGGGCGGGTGCGAACTCTGCCCCCTCCCCTGCCCTACCCGCGTGCATTTGCTCGCCATCGTTAACACGATGTTCATTGTTGTCGGCTCAGGCTCCGCCCCTAAACAAGGCAACATCGCTCTCGGAGTTCACAGGATGCCCAAGGGTATTCGGAAGGCCACTCTCACTGATGGCGAGGCCGCTAGCCCGAGTGCGGTCGATGTCCATGTGGGGGGGCGCATTCGTCTGCGCCGCACCCTGATGGGCATCACCCAGACCCAGCTCGCCGTGTCCGTCGGGCTGACCTTCCAGCAGGTTCAGAAGTACGAGAAGGGCTGGAACCGGGTTTCGGCCTCAAAGCTGTGGCAGTTCAGCAAGGCGCTCGATGTGCCAATCTCGTTCTTCTTCGACAACCTCTCCCCCGACGGACAGACCGTGGTGGCACCGTCGTCCCCACATGAATCTCGGCCTGAGGATTACGACCTGTTGTACAAGCGTGAGACGCTGGAGCTTGCTAAGGCCTACCATAAGATCGTATCTCCCGAGGCCCGGAGAGCGATGTTCGACATGTTCAAGGCTGTTGCCAATTCGATGGACCGGGCCAACACCGGCGACGCTTGATCGCACAGGTTCGTTCTAGCGTCTGAAGGGTCGCTCGCTTGCTTACTGAGAAGACCGGATCGGAGCTACCTAACAGACCTGCTGCGCCGGACCCCAGTGCCTGGGTGGTTCGCACGGTGAATCTCTCCAGCCGACGCACCAGCGTCAAGTTGGAGGCGATCTTCTGGATTGCGCTAGAGGGCGTGGCGGCCGAGTTGGGTACCAGCTGGCGCAGTCTTGTTGCACGCATCGCAACCGAGACAGAAGCCGCCGATCCCGCCCTCCCTCTCAGCCGGGCAATTCGCGTCTGGCTGATTCAGAGGCTGCAAAGTCGTCTTCACCAGGCAGAAGCTCCAAAACCCGGCGGCACGCCCTAGCCTCGAACGTCATCTGCTGTGGTGATGCGGAGGTCAAGGTCGGGTATTTCCGCGCTCGCGCTCGTGCCGAGCGGATGGCCTACGGTCACCAGCACTTGCACACCGTCCAAAGGAATGACTGAGACCTGTTGGCGGACGATCATGCGCGGGTCGGCAATTCCGCGGTCCGTATAGGACATCGAGAGAATGTCGGTCCGCCCTTCGAGCATCGGGATCGCATATTTCTCGACCATGTCCCCTGCTCTGCCATCGAACTTCGACAACATCGAGGAGCCGATCACGTCGAAGCGGCAGGACGCAAAGAGCCTCTCCAGAGGAGATGACACGGTGTGAACGATCATTCCCGGCGTGTAGAGGGCTGACATCTGCCCGGTAGCTTGCACCAACGCCTTGATGCCAAGGAAAGTCGGATGGCTCTTGAAGTGACCTGTCATCAGGTCTCTTAGCGTCGCCTGGGCTGCAGTATCCGGCAGGTCTGTGGCCTGCTCCCACCGCTGCACCATCTCAGGGGCAACCTGGATCATAGAGGCGAATTCCGCGGCTGTGAGCCCGTGAAGCTTTCGCACGCAGCGCACGAGGTTAGACCATTCAAGCGTCTGCATCACAACGCCCCAGGTGTCTCCAAAAGCCGGTAGCCGGCTCGCTGTCCAGCGGCGGCCTCCTGCGAGTTTCTCACCAACTCTGGGCAGGAGCAATTGGCCATGACGGAATGCATCTTTGGCAGCGAAATGCACCTCTTGCGCCGTCTAGAATGGACAGATGAGACACATTCTTCGCGCCCTCGCCTTCTCGCTCGCGCTGATCCTTGCGATCCCAGCAACGGCCGTTGGCGTGGTCGTCGGCATCATCGCCGCTCTGCCGCTGATCGCGGACTTCGTCCCGCTTAAGGTGGACCGTCTACTCCTGACCGACGGCGTTCGCCAGGTCGAGCTGCAGGGCATGGCCCATCTCGCCTCCCCTTCCTTCTATGCGGAGATCCGGAACCACGTCGCCCGCCGGCGCTCGGAAGGCTGGATGGTCTTCTATGAGGAGATCCAGGAGGAGCCAGGTCAGCAGTCAGCTGGCATGTCGGAGGTTCTCGGTCGCCTCGGTACGGAGTGGCCCCCCTCCCCTTCCGTCCAGCAGCAGCACCCTTACGAGGTCATGGCGCCCATCCTTGATGACGGCCTGGTCCTCCAGAACAATGCGACCCTGCTCGGCCCACCTGGGCCGGATGTCCGCAACGTCGATGTCACTATGTCCCAGCTGTTGGCCGCCCTCCCCTCCCCTACCGCCTCACGAACCGGTGCCCCGTCCAGATCCGACCAGGGAGCCGCGATCGATCTGATCGAGGCGCGGCAGATGTTCGATGAGATGCCTGGTTGGGCTCAGGATCGCGTCAAGGCGGCCCTGCAGATCGTCCTGGCAGTATCGGCCTCCGGTGAGTATGCGCAGCAGATCCTGCCGTCAGCGATCACATCCATGCGTGAGGAGATGGTAGCAAAGGCGATTGAGGCTGAGGAAGATCGAAACATCCTGGTCCTCTATGGTCAGGTGCACGTTAACGAGGTTGTAGGGCGCTTGATAAGACATGGTGCACCGTGGCGGCTCAAGTCCGTAGGTAGGCTTGCAGCATTCTGATCGTGCCTCCTCACAGGCTCATATCGCGCCGACGTCGTCCCCGTTAGCTTCGGTGTCAAGCTAGCGCCCGGTACATTATCAACAACGGTGCGGGGGTGACGATCTACGTCACGTGACAGTGACGCTTTTCGTCACTCCGGTTCTTGACGCTTAAAGCTGGCTCTGGCAGCATCCTCCGAAATCGAACGGCTCTCACGGAGGGTGAATTGACTCATTCTGAATTTACCGGCGAAGCAATGAAGGCGTTTCGCGAAGCGAATACGTTCGGTCAAGAGGAGTTCGCCCTCTGGCTCAATGAACAGATAGGAAGAAAATACGATCGAAACCGGATCTCACGGTGGGAGAACGGAAACGAGTCGATTCCTGCTAACGTGAAGCTTTTTCTTTTAGATAAGGCATCGATCGCACCCCGTGGCACTTCAATTCCTGCTCCAGTTCTCATTAGAACGGACGGCGATAAGGCTAGAGCTGCCACCAAGCTTGCTGTCGTCAATCAAAAAGGAGGTGTCGGGAAGACAACATGCACGGTCAACCTTGGCTATCTCCTTGCAAGTAAGGGTTTGAGGGTCCTAGTCGTCGATGCAGATGCACAGGCGAACGCAACGGCTTATTTAGGGGCTGATGGATATGCTCTCGATCAAGAGGAGCGCACTCTTTATCACGTGATTCTGAAAGACAAACCTACGGCCGACTCAATCATCCGTGTGTGCGACGGCTTATTCGGATTGCTTCCTTCCAGTCTTCGGTTATCTCAGGCCGACGCGGAGTTGGCAGCCGATCCGAACAGCAATTTGCTTCTTCGCGAGAAGCTCAATGAAGTCGAAGGCGAGTATGACATCATCATTATTGATTGCCCTCCTAACCTTGGGCACGTGACAATCAACGCGCTTAATTGCAGCGATTATGTCTTGGTGCCGGTTCAGACTGAGCCAATGGCAGCTCTGGGCATCCCTATGCTTCATGACACGCTGTCCAAAGTCAAACGGCGCGTCAATCCTAAAGTCGAGATTTTGGGAATTCTGCCAACAATGTTTGCAGCTAGCCATTCTGTGGACCAAGTGGTTCTTGGACAGATCAAAGAGCTTTGGGGAGATAGAGCCAGGATCTTCACGCCAATTCCTTCGTCAACGCTGTACCCGCAGAGTTCATATGCTGGACAACCAACCTTGATGGGGGAGCCTAAGGCAGCGGGAGCCGGGAGCTATCATGAAGTTTCCGACGCTTTGATTGCCTTGATGAACGAGCAGCGCCAGGGTGCTGCAAATGTCTAAGAAGGGCTTTATGGCGCGCGGCAGCAACATGCTTGCAAATGCAGTGACTGGGGCAGCTCAGGCGAATGTGCATGACCCTCGGTTCAAGGTTTCACAGGACCATCCTCAAGTCATTGAAATCGACGTTGATCAGGTTGACCCCAACCCTGACCAGCCGAGGCAATTCTTTGATGACGCAAAGCTAAAGGGTCTTGCTGATTCCATTTCCGAGTTTGGCTTGCGCCAGCCAATCGGTGTAACGGAGGGATCGCCTGGCCGTTACGTTCTTGTCTGGGGTGAGCGCCGCCTCCGGGCTTCGAAGATTGCGGGTTTGGAGACCATTTTTGCGATCCTTGTCAAAGACAAGGATTCACCCGAACTGGCGTTGATTGAGAACCTCCAGCGTGAAGATCTTGATCCATTTGAGATAGCAAATGGGCTCATGAGGCTCTCAGAACAGCATAAATATGGGCTTGAGAAGATCGCCTCCTCAACTCAACTCTCTCGCTCCGAGGCAGCGCGCCTGCTGTCTCTAC
The DNA here is from genome assembly GCF_017356015.1 of Azospirillum sp. SYSU D00513. Classification (GTDB taxonomy): domain Bacteria; phylum Pseudomonadota; class Alphaproteobacteria; order Azospirillales; family Azospirillaceae; genus Azospirillum. The sequence continues at coordinate 16,617 of NZ_JAFIQV010000047.1, forward strand.
TGCAGCTTCCCCATACCATTATCCAAGAGTATCCGCACTATCGGCAACAGGCCGGAAAATCAATGCTGTTTGAACTCGTTGACGAAACCAACAATGATACTCGCCTTGAATTATGGAACCTCATCAAAGAGGGTGTCACGGTGAAGGGCCTTCGAGAGGCTCGCAAACGTATTGGCAGCAGAGGCGAGATTCCTCCTGATAGCGGACTGAGCGATAAACTCCCCGCAGGCCCTATAACACCTGATCAATCGCGTCGCCCACACCCGGTACCTGTCAAAATCATACGCGCAAGCGTCGCAAAGCTTATGAAGAGTTTCGACGAGCTAGGAGAGGATCTAGCGTCGATCGATGATCAACAAAGGGAGGATCTCCGGGCTTTGCGTGAGCGCATCAACGGAATACTGCGCGATTAGCGCTCCGTCGTCGGGTCATGTTCGTGCGGCTTCGTCTGGATCGTAGCTCAGACCTAATGAGCGTTGCTCGTTGCGACGTCGCAATGCACTACCGAGGCAATTCCGCCTGAACAAAGCATTGCGACGTCGCAACTGAAGCCGTGTGTTGGTGCCTCTCGATGGCACCGGTAAACGCGGGATCACATCGCATTCCCGAATCACTTTCGCGCGGAACGGAGCGTTGCGACGTCGCAATGGGAACTGCACGTCCTTCACTCCCGTTCCGGGCCTTCAATTGCGACGTCGCAACGGTGTAAGCATTTGCCTTCCGCGCTGATGTCGATCGAATCCAGCCAATTGATGCTGATACACGTCACTTTTCTCCAGCGATTTGCACCGTCTTGATCGGCTACACCAGCAAGTCAGTTCGGTTTCTGGAGGGTGGAAGTGCGAATAAAGTTCGGCACCGAAAAAATGGGAGCTGGCGTCGACGCAGCGCCAATTTACTGGGACGCCTCGCGCGTCATGAACGGACACTTCACTATCGTCGGCCCATCCGGTTCAGGCAAAACGACGCGCTTGCGTCGCCTGATGGCTGGCATGAGTCTCATCAATCCAGACGTACGCTTCATCTTTCTCGACCCCCATGGGGACATGCGGATCCAGGGCGAAAGCGTCGTCCGTTTCTCGGAAACGGCCAACGTCGGGCTCAACCCGCTCCGCATCTCCGAAGACCCCGATTTCGGCGGTGTGCGCAAGCGCGTCAAATTCTTCCTTTCACTCATGAACCGGTTTGGACGGCAGCTCGGCGATCGGCAGGTCTATGCTGTGGAAAGCCTCCTCACTGACCTTTATGCCAAGGCTGGCTTCCTGGCGGACGAGCCCGAGACCTGGTCGCTGGAGTTCGATCCCCGCAGGGGTGCGGTCAATCGCAAGCGATACCCCACCGTTGCGGATCTCCGGAAGTTCGCTCAGCACAAACTCCTGCAGGTGTTCCTCGGCACGAGCAGCGAATGTGTCCATGCGCTTGATGACCTTTCCAAGCGCTTCAAGGATGAGGAGCAAAGCAAGGAAGCTCGTACGATCATCGAGGAGATCACCGGCGCCGTGCGTCAGCTGGAAGGGACGAGGGAGGCGGTCAGCGCGCTCGAGGAGCTCAACAAGCGGGTGCAGTCAATGCAGCGCGCTCTGCAGAAGGAGGCGAAGGGGCAGGAGGGGCCGACGTTGGCAAGCTCCAGGACAAGTGTAAGGAGCTGTTTGCCCGCTTCATCCATTCCATGGAGAGTGGAGATGAGATCGACAGCCTGCTGAAAATGACCTCCAAAGAGGTCCTGCAGAGCTGCTACGAGCGCCTGTGTAACCTGGAGAGCACGGGTATCTTTAAGCCTACAGCGCCGCAGTTCGACCCGTCTTCGTCCATCTGGCGCTATGATCTGTCGGCTCTGTCCACGGACGAGCAGAAGATGGTCGTCGACATGGTGGCCGAGGATCTCTTCGAGGACTCCCGACGCACCGGTGAGAAGGGCCAAACCGAGCTTTTCATTTGCATCGACGAAGGCCACAAGTTCGTCACCAAGGACAAGGATCACGTGCTTTCGAAGATCGCCCGCGAAGCGCGCAAGTTTGGTCTTGGGATGATCCTCTCGTCGCAAGGGCTGGGCGACTTTACCGACGAGATCCTCTCCAACATGGGGACCAAGTTCATCCTCGGCGTCGACAGCACCTTCCTGGACTCCACGGCGAAGAAGCTTAAGATCGAGCCCAAGCGCCTGTCATCGATCCAGATCCACAAGACCGCGGTCATCCAGATCAAGAACCAGATGGAGGATCACGGCTGGCATGATATGGACCTCGCCGGCTGAGGCTTGGAGGCCCTGCCCTGCCCTGCCCTCGTCTACTTCCGTCCATGCTAAGGCCGCTACCATGACCGCACTGTTCGAGTTTGCTCGCGTGGACACCAACCGGTATCCCGGCTTTCCGTGCGCCTGGTCGCACACGGACCGGCATGACTCCACACACCGCTTCACGCTCTGGCGCGTCTGGGATGACCGCCTGCCGTACATGCAAGTTATCGGCCTAAACCCATCGACTGCACATGAGGAGGCTCTCGACCCCACAGTGACCCGCGTCCAACGCTGGGCGCAGGCGTGGGGCTTTGGCGCCTTCACCATGACGAACCTGTTCGGCTTCCGGTCTCCGCATCCGACCGTCATGCAGGCTTCCGCAGACCCTGTCGGCGCTGACAACGATCACTGGCTTCACACGGCATTCCGTGGTGCGGGCCTGGTCGTGGCGGCCTGGGGGAATGGCGGCGAGTTTCTGGACCGCGCTCAGCGCTTCCTGGAAAGCCGGGCAGGGCTCGGCCTACCCGAGCTGCACTGCCTGGGTGTCACGGCCAACGGCTCGCCCATCCACCCGCTCGCCCGCGGCCGCCATCGCGTACCGGACGATGTTCAACCGATCCTCTGGCCGGTACCGGGAAGCTAAGCCGACGCCGGTCCGCTAGAGGCACTTCGACAATGTAAAACGGCCCGGGAAACTCCACGGGCCGTTTTGATTTTCAGGACCTCAATAGGCGGCCTGGGCTTACGCCTCTCTGGTCCAGGGCTCCAGGTCGTTGAGGAGCGCTGCGCAGGCGAGGGCGGTGGACTTGTCGATCGTGACCCTCTGCCCAGAGTCCCGCCGGCGGCCCAGCTCCCAGTAGGAGATGGTCTCCTTCGACTTCATGCCCAGCAGCTCGGCTGCCTGCACTTGGTTGATTTCGCGCCCCTGCCCCAGCTTTGCGCCCATCAGCCGCCGGAACTCGATGAAAGCGCTCGGAGGCATCACGCCAAGACGCTCATCCCAGCCGTAGGGCGGCACGCCGGCGGCCTCAGCGGCGCAGGCTAGGGCGATCTCGAAGGGGATCTCCTGAGGCTTACCGATGGTGCTCTCCCAGCGGCGCAGGGTGGACTCTCCACGCCCCAGAACCTCAGCCGCCTGCTTCTTGGTGTAGCCCCGCGAAACGCGCCAGAAGGTGAAGGCAGCGCGCGGCATACCCGAGGTCTGCATTCCAGTCTCACTCACGTTGGTTGTCTCTTCCTTTAACAAAGCGTCCTCCATTCCCTTGACCCGGCGAGCCGCGCCTCGTCTCATCGGTACAAGTCGCTCGCCGTTGCGGGCGCCCCTGCCCTGTCCCTCGCCTGCCCGCCCTGTTCGCCCTGCCCGGCCTGCGATCCGCTCTGTTCCGAACTACAGGTCGCCATGGCGCGGCGGAGCGCATCGAGCTCAGCCGCAGAAGCTGTCAGGTCGTACTTCGTCTTCACGAAGAGCCAACGGCGCACGTAGATGCAGCGGCGGGTCGGATCGTTAGGCAGCCACACGGCGGGCCCGAAGCTGCGCTTGCGTTCCATCGTCTTGGCTCCGGCCGCCGCGGTGACGGCCAGATTGTCCGGATCATTCAGGAAGGCATGCCGCTGCTCAGCGGTCCAGAGCTGACCGCCACTGTCGCTGCTCGCCAGCGTCGGCACAACATGCGACACCTCGGCCTCACTTGGGCGCTCCAGAATGACCCCGGTCCAGGCATCCTCCCAGCGGCCGCCAACCACGGTGCAGTTCCGGACAACCGGTTCCACGAGCGAGTCCCGGGCTAGCACCGCCTGCCGGGTCGTCATGCAACTCCTGTCCGTGTCTGACTGACGGCTCGGCGCCGACGTCTGGGCGTCGGCCGCACCGGGCAGAGCTGTCTGACTCAGACACAGGAAGACCAGGAGCGAGGGCAGGGCGCGCATGAGAGGAGATCCACAGCTGGCGTTGGCTCACGACAGATAGCTGAAGCGCGCGAACTCTGCAGGCCTTTTGGTGCTGGGGTCGATTGGCGGCTGCCCACTGCGGGCGGTGTCGAACACGGATCGCCGGAGTGCGGTGATGCACTGTCCCAGCCGGTCGTTCCTGGTCCGCTGGACCTGCACCATCTCCTCGATCCCTGGAACGGACCGGAAGCTGTCGGCGAAGATCTTGGCCAGGTCGAGGTCCGGGAAGCTGCCATAGACCCGCCCGGTCTTGCGCCAGAAGGCATGCCACCAAACCTCACCCTGGATGTCCTGAAGCGCGACCCCGACCGGCCCGTTCACCAGCACCACGTCCGGTGCGAGCACGCGATCATCCGCGGCGTAGAGGAAGGGCGGTTCAAAGCAGCGGCCCCAGGCCTTGGGCGTGTGCAGGACGGCGATCTCGGTGGTCATCGACTTGGCTTTCTGTTGGAGAGGTGAATGCTGGTGTGTGGTTTGGCGAGGGCTTGCCCGTAGGCGAGGGTTCCTAGTGTTCGTGTCAGCCTGCCAGCCCGAGTTCGACGGCTTTGTATCGGACCCAGGCGCGGCTGTACTTCTTGGCATGGGCGATGCGCTCCAGGTCCTCCACGGACTTTGCGAGCCCAAGCAGCGTTCCATACCGCCCGGTCCGCAGCTGCTCGTCCGTCATGGACCTGAGCACCCGGCGCCGGTTGATTTTGCCGTCGAGTGCGTTGGGCAGCGTCAGCGCGAGCGGGTAGGGCGTTCCGCACTCCTCGCACCGCGGATACTCCCGTGAGATGCGGGCGACGCGGTAGCAGCGCTCGCAGCGACGCACCGGCGTCACATCGAGGTGGTCGTAGCCACCGGCCAGAGATCAGGCACGGTCCTCGTCCAGCATGCCGTGCTCGAGCGTGTTGCCGACCATGTCGATGAGGATGCCTCGGCTCTTACCGGGCGAGAGCCGTGTCAGCCGCCCACCTTGCTGCAAGAACATCCCGGTGCTCTTCGTCGGGCGCAGCATGATTCCGCACTCCACGCCGGGCAGATCCGTGCCTTCCGAGACGATCTCGCAGCTGACGACGATCTGGAGCGTTCCGTCCACCAGCCCCCGCAATCGAGCGGCCCGGATCTCGTCGGGCATCTTCCCGTCGACCGGAGCTGCCGCATACCCAGCCGCTTCGAACTGCTCGGCCACATGTCGGCAGTGACGGCGCGACACACAGAAGACGACGGTGGGCCTGCCATGGGCGAGCTTCGCGTACTGCTGGACGGCAGGCTCCGTGACCTCCGGGTTGTCGAGGATGCGTTCCAGCTCGGTCGGCACATAGTCCCCGGCGCGGACTGGCACCTTGCGGAGATCCAGGTGGAGCGGGGGCGCATAGATGTCGACGGGAGCCAGATAGCCCTGCTCGGTTAGCCAAGCCATGCCGGGACCTTCCACCGGCGTGTCGAACACGGTGCCGAGGCCGGTCCCATCGCTGCGGAACGGTGTCGCCGTCACACCCAGACGCAGGGCGCGGTCCATCGCATCGAAGACCCGCATGTACTTGGTGCAGACCGAGTGGTGGCACTCATCCGGGATCACCAGGCGGATCTTCTCCAAGAAAGACCCGTAGTGCTCCAGCCGAGCGGCCAACGTGTCGATGCTCGCCACATAGACCCGCTCGGCCGCCAGCATGCGTCCGGGAAAGATCAGCCCGTGCGCTAGGCCGTTTCGGTGCAGCGCCTGGCTGGTTTGGCTGAGCAGCTCGAAGCGATGGGTGAGCACCATCACCGGCCATCCCGCGCCGGACACGATGTCCGCCACGTCGCTGAACACCGCCGTCTTGCCAGCCCCCGTAGGGAGCTTGTAGAGCGGGTTGCGGCGCTTGCGGAGCGCGGCGAGGATCGTGTCCCGATCTTCCTGCTGGTATGGGCGAAGAACGCGGCGGGCCATGGGAATGCTCGACCGAGGACCGCGTCAGGCGCAGACATGTGTGGCATGTGCGGCGACCGCACCCAAAGACTTGTCAGTCCATTCCTGACAGACGATAATGCTGCTGTTGGTTCCCGACATGTGGCACCTGCCTGAAGCGACTTAGTTCAAGCATGGTAGCGTACATTTGAGCGCCGCAGAAGCTGTTATTCCACGCTGCTTTGTTTTTCCTGTCTGTCCATTCCTGACAATGGGCCATCCTCCATAAGCGCTTCTCTCGTGTCTGTGTCTGACGAGCCGTTGCGATCACCAAGTTCGTTGACGGTGCCAGCGGCTCCGAAGGGAGCGAATGCCTCAGCCATGGCCAGGATCGCACCCCGGTCCTGGGCACTGGCTTGCCGGAACAGCAGAAGCAGTTCCCGCTCCTGTGGCTCCATCCACGGGAACAGGAAGCCAAAGGGCACGAGCATCCGATGGCGCGTCTGTCTGTTCCTGACCAGGGGGAGGGCTTGGTTGGTCTGCCCACCAAGCGCCTCGGGCCGGAGCTGGACCTCATCGTCCATAAAGGCTGGAATGGAACGTTCGACCGTGAGCCAGACCTGCTCGCAGGTTGCGCACTGGCGCTTGCGGCGGATGGAGTTGTCGGCCATCCCGCGCGTCTCGACCACTCCGTTGCGCGTCGATCCGCAGGTAGGGCAGGCGGTCGGGCTGGGTTTGGATCGGCCCGAAATCCGAGCGAGTGTGATGTCGTTTCCCGCCATGCTGCCCTCCGCGTGCTGGTGCATGGACCGGAAGTCTGACCGAGAACGCCATGCCCTCGCGCCCTCGAAAGATGATCCTCGGCGCGACTTCTCTGCGGTTCTGTGCTTGGGAGGACGGGCAGGGGGCATGTTCGGCTACCTGTCCGTTGCTGACAGGGCGGGGCGAGGTTGAAACGCTTGCGACCGGGCAGGGCGGTCCCCGTCCGGTCGCTTAAGAGAATCCTCTTCCTTTGGTGGCGTGCGACCGGACAGGCCGCACGCCACTGCCGGGATCACGCGGCGTCTGCTTGAGCTTCGTCCTGAGCCTCGCCATCCGTATTCTCGCCCGCGTTCTGGGTCCACGCCATGCCCACAGGCAGCCAGTTGCCGATCTGCTCCACCATCTGGACAGAGATCGGGCCATCGGCAGCGGCATCCACCGGGCCGAGATCGGACAGCTTCATCGCGCTCGGGTCCGCGAACCAGCGATCCAGCTTCTCGGCGATTACGCCCTTCTTCTGCGCCGCCAGAGCTTGCACACCACGGCCCAGCACGGTCACCTCGCTTGCAAGATAGCCCTTGGAGACGCGGGCGAAGAACTCCGTACCGGTGGGCCTCCACCACTTGGCCGGATCAGCACCGATCTGCTGGCCGATGTGTTCGGTGATCGGATCGACACGACCACCGTGCTCCGACAGGCCACAGGTCACGGTCGATGCCATGAGGTACGCCAGCAGCGCGTCCTTCTCGGTGTCGGACAGACCGTGGATGGCCTTGAAGACCTCCAGATTGTGGACCGGATCGCCGTCGCTCGGGTTCAGCTTCGCCTGGAAGGACGCCTTAATGGCTTGCATCGCCTTGGCTGCGAGCGTTGTCGCCATATCGGTAACAGTGTTCGTCGGCTGCGCGACCTCACCCGTGAGGCTGGACGAGGACACCACATAGCCGAGCCGCCCGAAGCGCTCCCAGAGCGTGAACAGGAGATAGCTCTTGGCATAGGCAGGGTGCTGAGCGAGCGCGATCTGGAAAGCCTGCGTGCGGTGTGCCGCCAGATCGGACGCCAGAGCGGCGCTGTACGGCCCCTTCTGAGCCTTGTCCGTGTTCGCGGCGGTCTGCTGCGGCATGCTGTCGGGCGTCAGGACCGGCGAGCCTTCCTCGGTGCTCGCTCCGGGCACCATGTAGCCCAGACGGAAGTCGAAGTCCCCATCGTGCGAAATCAGCACGAAAGCGCCTGACTTGGCCTTGATCGCCGCGCTGAAACGCGGGGTCGTCTTCTCATCGATCTCGGCGATTAGGCGCTTAAGTTCCGCCATGCGCTGCGCATCGGCCTCGGGAATGTCCACCTTTGTGGAGCTGACCGTCTGGCTGTCGCCCTCTCCGTCTTCACCGTCCTCTTCGCCGTCGAACGGCTCCGCTTCGCCCTCTTCCGCGCATTCCTCCGAACAGAACGGGTGGAAATCACAGTCGTCGGCAATAGGGTTGCCGCAGCATGCGCATTCAGCTTCCAGCGAAGTGTCGTCCAGATCGTCGCTATCGGCCTCGGAGCTGGGCTGGGGAGCCGGTGCGCCGCCGGGACGGCCAATTGTCAGGTCGGGGCGGTACTGGCTGAGGATGGTGTTGTGGGCCACGACCAGTGCCAGACGCTGGTCCTCATCCTCTTGGCTCAGAGTCGGGTTTTCGTCGGCTTGGACGCGCTTGTAGGCACCGAAGACCGAATAGTCGTATTCCAGCAACGGCTTGGCCCAAGCCCAACCCTCTTGGACGAGTTGTGCGCAGGCCGCATCCAGCTTCGCCGTGGCGACTTCGACAGCGGCGGCACGGTCGTCCAGGTACGTCCCATCCTCCGCAAACAGGTCAGTTGTGACCGGCAGCCCCTTGGCAATGTACTCGTTCCTGACAAAGCGCCCGAGCTTGCTGCTGGCGGCGAGCTTGCCTTCCGTAAGGGTGTGCCGGATCATGTGTGGCGTGAGGTTATAGCGGTGGCGCGCAAGCGTCTCATACACTTGCTCTTGCAAAGCATGATCGTCGCTCATGGCGAAAGCCTCGCAATCTTCCTGGTCGAGATCGCCACGGCGGAAGTGCCCCATCAGGACCGGAGAGAGCTTGCCGAGCTTGAGCCGCTGACGAACGGTGCGCTGCGGCAGACCAAAGCGCAGGGCGACCTCTTCGACCGTCTTGCCCTGATCGATGAGCTTGGCAAACGCCTCGTATGCGTCGGCGGGATGCATGGCGACTCTTGCCAAGTTTTCGCTGAGGCTAACCTCGGTCGCGTCGGCCTCAACGTCTTTGCGAATGAGGCAGGGAACCTCGTGGTCCTCGGTGATGTCGCCGCGAGCGGCCAGCAGCTGCAAAGCAGCCAGACGCCGTCCACCGCCCGTCACCTCGAACATGCCCTTGCCCTCACTCGGCCGCACAATGAGGTTCTGGAGCAAGCCATGCGCTAGAATATCTGCCGCCAAAGACTCAACATCGGAGTGCGGATCAGTCGTTCGGACGTTGCTGGCCGAACGACGAAGGTTCTTGATCGCGACTGCCTTGTGCATTTTTCTGCTTCCTTGCGAATGTTGGGTGGGCTGGTTGATTGCTGTGGGCTTATTACAGCGTACATCCGAGCGCACATCAACAGAAAAGTGCGGGTTTTCTTTATTTTTGTTTATGTCTGTTATAGACAAGGCAGAATATCTCCCGGTCCATTCCTGACTGCGCCCCACTCCTCTGTCTCGAATAGACCGAGCGAACTACAAGGGTGGCTCTTTTTTACTTTCATTACTTGTTGGCGTGGTTTCAAGGCCACGCCAACACTGCTGACGCTATGCTCCTGGTTGGGAAACACGCCATTTACGTCGCGCCACCTGCAATGAGATGGCTCGCCATCGTCACATTGGACCGATAGGGAGCGTCACCAAAAACCCTGAGAAAAGCGCGCCTACGCTTCATTTTTCGAACGCGCGTGCACCATCACTCTGCCGGTACGGTGAGCCAAGCGACACCTCAGCCTGAGCCAGACCGAAATGAATGCCATTCTCCCCGCTCGCCCCGCCTTTACCCGGCAACCCGTGTCCGATTGGACGCACCGCACCAAGTACGCTTTCGACGGAGAGGAGGCCCCGATAGACACGTTCCGCCGTGTCTCGGCTGCTCTGTTTGCGAAAGACGCCCAAGCGGAGCTGCTCGTGCCCCAGGTGCTGGAAGCGATGGCGGATTTCGCGTTCTTGCCCGCTGGCCGCCTCCTGGCTGGGTCCGGCACCGGGCGCTCAGTGACGCTGTTCAACTGCTTCGTCATGGGACGCATCGAAGACGATCTCGGCGCGATCTTCGCCCATCTGCGCGAGGCCGCTCTTACGATGCAGCAGGGCGGGGGGATCGGCTACGATTTCTCCTCCCTCCGTCCCAAGGGGGCTCCCGTGCTCGGCGTCGGCGCTGACGCCTCCGGTCCTCTGTCCTTCATGGACGTATGGGACAGCATGTGCCGCACCATCATGTCCGCTGGCTCCCGGCGCGGCGCGATGATGGCGACCCTGCGCTGCGACCACCCCGACATCGAAGCCTTCATCGACGCCAAGCGCGAGCCGGGACGCCTGCGCATGTTCAACCTGTCGGTCCTGGTGACCGACGCCTTCATGGAGGCGGTGAAGGGGGATCAGCCTTGGCCGTTGGTGTTCGGTGGCCAAGTCTTCCGCACCGTGCAGGCCCGCGAGCTGTGGGACCGCATCATGCAGGCCACCTACGCCTATGCCGAACCCGGCGTGATCTTCGTCGACCGGGTGAACCAGAAAAACAACTTGCACTACGTCGAGGATATCTCGGCGACGAACCCGTGCCTCACGCCCGACAGTCTCGTCCTGACCAAGGACGGATGGTTGCCAATTGCCGAGCTGACGGAAGCAACAGCGATCTATGGAAGCGATGGCCACCTCCACGCCATCAACCCCGCTTTTCGCACCGGAACCAAGCCAGTCTACCGCCTGCGGACTGAAGGCGGGGTGGTGCTGAAGCTGACGGCGGACCACAAGGTCCTCACCGAAAACCGAGGAGACGTTCCAGCGTCCGAACTTCTGCCCGGTGATGCGCTGGTAACCCTGGGCGAACTGCGTCCCTCGTCCATTCCTGACGGGCAGCCCACCGCCATCTATGGTCGGGATTGGATCTCCAGCTTGGAGCTGGTGGGGGAGAGCGAGGTCTGGGATCTCACTGAGCCCGACACGCACCACTTCATCGCGCGGGACCCGGCGTGTGTCGCTGGCGGGCTCGTTGTCCACAACTGCGGTGAGCAGCCGCTTCCGCCCTATGGCGCCTGCTTGCTCGGCTCCATAAACCTTGCGAGCTTGGTGCTCGATCCTTTCACCCCTCGGGCTCGCCTGGATATGGAGCGTCTCAAGCGGATCGTTCCGCTCGCCGTGCGTTCGCTCGACAATGCCATCGACGTGAGCAACTTCCCGCTGCCCGCTCAGGCGGAGGAAGCTCGCAACAAGCGTCGTCAGGGGCTCGGCGTCACCGGGCTGGCCGACGCGCTCGTCATGTGCGGAATCACCTATGGGTCGGACCAGGCTGTCGAGGCGGCGGAGACCTGGCTGCGCGCGCTTACCCGTAGCGCCTATCTCGCCTCGGTCGATCTGGCGCGGGAGAAAGGCGCATTCCCGGCCTTCTCCCGCGAGCACTATCTCGCCGGCGGCTTCGTGCGCTCCCTTGATGGGGACGTGCAGGCGGCGATTGCTGAGCACGGGATCCGAAATGCCCTGCTGACCTCGATTGCGCCGACAGGTACCATTTCGCTCTTCGCCAACAACGTCTCCTCCGGGATCGAGCCTGTCTTCTCCTGGCGCTACACCCGGACCGTGCTCGAACCGGACGGCAGCAAGCGCATGGAGGAGGTGTACGATGCCGCCTACCTGCTCTATTGCAGCCTGAATGGGCTCGACCCGAACGCCGATGAGACGCTCAAAGGTCTCCCGGCCTACTTCGTCGACGCCCAGACACTCCCGCCAGAAGCCCATGTGCGCATGCAGGCAGCCGCGCAGAAGCACATCGACAGCAGCATCTCAAAGACCATCAACTGCCCGGAAGACCTGCCGTTCGAAGCTTTCAAGGACGTCTACCGGCAAGCCTTCGAGGCTGGCTGCAAGGGTTGCACGACGTACCGCCCTAATCCGGTCACCGGATCGGTGCTCACCGTGAAAAAGGACGAGGCTCCCACTCCGCCGTCTGTGTCTGACACCGCCGATGGGCAGGGGGGCAGCGCGGCGGCTGTCGGGCTGGCCAAGCCGCTCGACCGGCCTGAGGCGCTTCCTGGCGAGACCTACAAGGTGCGTTGGCCGGACAGCGATCACGCCATGTACATCACCATCAACGACATCGTCGAAGACGGCCATCGGCGTCCCTTCGAGGTCTTCATCAACTCGAAGAACATGGAGCATTACGCCTGGACCGTCGCGCTGACGCGCATGATCTCGGCTGTGTTCCGCCGCGGCGGCGACGTCAGCTTCGTGGTGGAGGAGCTGAAGGCCGTCTTCGACCCTCGCGGCGGCGCCTGGATGAACGGCCGCTACGTGCCGTCGCTCCTGGCCGCCATCGGCGACGTGATCGAACGCCACATGAAGGCCGTCGGCATGCTGGCGCCACATGGTAATCTGGCCCTGGGCTCGGCAGAGCCCAACACGGACACAAGGGGAGAGGGAGCTGCTTCGTCAATGTCTCAGGTAAACGCTGCTCCCTCCAAAGCTCCAATCGGCAGGCAATGCCCAAGCTGCTTACAGATGACTCTCGTTAGGAAAGAAAGCTGCGATGGTTGCTTGTCTTGCGATTACAGCAAGTGCAGCTAGGGGGCGTCGCCATGTTTAAGGAGAAGACAGCACTTATGGCGCTACGCGTCATTTACACGCTCGCCATACTGCCTTCTCTGCTGTTCGCGTGCACAACCCCGTTCATGTACGACGCGCCCGGCTCCACCGAGAACGCCTACACGGATATGGCTGCCAGCGGACATTTGCTCCTCCCGCCAACACTGCTTTTGGCAATCCTGATAGGACGCTACCTGCAACGGAAAGGCCGCCTTCGGGCGGCCCTTCTGGTTCACCTGCTGCCGTTGGCTCCGGTGGCATTGGGCGGGCTGGGCTGGTACTTCCTCATTACCGTCTGTAATGGACAATTTGCCTGCCGCTAGAGTGCCTTGCATTAAAGCTAAAGCAGTTATATCTGCCCGCTCACCTAGCATTACAGTTGCAGCGTGAAGTGAGCGATTGAAGCAATCAACAGATTGCGGCACCTCGGACGAAACTCATTTTTTGTCTCTGATATGTTCATCATACGCGCGCTGTTGCTCGCTCCAGTAATGATCGTCAAGATCGTCCTTGTGGTTTCCTGGTGTTTGTTCATATTCGTCCTGCTCTTCTTTGCTCATTTGCCAATAAGAATACGGCCTTATCATCGCGCCTTTCGGCAACGAAAAATTGTTGGCCTTCCAGTACGCGGCGCTATCGCTCGTAAGAAGGTTGGACGGTACCGCCTGCATTCCAAAATGTTGTTCGGCCTCCGCATATATTCTGCGGGCAACGCCGTGTTTTCTGTACTGAATTTCAACAAATATATCTTGCGCCATCAGCGCCCCATCTCTAACGCCGAACACACCTCGCCCAATCTCTTCACCTCTTAGCAGCGCTTTTAAATGCAATACATTGTCCATCAATGTACGATCAAATGTTACATCATTTGCGTTTACCTGGACTTCTTTTACCATTACAACCTCCTTGCTTCCACCTTAAAGGTTGTACCAGACCTGCCTGCAGGATCCTTCTCGACCGGGATTAAGCTACCGACGCCTCGCGGCCGCGAGACTGGGTTCTCGGCCCCCGGGCGCTCAGGCCGGCTAAAGCGAACAAGCTCCAGTCGCCTGCGTGCCATGGATCTACAAAAAATGCAATCGCATTGCTAGAACTGGATCACGATATCGAAGTGACCATAGTAATTGAATCACGCGTCACCGTCGGCCGTAGGAAGTACCGAAGCCCGATGCTTCCAGTACTCACGCCGGCTGAGAACTGCACTCTCGATCACACGCCATATCAGCTCGTCGCTTGGGTCGTCTACGGACGCAAGCCCCTCAAAATCCACCACGAAATCCGGCTCCATAATGACATAGCCAGCATTTTCGAACGGTGTTTTCCAGCGATCCTCGACGCTCTTAAGCGTCATGTCGTGCGTCGCAAGCCAAGCCTTCGCTAACTTCATGTCTTCAGGTGACTGAACGTCTTCGGGAAGAGGATCAACCGCCGTACTGGACTTGGTCACGATACGAAGTAGTTCCTTTTGAAAATCGGATGTCCCCGCCATACTCTGCTCAGCAGCCAGTGCGCCCTTGAGGACGCGTAGTATATGTCCTACGAGAGCTTCGCCTGCGTAAGCAACGTCCATCTCGGCTTCCCAAGCTTTCCAGATAGCGAGAGCTTCGCGGGCAGCGGCCACAGCTTTCCGGTCGATGGCTTTGGACTTGTTGAGTGTCATTGTTGAACTCTCATAGAAATTAGTTGGTAGGCCGATGTGTGGGGCGGCGTTCAAGCGGCTGCAGCGGGGAAAGTTACAGCAATGTTCTTTGTCTCGCTGCCGGTTTCGGCTAGATAACGCGCTAACATGCCTAATCTTGTGGCTCGCAGCGCACGAGTTGCCAGAAAGCATACTCCGGTTCTGGAAGCCGAACATACCGGCTCCGTCGACGTGCCCACCGCTCATAGGAAGCTGGAGCGAGTTCAAGAGCAACGGGGCTGCTGTTTCAGTCTCCGATAAAGCGTGATAAACTAGCAAACTCGTTCACAGTGAAGCTAAGGGCGCCAAATGATTTATGATTATGAGCGCGGTCAAAAGCCGAACCCATCAAATATACAGAGGATATCGAGCGACGAGGCTAGGATACACCTATACCATAATGTGTGGGCAACCATTCGGCGGAAAGCGCCCGGAGTATGGCAACTCTGCGATCTAAATGGAAATCTGATCACTGGGATGGTATTTACTGGGCCTCGACACGCTGAAAAGTCAATACATGCTTCAGGTCCTAGCTTTTATGGATATTGATGCTGCAAGCAGGAGGGATCGACATCTATCAATGTAGGTACAGCGTGGCGTCGTTTTGGAATTGCCGTATGCCTGAGTACTAAGCAAACACGCGGCGGCCAATGAACTTCAGCCAAATGGCAAGCTTGGCCTTTTCACCGCGAAGCGCTCTAGTCACTGATGCATGGCCTTTATCATTGCTGAAGTCCAGACCCGGGCGTTCTCGCGTGCTTAGAGTTATGCTCCGGCTTAAGCAAACAGCCGCGGTTGGGATTGGAAAGGTCCAAGCACGTGTCCGAGTTCGTGCAACGCCACAGCATAGGTAATGGGCGAATCGACAGGCCGAACTGCAATGCGCTTTTCCGACCGAACAGCCCGACCGCCGGATGAGTGCGGGTGGCACGTGATCCCGTGCTCCGCGCACAAGGCGGCAACGTGGGCAGCCATCTCTTCGACACTGCAGCGAACGAACTCGCGCTGTTTGCTCCCCTGTCCATTCCTGACCAGCGAAGAGGAAGCTGTCCGGCTCACGGGCGGTGCACCTTCGCGGCGGCCGGGTTGAAGCCCAGCATTCGGCAGGCCACGATGCGCATCGCTTCAACTGGTGCTCCAGGGCGATGAGCGTTGTGGCGGCCGGAAGAGAAGCTGCCATTTGGGTTTTGGTGGATTGAGCCCACACAGCGTCCGCCGGCTATCACGCGCCACGAATAGCTTTCCTCTCTGGTGAGCCCCAAAGGCGCCTGCCCACGGGCAAGCTGCCGCATCACCTCGTGGGGCTTAGCAGGCCGCTGCCGGTTGGTGTGGCTGGCATGGATTTCGATCACGCTCGTGCCCACACTGAAGCTGTCGCGGAAGGTGGCTGATAGGTGCTGACGGTGCATGCTCGCTCCTGGGATGGCAGAGGGGCAGGGGAGGGGCGGGGAGACGACCGCCTGGGCGTTCAGGCGGCGGTCTGGAGCGATGTGGCGTCCCGAATGAGCCGGACCCCTTCGTCAGATCCGAATGCAGCCAGGATGTATGAGACCTGCGCTGTGAGGCCGCCGTTGTTCACCTCCGACGCGCCCTTTTCGGACAGCGTGATGGCTTTCTCCGCATCCGCATCGGACACGGTGTTGGCGATCCGCACGCCGACCGCTGCCGCGGCTTCGTGAACGAGTTCATCCAGAGCTTCCGGAAGGGGGGCGCGCCGCCGCGCCGGTAACGTCCAGAGGCGTGGTGGAAAAGCGCCCATGAAGGATCGGGCTGGGGCCGGGCGAAGCCCCCACACAGCGTAGCCCGGCCCCAGCCCGATCCTCCGCCTCGCAGGCGGTGTCTTCGGCGACAGGAGGTGGTCATCGAGCGTCTTTGGTAGGGTCAAGTTGCAACACACGATCACGACCAAGGACACCACGATGACCGACGACAGAATGGCACTGATCGAGCAGATCCAGAAGAGCACGGATGGCGATTTCCTGCGCGCCATCGCCGAGCACACGCTGCACCGGCTGATGGACTTCGAGGTCGAGGCGCTGATCGGCGCCGCCCGGCATGAGCGCAGCGACACGCGCACCACCCACCGCAACGGCTCGCGCCCGCGTCAGCTGGATACCCGGCTCGGCACGCTGGACCTGAAGATCCCCAAGCTGCGCCAGGGCTCCTACTTCCCGGCCTTCCTGGAGCCGCGCAAGACGGCGGAGAAGGCACTCACCGCCGTCATCCAGGAAGCCTGGATCCAGGGTGTGTCGACGCGCAAGGTCGATGACCTTGTCCAGGCGCTCGGAATGACCGGCATCTCCAAGTCTCAGGTCTCGGCGCTGTGCCAGGATCGGAGCCGACGGCAGAGCCGGCAATGGCCCGAAGGGGCATTGAGGCGGAGATGCCGTCCGAGACTTGCGAGGACGGCCAGATACCCGGGTGCAGTCCTTCCTGGAGCGCCCGCTGGAGGGCGAATGG
The DNA here is from genome assembly GCF_017356015.1 of Azospirillum sp. SYSU D00513. GTDB lineage: Bacteria > Pseudomonadota > Alphaproteobacteria > Azospirillales > Azospirillaceae > Azospirillum. The sequence continues at coordinate 33,409 of NZ_JAFIQV010000047.1, forward strand.
CCGTATCTCTGGCTCGACGCCACCTATCTGAAAGTCCGCCAGGATGGCCGCATCGTGTCGATCGCGGCCATAATCGCCACCGGCGTCAACCAGGATGGCCGTCGCGAGATCCTCGGCCTCGGGCTGGGCCTGTCGGAAGCGGCCACCTTCTGGATCGAGTTCCTGCGCTCGTTGGTGCGCCGCGGGTTGAAGGGCGTGAAGCTGGTGATCTCGGATGCCCATGAGGGGCTGAAGGCGGCCATCAGCCAAGTGCTCAGCGCGACCTGGCAACGCTGCCGCGTTCATTTCCTTCGCTCGCTGCTGTGCCACGTGCCCAAGGGCCAGCAGACGGTGGTCTCAGCCGCCGTGCGCCAAGTCTTCGTGCAACCCGACCGCAAGGCCGCCGGCGGGGTCTGGCGCCATGTCGCCGATCAGCTGCGGGCGCGCTTTCCCAAAGTGGCGGCACTGCTGGATGCCGCCGAGCATGACGTGCTGGCCTACATGGATTATCCCGAGGCGCACCGCACCAAGCTACACAGCACAAACCCTATCGAGCGCCTCAACAAGGAGGTTAAGCGCCGCACCGACGTCGTCGGGATTTTCCCCAATGAAAGCAGCGTTCGTAGGCTGGTCGGTGCCATCCTTCTGGAGCAGAACGATGATTGGCAGCTCCAGCACCGTTACCTGACGCTTGAAACCATGGCGGGCATCGCCGCAGCCGATGAGCCCCCCATCACAGCGCTTCCCTCAACAAAGGTGGCCTGAACCGACGACGCTCCTGACCACCTCCTTATTTACACCACCTTGACGGACGTGACCAGGGCGGCCGACCGCCTCCAATTCGGCAACGAGCGCCTGAACCTGCCAGGGATTGGGACCATCGCTAAGCGGCGGAACGCCCGCTTCGATACGGCGGAGCTCGGCTATGAGCGCCTCCAGGGTACCTTCCGCCTGTGCTTGCTCCAGCCTTTTCGCCGTTACGGCCACATTCCCGGACTTATCTGCTAGGTGCTCGACTAGGCTGTTCCCGTCGAAGTGGGCAACCGCACAATCGATCTCGCACCAGGCATCGTTAGTTCGCTTGTAGCAGATGCCGTTTTGCCGCAAGAAACTTTCCAGTTCCTCGAACATGCCGTTGCTCGCATCTTCGTCGCGGAGCATGAGAACCTTCTGGTCGCGCAACGCTTCTTCAATGAGCGTTGCCGCTTCTTCGGCAGTCAGATAGCCGTTTCCAAACTCGTCACGGCATCCCTGGAACGCGATCACCTCGGCCAAGGAGGAACGGAGACTGGTGGGCAGTGCACCACCGATGTTAATGGTCGCGGGCAGACGATCCGCCATGGGGCACCTGTATGGATCTTGGGGGAGGAGTGGGAGGCGCGGCGCATGTCCAGCAGCCTTCATGCCCGCCAATGTGCGCTCGTTTGTACGCATTATCAAGCTATAAGTTAGCCTCTCCCCATATTTTCTGTTCTTTCGCCGAACCCTCCAAACCTTCTGAAAACACTACTGATCAAACGGACACGTTCGAGTTCATGCTGGCGATTGCCGTGCCCCGCTAGTCCATTCCGGATGCGGCGAATGCTAGCATGTTGGGTCCACTTCCCTATCTTATCTGTTAGCTTGACCACCCCCTGTCCGTTCCTGACGGGACACAAGGTGGGCGGCAGGCACTTTCCTGGTAATGGCGGTGGCCGGTCGCATAAAGAAGCCAGGTGGATAGCTTCCCGTAAGCAGCCGACGGCGTTAGGCTTCGGCCATGCCTCTCATCGCCTATTCCAAAGCCGGAGCCCGCTTCCCGGCATGGTCCATGTCCCCCGTCGAGTGGGACAGCTTGAAGACCTGCTACCGCGAGCTGGGGCTGACGGCGAGCTGCTGCGGCGCACCGGTCATCCCAGCCGTCTCGAAGCTGGGTTGGTGCTTTTATCGCCACACACCCGGCACCGCCTGCGAGCACGTGGAGTCACCCCTCCACCTCGTCGCCAAAACGATCGTCGCCCGAGCCGCTGAAGCCCTTGGCCTGAAGGCAACGACAGAAGCGCAAGGCGTGGAGGGAGCATGGCGCGCGGACGTACTGGTCGAACCTCCAACGGGTTCCTGGAAGGGAGCGCTGGAGATCCAACTGAGCCGGTGCGACCTGCCCGCCATCGAGGACCGCCAGGACCGCTACGAGGCGCATGGCGTGCGTGGCGCTTGGCTGGTCGGGTTCAATCTCCCAACCTATCGCCCCGTGGCCAGCTTGCCGCTCTTCCGCCTGGTGCTCCCACAGGAGGAAGTTCTGGATCCCTGGATCGACAATCCGCCGCCGCACTATGCCGGGCCGCAGCTTCCCCTGGCCGACTTCACCAAGGCGCTGCTGCGCCGCGGAGTGACACTGGTCGATCCGCCCCCCGATCTGCAGGAGCTTTCCGTCTGCATCGGAAAAAACCGCTGTTGGCGCTGCCACCAGGACCACGACGCTGTGATTGGGATCGTGAACGCGCCGGTGCATGTCGTGTTCTGTCCCAACGGCTTTCTCCCGGTGCGCGACATCGGCAAGCTGCCGGACCTCTGGGCGGCATACCGGTCGGCGGTGCCCGCCCTGATGCGGCTCAACCCGGACCTGTCGATCATCCGCCCTGCGCGGCCGCCAATGGACCCCACACAGCTGCGGTCCTATTGCGCCTTCTGCGAAGCCTCCACGCCCATCGAAAAGCTGCCCCAGACGCTTGGAAAGCCGGCGGAGCAACGTTGCTACACGCTGTCAGGACGCCAGTGGATGCTCTCTGACCGTGTCCAGCCTCATTGGGCTTGGCAAGGCGGACAAGACGCTCGACCGACGCGGTGAGATTCCACCGCCTTGGTCAGCGAACCCTCGAATCTTGCGTGCAGCTGCGGCTGAAGTGGATAGACCACCTCATTCTTGGATAGCAAATAGCACCTTCCAACAGTGGCGGTTAGTTCAGAAGCCCGACATCCTCCAAATCTGGGTCAAAAACTTCGTCGATATGACGGGCAGGTGCTTTGAGGATCGGCTCTTCCACATCTCTCATGATTCTCACGAACTGACTCCGTGCGTCCGTTCTGGAAAACTGAGGGGGCTTCGGGAGAAAGGGCTTATTCTTAGAATCTTTTACCTTAGAGTGGGTCGTGTCTGACCCCCCTGTGGACTTCTTGATCGACTTGTAGAATGGCTCCACAAGGCTGGTCAGGAGGATGCGCAGGCCGACGGCTTTGCCGCCGCGCTTGATCACGTCAGTGACGATGTAGGCGTCGCCGCGCAGCCCAGGCCCGAGGTCGCCCTGAAGCACGCGCAGGTGCCGCTTGATCGAGCTGAGCGATACGCCGAAGGCTGATGCGAGGGCGCCCTTGGTGGTTTCCACGAAGCCGCGGTTGCCTGACAGGGCAACGATCTGGCGCAGGGTCCGCAGCGCCTCGGCGTTAATGCGCTGATCGCGGTCCGCCCGGGTGGACATGGCGCGGGTGTATTGGCGCCGGCGCATGGGCGCGGGCTGGTAGACACGCCTTGGTGCCTTCCGTGCCTTGCTGGGAACGGCAATGCCGCTCTGGCGCGCGTGGAACACCTCGCCATCGCGCAGAGCTTGGTCGTCGCTAATGAGGCCGCGGGCGTAAGCCGCCCAATACTCTCCCGTTCCATAAGCAGGGATGCTCATGGCTGCTCCTATCTGGTTCGTAGGTCCGGAGCGCGACGGGCAAGCCTTCCCCGTTAACGGAAACCTCATGTTTCCGCTTGCCTGAGTTCGGGGCTTGGCCTAAGATCAGGGTGCTTGTATCTGTCTTAGGCGGCTTCTGTCGTCGCGCCAACGGCTCCGCTCGCCAAAGCGGGGCCGTTAGTGTTTCTAGAGATCGAGCTTCGGCGCGATGATCTCCTCATCAAGTTGAACCTTAGAAGCCTTCCGGGTCCGCCGAGGCTTGGTCGGACGGATCTCCATCTTGGCCTCATCTGGAATTTCCACGACTTCTGGCGCTTCAACGGCTGCCTCAACGGTGCCGCCAGGCGAGAGAAGTACGATCTGGTCCGCTACCGAGCGACGGCCGCCGGTTTTGGCGCCAACGGTCGGGAGCAAGGGGACGTAACGATCGGTAATCGTTACGTCGAATTCCGGGATGCCGCCATCCTTGGTCACTTGGTTGACCTGGACCTTGAATCGAGCGACGGGAACATTGCTGCCGACGGCAGCATGGAGCTTCCCTAGGGTGGTCTCCCACACCTTGCCGCCGTCGCAGTTCACACGAGCGAGGTCGTATAGACGGCGCGCAATCGGCGGAAGATCGAAATACGAGGTTGGGACGGCAAACATCTTCTTGTCGTGCTTGATGGCCCTGACCAGCCACTCGCAGAGCACAAGCTTGACATAAAGCATCCGACGCTCGCCGGACGCTTCGTTGATGTCATACACGATCGCTGTGCCATCGCCGAGCCAGTTGAACCATCCACTAACGCCACGGCCACCAGTCTCTACATTGGTTTTGACCATCGTGCCTTTGAGCCGATCCACCATCTGTTCGAATTTTTCGTAGGCGCGCATGGATCGATCCCGGCAGGCCTTTGCGAAAAAGTCGTGTGCAGAGAACACCAATTCGCGCTTGGGCTCGACCCCAGGCTCTGTATCGAGCTGCTGCTTGACCAGGCTTGCAGCGTAGATGATGAGGTCGCGGTCGTAGATCGTCGCGACTCCCTGACCAGACAGGGCTTTAACCTCGACCCTAGTCGTCCCACTCTGAAACGTGAGGTGCTCGCGGGTCGCCTTCCGATCGAGGTCGAAAAACGGGTAGACCATGATGTTGTGCTCGTTGCTCGGCCCCCCTTTCAGCGGGCTGTCAAGTTCGAGCATGCCTTGGCCACTGCTGCTGAGCGTAATCGTGCGGCCTTTACGCTTTGCCATCATGCCACTTCCTTGACCCGTCCAAACCCATATAGCCACGCTGTGAAGCCGAAGCTTCGCCGTATGTCCACAACGGACACGCGCAGACAGGACCAAGTCCCAATCCCGCAAAACAACCATCTCTTTGCGGCCGGTCGTATGTCGAGCGGATAAGTTCGTGATTTGGTGTATGAAACCCCCCGCCAACCCATTTTTTCCAGAGTCTTGTGCGGGTCGTGTCGGTCGAGACACTAGGGTAACCGGGTTCAGAAGGCAGTTTTTACGTGATTTGGTGTATGATTGCTTGCCCTGTGATGTAACGGATTCGGTGTTGCCCGGCGGGTGATTCGCGATTTGCGCTCCGATTCGGGGCAGACCCGTTTTCGTGGGAAGTCTGATGGAGATGCCTAAGGTGCTGATAAACAAAGGAAACCTGCCTTCAGAGCAATCATACACCAAATCACGTGAAGTGCGTGGATGCCGATCCGGCCATGGCGGAGGGAATCCAGCGGCTTGTTAGGGTTCAGCCTGACCGTGCGGAGATGGCTAATTCACCTAAGCCTCTGAAAACAAACAAAATCTGTCAGCCAGAGCAATCATACACCAAATCACGTGAAGTGGGTCGCTCTGGTCGGAACGTGACCGAGGATGGCCTTCGATTTGCGGGCGTCATTCGCTGCGCAAGGCGTACGGCGGGAGCACGTAAGGCATTGATAAACATCAGAAAGCCGCCCTGAGAGCAATCATACACCAAATCACGTGAAGTGCGCCTTTACCAGTTGGGTCATGTCTGACGGGTCCCCAGCCGCGTGCTAGGAATCATTCTTAACGTGAGGGAGGCCACGTCGGAAATTCCAGCAATATCAGCAGCTTAACGGAACAGGCCCTGAGCAATCATACACCAAATCACGAATCCGCCGCTTAGGCATGGTCCCAAAGCCCAGCAAATCCGGGCCTTTACAGGCCCGCAGGGGGCTGTTGCCGGGGTTCATTCGTGATTTGGTGTATGATTGCTCGGTCCGACGCTGGCGGCGCAGTTCGAGATGCAGCAAACCTCGTTGTCAGGCGTAACCCGACGCCAGCCGCTCCAAGCAGCTACAGCGTAGGATCACTGCCTATCACCACACAGCCTGTTGGTTCCGTGTCCCGCTTATCAGCGGGCGGCGAACGAATGCTGGAGAGAGCAAAGCCCATGAGCATCATTCTCTCGGGCTCAAATAGTCGCTCCGCAGCGTGGCGCAGCCGAGTCTCCGCTTCTCCTCAAGAGTGTGGTAGGGCGGGCCGGAGGTATTCATGACCACGGTCCAATCGTCAGCGGTCATCCCTTTACCGCCGGCGCAAAAGCGCTTCCATGCCTGGTCAGGGGAGGATGCCGAGGCCTTGCTCACGGCGGCCGATTGGAACCCAGCCCGCAGGTTCACCGGCTTCGGACCGCTGACCGGTGGCACGGCTTGGCCCAGTACAGGTCCGGCGGAGCTGCCGCCCATTGCTTGGCTCTCGATCCTCTGCACCGTCGACAGGATCTCGTCGATGTCGAGGTTGGGAGTGGCCCTGCTCGACGGCGCGACCGCCTGCCGAACGGGCCGGGCGGTTGTATCCGGATTAACGGCAAGGACATGCTCGTAGCCTTCGCCGCGGACTGCCGCTCCACCTCGGCTGGCACTGAGCCAGCCAACGCGGTTGGCGTAGGTCACGGGCACGGTGTCGGCGCTCTCGTCCACAATGGACAGGACGGGCTGGGCCTGAATCGCTGGCTCGGCACATCCCGTCAGGACCGTCCCGAGCAGGGCTACAGATAGGAGTGAGGGGCGCATTCTCGTCGCTCTCAGTTCGAATTGCCCGAGAGGCTAGCGGAATCCCGATGTGCATTTCGCTGCAGAAAGATGCATGTCGAGGCGATTTATCATCGGCGAAATGCGCAGACCGAGTTGGGTATCGCTAGGGGGAGTCAACAACGAGCTGCCCGATGAGCCTCGCCCTCTCCGACCAAATGCAGCGCATCTGGAAGTGGATCTACCCCGGCATTCCACCAGCCGCGGTGCCGATCACCGGTCCAGACTTCGACGACGACATTCCCAAATCGCCCCCGTTCGAGCGTGGCCTGCCCATCGTCAGCCTGGCCCGGCTGCTGGATCGGGAGAAGGAGTTGCTTCGGCGCATCCGTGAGATCTTCGCGCTCACGGATGAGGAGTACGAGCAGGTGATCATGCCGGTGATCCGGCTCTACGCGTCCTACGTCCACCTGCTCCCAGCATCCCAGCATCATCATCATAAGTTTGCCGGCGGGCTGCTGCGCCACGGGCTTGAGGTCGCCATGGCCGCAAGCCGGAGCGCTGGCGCCTACGTCTTCATGCCCGAAGGCACGCCGCTGGAACGCAAGCGGGTGGAGATCCGCTGGCAGGTGGCGATCTTCTTCGCGGGCCTTCTGCATGACGTGGGTAAGCCGATCTCGGACCTAGAGGTGGTCAACCGGGACGGCTCCATCGTGTGGACGCCCTACTCCAAGACGGTCGAGGCCTGGGCGGGCGAGCACAAGATTGACCGCTACTTCATGCGGTGGAGAAAGAACCGGACCAACAAGCACCGGATCATGGGTGGAACGGTCTTCACCAACATGCTCCCGATGGATATCCGTGAATGGCTCCTGGAGGGTGGAACGGACATGTTCCACACGATGGGCATCTACCTAGCCGGTGTTCCAGATGCAAAGCACCGGCTGACGGAGCTGGTGGACAAGGCCGACCAGTGGAGCGTCGAGAAGGATCTCGAGCAAAGCGGGCACGGGAAGATCCGTGAGCCCGGCCTCGGCGTGCCGGTGGAGTCCTTCGTCCTGGATGCGATGCGTCGGCTGATTGAGGACGGGACCTGGAAGGTCAACGAGCCTGGTGGCCGCGTATGGATCATCTCCGACGGGTTCTCGGAGGACGGCTGCTACATCGTGTGGAAGAAGGCGGTCGAGGAAATCACCGCCATGCTGCGGGAGGACCGTATCCCCGGCATCCCCCGCAACCCCGACACGCTGGCCGACATCCTCATCGAACGGAGCCTGGCGGAGGCGCGGAAGTCCAACGGTGACACGTACCGCTACTGGCCGGTCGCCCCGGAGATGATGAACAAGGGCACGCATCTTCTGAAGCTGACCATGCTCCGCATCGCCTCGCCGAAGCTGCTCTTTAATGAGCCGCCCGTGAGTGTGCCTGGTCTGATTGATCCTAACCCGGTGCAGCCGCAGCCGACGCTTCAGCAGGTGCCCGCTGGTCCGACACAGACCGGAGTCGGGCCGAGTCCGGCTGGTCCGTCTACGACAGCACAGCCATCCGCACAGACGACGCCGAGCCTATCGACTGCACCGTCGGCATCCAGCCAGCAGTGCCCGGCATGCGGTGCCGATAACCCGAAGACGGCCGCCGGTACGGAATGGACCTGCGGCGACTGTGGGGTTGTGGTCGGAGCTGCGACCGCGCCGACACCGGCCACTTCGCCATCGTCATCGCCTTCGCCGGCCGCCAGAACACCTCAACTGCCTCAGGTGCCGGATGTGGGCATTACGGTCACTCGTCCTGATGCCAGCGGCACCGTCACTCCATCGCCTATTAAGGTTTCGAGGCCGGAGCCAACACCGGAGGCTGTTGCAGACAAGCCGCGTGTGCGAGATGTGGCTCCCGGTGTTACGCGAACCAAGCCGAACAAATCAGAACCGGGAGACAACTTCTGGCCGGAAGGTGCGGAGGCGCAGGCTGTTCCGTCGGCACACGGTGCAGCGTCAGTCTCCGGGAAATCGGTGAATGAGGAACTGGTCCCAAGCGTGCCCCCGGATCGGCCTACCGGCTCCAAGGAGGAGCGTGCCGCAGCATATCGGTTCTTGAAGGGGAAGGGCTTCCCTGGGCGCCTCCTCATCGCCATGGCCGAAGACATCGCACATGGGAAGGCAATGTGGGGCGAGAGCCTGACGCGGGTTGGAGCGTCGCTCGTTATTCCGTGGCCGGGAGGATTTGCTCCCTACCTACGGCTCGAGCTGGGGGAAGGTACTGAAGACCGAACACCTCAGGAATGTGCCCGTAGCTTGAATGCTACCGGTTTCATCGACCTGGAAGATCCGACGATCCAGAAGATCACCATTCGTGAAATAGGGGGAGTCAAGTGCCTGCTGTTAACCCCTGAAACCGCAGAGATGCTCTCCTTTATAGCCGGGGATGGTTCAAAGCCGGTGAAGGCTTCTGAAGCCTCAAAAGGGTCTACTGGGCTCGATCATCAGCAGCCGGTGATGAACCGTGGATCTGCTCATCCGGAAACGCCAAGAGGGCAGACGAGGGCGAGCGGGGTGGAGCAGGGAGCCACTCCCAAGCAGCCACCTTCATCCGGCAAGAGCCATACACCGGTTAGCGCATCAAGCTCCTCTAATCGGGACCTGCTAAATCGCAATAGCCCAAGCAGCTTAAGTATGGAGCAAATCGAGGCCGATTTCCTCGCGTGGTGCAGGTCGCCAGGTGTAAGCGAGCATGTTCATGACTTGGGAGACATCATCGTTATTCGTCCGCCCGCACTTGCCGATTACACAACGCAAAGAAACATCCCGCAAAAACGCCTCAAAATGACCGCTCAGTGGTCCAGTAAGATCAAGCTGAGCGGCGACGAATACATAATATCGAAGGAGAGCTCAAATGGTTGAACGCTATGAAATGCCGTGGCGACCGAACTTCGAGGCCGTGGCGGCTACAGGTTGGTGCATGAGTTCGGCGGTTGCGATCCTCAGTGCGCAATTCACGTCGCTGCCGCCCGCTCCATTCCACTGGAGTGCTGCCTTGGGAGCCGCGTTCGGAGCGCATCAGGCTTACAAAGCCTACGGGCACCATCGCCGGAAAGCGCGTCTGTCCGGTCACGAACTGAAGTTCATCTCGATGGATGAGCTGAAAGCCAACATGAAGAAAGATCAGCTGTGGCTCGGGATGGGCTTCACGTGGGATCAGCCGCACACTCAGCTCTGCTATGAGATCCTGAAGCGGGACAAGTCCAAGATCCTGCCCCAGACGCAGCAGATGGGATCGCCGTGGATTCACGGTCTGTCCACGAAGGACGAGGATCTCCACCTGCAGATTGCCGACACGAAGGGCCATGTCCTCGTGGTTGGAACCACCCGCAGCGGGAAGACGCGCCTGTTCGACCTTCTGGTCACCCAGGCGATCATGCGCGGGGAATGCGTCATCATCATCGATCCGAAGGGCGACAAGGACCTGCGGAACAACGCCGCCAGGGCGTGTCAGGCCATGGGGCAACCGGAACGCTTCGTGTGGTTCCATCCCGGGTTCCCGGAGATGTCGGCCTGCATCGACCCGATGAAGAACTTCAACCGCGCCACCGAGCTTGCCGCCCGCATCGCCGGCCAGATGAAGGGTGACAAGAACGGCGACGGCTTCATGGCCTACTCGCAGATGGCACTGAACAACGTCATCCAGGGCCTTCTGCTCACCGGCGTCAGCCCGAACCTCATCAACATCAAGTCGTATCTGGACAGCAGCCCGCTCTTTGCCGATCTCGTGGCGAAGAGCCTTGGCATCTGGTGCGGCAAGCACGTCCCGACCTGGCAGGACGAGATTCAGTCCTACCTTGCCAAGGCAAAGGACGATGAAGGCCGGGCCAACGCCTACATCAAATACTACCGGGACCGGGTTGCCGAGATAGCGCCCAACCCGGACCTGGAGGGCCTGATCTCCCAGCATGAGCACGACAAGTCGCACCATGCCAAGATGATCGCGACGCTGATGCCGCTCATGAACCAGCTGACCTCCGGGCATCTCGGCCGGATGCTGTCGCCCGACCCGCAGAACATGGACGATGCCCGTCGCATGACGGACATGACCCGGATCATCGAGCAGGGGAAGGTCTGCTACGTCGGTCTGGACAGCCTGACCGATAAGATCGTCGGCCAGACGATCGGCTCCATTCTCCTGGCTGACCTCGCATCGGTTGCCGGTGACCGCTACAATTACGGGGTCAACAACCGCCCGGTAAACCTCTTCGTCGATGAGGCGGCCGAGGTGGTCAACGACCAGCTGATCTCCTTGCTGAACAAGTCCGGCGGCGCTGACTTCCGGCTTCTGATCGCGACGCAGACCCTGGCCGACTTCACCGCTGCGCTGGGGAGCGAGCCCAAGGCCCGGCAGGTTCTGGGCAACCTGAACAACCAGATCTCCCTCAGGATCATCGACCAGGAGACCCAGCAGTACATCGCCGACTCCCTGCCGCCGACCTGGATCAAGTACACGATGACCACACAAGGCAGCAGCATCGGGGTGGGCGGGCACGGAAGGATGGAGTTCTCCGGCAACTCCGGTGAACGCCTTATGGAGGAGGAGGTGCCCATGTTCTCGGCGCCACTCCTGGGCCAGCTCCCGAACCTGGAGTTCGTGGCGAAGGTTTCGGGCGCCAAGCTTTGGAAGGGCCGCCTTCCGATCCTCAAAAATTAAGACCAGCAGGCTGAACAATGATGCAGACCGAACTCGATCTCACGTCTCCGCTCTTGCGGCCTGCGGGCACCGCACGGGAAATCCGGGCAGGCTACCGCAAGGCTCGCCGTCGGTTCCGCGACACCCTCGCCATGCTTGCTGTGGATTGGCCCAATGCCATCAGCATCATGAGCAAGCTGTCGGAGTATGTAACGGACGCGATCCCCAGCCGTGATCCGCTTAGCGGAAAGGCAACCGTGCCCGAGCCAGCCCTGTACCACGCGTTCGATAAAGGTGTGCAAGCCTACGCGGGGTCGTTGAGGGAGATCGACCCGATGCGGCTCCTGCGCTTTTCAGATGCAGCCCTGTCGGAAATGGCAAGGCAGATTGCCGGGATTGCGGTGTCCAGTGCCGACCAGCGGGTCTGGACGCCGATCCTTGGCGAACCTCTGTCCGAATGGCTGGAGGGAAAGGACGCCGGAACGATCTCCATCACCTATCAACCGGGTGAGGCATCGATGAGCGCCACGCAGGACGCCCTCGCCAACTACGCGCTGACCGAACTGGATCGACGCATTCTGAAGAAGGTTCAACATGGCTGCTGAGAACAATGGGCGAGGTCTGATGAACTGGTTTTTCTGGTTCGTCCTGTCGGAGTTCGTCGTGATCCTAGTGATCACCCCCTTGCTGGGCCGGAACTGGATCGACCAGCTCATCACCTGGGAACGCGAGTTCTCCCTGGCGCAGGTTGGCTTTGACACGACTCTCTGGATCGAGCGGACGGGCTGGTCGATGTACGCCTGGATCTTCCGCGATTTCGGCTTGGAAAAGAGCGTCTACGAGTTCTTTCTGCCGAGCCACCAGCAGGCGGCGGCCTCCCGCGGCCTGGAAGCGCTGGGCGCGAAATGGTACTTCCCGCTGGTCCAGGCCGGGCTGGACAGCCTGTTCGGCTCCATTCAGCGCTTCTTCGTCCGCTTGGCGATGATCGGAGCCTGGTTGCCGGTACTGCCATTGATGCTCGTGCCGGCGATCCTCCATGGCATGATGGCGTGGCGCAGCCGCCAGTATACCTTCGACTACGCAAGCCCGTTGGTGCACGGGATGGCGGCCAAGGCGGCAATCTGGATTGTGATCGGAACGCCGATGATCCTGATGCTACCGGTGCCCATTCCTCCCCTGATCTTCCCGGTCTTCTTCCTGCTCCTGTCCCTGACCCTTCTGCTCGTGACCAAGCACACCATGAAGCGAATCTGAGAGCCAAGGGGCGCGACCTCACTCTGTCTGGAGGGAACCATAAAGCCTAACGAGAGCACCCATTAAAGCTCCTCGTGGGAACCAAAAATTTGTTCGGTGCTCAGAGGGCCGGAGCAATCCGGCCCTCTCCATTTTTCTGCAGGTAGTGCGCGGCGCTTGGGCGGCTATCGATCCCACGGCGACGGCCAACGGAACCGGTAAAATCCTGCAGAAAGATGATCGCTCCCGTGATTTATCGACGGCGCGGCGCAACAGCGGCTTCGGCCATAACTCCATCCAACAGCGATGGAGTGAAGCAATGGAGCCAGTAAAGATCCCCCGCACGATCAATGACCCGCCGAACGTCCTGCTGTGGACGACGGACGAACTCGCCCCGATCATGATCGGTCTGATTGGCGGCATGTTCAGCGGCAACCTTCTGATCGGGTTGATCCTCGGAGGTGCCGTTACGTCGCTTTACAAGCGGTTCCGCGATGGGCGGCCCGACGGCTACCTGCTCCATCTCCTCTACTGGATCGGCGTCCTGCCTGCCAAGGCGCGGACCGTCAAGAACCCCTTCGCCAAGCAATTTCTGCCCTGAGGCCCCGGATGAAGATCGAGAATTTCCTGTCGTCCTGGCAGGGGACGATGGCCGAGAACAAGTTCCATCGCTTCACGTCGGTGAGCATGCTCGGCATCATCGTCCTGCTGGCCGTTAACGCCATCCTCAAGGACAAGACGGTTGTCATTGCTCCCCCGGAGCTGACCAAGGCCGTGGAAGTGTCCCGCAGCGCGGCCAGTCAAGACTACCTCGAAGCCTGGACGTGGTCGGTCGGCATGCTGCTCGGCAATGCCACCCCCGCCAACGCCGGCTTCATCAAGAACGGCCTGGAGCCGATGCTCGCTCCGAGCATCTTCTCGGAAGTGACGACGGCCCTGGACCGGCAGATCCACGAGATCCAGCGCGAGCGCATCACGTCACGCTTTGATCCGCGCAAGATCGTCTTCGAGAAGGAAACCCAACGCTACTTCGTCACGGGCTATCGCGTCGTCGGAGGGCCGGCCGCCACGGAAAAGCGTGAGGAAGCCACCTACGAGATGCAGTGGGAAGTCCGGAGCTTCCGCCCGCAGATCACCCACCTCACCACCTACTCCGGCCGCCCGCGCACCAAAGAGGACCAGGAGCGTCGCGATCAGATCGACGAACGCAACAAGCGCCTCGATGAGCAGCGGCATCGCATGCAGGAAGGCAAGTAAGAATGCCCGCACATCGTATCCTCAGCGGCGTCAGCGCCGTCGCGGTCATAATCGGCCTCTCCGGAGGCGTTCTGGCCCAGACCTCCACCATCAACCTCGCATCCGACCTGCCGGTCACCGCGGTCAGTGACATCGAGGCCGAGTACCAGAAGAAGGCCGCCCCGGAAACGGAGCTGGAGACGCTCCGCAAGGCGCTCCAGTCCGAGATGCAGGAGCGGGCGAAATCCGCTCCCGCTGCGCAGGCGCCGGCAGCAACTGACTCGGCTGGCCGTGTGAACCAGGCGGTTCAGCAGAATGAAGCCGCCGCTGGTGCGGCCAAGGTGCAACCCGCAGCCATGTCGGCCCCGACGGTTGCCGCTCCGGCGGTGCAACGTGCCGCTGCTCCACCGCCTGCACCCCCCGCCAACGTCGAACTGCCTGCCGTTCCCGCCGCCGTCATGCGGCCCGGTGAGGTGCCAGCCGATGATGCCGCTCTCGCGCTGCCGGCACTCATCTCCATGAAGCCGGGCACGACGGAACTGGTCGCGGTCGCCGAAGGGCACCTGAACCGCATCGTCACGCCCTTTGCGGAGCCCTCGGTCGTCACCACCAGCGATGCAAAAACCCGCATCAGCGGCAATGTGGTCTACGTGTCCACGACGAGCCCGGCGACGATCTACATCACGCCCAAGGGCGATGAAAGCGTGGCTCTCCCGCTCGCACTGGTTCCCCGGCGCATTCCGCCTCGCGAAATCAAGCTGGAGATGAGCCAGAGCGCCGGCTGGGGCCTGACCTACGCCTCCATGGGCGGCGGCAGCGTTGGTGGGGCCTATGCCGCCCGCAACAAGAAGGCGGAGAAGTGGGAGGAGAACCAGCCCTATGTGGAGACGCTTCGGGCGATCTTCCGCGATGTGGCTCTCGGCAAGGTGCCCAGCGGCTACCAGATGCGTGAGGTCGGTGCCCGTGAGGCGGTGCCTCACTGTGACGCCCCCGGTGGGGTGAGCTTCCGCTTCGACGGTGGCCAGGTGCTGCAGGGCGGTCATCTGGACGTGGCGATCGGCATCGTCACCAACAAGACCGGCCAGACCATCGAGCTGTCCGAACCCTGGTGCGCTGGTGCGGACGTCGCCGGTGTCGCCTTCTGGCCCGCCAACGTCCTGCAACCGGGCCAGTCCACCGAAGTCTTCGTGGTGCGCCGCCCGATGCAGGAAACCGACACCGACACCCGCCGGCCCAGCCTGCTGGTCAACGCACGGGGGCAGTGATGAACCTCAAGGACACGAAAGACGCCTGGTCGGGGCTCAACCCGAAGGTCCGCCGAGGCGTCGTGGTTGCAGGTATCGCCACCGGCTTGTTCTCGCTGGTCTACCTGGCCCAACCGTCGGAAAAGACCCGCGCAGACCGAAACGACCGCAGCGGCATCATCGAAAACGTGCTCACCGACAAGGACACCCGCAAGGTCAGCCTCGACAGCATGGTCGCCCGGATCGATCTCCTCGAGAACGGCCTTTCCAAGAAGGACGAGGAGATCGCCCGGCTCCGCGAGGAGGTCGCCCGCAAGGAGCGGCAGGAAGGTGGAACCCCGGTGAAAGACCCGGCGATCGACATGCAGCTTGCCGAGCTGCAGCGGCGCGTCGGGGAGCTTCAGCAGAAGACCGCCAATCCTCCGCCGGAAACGCCTGCGGAGGGCGGGGCGAGTGCCGGTGGCGTTGACAGCGTTCCCGGTCGGGAACGGCAGAGCAAGATCCCAACCGATCTCCAGTCCGGTGGTATGCGTCCGGGTGTGACGCCAGCCGCTGTGACCAACCGGCCTCCGACCGCGGCGGATTTCTACAACGGACAGAACGCTGCCACGCCTGCCGCCCAGACCAGTACGGGCGCGGCCTCGACCAACACGGCCAACGCCACTCCCCCGCGCGCACCTGCGGAGATCCGGGTGCTGGTGGAGGCTGAAGAGGTCGCCAAGGCTGACGAGGCGGGTCAAGAGGAGACCATCCAGACCTATCTCCCGGCGGGCTCCATCTTCAGCGGCACGCTCATCACCGGCATGGACGCGCCCACGGGAAACAACGCCCGCCAGGAACCCTTCCCGGCGCTGCTGCGCGTGAAGAAGGACGCGATCCTGCCGAACCGTTACCGCGCCGACGTGAAGGAATGCTTCCTGCTGATGGGCGGCTTCGGTGACCTGTCGAGCGAGCGCGCCATGCTGCGCGGCGAGACGATCTCCTGCGTCACCAAGGACGGCAAGGTGCTGGAAGCCAACTTCCCGGCCTATGCCGTCGGCGAGGATGGCAAGGCGGGTATCCGCGGCCGCCTCGTGAGCAAGCAGGGCCAGATCATCGGACGCGCTCTGATGGCCGGCTTCCTGGATGGCGTTTCCAAGGCCTTCGACGTGCGTCCGGTGCCGGTGCTCTCGACCAGCAACACCGGCAACTCCCAGTACGCCGACGTGTTCGCGGGTGAGCAGTCCGTGCGCTCGGCGGCGTTCGGTGGCGCGTCGTCCGCCCTGGACAGGATTGCCAAGTTCTACACGGACATGGCCGCCAACATCTTCCCCGTGATCGAGGTGGATGCCGGTCGCCAGATCGACCTCATCGCGACTCGCGGCGTGAACCTCACCTTCCGCAAGAAGGGCAAGGACGAAGCCGTGCGCGACATGCGCATGCCCGGCCAGGGTTCCGGCATGGGGCAGGGAATGGGGCAAGGCATGGGCCAGGGTACGGGCCGCGGCGGCTCCTCGAACGGCTCCATGTTCGGCCTCCCCAGCATGTCCAACCTGATGGGCGGGAACCGCCAATAGCGCAAAAACCGCGAGAAAAGTTCACTTCGAGTGAATTTATCGACAGCGCGCGGCACCGCTCCTTCCGTCCATCATCCGTCCATCACCGACACACCGCGAGCACAGCGATGCTGAGATCCACAAGCAAGTTTCTGGTTCTGTCCGCCCCTCTGCTTCTCGGGGCGTGCGGCAGCCTGGGTATCGGCGAGTCCGAGTTCGGGTGTGCCGGTATGCCTCAGGGTGTCTCCTGCTTGAGCGCTCGCCAAGTCTACGAGGAGACCAACAACCGCGACCACCTGTCCGGAGCGGATCTGGCTCGGGAGATGGAGGCTGGCCGTCAGGCTGCCTCCGTGGCTCCCACCAGCCGCCCCCGGACCGCCTCCGACATCGGCGGCATGCCCGTTGGCTACGCCGCCATGCCCGTGGCCCACACCGACGACGGGCGGGTGCCCATCCGCACCCCCGCCGTGGTCATGAAGGTGTGGGTCGCCCCTTACAGCGACGGCAACGGCGATCTGCACATGCCGGGCTTCGTCTTCACCGAGATCGAGCCCCGCAAATGGCAGGTCGGCATGCCCGACACCAGTGCGGCCAACAGCCACGTCTTCCAGCCGCTCAGCGCCCAGCCGGTGAACACACCGTCTGTCCAGAACAGACCAGCGGCTCCGGCCCCCTCTGCCACCCCGGCACGGTCGGACCGCTCGGCCTCAACCACCACCACTTCGAACCTGACCACCGTCAGCTCATTGGAGAAACAGTGATGAACAAGTCCTTCAACGCCGCTTCCGTCACCAGCCTCGCTCTGGCCCTGGTTCTCGTGTTCACCGTCTCCGACGCCTTCGCCGGCACCGGCGGCACCGCCTTCGACGACGTGTGGCTCACCCTGACTGATTGGACGCAGGGCACCCTCGGCCGCATCATCGCCGGTTCCATGGTCGTCGTCGGGCTGGTCAGCGGCATCGCCCGCCAGAGCCTGATGGCGTTCGGCCTGGGCATCGGCGGCGGCATGGGCCTCTACAACACGCCGGACGTGATCGAGACCATCATGACCGCCACGCTGCCGGTCGCGGTGAACGTGGCGACCGAGGCTGGTATGGCGCTCGCCGCTCTGCCGCACTGAGCGCCTCTCCAGCGTAGCGGCTCATCGCCAGCAAAAGGGCGCTCCAGGAATGGAGCGCCCTTTTTCACTTGGTGCGCCCAGCATGGGCGTTCTCTTGTGGGTGCAAGTCCCATCGTAAGCTGATCACGGCGAGCGAAGTGAAGCGCAACTGCGGAAGGGCGACCGACCGTGGGGAGGAAGCGCGGATCGAAGCCGCGGGCCG